>NZ_JBSFNK010000014.1:0-301183 GCF_053587055.1 Nonomuraea sp. NPDC003707 | reverse complement strand
GAACAGCAGCGGTGGACCCTCGGCATGAGGGCCGCCGACACCGACACCGCCGCCCTCGTACGCACCCGCTCCGACGCCATCCCCAACCCACTGGAGTGGACGCACGTCGCCGGCGTCTACGACGCGCTGGCCGGCGAGCTGCGCATCTACGTCAACGGCCAGCTCTCGACCACCACCATCACGTCCCACGCGAGCGCGTGGAACGCCACCGGCCCGCTGCAACTGGGCCGGACCAAGACCGCGGGCGCCTTCACCGGCTACTGGCCAGGAGTCGTGGACGACGTCCGCACGTATGACGGCGTGCTGAGCGCCGAGCAGATCGCTCAGCTGGCCGCCCAGTAAGTTCCCACCCACCCCAGTAAGTCCTATCTGCACCCCGACTGGGAGAGGTTCATGGACCTGCCGAGTGAGTTAGACCTGCCCGAATCCCGCTGGAATCGACCTCACGAACCCGACGAACCCGACAATCCCGACCCTTACTGGAACCGTTTCGTCAAGCCCAAGCCCGAGTCGCCCTGGCCTCGCAGACTCGCGGCGGTGCTCACCATCGCCCTCGTCGTCCCCCTCACGTACGCCATGCCCGCGGAGGCCGCGCCCCGGCCGGCCCCCTCGGTGGAGAACGAGAAGCCGATCAAGGGCAAGAGCGTCCCGGTCCTGCCCCCGATGGCCAATCCTGTCGAGAAACAGGCGTGGAAGGCGCCGCCAGGCGCCGCCTGGCCCAAACCCCAGGCGGCGGAGCTGGGCGGCACCGGGGCGAGCACCCTGGCGGCGACCGGCTTCCCCGTGAAGCTGGCCCCGCAGAAGGCCGCCGCCGCCAAGGCCGAGACCCCCGACCCGGTACGCGTCGAGCTCCTCGACTCCAAGCTGCTCGGCCTCGCGATGCGCGTATCGCCCGGCCAGGGAGCGAGCCTCAAGGCCGCGTCCGGCAAGAAGTCCCGCCTGCAGATCGACTACTCCGGCTTCCGCTACGCCTACGGCGGCGACTACGGCGCCCGGCTCCGCGTGGTCAAGCTGGAAGAGTGCGCCCTGACCGAGGCGGACGGCTGCGCCGCCCCCCAGCCGGTCAAGAGCGAGAACGACCCGAAGGCGGGCACGCTGACGGCCGAGTTCGAGCCGGCCGGCCTGTACGCGGTCACGGCCGCCGCCTCGGGCCAGTCCGGCGACCACTCCGCCACCTCGCTCGCCCCGTCGGCGAGCTGGGGCGTCGGCCCTCAGACCGGCGACTTCAACTGGGACTACGACCTGCGCACCCCTCCCGCGCTGGGCGGCGACGAGCCGGAGTTGTCGATCGACTACTCCTCCCAGAGCGTGGACGGTCGCACCGCCTCCACCAACAACCAGGCCTCCTGGGTCGGTGAGGGCTTCGAGCTGAACCCCAGCGGCTACATCGAGCGCCGCTACAAGTCCTGCATGGTCGACGGCAAGAAGACCGGCGACCTGTGCTGGGACGGGGAGAACGTCACCCTGTCGCTCGGCAACTCGGCCGTCGAGCTGGTCAAGGACGCCACGAGCAAGCAGTGGCGGCCCAAGCGCGACGACGGCACCCGCATCGAGTACCTCACCGGCGCCACCAACGGCGACAACAACGGCGAGTACTGGCGGGTCACCGGCGCCGACGGCACCCAGTACACCTTCGGCCTGAACCGCCTGCCCGGCTGGGTCACCGGCAAGGCGGAGACGAAGTCGGTCCAGACGGTGCCGGTGTTCGGCAACAACAGCGGCGAGCCCTGCTACAACAGCACCCCGGCCAACGCCTGGTGCCAGCAGGCGTACCGGTGGAACCTGGACTACGCGGTGGACACCCACGGCAACGCCACCACGTACTGGTACGCGCAGGAGAAGAACTACTACGGCCGTAACATGAAGCCCGAGCTGGGCACCGTGTACGACCGCGCGGGCTACCTCACCCGCATCGACTACGGTTACCTGCAGAACGAGCTGTTCACCAAGGCTCCCGCCTCCCGCGTCGTCTTCGACGTGGCCGAGCGCTGCCTGCCCAGCGGCACCATCACCTGCGCCGCCGACCAGCTCAAGAAGGAGACCGCCAGCAGCTGGCCGGACGTCCCGTTCGACCAGATCTGTGACTCCGGCGTGAAGTGCACCGACCGCCTGGCGCCGACGTTCTTCACGCGCAAGCGCCTGACCAAGGTCACCACGCAGATCATCAACGCCTCGGGCCAGTACACCCCGGTGGACTCCTGGACGCTCGCGCACCAGTTCCCCGCCTCGGGCGACGGCATGAGCCCGGCGCTGTGGCTGGCGTCGATCCAGCAGAGCGGTCACGTGGGCGGCACGATCACGCTGCCCAAGGTCACGTTCATCGGCGTCCAGCTGCCCAACCGGGTGGACGCCAACGAGGGCCGCGCTCCGCTGGTCAAGTGGCGCGTGCAGGCCGTGAACAACGAGTCCGGCGGTGAGCTGCGCGTCAACTACTCCGCCGCCGACTGCAAGCCCGGCGACGTGCCCGCCGCCGACAAGAACGCCAGGCGCTGCTTCCCGCAGCGCTGGTCACCGCCGAACGAGGCCGAGGTGACCGACTGGTTCCACAAGTACGTGGTCACGCAGACGATGGAGGTGGACCGCGTCGGCGGCGCCCCCAACGTCGTCACCGACTACGAGTACCTCGACGGGACCGCCTGGCGCTACGCCGAGAACATCCTGGTCAAGCCCGAACACCGCACGTGGTCGGACTTCCGGGGTTACGGCCGGGTCCGGGTGCGTCAGGGCGACGGCCAGGACACCAAGCGCACGCTGACGGAGTTCCGCTACTTCCGCGGCATGGACGGTGACAAGCAGGCCGACGGCTCCAAGCGCAGCGCGCAGGTCACGGACACCGAGGGCGTCAAGCTCGACGACCTCGACCAGTTCGCCGGCTTCGAGCGCGAGGAGGTCGTCTACGACGGCGACGGCGGGGCCATCCTGAGCGCCACGCTCGAGGCGCCCTGGTCCGTCAAGACCGCCGAGTCCACGCAGAGCGGTGTCACCAAGGCCGCGTACGTGGTCGAGCCCAAGTCCATGGTCGCCCGCACCGCGCTGGAGGGAGGCAAGTGGCGTCGTACCGGCGAGGAGCGCGAGTACGACACCAAGGGCCTGCTCACCCAGGTGGAGGAGAAGGGCGACCTGGCCAGCACCGACGACGACCAGTGCACCCGCTACACCTACGCTCGCAACGACACCAGCTGGATGCTCGACTACACGAGCCGGATCCAGAAGGTCGCCGCCGGCTGCGGCACCGCCGTGTCCACGCTGGCCGCCGGTGAGGTCATCTCCGACCAGAAGGTCCAGTACGACAACAAGGCGTACGGCCAGGCGCCGACCAAGGGTGACGTGACCACCGTCGAGAACACCGTCTCCGGGGACGGCGCGACGATCGTCGAGAGCACCCACACCTACGACGCCTACGGTCGCGAGACCAGCGAGACCGACGCGCTGGGCACCAAGTCCACCACCACCTACACCCCGACGGCGGGCGCGCCCCCGACCGAGATCAAGGAGACCAACCAGCTGGGCCACGTCGAGCTCACCCTGCTCGAACCGGCCTGGGGAGAGCCGTACGCCGAGGTCGACGCGAACAACCGCCGCATCGACATGGAGTACGACGCGCTCGGCCGCCTGGTCAAGGTCTGGCAGCCCGACCGCAGCAAGGCGGCCAACCAGTCGCCCAGCACCGAGTACGCCTACTCGATGCGCACCGACGGTCCCAGCTTCGTCACCACGAAGACGCTGAACGCGGACGGCACCTACAGCGCGAGCCACGAGCTGTACGACGGCCTGATGCGCAAGCGCCAGACCCAGGAGCCCGCGCCCCGCGACGAGCAGACGCAGGACCCGGCGCTGCGTGACGGGCGCACGATCACCGACACCGTCTACAACTCGCTCGGCGAGGCGGCCAAGTCGAACACCGGCTACTTCGCCACCGGGACGCCCTCCACCGACCTGCTCGCCGTGGCCGACGCGGACGTGCCCAACCAGGTCGTGGTGACCTTCGACGGCAGCGGTGACGCCAACGCGCAGATCCTCAAGGCGAAGGGCCAGGAGAAGTACCGGGTCAGCACCACGCAGCAGGGCGACCGGGTCAACATCACGCCCCCGGCCGGAGGCACCGCCACGACCCGCATCGGCGACGCGGAGGACCGGCTCATCGAGTTGCGCCAGTACAAGGGCGCCACCCCGACGGGCGAGTACGAGTCCACCAAGTACACCTACGACCACGCCGGACGCCTGTCCACGGTGACCGACGCGGCGGGCAACGTGTGGAAGCACCACTACGACATGCGTGGCCGCGAGATCAAGATGGAGGACCCCGACAAGGGGGCCACCACGATGACGTACAACGACGCCGACGAGCTGGTCACCACGACCGACTCGCGCGGCAAGACGTTGTACTACGTCTACGACGCGCTGGGCCGCAAGAAGGAGCTGCGCGACGGCTCCGCGACCGGTCCGCTGCTCGCCGAGTGGCAGTACGACGCGCTGGCCAAGGGCCACATGAACGCCAGCATCCGCTACACGGGCGGGCAGGCGTACAAGGCCGAGATCAACGCCATCGACTCCGACTACCGCACGCTGCGCGAGACCGTCACCGTCCCCGAGCGGGAGGGCAAGCTGGCGGGCTCGTACCAGCTCAACACCCGCTACACGATCGACGACCAGGTCCAGTCCGTCAGCTTCCCGGCCGCGGGCGGCCTGGCGGAGGAGCAGGTCGTCTACACCTACGACGAGCTCAGCCAGCCGACCAAGGTCAGCGGCCTGAACACGTACGTGACCGCGACCCGCTACTCCAAGCTGGGCGAGACCCTGCAGCAGGAGCTGAGCACGGGAGGCAAGAAGACCTGGGTCACCTACACCCATGACGAGGGCACCCGCAGGATGTCCAGGATGCGGGTGGACAGGGAGGGCGCCGCGGCGACCGACCTGGACCTCAACTACAGCTACGACGCGGTCGGCAACATCACCAAGATCGCCGACAAGGGCGCGAGCGGCCAGGACACGCAGTGCTTCAAGTACGACCATCTGCGCCGGATGACCTCGGCGTGGACGGGCACCGACGACTGCGCCAGTGGCAGCCCGCAGTCCGACAAGATCGGCGGCGTGGCCCCGTACGCGCTCAGCTACGAGTACGACGCCACCGGCAACCGGACCAAGGAGATCAAGCACGCCTGGGGCGGCGCGGGTGAGACCACCCGTACCTCCGCCTACCCGGCGGCGGGCGCCAAGCAGCCGCACGCGCTCCAGACCGTCGGGTCGGACCTCTTCGAATACGACGCCGCGGGCAACACCACCAGGCGCAAGGTCGGCAACTCCGACCAGAGCCTGGTCTGGGACGCCGAGGGCAACCTGGAGTCGGTGACGGAGGCGGGCAAGACGACGTCCTTCGTGTACAACGCGGAGGGCGACCGGCTGATCCGCAAGACGCCGACCGACTCCACGCTCTACATCGACGACATCGAGTTGCGCTTCGACTTCGCCAAGGACGCCGTCGAGCAGACTCGCTACTACACCATCGGCGGCGAGCCCATCGCGGTGCGCACGCCGGACAACCAGGTCTACTTCCTGGTCAACGACCACCAGGGCACCGCTCAGGCGGCCGTGAACGCCGGGACCGGTGAGCTGGCCGTACGCAGGACGACGCCGTTCGGCGAGAACCGGGGATCGCCACCGGCGTTCTGGCCGGGGCAGCGCGGATTCGTGGGAGGCACGCAGGATTCCACGACCGGGCTCGTCCACCTCGGCGCTCGCGAGTACGACCCCAAGAACGGGCGCTTCCTGTCGGTCGACCCCGTCATGGAGGAGCAGACCCCGCAGCAGCTCAACGCCTACGCCTACGCCAACAACAGCCCCATCACCATGAGCGACCCCGACGGCCAGCTGTTCTGGTTCGTCGCGGTGGTCGTGGTGCGGGTCTCGGCGCAGATCATCGCCAGGAGGCTGGCGATGGCCGCCGCCAGGCGGGCCGCCATCGCGGCGGCGCGTGCGGCGGCCAGGCGGGCCGCCCTCGCGGCGGCGCGGCGCCGGGCACTGGCGGAGGCCAGGCGGAGAGCCGCGGCCGAGGCCAAGAAGCGGGCCCTGGAGGCGGCGCGGAAGAAGGCCGCGGCCGCGGCCAGGAAGAAGCTCCAGGAACAGGCCAAGAAGAGGGCGGCCGAGCGGGCCAGGAAGGCGGCGACGGCACGGGCACAGCGGAGGGCCGCGGCGGCGGCGAAGAGAGAGGCGAGGAGAAAGGCCGCTGAGCAGGCGGCCAAGCGCCGGGCCGCGGCGGCGGCCAGGACGCGTAACAGGCGGTCCGGCCGGCTCCCCAGCGGGATCCAGCGGGCACGGCAGCGTCCGGCGCAGCGGCCGACCAGCCACAGGGCGCAGCAGCGGCAGTCGCCGCCCAGGGACAGCCGGCAGCCGATGCAGCCACGGCCGAGCCAGATCT
Organism: Nonomuraea sp. NPDC003707; assembly: GCF_053587055.1. NCBI lineage: Bacteria > Bacillati > Actinomycetota > Actinomycetes > Streptosporangiales > Streptosporangiaceae > Nonomuraea > Nonomuraea sp. NPDC003707. The sequence continues at coordinate 294,768 of NZ_JBSFNK010000014.1, read as the reverse complement.
ACCGCAACGACGGCTCGACCCAGCCGACGCAGTCCTACAGCGTCTACCGAGACGGCCGGATGTATCCGGACGGACCGCCGCCGGCGGCCCGGCCCGGTGGCTCCGGCCAGGGTGAGCGGCAGATCTTCCGGCCGGACAAGGTCGAGCCCGAGAACACGAGGACGGGCACGATCGCCGAAACCGGCTTCAAGGTCAACCAGTATCTCGACAAGAGCGGAATAGCCGACGCGCTCGACATCATCATCTGGGGCTTGGGAGGTTAGCCCCAACTGATCGGACACCGGCGCGGGACCCTCACGGGTTCCGCGCCGGTGGCGTTTTCGGGTGTCATGTCACTAGAATCTTGTTCGGTAATGAACTCGAGGAGGCAGCGTGGGCGCGTTCGATCTCAGTGGGAAGCAGGCTCTGGTCACGGGAGCGTCGAAGGGGATCGGGCGGGGCATCGCGCTCGCCTACGCCGAGGCGGGGGCCGACGTGGCGCTCGTGTCCCGCTCGGCCGAGAGCCTGGCCGAGGTGGCCAAGGAGGTCGAGGCGCTGGGCAGGCGCGCGGTCGTCATCCCCGCCGATCTCACCGACCGCGACGCCGCCGCGGGGGCCGTCGCGGCGGCGATCGACGGGCTCGGGCACCTCGACATCGTGGTCAACAACGCGGGCGGCTCCAACTTCCTCGTCGAGTTCAAGGACCTGCGGCTGTCAGGGTGGGACAAGCTGATGCGGCTCAACCTCGACTCGGCCATGATCGTCTGCCACACCGTCGCGCCCCACCTGCTGGAGCGGGGTGGCGGCACGGTCATCAACGTGGCGTCGGTGGCGGCGCTCGGCGCGCCCTTCCTCGCCCCGTACGCCGCCGCCAAGGCCGGGCTGGTGGCGCTGACCAAGACGCTGGCCGTGGAGTGGGCGCGGGCGGGGGTGCGGGTCAACGCGCTGTGCCCCGGCTGGACGGCCACCGACCTCAACCGGAACCTCTGGGAGGACGAGACCTCCGGCGCCGCCACGGTCGCCACCGTGCCCATGCGGCGCTGGGGGACGGTGGCGGAGATGGCCCAGCCGGCCGTGTTCCTGGCCAGCTCGGCTTCCGCGTACATGACGGGCCAGGTGCTGTTCGTGGACGGCGGCGCCACCGCCATCTAATTGTGTACGCGATTATTCGCCGGCCAATGCCAGTTTTATAGCCGACATTGGCGAAATGCCGTCTTTATAGGGAGCTTTAGCGAAGCCGTCTTCGGTTTTCGGCGGATATAGGCATACGACATTGAGTGCTTGCGGCCGTGAACCGGGCTACCGTGTGGTCCGTGCAGCTCTACACGAGATCGGCCGGAACCGGGCTCCCGGTTGTGCTGCTTCACGCGTTCCCGCTCTCGTCGGCCATGTGGCTGGCCCAGCGCGAGGGACTGGCCAAGGCCTGCAGGGTCATCACACCCGACCTGCGCGGCTTCGGCGGGTCCCGCCTGGGTGACGACGAGCCGTCGCTCGACCTGATGGCCGACGACGTCGCCAGGCTGCTCGATGACGAGGGCATCGAGCGGGCGGTGGTGGGCGGGCTGTCGATGGGCGGCTACGTGACCATGGCATTCTGCCGCCGGCACCCCGACCGGGTGCTCGGCGTGATCCTGGCCGACACCAAGGCCGGCGCCGACCCGCCCCCGGCGCGGGACAACAGGGAGCGCATCGCGCAGGCCGTGCTCTCCGAGGGCAGCGAGGTGCTGGTCAGCGAGGTGCTCCCGGCGCTCATCGGGCCGACCACGAGGGAGCGGCGGGCCATGGTGTTCGGGCGCGTCAAGGGGCTCGTGCAGTCCGCGCCGCCGGGCGCGGTCGCCTGGGCGCAACGGGCGATGGCCGCGCGGCCCGACTCGTTCGACACGCTGAGCGCGCTGAAGGTGCCGCTGCTGGTCGTGGTGGGGGAGGAGGACGAGCTCTCGCCACCCGCCGACGCGGAGGCGATGGCGCGCGCCGTACCCGACGGGCGACTGGAGATCATCCCGAAGGCCGGCCATCTGAGCGCGGTGGAGCAGCCCGAGGCCTTCAACACGGCGATCACCGAATTCCTCCGCACCGACCTCGCCACCCCCCGCCCCTGACCCCACCCGGCGGCCGGCTGCCCGCCCACGCACCCATCCCCGGCCCGAAGGAGCTCAGCCGGAGTGAGACGGGCGACGGGGGCGCGGTCGGCAACTGGGACTCGGCCCCTCCCCGGGAGGCCCTCAGACGTGGTCCTGGCGCGGCAGGACCACCTCCCGGACGATCAACGCGATGGCCGCCGCCACCGGAATGGCCAGCAGCGCTCCGACGATCCCCAGCAGCGCCCCGCCGAACAGCGCGGCGATCACCGTCACCGCCGGCGCCACGTCCACCGAGCGCTTCATCACCCTCGGATAGATGAAGTAGTTCTCGACCTGCTGATAGATCACGAAGAAGACCGCGCACGCGATTCCCGCGGGCACCGACTGCAGCAGCGCGACGCCGGTCACGAGCACCGCGCCGATCGTTGCGCCCACCAGCGGGATCAGGTCCGTCAGCGCCACGACCAGGGCGAGCGCGAGCGCGTACTGCACTCCGGCGATGGACAGGAAGATCCAGGTCAGGAAGCCCGCGATGACCGAGATGAGCACGTTGCCCGCCACGTACCCGCCGATGCCGGAGAGGATCTGCTCGCTGATCGCCCTCGTCCGGGTCCTGCGGGAGGCCGGTACGAGCTTGAGCAGGTAGTCCTTGATCGTCTGCAGCGAGCCGAGGAAGTAGAGCATGAGCACCAGCAGCGTCACCGTGGTGTAGACGCCGTTCAGCACCACCAGCCCCGCGCCCATGATGCCGCTGGCCAGCGACGGCCCCAGCGTGGACGTCACGAACGTCTTGAGCTGCGCCAGGATCTGGTACTCGGAGTCGAGCTGGTGCAGCGTCGGGTTCTTGCCGAGCTCGGTGACGTACGTGGGTACCGCCGCCACGAACTCCGACAGCTGCTGGCTCACCGGCGGCACCACGGCCAGGCCGAACAGCGCGAACGCCACGATGACCCCGGCGAACACGATCGAGATCGCGCCCCGCCGGGCCAGGCCGCGACGCTGGAGGGCCTCGACGGCCGGGTTGAGGCCGACGGCCAGGAACATCGCCACGACGACCAGGATGATCGTGCTCAGCGACGCGACGACCATCTGGGCGATCGCGATCGCCGTCAGCACCCCCAGCCCGCCGACCAGCCCGAACAGGAAGGGGCCGCGGGCGAGCGGCTTCCCGGGCAGTCCGTACGGCTGAGGGCCGCCGTCGCCCTCCTGGGCCGTGGCAGCTCTCTTCGTGGTCGTGGCTTCTGCGGACTCGGTGGGCTCCGGGGCGGTGGGATCGACATCCGCGGACAAGGCGACACTCCCGAGATTGTCGGTAAACAGCAAAGAGAGAGCCTAGCGACCATCGGATCGCCAGGCTCTCTCCAACCTGCTCTTCAGCCCCCGTGTGCAGTCCCGACCTGTGGGCCGGTGGTTACTCCTGCCACCATTCGGCGTCGTCCTCGGACTTGCTCTCGACCTTCGCCGCGGGCGTCGTGGCCGGGGCCTCGGCCACGGGAGCGGCGAGCGCCGGCTTGGCCGGGGCCGCCGTGACCGCGGGCTCCGGCTCCATGCCGGGCAGGGCCGCGCCGCCGAGCAGCTGGCGCAGCTGGGCGAGGTGGCTGGTGATGCTGTCGCGCTGGCGGGTGAGCTCGTCGACCTGGCGCTGCATGGTCGTGCGGGTGCGCTCGGCCTCGTTCTTCGCCTCGGTGACGATCGTGTCGGCGCTCGTCTTGGCCTCGGCGACGATCGTCTCGGAGCTCTTGCGGGCGTTGGCGACAAGCTGCTTGGCGTGCAGGTCCGCCTCGCGGCGGGTCTGCTCGGCCTGCTGGGTGGCCTTCGTGGCCCGCGACTCGGCCGTGGCCGCGCGCTGCTCGGCCTCGGCGACCATGCGCTGGGTGTTGGCCTGGGCGGTGGCGTGGCGCTCGGCCTCCTGGCGCTCGGCCTCCTCGCGGCGGGAGGCGAGCTGGATCTCGAACTCCGCCTCGTCCTGCGCCCGCTTGGCCTCCGACTCCTCCAGCACCCGCTGAGCCTGCGCGCGCATCTCGTCGGCCTGCCGCTTGGCGGTGGTCAGCACCTCGTCGCGCTCGCGCTTGGTCGAGGCCCGCAGCTGGGCGACCTCGCGCTCGGCGGTGGTGCGGAGCTTGGCGATCTCCCGCTCGGCGTCGGCCCGCTTCTCCGCCACCTCGTGGTCGGCGGTGGCCCGCAGCTTGGCGACCTCGCGATCGGTGGTGTTGGTCAGCTCGTCGGCCTCGCGGCGGGCGGTCGAGCGGGTCTCCTCGGCGTCGCGATCGGCGGCGGAGCGCATCTCGTCGCTCTCCCGCGTGGCCACGGCGCGCTTCTCGGCGGCCTCGGCCTCGGCGGCGGCCCGCATGTCGGCGGCCTCGACCTTGGCCGCGGCCTTGATCTCGTTGGCCTCGGACCTGGCGGCCTGGACGAGCTCCGTGGCCTGCTCCTCGGCCAGGCGGAGCAGCTGCTCGATGCGGGCGCCGAGACCGGAGTAGGTGGGGCGCTCCTGCTCCTGCAACTGGCGCTGGGAGTCGGACAGGTCGCGCTGCAGGCTCGTCACCTGCTCGCGGGACTGCCGTAGCTCTCCGTCTAGCTGCTTCAGATGATCGTGGACCTGATGCCGGTCGTAACCGCGGAGCACCACGTCGAACTCGCGTGCGGGGGCGTCCTCGAAGAAATTGTTGAGCTGGGCGTCGATGTCGGACTGCATGGAGGCTCAATCCTGGGTTGTCGAGACGGCTACACGGGCCGGACGGGGGGTTCGGGGCATCCGATCCAGGAGCCTGTGCCAAAGGGCAGGCTCCATGTCCGGTGGAAGGTCAAGCGTACTCCGCTGGTGCCACCTGCGAAGCCCCGTCCAACTTTCTGCGTGACTAGTTACATATGAACGTTTTTTAACATTTGTCAGGTCCGGTGTTAGGGCTTGGCCGCCTGCACCAACTCCGTCAGCATTCCTCCCACGTCCTTGGGGTGCAGGAACGCGATCTCGGAGCCCATCGACCCGTGCCTGGGACGCTCATCCAGGAGCCTCACACCCTTCTCGTTGATCTTAGCCATCGCCTGGGCGACATCGGGAACCCCGAATGCCACATGATGGACGCCCTCGCCACGCTTAGCGAGGAATTTTCCCACAGGAGAGTCCTCAGAGAGAGGTTCCAGAAGCTGAATGTAGGAGCCCCCACCTTCGCCGTCGGAGATGCGCAGCATGGCCTCCTTCACGCCCTGCTCCTCGTTGACCTCCCTGGCGACCACGGTCAGCTCGAACGTCTCCGAGAAGAACGCGATCTTCTCTTCGATGTCCTTGCACGCGATTCCGATGTGGTCGATCCGCATGAACATATGTGGCCCACCTCCATAGCGAGCGTCCGCCTACTCGTGGGTATGGTGTCAAAGAACCCGACGTGAGCGTAGGAGGCCCCCGTCATGTCCAGTTCCGTCATCGTGGCCGGAGCTCGCACGCCCATCGGCAAGCTCCTGGGATCCCTGTCCGGGCTGGCCGCCGTGGACCTCGGGGGCGTCGCCATCAAGGCCGCGCTGGAGCGTGCCAGGGTCGCGCCGGAGGCCGTCGAGTACGTCATCATGGGCCAGGTCCTGCAGGCCGGCGCGGGCCAGATCCCCTCCCGCCAGGCCGCCGTCAAGGCCGGCATCCCCATGACGGTCCCCTCCGTCACCATCAACAAGGTCTGTCTGTCGGGCCTGGACGCCATCGCGCTGGCCGACCAGCTCATCCGCGCGGGCGAGTTCGACATCGTGGTGGCCGGCGGCATGGAGTCCATGACCAACGCCCCCCACCTCCTGCCCGGCCTGCGCAAGGGCGTCAAGTACGGCGGTTCGCAGGTCGTCGACTCGATGGCCCACGACGGCCTGTTCTGCGCGTTCGACCAGCGCGCGATGGGCGAGTCGACGGAGCTCTACAACGCCCGGCTCGGCATCGGCCGGGAGGAGCAGGACGCGCTGTCGGCCCGCTCCCACCAGCTGGCCGCCGCCGCCATCAAGAACGGCCTCTTCGACGAGGAGATCGTCCCGGTGGAGATCCCGCAGCGCCGCGGCGAGCCGCTGATCGTCAAGGAGGACGAGGGCGTACGCGGTGACACCACCCCGGAGACCCTGGCCAAGCTTCGCCCGGCCTTCGCCGCCGACGGCACGATCACGGCCGGCTCCGCCTCGCAGATCTCCGACGGGGCCTGCGCCGTCGTGGTCATGTCGAAGTCGAAGGCCGAGGAGCTGGGCCTGGAGTGGCTGGCGGAGATAGGCAGGCACGGCAACGTCGCGGGCCCGGACGCGTCCCTGCAGTCCCAGCCGGCCAACGCCATCAAGCACGCGCTGTCGAAGCAGGGCGCGACGGCCGGCGACCTGGACCTGGTGGAGATCAACGAGGCCTTCGCCAGCGTGGTCCTGCAGTCCGCCAAGGAGCTGGGCGTGCCGCCGGACAAGGTCAACGTCAACGGGGGCGGCATCGCCCTGGGCCACCCGATCGGGGCCTCGGGCGCGCGGATCGTGCTGACGCTGGCGTACGAGCTGAAGCGCCGGGGCGGCGGCCTGGGCGCTGCCGGGCTCTGCGGCGGCGGCGGCCAGGGTGACGCGCTGATCATCTCGGTCCCCAAGCAGTAGGAGTCTTCGCGGGCCCCGGGGAGAGCCCCGGGGCCCTTCTCGCGCTCGGCGATGTAAAGAATTCTAGACATGAAGTCCGGGATGTTTTACATTCGAGGCATGGCATCCGAAGAGAGACGCGCGTGGATCATGGCCGTGGTCTCGGTCTGCGCGTACGGCACGTACATCGCGATCATCCTCGGCCGAGCGGGCGGCACCTCCATCGCGGAGGTGCCCTACGCGGCGACGCTGCTGTGGAGCATCGGGGGTGCGATCGCGGCGACGATCGTCCTCGACATAGCGCTCTCGGCGGTCTTCCGCCGAGGCGCCGGGATGAAGGACCAGCGTGACCGCGAGATCTGGCGTTACGGCCAATACGCCGGCCAGTGGTGCCTCGTTCTGGGCGGGCTGGCGGCGTTGTGGATGGCCCTGGCCGAGGTCGACTACTTCTGGATCGCGAACGTGATCTACCTGGCGTTCGTGCTCTCGTCGGTGCTGGGGTCCGCGCTGAAGATCGTCGCCTACCGCCGGGGCCTGCCGTCATGGTGAAGTCCACCAAGGTCACGAACTCGATCCGGGCCCTGCGGTTCGCCCGCGGGGAGATGACGCAGGCGGAGCTGGCCGAACGGGTCGGCGTGACCAGGCAGACCATCATCGCCGTCGAGCAGGGCCGCTACTCGCCCTCCTTGGAGATGGCGTTCCAGATCGCGCGGGTTTTCGGGGTCCCGCTCGATGACGTGTTCCAGTATCCAGAGGGAGAGTGACCATGAAGGCGATCGTTCAGGACGAGTACGGGCCCGCCGATGTCTTGAAATTTCGGGACATCGAGAAGCCATCGCCCGGTGAGACCGACGTGCTGTTACGCGTGCGCGCGGCCGGGCTCGACATGGGCGTCTGGCACATGATGACCGGCATCCCATACCTGATGCGTCCGGCGATCGGGCTGCGTAAGCCCAAGGGCCGGCCCGGCACCGACGTCGCGGGGGTCGTCGAGGAGGTCGGCGCGGGCGTGACCCGGTTCCGGCCCGGCGACCGGGTGTTCGGCACGTGCGGCGGCGGGGCCTTCGCCGAGTACGCGTGCGCCCGCGAGGACCGGCTCGCGCCGATCCCGGGCGACCTCGCGTTCGAGCCCGCCGCGGCAGTGCCGACCTCGGCCATCACCGCCCTCCAGGCGCTGCGCGACCAGGCCCGGGTGCGGGCGGGGCAGCGGGTGCTGGTCATCGGCGCGGGCGGGGGAGTGGGGACGTATGCGGTGCAGCTCGCCAAGGCGTCCGGGGCGGAGGTCACGGGCGTGTGCAGCGCGGCGAAGGCGGACCTCGTACGGTCGATCGGCGCGGCCGAGGTCGTCGACTACACCCGGGAGGACTTCGCTGACCAGGGGAGCCCTTACGACGTCATCATCGACACGGCGGGCAACCGCCCGCTGCGCCACCTGCGCCGCGCCCTCACGCCCCGCGGAACGGTGGTCATCGTCGGCGGCGAACGGGGCGGGCGGTGGCTGGCCGGCACCGACCGTCAGATGCGGACGGTGCTGCTGGACCCGTTCGCCCGCCAGCGGCTCCGCGTGGTCTTCATGTCGTTCCGGGAGGCCGACCTGCGAGCGGTGGCCGAGCTCGTCGGCTCCGGTCAGGTCACGCCGGTCGTCGACCGGACGTACCCGCTCAGCGAGGTCCCCGAGGCCGTCCGCAGCCTGGAACGGGGACAGGTGCGCGGCAAGGCCGTCATCACCGTCTGAGCCGTTTCGGCCCGGACAGCGCGATGCCCCGGTCCGACCAGGAATGGACCGGGGCTCCGCGATGCAGGGACCCACCAGGATTCGGGTCCCTGACGTCGCCCCCTACGGGGGCTGTTCAGCCCGGCCGCGAGGGAGGGTGCGGCCGGGCTGCTTGTGGACGGTCATGAAGCGAGGAACTTGGCGAAGACCGAGCGGTTGCGGCGCTCCGGCCGCAGGCTCTTCTGCGCCTCGCGCACCCGCCGCTGCTCGGCCGCGGCGCGGCGGAGCTCGGAGGCGTGGTGCTGCATCACGGTGTACTCGAGTTCGGCGTTCATTGAGGCCCCTTGTGGCTCGTGCTTCTTCCCTGCACTCTTAAGACTCCTCCTAAGGCCCTCCCGGACACATCGGGCGGATGCCTTATCTCCGGACGTAAGGCCAGATAGGAAGGTACTTAGGCAGGCACACCAGGCGACTAAGGTGCCCGTGAGCCGTCCTTAGGGCTCGTCCGTGAACTTCACCGTGACCTTCGTGAAGCCGAGCGACTTCAGCAGGCCGGTCATCATGGCCTTGGTGTTGGCGTCCGCCCTGGCGCGCAGGTCGCTCGCCACCGCCGCCTCGGTGATCTTCTTCTCCGCCAGCAGATAGAGCTCGCGCTGGTCCCCTGGCGACCCGGACAGGAAGTCCTGCACCCGGTCGAACAGCCCGCGCTGCTGCGCGTACACGTACGAGCGACTGTTGTCCAGGTTGGGCTTCTCCAGCTGGGAACGGGGCAGGAGCACGGTCGCCTGGGTGCGGTCCTCCGACACCGTCACGGCGTTCCCGGCCAGGCCGGAGAAGTCCACGTACGCGTCCACCCCGCCCGCCCCGACGAACAGCGTGCGGGTGCCCTTGATCGCGTCGGGCAGGAAGTTGGCGTCCTTCTCCAGGTCCACGACCACCTGGAAGTTCCCCGTGGCGGCCTCGAAGCGGCTGAGGTCCTTGATGGACTGCAGGAGCACCGGCTGACTGCGGTCGATGACCTGTTCGCCGAGCGGGTTGAGCCAGGTCCAGGCCAGGCGGCCGCCCACCACGAGCAGGACCGCCAGGACCAGGAAACCCGCCACGTATCGCCACCTGCGGCGCCGCGCGGTGGTCACCTCGAGCGGCGTCGTACGGGAAGTCGTCATGGGTGCATGACTACCCGTCGGGCGATCATCATTGCCAGCCGTTTGGTGACATCTTCCGATCCATCGGCCGCCGCCTAGCTCAGACCGGCCATGGACGCGCTGGGGGCCGAGTTCGGTGTGCCTTCGCCCTCCGGGTACACGGGGTAGACGTGGCTCGACTCCGGCGTCGGGCGGGCCGACGGCGCCACCTGCGGCCGCGCCGCGCCCCCGCCGCCGAAGTACATGCTCGACAGCCCGCAGTTCTGGAAGTCGCTGTAGAACATCCGCAGCCACTCCCTGCGCTGGTGCTCGCTCAGCCACGAGAACCACGACGCCGCGTACTGGTGCTCGGGCAGCGGCCCGCCGGGCAGGGGCTCCCCGCGCAGCCACGCCATCACGATCTCCCGGTAACCGTCCGCGACCGTGCCGGGGCAGCGGGCGGCCAGGGACTCGATGTACTCGTACGCCGCCTCCTCCGCGAACCCCGCGGACAGGTCGGGCACGTGGACGGGCGCCAGGCCGTTCGAGGGCTTCAGCTCCTCCTCCAGCGGCCGCTGCTCCACCCGCGTGAACGCGGCGGGCGTCCCCGCCAGCCGGGAGGCGATCTGCGTGAACGCCGCCCCCAGCTCGGTCAGCCCCGCCCGCATCCCCGGGTGCACGCACACCGTGATCGGCCAGTCCTGGCAGCTGTAGGCGATGTCCACGGCGGCGGCCGGCTTCGGCTGGGCCAGCACCCGCGACACGCCCATCCCGGCCGCCAGCACGGACAGCAGCGCGCACGCCAGCACCAGCGCCTGCCTGGTCACCAGCGCCGCCCAGCCGAGCAGCAGCGCCGCCGTGATGCCGAGCAGCCAGATCGTCTGGTCGAAGAACGGCGCCCCGCTCAACCCCTGGAACAGGTCGTACGGCTCCCCGGTGCCGGGCGCCAGCTTGTCCGCCCAGCCCCGGTCGTCGGCCAGCCACGAGAACAGTCCATAGCAGGCCAGCCCGGCCAGCGGCGGCGTGAACGCCTTGGGCACCACCCAGCCGGCCACCCAGCCGATCACCGAGTAGAGCGCCAGCCCCGCCATGCCCATGCCCAGGCCGGACAGGCTCAGCCGCCCCGACTGGTCGGTGAGCACCGTCTTGACCGCCAACACCAGCACCGTCGCACCGAACGACCCGAGCACCACCACCACGATCGCCAGCGGCGCCTTGAGCGCACGCCACGTCGTGAGCGGGCGCCCGCGCAACGCCCTGCGCTTGCGCAACGCCACCCACGCCGCGAACGCGGCGGCCACCGGCCCGGTCATCCGCAACGAGCCGATGACCGCGGCCACGATGTTCTCCCACGCGTCCACGCCAGGTATCAGGACATTCCACGCCGCCAGCAGCCCGATCGCCAGGAGCACGGCCACCGTGACGGCCGCGCTCTGCTTCAGCTCCTCTCGTGAAATGCCCGCGTGCTCACGCACCCTTTTCCCCGTTGACCTTCATCAAGCACCCCCCGTGCCCCTCGGCAAGGCCGAAGCGAATGAGTCCGGCCTGTCCCCACAGGCCGATGGACTTGGCTTCTGCGTCACCATACGTACGAGAACCATAACTGAGCGTGATGATTGACGTCCGGATTCTTGGTCAAGCGGGGAAGCCTGTCGCTCCAGGTCACCAGACGAACCGGGACGAGGGGCGCGCTACCGTATGCGCTGTGTCGCACCCCAAGCCGCTCAACCTGCCGTTCGACCCCATCGACCGGGCCGCGGAGAGCTGGCGTGCCCACTTCGGGCCCTCCTCCGCCATGGCCGCCGTGACCTCGATCATGAGAGCCCACCAGATCCTGCTGTCGCAGCTCGACTCGCTCCTGAAGCCGTACGACCTGACCTTCGCCCGGTACGAGGCGCTGGTCCTGCTGACGTTCAGCAAGACAGGCGCGCTCCCGCTGTCGAAGATCGGCGAACGGCTCATGGTCCACCCCACCAGCGTCACGAACACGGTGGACAGGCTGGAGAAGTCCGGGTTCGTCTGTCGGCTGCCCAACCCGCGGGACGGGCGCGGCGTGCTCGCCGAGATCACCAAGGCCGGCCGGGACGTCGTGGAGCGGGCCACCCGCGACCTGATGGGCGCCGAGTTCGGCCTGACCATGTACGCCGAGGACGAACTCGACCGGATGTTCACCCAGTTGCGCACCCTCCGGGTGGCGGCGGGCGACTTCCAAGAGGGCGGCGGGTGACTGCGCCGCCCTGGTGATGCGGCAAGATGAAGAGCATGGCGGACTTCTCTAGGCCCGGGTCGCTCTACGGAGCGATTGACCTGGGCGCGCGCAAGCAGGCCCTCGAGGCGCAGGCCCGGCGGGAGGCGGCGGGTCCCCAGGCGGCCGCGTCGGCCTCGATCGTGGACGTGACCGAGGAGACGTTCACGACCGAGGTCATCGACCGCTCGATGACCACACCCGTGGTCCTCGACCTGTGGTCGCCGCGGGCGCCGGGCAGCGCCCAGCTCAGCCCGGTGCTGGAGAAGGTCGTCGGCGATCTCGGCGGCCGGGCCGTGCTGGCCAAGGTCAACGTCGACTCCAGCCCGCAGATCGCCCAGGCGCTGCGCGTGCAGGCCGTGCCGACCGTGCTGGCCATCTTCCAGGGGCAGGCCGTCACCGGCTTCCAGCAGGTGCTGCCCGAGCAGGAGGTGCGCCGCTGGCTCGACGAGCTGATGGGCGCGGTCGAGCAGTTCTACCAGGCCAACCCCGACGCCCGGCCCACGGCGGCGGAGCCCGGCGAGCAGGAGGCGCCCGCGGGGCCGCCCGCCGACCCCGACCTGGTGGCCGCCGAGCAGGCCATCGACGGCGGTGACCTCGACGCGGCCGCGGCGGCGTACGAGCGGCTGCTGGCCCGCGCGCCGGGCAACGAGGACGCCAAGATGGGCCTGGCCGGCGTCAGCCTCATCAAGCGCACCGAGAGCGCCGACCCCGCCGACGTCCAGCGGCGGCTGCAGGACCCCGCCGACATCGAGGCGCAGCTGCTCGCCGCGGACCTGGAGATGCTGTCCGGCTCGGTCGACGAGGCGTTCAGCCGCATCATCGCCGTGGTCAAGCGCACCTCGGGCGACGAGCGCGACAAGGCCAGGCGCCACCTGCTCGGCTTGTTCGACGCGTTGCCGGCCGACGATCCATCTTTGGCGAAAGCACGTAGAGCTTTGGCGAGCGCACTGTTCTAACCTGGGTGTATGCGGGTCGTCACCATATCCGCGACATACGGCACGGCCGGTAGCCAGATCGGCCCGGCCGTCGCGGAGCGCCTCGGCGTGCCCTTCGTCGACCGCGCCATCCCCAGCGCGGTCGCCCAGGAGCTGGGCTGCACGCTGGAGGAGGCGCTCGCGCACGACGACCGGGCCGAGCACGGCCTCGGGCGGCTGCTCTCGGGAGCGATGCGGTTGCCGACCGTCACGTTCGGCGGCGTCGACATGTACGTGCCCGGCGCGATGCCGTACGCGCCGGAGGAGTTCGTCCGCCGTACCGAACGCATGCTCAAGGACATGGCCCGCGACCAGGGCGGGGTGTTCCTCGGCCGGGCGGGGGCCGTGGTGCTGGCCGACCACCCGGGCGCGCTCCACGTCCGGCTCGACGCGCCGATCCAGCGCAGGATCCGGCAGACGGCCACGCTGTCGGGGATGAGCGAGCGCGAGGCCCGCCGGGTCATCGAGGACAACGACCGTGCCCGGATGGCCTACGTACGGCACTTTTATCGGGCGGATCCGACGGATTCCTGTCAATATCATCTGGTCGTCGACAGCACCACGATCCCCGTTCCCACCTGCGTCGAGCTCATTGTCACAGCGGCCGAGGCACTGGATTGACCTGGCGCCCCCTATCATGGGGGAATTCTTGGTCAGTCCCGAAGGAGCGATTGACGTGGCGACCGTCCCGAGTGTGTCGTACTCCATCACCGTGCGTCTCGAGGTGCCGGCCGGCGGCAAGGCCGTCAGCCAGCTCACCCACGCCGTAGAGTCGGCCGGGGGTGTGGTCACAGCCCTCGACGTCACCAACGCGGGCCATGAGAAGCTCCGCATCGACGTGACCTGCGCGGCCAGGGACACCGACCACGCCCAGGCCATCGTCGACCAGCTCGAGGCGGTCGAGGGCGTCGTCATCCACAAGGTGTCCGACCGCACGTTCCTCATGCATCTCGGCGGCAAGATCGAGATGAAGTCCAAGGTGCCGCTGCGCAACCGCGACGAGCTGTCCATGGCCTACACCCCGGGTGTGGCGCGCGTGTCGATGGCCATCGCACGCAACAAGGAGGACGCCCGGCGCCTGACCATCAAGCGCAACACGGTGGCCGTCGTCACCGACGGCTCGGCCGTGCTGGGCCTGGGCAACATCGGCCCCGAGGCCGCGCTGCCGGTCATGGAGGGCAAGGCGGCGCTGTTCAAACGCTTCGCCGGCATCGACGCCTGGCCGATCTGCCTCGACACGCAGGACGTCGACGAGATCGTCCGCACGGTGCAGGTGATCGCGCCCGGGTTCGGCGGGATCAACCTGGAGGACATCGGCGCGCCGCGCTGCTTCGAGGTGGAGCGGCGGCTGCGCGAGCTGCTCGACATCCCCGTCTTCCACGACGACCAGCACGGCACGGCGATCTGCGTGCTCGCGGCGCTCACCAACGCGCTGCGGGTCGTCGACAAGGACATCGCGACCGTCAAGATCACCATGGCGGGCGCGGGCGCGGCCGGCAACGCGGTGCTGCGCCTGCTGCTGGCCGCCGGCGCGCGCAACGTGGTCGTCTGCGACTACCTGGGCGCCGTCCACCGCGGGCGTGACGACCTCGACGAGTCGCTGCAGTGGATCGCCGACCACACCAACGCCGAGGGCTACTCGGGCGACCTGCGGGGGGCGGTCAAGGACGCCGACGTCTTCGTCGGCGTCTCGGCGCCGGGCATCCTGACGGGCGACGACATCGCGACGATGGCCAAGGACGCGGTGGTGTTCGCGCTGGCCAACCCGGAGCCCGAGGTGTCGCCGGACGACGCGCGCGAGCACGCGGCCGTGGTGGCCACGGGGCGCTCCGACTACCCCAACCAGATCAACAACGTGCTGGCCTTCCCGGGCGTCTTCCGGGGGCTGCTGGACGCGCAGGCCAACGGGGTGACGCAGGAGATGCTGCTGGCCGCGGCCGGCGCCCTCGCCGCCGTCGTCACGCCGGAGGAGCTGGGCCCCAACTACATCGTCCCCAGCGTCTTCCACCCCGACGTTGCGGGCGCCGTCGCGGCCGCGGTGCGCGAGTCGGCGGGTGGCCGGGCGCGCGGCTTCACCGAGGCATAACAAGCATCGTTCTTTACGGCGGAGCACGGGCGGCGCCAACCGCCGTCCGTGGCGTGAGAAGCATCGTTTTTTACGGCGGAGCACGGGCGGCGCCTACCGCCGTCCGTGGTTGAGGGGCCTCCAGGGGGACGGCCGCTGACCCGCACGTGGCCGGCCGCCGCTACGGCGATCCTTTGACCGGCTCCGTGGCACCCGCCCGTCCCGCCGCCGTGCTCCTTACGCCGGGTTCCACCGTGCGCCCGTCCCGCCGCCCGCGTTGCGCCGGGCTCCGCCGCACGGGCTGTTCGCCGCACCGCCGCGCGTGAAGTGGTCGCCGGACCCGGGGCCGGGAGGTGGGGTGTCAGGCGGGTTGGGTGGTTATGGCTGGGATGAGGTGGTAGCTCTCCTGGAAGACGAGGTTGTGGGCGTCGCCGGCGGCGATCGCGCGTAGCGTGTCGAGCTGGGCCTCGGCGTCCGCACGGCCGAAGACGTTCAGCGGCCAGTCCCCGACCGTGTTGCCCCGCAAATGCGGGTGGTGGAAGTCGCAGCCGTAGTGGGCGACGATCGCGATCGGCTGGTTGTGGGTGGCGCGCTGTTCCGGCCACGTCAGCGACCACATCGCGTTGAGCCCGCCCTCGCGCGACCGGGTGACCCCGCTGGCCACCACCTCACCGGTGCCGAGCAGCAGGTCGGCGTTGAGCTCGTCGAGGGCTCTGCGTGCCACCGGGTCGAGCAGCTCGGCCGCCGTGGCGAAAACGTGTTCCTTGTCCTCCCGCGTGACGGCCCCTCCGTGGTCGCCGTCACGCAGGTCGCGGAAGTGCCTGAGCAGGGCTTCGTTCATCGGAGTGCACATGACTACCCCCTGCCCAGATCCGGGTCAGGTGAGCAGGGCGGCGATGCGATCGCGCACGTCAGGCGTGTCGAGCCCGCGTACCGTCAGCGTCGTGCGGCGGCGTACGACGTCGTCCACCGTGGCCGCCCACTCGCGGTCGCGCGCGTAGACCGCCTGGGCCCAGATGTCGGGGCCGTCCGGGTGGATGCGCTCGCCGAGGGCGGGGTCCTCGCGGATGAGCCGGGCCAGGTCGAACGCGATCGACCCGTAGTGCGTGGCCAGGTGCCTGGCCACCAGCGGATCCATGCGCGCGCCCGGGTCGCGGTCGGTCCACAGCCGCAGGGCCACCGCGTCGGGGCTGGCCAGGCCCGGCAGGGGTACGGCGGGCAGGATGTCGGCCAGGTCGTCGCCCAGGGGCCGGCCGGGCAGGTGGGCGAGCGTGTCGAGGACGTGCCTGCCGATGTGGCGGTAGGTGGTCCACTTGCCGCCCGCGACCGAGAGCATGCCGCCCGCCCCCCTGGTCACCACGGTCTCCCGCTTCGCGGCCGTCACCTGCCCGGGGCCGCCGGGCAGGACGCGCAGCCCGGCGAAGGCGTAGGTGATGTCCTCGCGGCTGAGCTGGGCGTCGCGTACGGCGTGGCCGGCCTCGTCGAGGATCTGCGCGATGTCGGCCTCGGTGGCGCGCACCCCGCCCGGATCGCCCTCGTACGCCTCGTCCGTGGTGCCGAGCAGCAGGTGGTCCTCCCACGGGATGGCGAACGACACGCGGTACTTGTCGATCGGCGTGGTCAGCGCCGCCTTCCACGGTTCGTGGCGGCGCAGCACCAGGTGGGCGCCCTTGGACAGCCGGATGCTGGGCGCGGCGTCCGGGTCCTCCATGCGCCGCAGGTGGTCCACCCAGGGCCCGGTGGCGTTCAGGACGAGCCGGGCGGAGACCCCGAACTCGGCCCCGTCGAGCCGGTCGCGCAGGTCGGCCCCCGTGACCGTGCCGCCCGTCTTGCGCAGCCCGACGACCTCGGCGTGGTTGAGCACGACCGCGCCCGCGTCCGCGGCGGCCCGTACGGTCATGACCGCGACGCGGCTGTCGTTCATCTGGTGGTCGCCGTAGACGGCGGCGGCCCGCAGCCCCTCGGTACGCAGCGCGGGCACCTTGGCCAGCGCCTGGTGGGGCGTGATCACCTTGCCCATGCCGTCGCCGAACACCGACAGCGCCGAATACAGGAACACCCCCGCGCCCAGCTTGGCCGCCCCGTGCGGCCCGCCCTTGTAGATCGGCACCAGGAACGTCAGCGGCTTGACCAGATGCGGCGCGATGTCGGCGGCCAGGGCGCGGCGCTCGCGGTGGTTCTCGGCGACCAGCCGGACGTTGCCGGTCTGCAGGTAACGCAGGCCCCCGTGGACGAGCTTGGAGGAGGCGCTGGAGGTCGCGCCGGCGAAGTCGCCCGCGTCGACCATCGCCACCCGCAGCCCGGCCTGCGCGGCCATCCAGGTCACGGAGGTGCCGAGGATGCCGCCGCCGATCACGAGCAGGTCGTAGGCGGTGCGCGAGAGCTCCTCACGGGTCTGCGCGCGGTCTGCGGCGGTCGTCGTCGTCATTGCCATGCTCCCTACCTGTTGACCTACTGCTCGACCCAGTCGAGGGTCCGGGCCACGGCCTTCTTCCAGTTGCGGTATTCGTGCTCGCGCGCGGCCTCGTCGATGGCCGGGCGCCACTCGGCGGCCTTGTGCCAGTTGGCGCGCAGGCTGTCGACGTCGGGCCAGTAGCCGGTCGCCAGCCCGGCGGCGTAGGCGGCGCCCAGGGCGGTGGTCTCGGCCACCATCGGCCGGATCACCGGCACCGCGAGGACGTCGGCGAGGGTCTGCATGAGCAGGTTGTTCGCGGTCATGCCGCCGTCGGCGCGCAGCGTGGTCAGGTCGAGCCCGGAGTCGGCGTTCATCGCGTCGACCACCTCGCGGGTCTGCCACGCCGTGGCCTCCAGTACGGCCCGCGCGATGTGCCCCTTGGTGACGAACCCGGTCAGCCCCGCGATCACGCCGCGCGCGTCCGAGCGCCAGTGCGGCGCGAACAGCCCTGAGAAGGCCGGTACGAAGTAGCAGCCGCCGTTGTCGTCGACCGTCCTGGCCAGCGTCTCGATCTCGGCCGCGCTGGAGATCAGGCCCAGGTTGTCACGCAGCCACTGCACCAGCGACCCGGTCACCGCTATCGCGCCCTCCAGCGCGTACGTGGCCGGGCCCTCGCCGATCTGGTAGCCGACCGTGGTCAGCAGGCCGTGCTTGGAGACGACGGGCTCGTGGCCGGTGTTCATCAGCAGGAAGCTGCCGGAGCCGTAGGTGCTCTTGGTCTCGCCGGGCGCGAAGCACGTCTGGCCGAACAGCGCCGCCTGCTGGTCGCCGAGCGCCGAGGCGACGGGGACGCCCGCCGCGGTGCGGCCGTAGACCTCGGCGGACGGGCGGATCTCCGGCAGCATCGCGCGGGGCACACCCAGCGCGTCGAGCAGCTCGTCGTCCCAGGCCAGCGTGTGGATGTTCATCAGCATCGTACGGCTGGCGTTGGTCACGTCGGTGACGTGGCGGCCGGTGAGGTTCCACAGCAGCCAGCTGTCCATCGTCCCGAACAGCACCTCGCCGCGCTCGGCCCGCTCCCGCAGCCCCGGATTCTCGTCCAGCAGCCAGCGGATCTTCGGCCCGGAGAAGTACGTCGCCAGCGGCAGCCCGGCCTTCTCCTTGAACAGCCCCTCGTGCTCGGCCAGCGCCCGGGTCAGCTGATCTGTGCGGGTGTCCTGCCAGACGATCGCCGGGCAGACGGGCCGGCCGGTGGCCCGCTCCCACAGCACGGTGGTCTCGCGCTGGTTGGTGATGCCCAGCGCGGCGATCTGGCCGTCCTCGATGCCGGCGCCGCTGACGGCCTCGGCCAGCACGCCCTGCACGGCCTGCCAGATCTCGGCCGCGTCGTGCTCGACCCAGCCGGGCTTGGGGAAGATCTGGCGGTGCTCGCGCTGGGCGACGGAGATGATGTTGCCGGCCTGGTCGAAGACGATGCAGCGGCTGGAGGTGGTGCCCTGGTCGATGGCGGCGACGTATTGAGTTCGAGGCACGGGGTTCCTCGCTTGGTTCTGGTTCGGCAATGCCGAACGAATGCTATTTCCTGGTCTTAGGGATGTTCAAGTGAGCGGGTGATCGCGCGGGCGGCGTCCCGTACGTACGAGACGAACTCCATGTGCAGGGCGCCGCCGGGGGCCAGCCGCTCGACGGCGCCGCGGATGCCGATGGCGCCCACCACCAGGCCGCGCGGGTCCTTGATGGGCGCGGCGATGGCCACCTCGCCCTCGGTGAGTTCCTCCGTCTCGGAGGCCCAGCCGCGCGTCCTGACCAGGCCGAGCTCCTTCTCCAGCGCCGCGGGGTCGACGATCGTGTTCTTCGTGTACGGCTGCAGCGGCGGCGCGGGCGGCTCGCCGTACGGGTCGTGGGCGAGCAGGACCTTGCCAAGCGCGCTGGCATGGGTCGGCAGGTATGTGCCCACCTGGAGCGTCTGCATGCTGTCGTCGGGCCGGAACACGTGGTGGATCACCAGCACGTGGCCCTCGTGGAGGGTGCCGATCCAGGCGCTCTCCCTGCTGCGCCCCGCGAGGGCGTCGGCCCAGTTGATGGCGCGGGTGCGCAGCTCGTTGACGTCGAGATAGCTGCTGCCGAGATGGAGCAGCGTGGCGCCGAGCCGGTATTTCCCGCTCGCCGGGTCCTGCTCGACGAACCCGACGTGGACCAGCGTGCGCAGGATGCCGTGCAGCGTGCCCTTGGGCAGGCCCAGCGCCCTGGCCAGCTCGGCCACCCCGAGCTGGCGCGGCCCCGAGGCCAGCAGCCTCAGGATCGCGGCCGCCCGCTCGACCGACTGAATCGTCTCTCCCACAGCCCGCACCATAGCGCAGATTCGTTCGGTATTGCCGAACGGTCGAAGGGATGGAACCGATCTTCGCATGGCCGCGTCCAGAAGGTGGGGGAAATGCGCCGTCAATCCTTAATGGGATGACAGTTCCGTTAAAATGGAACGTTGCGACAAGGAGCGTAGATGGACCAACCTTCCCGTTCGGCGGGAACCGTGCGGCCAGGGGGCCGCACGGCGCGGGTGCGCGCGGCCGTCATGGAGGCCACGCAGGACGAGCTGGTCGAGCACGGCTTCCACGGCCTGACCATGGACCAGGTGGCGGCCAGGGCGGGCGTCGGCAAGACCACGGTCTACCGGCGCTGGGGGAGCAGGGCGGGCCTGGTCACCGATCTCATGACCGAGCTGGCCAACCAGTCCACGCCCCATGCTGACACGGGCGGCGTCGAGGCCGACCTGCGGGCCAACGCGCTGTCCGTACTGGGGGCGATCAACGACGGGCGGCTCGGCGCCACGTTCCAGGCGGTGATCGCCGCCGCCACCAGCGATGAGCAGGCCGCCGGCGCGCTGCGCGCCTTCTACCTGCGCAGGATCGCGGAGTGGGCCAACGTCGTGGACCTGGCGGTCAAGCGGGGCGAGCTGCCCGCGGGCACCGACGGCGCGGAGGTGATCCGCGCGATCTCCGCCCCGCTCTACTACCGGCTGGTGGTCACCAGGGAGCCGGTGACCAAGCAGGACGCGGAACGGTCCGTGGCGCGCACGCTGGCCGCCGCCAGGGCCGGCGCGTTCGTCGTGGAAGAGCCCTAGCTCACGGGGTCGAACGCGGCCAGATGGAGCCGTACCACCACAGGATGCCGCCCACCACGATCAGGCCGCCCGCCGTCGCCAGCTTCCCCATGAGGTCGGCGGGCGGGCCGGTGAAGGGCAGGTTGTCCAGGTGGTGGCCCCAGGGGCAGTCGTTCTTGACGCGGCTGGAGTCGACGAGCGTTTCCCGCTGCGGGTCGCCCAGCGAGTACGCCTCCACGTCCGCGGTGCTGCCCTTGGCCACCGTCACCTGCCTGACGATCGACTTGTGGGCCGGGATGGCCCCCTTCGCCACGCTGACCCCGTCGGCCTGGACGTCGAAGCGGGCGGCCTCCTGGGTCAGGTTGTGCAGGGTGACGTGCGCGCGCCCCGAACGGCAGTGAACGTCGTCAACCGTCATCGTGAACGGGTCGCCGTGATCCTCATGCCAGGGCCACGCCTGCGCGCTCTGGGGGAGGAACAGGACCGCACAGACCGGTAGTGCGGCCAGCACGAGACGTGTCCTGATATGCATGAGCTCCCCCCAACGAGTGATCTTTGCTACAGAAGGTGCCCAAGTGACCACGAAAAGTAACATCGACGCACTGGGGGAGCGCGAGCCTCGCGAACCCTTCATGATGGAGGTATGGCGGAAGCGATCTACGTCGGCGGTTTGTTGGTGGCGACGCCGCTTCTCGACGACCCCAACTTCCGGCGTAGCGTCGTGCTGATCCTCGAACACGACCACGACGGCGGCACCCTGGGGGTGGTGCTCAACCGGCCGAGCGACATCTCCGTGACCCAGGTGCTGCCCGTGTGGGATCCGCTGGTGACCGGGCCCTCCGTGCTCTTCGAGGGCGGGCCCGTGCAGACGGACAGCGCGCTCGCGCTGGCGGCGGTCCCCAGCGGCGAGGAGCCGCTCGGCTGGCGCAGGCTGCACGCGGGCACCCCGGCCGTCTCCAGGATCGGGACGGTGGACCTGGACGCGCCGCCCGAGATCCTGCAGGGGGAGATCGCGCAGATGCGCATCTTCGCGGGGTACGCGGGCTGGTCGTCGGGCCAGTTGGAGAGCGAGATCGCCGAAGGCGCCTGGTACGTGGTCGACTCGGAGGTCGGCGACACCTTCCACGCCGATCCCCGCGCGCTGTGGCGGCACGTGCTGCGGCGGCAGCCCGGCGAGCTGGCCTTCGTGGCGACCTGCCCGGACGACCCGACGATGAACTGACTAGCGGTCCCAGCCGGGCCGCAGCGAGCGCTCGGCCAGCTCGATCGTCTCCGCCATCCGCTGCGTGATCTCCGGCAGGCCGCTGTCGCGGCGCGGGCACTCGAAGCCGACGCGCAGGGTGCAGGCGGCGAACGCCACGATCAAGGGCGTGAGCATGTCCTCGTCGGGGTCCACGCCCCTGCGTGCGGCGATCACCTCGATGAGGCGGCGCTCGGTCGCCGCGCCCCTGGCCACGGACATGCCCACCAGCCTCGGGTGGTCCTCCATGAGCCGCCGCAGCTTCAGGAACCTCGCCCTGTCCTCGCCCGTTGAACCCTCCAGGTCGCCGACGACCGCGCGCATGGCGTGCATGAGCGAGGTGAAGGACGACTCATCCTCCGGGCGGGACGCCAGCGTCTCGAGCATGATCTCCTCGCCGTGGTCGTGGTGCCACAGCGCCAGGTGATCCTTGCTGTTGAAGTAGCGGAAGAAGGTGCGCGGGGAGATTTCGACGGCCCCCGCGATCTGCTCCACCGTGGTCGACTCGTATCCTTGTTCGAGGAACAGGTCGAGCGCGGCGTCGAGGATCGCCAGGCGCGTCTTCTCCTTCTTGCGTTCCCGTAGACCCACAGCAGTCACTCCCTCGAAACCTTTCTGTCACAGTGTGCCATAAGTCATACGACGACGAATAAAACTCGTTTGTCATTAGTCAGCGACTGTCATAGATTACCTGAGGCTTACGAGATCTATGCCCCGGTATGGGGCGGTTCGTGTACTTAGGGGGACTTCATGGCTCACGCGAAGGCGGTGGATGCGCCGTCATCGCACGGCCCGGTGAAAACGGGGGCCGGCGGCAATCCTTGGCTCGTGCTGCTGGCGGTCAGCTTGGGCGTCATCATGGTCATGCTCGACGGCACGGTCGTGGGCATCGCCAACCCGTCGATCCAGGCCGACCTCAAGGCCTCGCTGTCCGACCTGCAGTGGGTGACCAGCGGTTACCTGCTGGCCCTGGCGGTGTTCCTGATCACCGCCGGCAAGCTCGGCGACCTGTTCGGGCACAAGCGGGTCTTCCTGATCGGCGTGGCGGGGTTCGCCGTCTCCTCGGTGGGCATCGGACTCAGCGCCGAGCTGGCCGACATCATTCCCGGCCTCTCCCCGGTGGGCGCGCTGATCGCCCTGCGGGTGCTGCAGGGCCTGTTCGGCGCGCTGCTCCAGCCGGCCGCCCTGGCGCTGCTGCGTGGAGCGTTCCCGGGTGAGAAGCTCAACCAGGCCATGGGCGCCTGGGGTGCGATCATCGGCCTGTCCAGCGCCGCCGGCCCGATCGTGGGCGGCCTCCTGGTCGAGAACGCGAGCTGGGAGACGGTCTTCTTCATCAACGCCCCCGTCGGCCTCGCCGCCCTCGTCCTCGGCACCATCCTGATCAAGGACAACCGCGCGCAGACGCTGGCGCGGATCGACTGGCTCGGCGTGCTGCTGCTGTCCGGCGCGATGTTCTCGCTCGTCTGGACGATCATCAAGGCTCCGGAGTGGGGCTGGGGCGACAGCACGACGCTGACCTTCGCGGGCCTGTTCGTGGTGCTGATCGGCGCGTTCATCTTCTGGCAGAGCCGGGCGAGCCAGCCGCTGGTGCCGCTGTCGCTGTTCAAGAACGCCTCGATCTCCATCGGCACCGTGCTGATGATGATGGTCGCGTTCGCCATGTTCGGCGCGATGTTCTTCCTCGGTTTCTTCTTCCAGGGCGTGCACGGCCTGTCCCCGCTGGAGGCCGGCCTGCGCATGCTGCCGATGAGTGCCGGCATGATCGTCGCCTCGCCGCTGGCGGGCATGGCGATCGGCAGGCTGGGGCCGAAGATCACGATGGCCACGGGCCTGCTGATCACCGCGTTCTCGATGTTCCTCATGTCCCAGCTCAGCATCGACGCGTCGTTCATCGAGAGCGGCATCCCGTTCCTGCTGCTGGCCTTCGGCATGTCGCCGGTGTTCGTGGGCGCCACGGAGATCATCGTGGGCAACGCCCCGGTGAATCTGACCGGCGTCGCGGGTGGCTTGCAGCAGTCGGCCATGCAGGTCGGCGGCGCGCTCGGCACCGCGATCCTGGGCGCCGTGATGGCCGGTGAGATCTCCGACAAGCTGCCCGGCTACCTCGGCCCGGCGGCCCAGGCCATCCCGCCCGCCCAGCTGACGGGGCTGGAGAAGGCCGCCGCGTTCGGCTCCGTCCCGCCCGGCCTGCCGCAGCAGATCGGCGACGCCGTGCACAACGCCTTCATGGACGGCATGCACGTGGCCTTCCTGGTCAGCACCGGCATCGCGGTGCTGACGGCCGTACTGACGCTGTTCGTCAAGGCCGGCAGGAAGACCGAGAGCGCGCCCGTCCACATGGGCTGAGCCTGATTCCACGTACGGCCCTCGCCACGCGGCGGGGGCCGTATCGCTATATGGGGGACCTGGTCGTCGTCGGGCATAAACTCTGTGGGGTGAGCACGACGAAGATCCTCCCAGAGCAGGAGACCACGCCCCGGACGTCGCACGGCGACGGCGATCACGAGCGGTTCGCCCACTACGCGGACAAGCACAAGATCACGGAGAGCATGGTCACGGGCACGCCCATCCGGGCGCTGTGCGGCAAGGTCTGGGTGCCCAGCCGCGATCCGAAGAAATATCCGGTATGCCCGGAGTGCAAGGAGATCTACGAGGGCCTGCCCCCGGGTGGCGGCGACGGCGGCGACAACAAGCAGTGAGTGTTGCTGACCGGTAATCTCCCCAGGTCAAGCTACGGTCGGTAGCCATACCGGCTCGATACGTAGTGGGGGGATTGCATGGTCCGGCGCGTGACCGCCGTCTCGTTGGCATGTCTGCTCGCGGTCGGGTTCACGCCGCCGCTCCGTACCGAGGCGGCGCAGGCGTCGCGTTGCGCGGGCCACGTCCCCCGCAGGACGGGGCCGCGCTCGCCCAAGCCCGAAGACGTGGCCAAGGTCCTCGTCGAGCTGGGCAAGCGGCTCGCCGGCGTCACGACGCCCACCCAGGTCACCGTGCCCACGCGCGTGCACGTCATCACGCGCGGTGAGCGCAAGGTGACCGACGACGACGTCAAGGCCCAGATCGACGCGCTCAACTCCGCGTACGGCGGCACCTACGGCGGCGTCGACACCGGCGTGCGCTTCCGCCTGGATGGCATCTCGGTCACCGACAACGCCCTGTGGTTCAACGACCCCGTCGGCAACGAGCGGCCGATGAAGGTGGCGCTGCACCACGGCGGCGCCGACACGCTCAACCTCTACATCGCCCAGCTCAGCGAGCAGATGCTGGGCTTCGCCAGCTACCCGTACTGGTATGACGAGACGCCCAGGCTGGACGGCGTCGTGATCGACTGGCGCAGCCTGCCCGGTGGCGCGATGACCAACTACAACCGGGGCTTCACCGGCGTGCACGAGATCGGGCACTGGCTGGGCCTCTTCCACACGTTCGAGAACGGCTGCGAGCTGCCCGGCGACGGCATCGCCGACACCCCGATGGAGGCCCGGCCGACCGAGGCCTGCCCGGCGGACAAGGACAGCTGCGCGCAGCACCCCGGCCTGGACCCGGCGCACAACTTCATGGACTACGCGCACGACAAGTGCATGTCGGAGTTCACCGCGGGGCAGGCGGAGCGCATGCATCAGATGTGGGCGGTGTACCGGAACGCGACCACCCCGGCAGCCTAGATTTCCGGCAAATTACGATATGTAGGTGACAGGTCCAAAGGCACTCGACACTCCCTACGAATCCACCCGCATCCTCAGCCCCGAATACCGCGTCGCGACAGTCGGCATCGTGCTGACGATCACCCTGGTCGCCTTCGAGGGCATGTCCGTCGGGGTCGTCATGCCGGCGGTGGCCCACGAGCTGAACGCCCTCGACCTGTACGGGATCAGTTTCTCCGCCTTCCTCATCGCCAGCCTCTTCGCGAACGTGGTGGCGGGCCTCTGGTCGGACCGCCGCGGCTACCAGGTGCCGTTCCTGTCAGGGGTGGTGCTGTTCGTGGCGGGGATGGCACTGGCCGGGGCGGCGCACTCGGCGGGGATGTTCCTCGTGGCGCGGGCCGTGCAGGGGCTGGGCGCGGGCGCCTCGATCGTGGCGCTGCTCGTGATGATCGCGCGGGTCTATCCGGAGGCCCTGCGGCCCAAGGTCTTCGCGGCCGTCTCCGCCGCCTGGGTGGTGCCCGCCATGGTGGGGCCGGCCGTGGCCGGGTTCGTGGCCGTGCAGTGGGGCTGGCGGTACGTCTTCTACGGGATCATCCCGCTGGTCGTGCCCGCGCTGGTGATGCTCGTGCCCGCGCTGCGCATGCCGTCCTCCTCCCATGAGCCGTCCACCGGCCCGCGCTCCAGGCCGGTCGCGATGACGCTGGCCGCCACCGCCACGGCGGGCGGGGCCGGGGCGCTGCTGCAGGGCGTGGACCTCCTGCACAGACGTCCCGTGGTCGGGGCACTGGAGGCCGTCGCGGGCCTGGCGTTCCTGGTCTACGGGCTGTACCGGCTGCTGCCTCCCGACGCGCTGCGGTTCGCGCGCGGGCTGCCCACGACCGTGCTGATGCGGGGCTTCTTTTCAGCCGCCTTCTTCGGGGTGAACTCCTTCATCCCGCTCGCGCTGCAGGAGGTGAAGTCCTTCGACCTCAAGCTCGCGGGGATCGCGCTGACGACCGGGGCGCTGGGGTGGTCCGCGGGGTCGTTCCTGCAGAGCAGGCGGGAGGGGGAGGCGTACAGGCGGATCCGGCTGGGGGCGGGGTGCGTCACCGTCTCGATCCTGATCTGCATGCTGTGCGTCGTTCCCGGGGTGACCGGCTGGGTCGCGGTGCCCGCGTGGATCGTGGCCGGGTTCGGGATGGGGTTCGGCATGACCACGGTCAGCGTCACCGCGTTGCGGCAGTCCCCTCTGAACGAGCAGGGGGCGAACTCCGCCGCCCTGTCGGTCACGGACATGCTCGGGTCCGCCCTGGCGATCGGGGTCGGGGGCGCGCTGGTCAATCTGATCGGTCACGCCCCGGACGAGATCGCCACCGGGTTCGTCGTGATCTCGTTCCTCATGGCCGCCATCGCCCTCGGCGCCACGCTCCTCGCCGGACGCACCCGCTGATTTCCGCCCCTCCTGTCACACCGATCACGGTTCTCCTGACCATCGTCGCGCGGGGTGATAGGACAGCGGTCAGGGAGGTGCCATGGAGGATGACACCGAGGACGACCGCCGGGTCTGGCCGCCTCAGCCCGCTCCCAGGCATCGCCGTACTCCTCCGCGGTACGCGTGGGGCGCGCCCCACGAGGAGGAGTCGCGGCGGGGGCGCACGGGCCCTCTTGAGGCCGTGCCGGACCCCGACCCGGAGCCGGTACGGCGGCATGCCCGGTCCAGCGGTCCTGAGCCGGTCCGCGGCGAGCCCGACCCGCTGGACCTCGGGCCCGAGGAGTCGTGGAACCCGCAGATCCGCAGGACCGCCTCGTACGGCCTGGACCGCGAGTTCGAGCCCTGGGAGTCGCTTCCCCCGTCCGCGCGCCTCTACGGCTCTCCGGCGGACCCCGGGCGGCGCACGGGCGTGTCCGGGAGGACGCTGCGGCGCTGGGTGGTCGTGTCGGTGGCCCTGCTGGCAGGCGTGGGCCTGGTGGTGGGGGCGACCGTCGTGACGCTGCGGATCACCGCGCCTTCGGCGGAGAGCGGGCAGCTGAGCGACTCCCTGGCCAAGGTGTCGGTGGCGCTGCCACAGGGGTGGAGCCAGGCGCCGGTGCCGCCCGTGACGGGCTTCACCTCCGTGGCCAGGGACGGCGGCGGCGGGCTCGTCATGGCCAGGCCGGTCACAGGGGCCGTGGCGGACGCCAAGAAGGCCACGGCGGAGGCGGCGGAGCTCTACTCCCGGCTGCTGCTCAAAGGAGACCGGGTGACCGTCGTCGAGGACAAGGAGCTCCCCGGAGGGCACACCCGGGCGCTGCGGGCGGAATATCAGGATGTGGTCAACCGGCCGGCGTTCCTGAGAGTGACGCTTCTCACTCGCGCGGGCTCCGCGGTCATGCTCCTCGGGCTGCTCCAACCCGAGGAAACCGCACGCAGACAGGCCCTCGACACGGTCATGACGAAGATCAAATGACCCGCATAGCACGCGGGGAAGAGCTTGGCCAGAATCCTCAACTCACGGCACGTCTTGTCGGTCGGCCCGATTACTATCGGGTCACTGTGAGAGAGCGAAGCACACTAACCCCAGAGGTGATGCGGTGAGCACCTTCGCCGCGTCCCACCTTTCGCCTTCCTATCCCGACCGAGCAGCATGGGGCACCGCCCCCAAGCTCCGTGCGTGGCAGCAGGAGGCGTTCGACCTCTACTTCAGGCGCGAGCCGCGTGACTTCCTCACCGTGGCGACCCCGGGGGCGGGCAAGACGACCTACGCCCTGCGCATCGCCAGCGAGCTGATCGCCAACGGCGTGATCAGGTCGATCACGATCGTCACGCCCACCGAGCACCTCAAGCGGCAGTGGGCCGACGCCGCCGCGCGGGTCGGCATCGGCATCGACCCCGAGTTCAAGAACAGCCAGGGCACGACCTCGCGCGACTACACCGGGGTGGCGGTGACGTACGCGCAGGTCGCCATGCACCCCGCGCTGCACAGGGCGCGCACGGAGGCGCGCAAGACGCTGGTGATCTTCGACGAGATCCACCACGCGGGCGACGCCAAGTCGTGGGGCGACGGCGTGAGCGAGGCGTTCGAGCCCGCCACGCGCCGCCTCCAGCTCACCGGCACGCCGTTCAGGTCCGACGACAACCCGATCCCGTTCGTCGGCTACGAGGAGGACGCCGAGGGCCTCAAGCGCAGCGTCGCCGACTACTCCTACGGCTACGGCCCCGCGCTCGACGACGGCGTCGTGCGCCCGGTCATCTTCCTGGCCTATTCCGGCGAGATGAAGTGGCGCACGCGGGCGGGCGACGAGATCGCCGCGACGCTTGGCACGCCGCTCACCAAGGACCAGCTCTCGCAGGCGTGGCGGGCCGCGCTCGACCCGAAGGGCGACTGGATCCGCCAGGTCATGCAGGCCGCCGACCGGCGGCTCACCGAGGTGCGCAGGGGCGTGCCCGACGCGGGCGGCCTGGTCATCGCCACCGACCACGAGACGGCCCGGGCCTACGCCCGCCACCTGCGCAACATCACCGGCGAGGGCGCCACCGTGGTCCTCTCCGACGACCCCGGCGCGTCGAAGAAGATCAAGCAGTTCACGGCCTCGCCGGACCGCTGGCTGGTGGCCGTGCGCATGGTGTCGGAGGGCGTCGACATCCCCCGCCTGTGCGTGGGCGTCTACGCCACCTCCACCTCTACCCCGCTCTTCTTCGCCCAGGCCGTGGGCCGCTTCGTGCGGGCCCGCAAGCGCGGCGAGACCGCCTCGGTCTTCCTCCCCTCGGTGCCCACGCTCATGGGGCTGGCCAACGAGATGGAGGTCGAGCGCGACCACGTGCTCAACAAGCGGCCTCCCGAGGACGGGCTCGACGACAGCCTCCTGGAGCAGGCCAACCGCCAGAAGGACAATCCCGACGTCCTGGGCGACGAGCTCCCGTTCGAGACGATGGAGACGTCGGCCACGTTCGACCGGGTGCTGTTCGACGGCGGCGAGTTCGGCACGGGCGCGGCGGTCGGCTCGGCGGAGGAAGAGGACTTCCTGGGCCTGCCCGGGCTGCTGGAGCCCGACCAGGTGGCGACGCTGCTGCGCAAGCGGCAGTCCGACCAGCAGGCGGCCAGGCGCAAGCAGGAGGAGGAGCAGCCGCGCGAGACGCTGGCGCCGCACGAGCAGATCGCGGACCTGCGGCGCGAGCTCAACGGCCTGGTGGGCGCCTGGAACCACCGCACGGGTCAGCCGCACGGGGTCATCCACTCGGACCTGCGCCGCTCGTGCGGCGGGCCGCCGATCGCGCAGGCGACGGCGGAGCAGATCCAGGAGCGGATCGACACCATCCGCCGCTGGGCCACCCAGCGCCGCTAGCCGGCGCGCTCAGCCGAGCTTTCTGACGAAGATGCGGCACAGCTCGGGCCGGAGCTCGAGCCCGCCGTTCGGGTGGTAGACGACGTCGGTGGTCGCCACCTCGCCGTGCGGCCATTCGGCGTAGCCGCGGCGCTGGTACAACCTCAGGGCGTCGGGGTTGTCCAGGCCCACGCCGAGGGCGACCTGGTCGTGGCCGTCGGCCAGGAGCCGCTCCTCGGCGGCCCAGAGCAGCGCGGTGCCGATGCCCCGGTTGCGCATCCGGGGCACGACCTCCAGGTGCGTGAGCAGCGCCACGCCCGGTAAGTGGGTACGCAGCTCGGGCTCCTCCGCGGGCCCCAGCCACATGTAGACGTCGCCGACCGCCACCCCGCGCTCCCAGGCGACGAGCAGGGCCCCGTGACCGGAGTCCTGCCTGGCGAGCCGGTCGGTGAAGTAGCCCTCCTGCCCGAGCGAGTCGACCATCGCAGGGAGGTCCGTATGGACGGCCTGACGGATATCACGTGGCCCCACGGACGACAGATTCCCGGTTCGCCCACTTATGAATCAAATGAGGTCCACTGGCGCAATAGTGGTGCACCAGGTCTGACCAGCCATTTCATGGCATCGGCCACGCTCGGCCCGAGTTGCGGGATCCTGGCGAAGTGATCGGCCCACTGGTCGCGGTCCGCCGCCCACGCCTCCAGGTACTTGACGCAGAACTGCGGCGTGATGCGGTTGAGGCGGCCCAGCGCGGCCAGCAGGGACTCCTCCATGGCCCGGCGGCTCGTCGTCGCGTCCGGCGAGAGCTCCCTGACGCGGCGCAGCACGTCCTTGACGAAGTCGCCGCGCCTGGCGAGGGCGCCGACCCAGTACGCCGGATCGGCGGCGGCCTGCCAGCCCGTGCCCCCGCCCCCGTCGAGCAGCCAGTAGACGCCCTCGGCCAGCACGTCGCCGAGCTCCTGGTCCCGCGCGCGCATGGAGCGGTCGAAAGGGTCGTACGGGCGCTGCTTGACCATCCCCGTGACCGCGAGCGGGCGCACCGACTTCTCGCCCAGCAGGTAGAACCAGTCCTCGTTGTAGATGTTCGGGAAGAACGAGGGGCCGCGGGTCGTCTCGACGGCCAGGGCGCCGCCGCCCACGAACGACTCCTGATGCCCGCCGGTCAGCCGGTGGGCGTGGCACACCACCGAGTTGTCCGGGTAGCCGCCGATGTGCATGCCCACGGCGTCGTACGAGTCGAGCAGGGCGGCCGCGTGCGCGACCTCCTCGTGCCCGCCGACCTCGATGTCGTCGTCCAGGAAGACGATGCGCCGCCAGCCCATCAGGCGGGCCAGCAGCAGCCCCGTGTTCCGCTTGGCGCTGAGGTCGGTCGCGCGGGCGAACGGCGTGCCCTTCAGCAGGGCCGTGGTCGCGAAGTCCGGCAGGTTGAGCCGGGCCACGTTGTCGATGTCCACGGAGATGAACTGCAGGCCGGCCGGCATCAGGAGGAGGTCCGGTTTGCTCCACTTGCTGTGCAGGGTCACGAGGGGGCAGTCCAGGGCGATCGCCAGCCGGATCGCGTGGCTCAGCCAGACCGGGTGCCTGATGGTCGGCACGACGATGGCGTCGACGCGGCCGGACTTCGCGACTCGCGGGTAGACCTCGATCAGATCCCGGTGGGAGCCGTGGTGATGCTCCGATCCGACCTCAGTCCCCACGAGAGGGCTCCGACCACTCATGCAGCCGGAACGTGTTCAGGGTCCAATCAGGAGTGACGACCACGCGGTCCCTGATCCTGACGCGCGTGAGAATGCTGTAGGCCGCGGCGGTGCCGAAACGTGCCCGCAGATAGACGGCGTTGCGGTCGCGGAATCGCTCGTCGGTCAGGGCCCGCACCGCACCGTAGACGCCTCTGCCGTACATCCCATTGCAAATGGTCAACGTGCGCTCGACATTGTCGGGATTGACGCCGCGGTAGAAGAACCCGACGTCCTCAAGGAGTTGCAGATTATCGCCGGACCCGGCGGTGACGGTGTAGTGCCGGCGCGTGTCGCCCCCCTCGATGACCTCGAAATACGGACCCTTTTCCCCCTCCCAGTCGGGCACCTGCCGCACCGGGAGTTCTGCTTGCGCGAGCACCGCCCCGGTCACCGCGTTGTAGTCGACGCCGCCCAGGAGCACCACGTGCGTCGTCAGGTCGTCGGAACGCAGATCCTCGGTGGAGACCAGCTTCACCGGGCTGCGCGGATTCGCGGCCCGGAGATGGCCCCACAGCTCGAAGAGGGAGTCGAGGTCGGAGTACTTGTACAGCTCGATGTAGTCGGGGCTCGACGGGTCCGCGTACGGGATCTTGGTCCGGTCCTCCTCCGGGACCTGCGAGCAGATGACCGTGATCGGCTCCCCGTCCCGGAAGTGCCAGGGGCCGGCCTGGAGCGCGTCCCGCGCCGCCGGCTCGGCGTTCTCACCCGACGCCTGGGACTTCAGCGCGGCCTGGCGCAGCCGGTCCAGCTCGGCGAGCAGGTGGCGGTGGTCCTCGAGCTCGCCCGCCGTCAGGTCGGACACGGGGAGCACGCGTGCCGTCCCGTTGGAGATCGATCGCTTGGTCGCGAAGAACGCGGCGTACTTCTCCAGCCGGTGTAAGGGCGGGATCTTGCTCGCATGAGCCGACTCCCACGACGAGATCAGCGCGACGCTGACCTGGAACGCCTCGCGCAGCTGTGCCTGGGTGACGCGCCGGTCAGGCCAGTGGCTTTCGCGCAGCTCGCGCAGTCGGCGCGCCAGCGCGGAATTGACGCCGCTCATGCCAGCCCCATTGGTGTGAACTTCAGTAATCTCTAGTGAACATCAACCTGGCGGCGGAATCGATGAAGAATCCGCAGCTAAGGCCTAACAGAACAGCCAACGTGCACAAACGGGTGAGCACAAGAGCCATCAGTCTAACCATTCAGCTGTCACCGCCGTGTACGAATAGGGCGGTTCAGTCGGGGTAAACCTCTAATTGGAGAAGATTCACTGAAGTTAGCTGAATATGGGTGGAGGTGGTTCGTGGCGAGGGTCCGATGAGCCACACCCGGCAGGAGCGGCATCCCCATGCAGAAAGACAGCGGAACACCCCCGCGACGAGCCCAATCATCGGCGGAGGTGCCCGCGAGCGAGGTTTCTGTCAGAGCGCGTCTCCGCACCAGGGAAAACCTTCATGACCACACTAGTCCTCCACCTCTCGGTGGCAATACCAACATCAACCGATACCAGAGCCTTGACCCTCTTCCTCCTGACGGCCTTGATCACACTGGCAGCGGCGGCCATCCGCTGGATGGTGAAGCGGGCGAACGTCGTCATGGTGATCAGCGGCACGGGCGTCCTGGTGATCGTCCTGTCCGTGCTGCTCGCCGCCTACGTGATCACCTTCGGGACAGCCTGAGGGAGCCGTCGCGCGTGGCGCTCCGCCCCCCGGCGCTGCGCGTGCCGGTCGCGTGTGACGATGGGTGACTCTGTGCGTTTGGCCACAGAGCGGCGCTCATCTGTTAGAAACTCGACGGAAGAGGCAACAACCACTCTTGGCTTGTCTCGGGATACGCAGAAGGACTTTGCCCATGTCGTCTGAGGTCACCAGAAAGCCGATGCTGACCGTGACTTCCGGCCTCTCACGAAACGCCGTCATCCTCAAGCTCGAGGGCGAGCTCGACGTCAACGTCCTGCAGGTGCTGCGTGAGCACCTCGAACCCGTCTGGGCCCTTCCTCCCAGGCCCTTCCTGATCCTGGACCTGGGCGAGCTCTCGTTCTGCGACTCCATGGGGATGAACGAGCTCGTCGGCGTCATGCAGCGGTGCGAGTCCAGAGGGACCCGGCTGCTGCTCGGTGGGGTTCAGGGGGTCATGGCCAGGGTGCTGTCGATCACCGGGCTGCGGCACGCGTTCGAGGTCTTCGCCCGGCTCGACGACGCGCTGCGGCTCGCCGTGGCCAAGCCCTGACTACGTCTGGGGGATGCGCCGCCCGGTGCGGCCGTCGGTCAGGACGTAATCCGGCTTCTCCCGCAGGGGAAGCTTCAGCGCGGCCCGGCCGCTCTCGACGCGCACCGGCAGCGTGAACACGCGCTGGTGGTGGCCCGTGAGCGCGGCCGGGTGGCTGCCGACGTTGGGCCCCTCGTACAGCCATAGACGCAGTTTGCGCCCCTCGGCCCGGACCACGACCTCGGCCGCCCCGCACTCCTGCGGCGCCGCCGCCCAGGTCAGCACGATCTCGTGGGCCACCTTCGCCGAATGGGGGACCGGGACGCGCTCCTGGCAGGAGGCCACGAGGTTGGCCACGATCGCCGGAGGGGCGGGGGCGGGCCGCTCTTCGGCGCCCATCGCGATCGTCCCGCCTTCCAGCAGCGCCAGCGTGACGACCGCGGCCACCCGCTCGCCGGCGCTTCCCCGGACGAGCAGCCACAGGCAGAGAGGGCCGAGGACGAGCCAGGCCGCACCCAGGGAGATGGCCAGCATGAATCTACCTCCCGCGAAAAGGAGTTTGTGACTCTCCGTATTACTACGGCTCCGGAGGGGGTTCGTCCTCTTGAATATCACATGAACGCAGCGTTGCCTACCGCATACGCCTCGTGATCAATGGTGATCCCGGTCACCCCAGAACGGGCGCCCCCCGGAGGGTGGCGCCCGCGTCCTTCAGCGCCGCCAGCGCCGCCTCCGTGGTCGTCGGGGCCACGCCGGCCGTCAGGTCCAGCAGCACCCGCACCGCCAGCCCGTGCTTGACCGCGTCGAGCGCCGTCGCGCGCACGCAGTGGTCCGTGGCGATCCCGACCACGTCCACCTCGTGCACCCCGCGCTGCCCGAGCCACTCGGCCAGCGGGACCCCGTCGCTCGAAAGGCCCTCGAAACCGCTGTACGCGGCGGCGTAGGCGCCCTTGCTGAACACCTCCTCCACCTCCGCCACGTCGAACGACGGGTGGAAGTCGGCTCCCGGGGTCCCGGCCACGCAGTGCGCCGGCCACCTGGAGACGTAGTCGGGCGATTCGGCGAAGTGGTCGCCGGGCGAGATGTGGTAGTCGCGGGTCGCCACCACGTGGTCATAGCCGTGTTCGGCCATGTGGCGAGTGATCGCCGCCGCCACCTCCGAGCCGCCGGCCACGGGCAGGCTGCCGCCCTCGCAGAAGTCGTTCTGCACATCGACGATGATCAATGCGATCCCCATATTCAGCACTCTAATAACACGGCCCGCCGTCCGACCCGGCACCCCGCTGCCGCAGGGAGGGTCAGGCGAACTCCGTGGGGATGGCCGCGTACCCCCTGCCGAGGTGCAGGGCCTCCTGGGGGAGGGTGGCGACGGCGGCGGCGTGGCGCTCGCGGGCGGCGGGCAGGGGCTCCCTGCCCACGACCTGCCCGTCGCGCACCAGCTCGTGCAGCAAGGGGATGCCGCCTTCCGGGGCCAGGCCGCCGGTGGTGATCAGCTCGGTCTCCACGTTGCCCACGTCGTCCAGGAGCCGGTACGCCTGCTTGCGGCCCCCGCGCGACGGCTTGCCCACCGAGCGCTTGGCCACGGCCTCCAGCTTGCCCGTGGCCGTCTCCCTCGCCACCAGCTTGTACACCAGGGCCGCCGTGGGCACGCCGGACCCGGTCACCAGCGACGTGCCGACGCCGTAACCGTCGACGGGGGCGGCGGCGAGCGCGGCGATGGCGTACTCGTCCAGGTCGGAGGTGACCAGGATGCGGGTCTCGAAGGCCCCGAGCGCGTCGAGCTGCTCGCGCACCTCCTGCGCGGCGGCGGCCAGGTCGCCGGAGTCGATGCGGACCGCGCCCAGCTCCGGCCCCGCCAGCTCCACGGCCGTGCGCACCGCCTCGGCCACGTCGTACGTGTCCACCAGCAGCGTCGTCTTGCGGCCGAGCGAGGCGATCTGGGCCTCGAACGCGTCCTTCTCCGAGTCGTGCAGCAACGTGAACGCGTGCGCCGCCGTGCCGGCCGTGGGCACGCCGTAGGCGTACCCGGCCATGAGGTTGGAGGTGGAGGCGAAACCGGCGATGTACGCGGCCCGGGCGGCGGCCACGGCGGCGGCCTCGTGGGTGCGGCGCGAGCCCATCTCGATGATCGGCCGCTTGCCCGCGGCGTTGGTCATGCGGGAGGCCGCTGAGGCGATGGCGCAGTCGTGGTTCAGGATCGACAAGGTGAGGGTCTCGAGCAGCACGGCCTCCGCGAAGGTCCCCTCCACGATCATGATCGGGGAGGCGGGGAAGTAGAGGTCGCCCTCGCGGTAGCCGTAGACGTTCCCGGAAAACCGGTAATCGGCGAGAAACGCCAGAGTGTCGTCGTCGACGACCTGCCTCTTCCGCAAATAGGTGAGTTCTTCCTCACTGAAACGGAAGCGTTCTAGCTCGTCCAGGACACGTCCGGTCCCGGCGACAACCCCGTAGCGCCTGCCACCCGGCAGATGTCTGGCGAACACCTCGAAAACGGCGCGCCTGTGCGCCGCTCCGCTCCGGAGCGCCGCCTGCAGCATCGTCAGCTCATAGTGATCTGTGAGCAACGCAGTGCTCATGGTCATTGTCACGACTCGAAGACTACGGCCCAGATAGGGCAGACTCGGGGATGTGGGTAGCACCGCTCCAATCGCCGTTGAGCGTCCGTCATCGGACGTCCGGCCCGATCTGCCATGGGTGACCATCGTCTGGAACGACCCGGTCAACCTCATGTCCTACGTGACCTATGTCTTCCAATCGGTCTTCGGCTACACGAGAGAGAAGGCCGAAAAACTCATGCTGGACGTACACCACAAGGGCAAGGCCGTCGTGTCCAGTGGCACGCGGGAAGAGATGGAACGCGATGTGCAGATTCTCCACTCCTACGGCCTGTGGGCGACGGTCCAGCCGGACTCGGTCAAGTGAGGCACATGAGGTCAGTGAGGCGGCACGCGTGACATCGGGGTTTTCGTCGGGCAAGGGCGGCGTCGTCGTCGCGGAGTTCGAGGCCGCGGAGGTCTCGCTCCTGCGCTCGCTCGTGTCGATGATGCTGGGCATCGTGGAGCCGGGGCGGACCAGCGACGACCCGCTGGAGCGGGCGCTGGGCATCGGCGGGGGAGAGGCGCCGACCGACCCGGTGCTGGCCAGGCTGTTCCCGTCGGCGTACGAGGACGAGAAGGATTCGGCGGAGTTCCGCCGCTACACCGAGGCCACCCTGCGCGACGGCAAGCGGGCCGACGCGCAGACCGTCTTCGACACCGCCAGGTCGGGCCGCGCGGAGCTCTCGCCCGAGCAGGCCCAGGCCTGGCTGCGCTCGCTCAACGACGTGCGCCTGACGCTCGGCACCAAGCTCGACGTGACCGAGGAGGTCCACGACGAGATCGCCGTGATGTCCGAGGACGACCCCCGCTACCCGGCCTACCTCACCTACGACTGGCTGACCTACCTCCAGGACAGCCTGGTCCGGGCGCTCTGGTAACTTCCGGGCATGCTGTCGATCTCGCAGGAACTGGTGGACAAGATCGTCGCCCATGCCCGTGCCGACCACCCCGACGAGGCGTGCGGGGTGATCGCCGGCAGGAACGGTGTCCCCGAGCGGTTCGTCCCGATGGAGAACGCCGAACGCTCGCCCACCTTCTACCGCTTCGACTCCATGGAGCAGCTGCGCGTCTGGCGTGAGATGGACGACCGCGACGAGGAGCCCGTCGTGATCTACCACTCCCACACGGCCACCGAGGCGTACCCGTCGCGCACCGACGTCTCCTATGCCTCCGAGCCGGACGCCCACTACGTCCTGGTCTCCACGCGGGACGAGGACAAGGTGGAGTTCCGCTCGTACCGGATCCTCGACGGAGTGATTACCGAGGAAGAGGTAAGGTTTCTCCCATGATGGTCAGGCCGGTGCAGAGTTTCCTCTTCGCGCATACTCCTGCCGTCGTCGTCTACGACTGTCGCATGCGAGACCTGCAGCTCCACTGCCGCTAAGGCGGCAGCCCTGACGAGCAGGTTTCTTACCGGAAGATCCCGCGGAATCCGCATGTAGCCATCGGTGTTCTGCCGATGGGACGACGACCTGATCTGAGGAGACTGAGCGCGATGGCCATCGAGGTTCGCATTCCGACCATCCTGCGTAATTACACCGGCGGCGCCAAGGCCGTCGACGCCGAGGGCGCCACCCTCGAAGAGCTGATCAGCAATCTGGAGTCGCGCCACCCCGGCATCAAGGAGCGCCTGGTCGACGCGGGCAGCCTGCGCCGCTTCGTCAACGTCTACCTGAACGACGAGGACGTGCGCTTCCTGGGCGGCCTGGGCACGCCGCTGTCCGACGGCGACACGGTGACCGTGCTGCCTGCCGTCGCCGGCGGGTGACATGCGGTTCGACTCGCTGATCGACTCGGTCGGCCGCACGCCCCTCGTGGGGCTGCCGAGGTTGTCGCCCTCCGCCGACGTGCGGATCTGGGCCAAGCTCGAAGACCGCAACCCGACCGGGTCGATCAAGGACAGGCCCGCCCTGTGGATGATCCAGGAGGCCGAGAAGGACGGCCGGCTCACGCCCGGCTGCACGATCCTCGAGCCCACCAGCGGTAACACGGGCATCTCGCTCGCCATGTCGGCCAAGCTCAAGGGCTACAAGCTGATCTGCGTGATGCCCGAGAACACCTCGGAGGAGCGCCGTCAGCTCCTGCGCATGTGGGGCGCGGAGATCATCTCCTCGCCCGCGGCGGGCGGCTCCAACGAGGCCGTGCGCGTGGCCAAGGAACTGGCGGCCCAGAATCCCTCCTGGGTGATGCTCTACCAGTACGGAAACCCGGCCAACTGGCGCTCGCACTACGAGACCACCGGCCCGGAGATCCTCGAGGACCTGCCCACCGTCACCCACTTCGTGGCCGGGCTCGGCACGACGGGCACGCTGATGGGCGTCGGGCGGTTCCTGCGCGAGCGGGTGCCCGGCGTGCAGATCGTCGCCGCCGAGCCGCGCTACGGCGAGCTGGTCTACGGGCTGCGCAACGTGGACGAGGGCTTCATCCCCGAGCTCTACGACGAGTCCGTGCTGACCACCCGCTTCTCCGTGGGCTCGGCCGACGCGCTGCGGCGCACGCGCGAGCTGCTGGCCTCCGAGGGCATCTTCGCCGGAGTCTCGACCGGCGCGGCGCTGCACGCGGCGCTGGGCGTGGCCAAGAAGGCGGTCAAGGCGGGCGAGCGCGCCGACGTCGCGTTCGTGGTGGCCGACGGCGGCTGGAAATACCTGTCCACGGGCGCCTACGAGGGCACCCTGGAGGAGGCGGAAGAGCGCCTCGAAGGCCAGCTCTGGGCCTGACACAGCAGGAAACAGGCGGCCGGTCCACAAGGGGCCGGCCGCTTGTTCCGTTCGTCGCTCAGTTGAACAGGACCCGCAGCGAGAACGTCGCCTCGGTGTCGGTCTGCGTGCCGCTCATCCCGACGGCCCGCAGCACCTGGAGGTTGGCCTTGTCGTCGCCCTGCATGGACTTGAGGTAGAGGCTCTCCACCTTGTCCAGGTCCACGAAGACCGCGTAGTTGGCGTCGTCCGCGTTGGGGATCGCCGTCTGGAACGTCTCCGAGTCGCCCAGCGTGCCCTCACCGGCCAGCTGCTTGGCGTACTCGTCCGACG
Source organism: Nonomuraea sp. NPDC003707 (assembly GCF_053587055.1). Classification (NCBI taxonomy): domain Bacteria; kingdom Bacillati; phylum Actinomycetota; class Actinomycetes; order Streptosporangiales; family Streptosporangiaceae; genus Nonomuraea; species Nonomuraea sp. NPDC003707. The sequence goes on along the minus strand of NZ_JBSFNK010000014.1, from coordinate 255,796 downwards.
TCGCCACGGTGAAGACGCCGTCGCCGGCGACCTTGGCGATCTGCGGCGCGCCCTGCCCCAGCGCCTGCTGGACCTTGTCGACGATGGCCTGCGCCTTGGCCGGGTCGGTGACGATGCGCACGCCGCCCTTGATCTGGTCGCCGCCCAGGCCCTGGCTGTCCACGGCGAGCGTGAAGTTCTTGCCGAAGACCGTGGCCAGGTCGCCGGGCAGCTGAAGCCCGAGCTGGCTCTGCGCCTGCTCCAGCATCTGCTTGACCTCGGCGCCGCCGCTCGCCGCGGCCTGCTTCTGGATCTGGTCCCACTGCTTGGTGACCATCTGGTCGAGGCCGGAGATCGACACGGCGCCCGCCGTGGTGGCGGGCAGCGTGCCCAGGTTGGCCTTGGGCAGGTCACCCTCGGGGGTCATGCCCTTGGCGCCGCGCACGAGGCCGGCGAGCTCGACGTACGCGCTGTCGAAGCGCAGCGCGCCGGCGAACCTGGCGTCCTTGACCTGGTCCACGAGGGCGGCCTGCTCGGCCGGGACCTCCTTCTTGGCCACCTCCATGAGCCCGCCCATGTCGGCCCAGAACGACAGCACGCCCTGCTCGCCGACCGCGCCCATGTCGTCGCTGAACTCGGCGTTGTCGGCCAGGCTGCCCTCGGACTTCGCGAACTTGTCCGCCAGCGCCTGGGTCGAGCTCAGCAGCGCGTAGTCGTCACGGAAGGCGAGGCCGTACTTCTCGCCCTTCATCAGCTTGGCGATGCCGGCCTTGGCCTGCGCCTCGTCCTTGATCTGGACGGCCACCGCGAAGTCGGGCTCCTCCTTGCCCGACGGCACGGCGGCGAAGCCGACCCTGCTGCCCAGCCAGGGGTCGACGTCCTTGGCGAAGTCGACCTTGGAGTCGGAGTCGGAGTTGATCGTGTCGAAGAGCGCCTTGCGCGGGTCCTCGCCGGTGAAGGAGTCCTTGGTGACCGTGAACTTCCTGGCGATCTGGAACAGCGCCAGCTTCTGGTTCGCGGCCGGGTCCAGGTCGAGCCGGGCGTAGGCGATCGAGTTGGCGGGCAGGACCTCGTTCGGCTGCGTACCGCCGCCGCCGATGGCGCCCATGGCCCACACGGTGCCGCCGCCGAGCAGGATCACCGCGAGCGCGGCGGCCGCGGCGATGATCCAGGTCTTGCGGCCCTTCTTGGCCGGTTGCGCCGGGCCGAACCCCTCGGGCCCCTGCTGCTGCCAGCCGCTCTGGGCGTACTGGTCGTTCTGCCAACCTTGCTGCTGCTGTTCCTGCTGCCAGCCCTGGCCCTGCTGTTGCCAGCCCTGCTGCTCCTGCTGCCAACCCTGCTGTGGCTGCTGCTGTTGCCAGCCGCCCTGGGCCTGCTGGCCCTGCTGCTGGCCCTGCTGCCAGTTCTGCTGCTGGCCGTACGAACCCTGCTGGCCGTAGCCGGCGTCGTAGGTCGGCTGCTGCTGCCCGTACCCCTGCTGGGGGTCGTACGGCTGCTGCTGCTGTCCGTAGGACGCCTGCTGGCCGTAGCCCCCCTGCTGGTAGGGCTGCTGCGGCGGGTACGGCTGTCCCGATGACTGAGGCATCGTCGGGGGGTTCTCCGGCTGCTGCCCCTGGTTCCAGTTGTACGCCGTGGTCCGGTCAGGATCTTGGCCGTAGGGGGGATTATTCGCAGACATCACTCAACTCACAATGTGGACTTTTGACCACAGAGAAGTTAGCTGATGTTGCTAGACGGGCGCTTGCAATGTGCTGAAGTGAGATTCAGACTCTGCTGAGTTCCTTTCTGAGCGCATTGATGTGGACCTCGCCGCTTCCGTAGTCGACCACGCACGACCACGGCACGAATGTGCAGCCCACATAGACCAGGCGGGACAGCGAGCGGGAGAGCCAGGATGCGCGGCCCTGGTTCTCCCGGGTGAGGCCGAGCAGCAGCGGCGCGCGGCGGCTGGAGACGATCAGCCCGTAGACGGTGTGGCTCTTCTGGAGCTCGCCCCTGTGCTTGATCACGCGGATGTCGACCACGTGGCCGACCCATATCCCGTCGGAGTCCCAAACGGACTGACCGAGGAGTTCGGTGACACTTGCCATGATCGAACTTTCTCAACCGAATCATGTTTTCGCAGGTAGGCACGCTGATAGGGGGATGCCATAGACTATGCGGGCGCTAGAACATAATTCCGGAGTTGAGGCGGGCGCGGATGACCAAGTTCGACGAGGCGACTCAGGCGATCAGGATCGACGAGGGCACGTACGACGTGTGCCTCGACCCCGGATACGCCATCGGCGGCCCCCTCAACGGCGGCTACCTCATGGCCGTGATCCTGCGCGCGGCGGTGGACGCCTCGCCGTTCGAGCATCCGGTGAGCACGACGGCGCAGTTCCTGAAGGCGCCGGTCGCCGGGCCCGCGCAGATCAGGATCGAGCCGCTCAAGGCGGGCAGGACGGCCGCGTTCGCCAGGGCCACGCTCGTGCAGGACGACGTGGCGCACATCGAGGGGCTGATCACGACGGCCACGTTGCACGAGGTCGAGCCGATTTATGCCGAAAAATCGGCGTACGAGATGCCCAGCATCGAGGACTGCACCAAGCTCCCCGACCCCAAGCCCGAGTCGGGCATGAACCTGAACGCCCGGATGGAGCTGCTCTTCGACCCGCCCACGATCGGCTGGCTGAAGGGCGAGCCCTCCGGCAGGCCGGAGTCGCGGGCGTACTTCAGGATGGCCGAGCCGCAGGACCCGGACCCGTACGTGCTGGCGCTGGCCGTGGACGCGCTGCCGCCGGTGGTGTTCTCGGCGGGCGCGCGGGGCTGGGCGCCGACCGTGGACCTCACCTGGCACCTGCGGGCGCTGCCCGCCCCCGGCTGGCTCACGCTGCTCGGCAGCGGCCAGCTGGTCTCGGACGGCTGGTTCGACGAGGAGGTCGAGGTACGCGACTCCACGGGCCGCCTCGTGGCCCAGTCGCGCCAACTCGCCCGGGTCGGACGCGGCTGACCGGCCCGAATGTGACCAAGACAACACCCCCCGCACGCCGCCGTGTCGTACCTGTGAGCATTCTTACGCAGAGTTGATCGTGCAGGTCGCCTACCCTCTAGAGCGTGCCGGACGCGAGTATTGGGATCTTCGACAGCGGGGTCGGCGGCCTGACGGTCGCGCGCGCGATCATCGACCAGTTGCCCAATGAGTCCATTACGTACGTGGCCGACACGGCCCGTCAGCCGTACGGGCCGAAACGCATCGCCGAGGTCCGCGCCTACGCCCTGGAGGTGATGGACCACCTCGTCGACCACGGCGTGAAGATGCTCGTGATCGCCTGCAACAGCGCCAGCGCCGCCGTGCTGCGCGACGCCCGCGAGCGTTACGACGTGCCGGTCGTCGAGGTGATCCAGCCCGCCACCAGGCGAGCGGTGCGCGCCACCCGTACGGGCAGGGTCGGCGTGATCGCCACCAGGGCCACCATCGCGTCCATGGCCTACCACGACGCCTTCACCGCGGCGCCCGACGTGCAGCTCACCGGCGTGGCCGCCCCACGCCTGGTGGAGTACGTCGAGCGCGGGGAGACGATGAGCGACGAGCTCATCGAGGTCCTGGGCGAGTACCTGGAGCCCATCAGGGCCGCCGGGTGCGACACCCTCATTCTCGGCTGCACCCACTACCCGCTGCTCACCGGCGCCATCTCCTATGTCGTCGGCGACGGTGTCACGCTGGTCTCCAGCGCCGAGGAGACGGCCAAGGACGTCTACCGGATCCTGCACGACCGCGATCTGGCGGCAGGAGGCGAGGCCACCCCCCGGCACCGCTTCCGCGCCACCGGCGACTCCCTGCTCTTCGCCCGGCTCGGGCGACGGTTCCTGGGGCCGGAGATCGATGTGGTCGAAGTCGCACCAGTGGGGGGTACTACCTCTAACGGCCACTCGGCCGCGCCGGTGTCGGGACTGACGAGCGACGACACCGGATTCCGGCGGCCGGGTAGCGACGCGGAGCGTCGCATCGGGAAGGAGCCCACATGAAGGTGACCATCGTCGGGTGTTCGGGCAGCTTCCCCGGGCCCGACAGCCCCGCGTCCTGCTACCTCATCGAGGCGGACGGGTTCAAGCTGCTGCTCGACCTCGGCAACGGGTCGCTCGGCGCGCTCCAACGCCACATCAGCGTGTACGACGTGGACGCGATCTGCCTGTCGCACCTGCATGCCGACCACTGTCTCGACCTGTGCTCCTACCACGTGGTCCGCACGTACGGGCCCGGCGCGCCGTACCCCACCCTGCCCGTCTACGCGCCGGCCGACGCGCCCGCCCGGCTGTCGGCCGCGTACGGGATGCCGGACGAGCCGGGCCTGGAGACCGCGTTCGACTTCGTGCCGCTGGCGCCGGGCTCGTTCGAGATCGGGCCGTTCACGCTGACCGCCGGGCTGGTCAACCACCCGGTCGAGGCGTACGGCTTCCGCGTGACCGGCGGCGGCCGGTGCGTGGCCTACTCCGGCGACACCGGCGAGTCGAGCGAACTGGTGAAGCTGGCCACGGGCGCCGACCTGCTGCTGTGCGAGGCGTCGTTCGTGGAGGGGCCGGACCTGCCCGCCGACCTGCACCTGACCGGCCGCCAGGCCGCCCGGCACGCGGCCGAGGCCGGCGTCGGACGGCTCGTGCTCACCCACCTCGTCCCGTGGAACGACCAGGCCACCGTGCTCGAGGAGGCGATGGGAGGCGGTTTCGACGGCCCGATCGAGCTGGCCCGCAGCGGCGCGGTCTACGACCTGGCCTGAGCCTGGGTGAAGTCGCGCATGCGGGGCAACGGGGAGAACAGCAGCGGCACGAAGGTCAGCAGCCGGGCCCCCATGATCACCCACAGGGCCTCGCGCACCCCGATCTGCTGGGCCAAGAGCCCGCCGAACAGCGCTCCCAGCGGCATGATGCCCCAGGTCATGAACCTCACCGACGCGTTGACCCGGCCGAGCAGATGCTCGGGGGTCACGGTCTGGCGGTAGGTGACCTGGCCCACGTTCAACAATGTCGCGCTCCAAGTGAGCGCGATCGAAGTGATCGCGAAGCACACCACCCGCCAGTCGGCCTGCGTCATCGGCAGCAGCAGGCCGAAGGGCGAGCCCAGGATGACCGCCAGCCAGGTCATCCTGGCGGTGCCGTACCGCCTGGACAGCCAGGAGCCGGTGAAGCCGCCGATCAGGCCGCCGATGCCGCCCGACATGAGCAGCAGGCCGATGGTGCTGGGGGGCAGCTTGACCACCTGGGCCAGGAACAGCACCGACAGGCCGAGCACGGCGCTGGTGCACAGGTTTCCGGCCACCGTCGAGGTGGCTAACATGCGCAGCAGCCGGTCGCGCCACAGGAACGACAGGCCCTCGCGGATGCCGCGCAGCAGCGGAGTGCGCTCGGTGACGGCGGGCGGCTTGTCGGGGGCCTTGATCGTGCCCAGGAAGACCACCGAGGCGAGCGCGCCGAGCGCGGTGGCGAACAGCGTGCGCGGCGCCCCGAGCAGCTGCACCAGCGCGCCCCCCACGGCCGGCCCGGACAGGAACGAGCCCGACCGCACGATCTCCAGCTTGGAGTTGCCGTCGGTGAGCTGCCCGGTGCCGACCAGCTCCGGCAGGTACGTCTGGTCCGCCACGTCGTTGAAGACCTGGGCCACGCCGGCCAGCAGCGCGATGGCGAACATCAGGCCGATCGTCAGCAGCCCCAGCTCCGCGGCCAGCGGGATGCTGGCGAGCAGCAGGAACCTGGCCAGGTCGGAGGCCAGCATCACGCGCCGCCGGCGCATCCGGTCGACCCACACCCCCGCGGGCAGACCGATCAGCAGGAAGGCCGTCGTCTGCAGTGCTGACAGGACCCCGATCTCCACCGGACCGGCGTTCAGCGCGAGCACGGCCGCCAGCGGAAGCGCAACACGGGAGATATTCGCGCCTAGTTCACTGGCAACGTGCGAACTGAGGAACCGCAGGAAGTCAGGGTTACGCAACACCCCCGTTGTCATTGCGTAAGGATCCATGTGGCGGACACATTTGGTCAAGGGTGTGGTGGCGCGGAGATAGGGTGATCTGCATGTCCCGACAGGATGGCCGCAACCCTGACCAGCTTCGTCCCATAACCATCACCAGGCAGTGGCTTGCTCACGCCGAGGGATCGGTGCTGGTCGAATTCGGCAACACGCGGGTGCTGTGCGCGGCCTCGGTCCAGGACAGCGTGCCCCGGTGGCGAAGGGGCAGCGGCCAGGGGTGGGTTACGGCCGAATATGCCATGCTGCCCCGGGCGACCAATACTCGTAACGATCGCGAATCGGTCCGCGGCAAAATCGGCGGCCGGACCCACGAGATTTCCCGGTTGATCGGGCGTTCCCTCCGCGCTTGCGTCGATTACAAGGCGTTGGGGGAAAACTCCATTCTGCTCGACTGTGACGTGCTGGACGCCGACGGCGGCACCAGGACCGCCGCGATCACCGGTGCCTATGTCGCGCTCGCCGACGCGATCGCCTGGATGCGCGAGCGCCGGATGTGCCCGGGCGAGCCGCTGATCGGCTCGGTCGCGGCCGTGTCGGTCGGGGTGGTCGGCTCGGTGCCGCTGCTCGACCTCTGCTACACCGAGGACGTGGCCGCCGAGACCGACATGAACGTCGTGATGACCGGCGAGGGCAGCTTCGTCGAGGTGCAGGGCACCGCCGAGGGCGCCCCCTTCGACCGCGCGGCGCTCAACCAGCTCCTCGACCTGGCGACGGCCGGCTGCGAGGAGCTCACGCTGATCCAGCAGGAAGCCCTGGGCTCATGAGGATCGTGCTGGCCACCCGCAACGCGGGCAAGATCGCGGAGCTGCGCCGGATCCTGTCCGGGTTCGACATCGTCGGGCTCGAGGAGTTCCCCTCGATCGGCGACGTCGCCGAGACCGGCGTCACGTTCGAGGAAAACGCGCTGCTCAAGGCGCACGCCGTGGCTCAGGGGTCGGGGCTGCCCGCGGTGGCCGACGACTCGGGGCTCTGCGTCGACGTGCTGGGCGGCATGCCGGGCGTCTTCTCCGCCCGCTGGTCGGGGCGGCACGGCGACGACCAGGCCAACCTGGACCTGCTGCTCGCGCAGGTCTCCGACGTGCCCGCCGACAAGCTGACCGCGCACTTCGCCTGCGCCGCCGCGCTGGCGCTGCCCTCGGGGGAGTCCCGGGTGGTGGAGGGCGCGCTCCAGGGCCATCTGATCTCCGCCCGCCGGGGGTCCAACGGGTTCGGGTACGACCCGATCTTCGTGCCCGACGGCGAGGAGCGCACGACGGCCGAGCTGTCGCCGGAGGAGAAGGACGCGATCAGCCACCGGGGCCGGGCCTTCCGCGCGCTGGCGCCCGTCGTGCGCGATCTGCTCAGCTCGTAACCACCGTGTAAGAACCGCTCGGGGCCGGGCGGCGTAACGTCGGACTGTGCAGAGTAATTCGGTGGTGCCCGCCTGGGCGCGGGCCCTGATGGGGCTGGTGGCCGGGGGCGTGGCTCTCGGGATCGCGCAGCTCGTGGCCGCGTTCGCCGGGGCCAAGTCGTCGCCCGTGGTGGCGGTGGGCGACGCGACGATCGACCTGACGCCTGCTCCGGTCAAGGACTTCGCGATCAGGACGTTCGGCGAGAACGACAAGACGGTCCTCATCGCGGGCGTGCTGATCGTGGTGCTCGGCGTGATCGCGCCTCTCATCGGGACGCTGGCCGTCCGCAGGCTCGCCTACGGCTTCGCCGGGCTGGCCGTTTTCGCGGCGATCGGCCTGGCGGCGGTGCTGACCCGGCCGGAGGCCGGGATCCTGGACGCGCTGCCGACCTTGGTGGGGGTGGCGGCCGGCGCCTGGACGCTGGGATGGCTGGTACGACGGGCAGCAGGCGAGCCCCTCACCCTTCCGGCGTCCCCACCCGCCAACGCCACCCAGCCCCCCGGCACCGCCGCGATCGGGTCCGCCGGTGTCGCCGAGTCCGCCAATGTGACCGAGTCCACCGAGCCCACTGACGCCCCCCAGCCCACCGGCGCTCCCCAGCCCACCGGTGCCACCGAGTCCGCCGGTGCCAGGAGGGACGGCAGCGGTGAGGCCCGTGACGGAGTGGAGCGGCCTGCGGTCATGCTGGCCGGGGCGGACCTGTGGACGTTCGACCGGCGGCGGTTGCTGACCGGAGCCGCCGGTGGGGCGGTGGTCGCGATCGGCGGCGCCATGCTCGGGCAGGCGCTCGGCGGGCGGCGGGCCGTGGACGCCGCGCGGGTGAGGGTGGCGCTGCCCAGGCCCGCGACCCCCGCCAAACCCCTCCCGGCAGGCGCAGACCTCCACATCAGGGGCTTGTCTCCATTTATTACGAATAACCGGGACTTCTATAGGGTCGACACGGCGCTGGTCGTCCCCCAGGTGGATCCCAACTCCTGGACGCTGCGCATCCACGGCATGGTCGACCGGCCGGTCGAGCTCACGTACCAGGAGCTTCTCGGCATGCCGCTCACCGAGGCCGACGTCACGCTCACCTGCGTCTCCAACGAGGTCGGCGGCGAGTACGTCGGCAACGCCCGCTGGCTCGGCGTCCGCATGGCCGAGGTGCTGCGCCGGGCCGGGCTCCGGTCCGGCGCCGACATGCTCCTGTCCACCTCGGCCGACGGCTTCACCTGCGGCACCCCGGTTGACGTGGTCATGGACGGCCGCGACGCGCTGTTCGCGATCGCGATGAACGGCGAGGCCCTCCCCGTGGCCCACGGCTTCCCCGTGCGCCAGGTGGTGCCCGGTCTGTACGGGTACGTGTCGGCCACCAAGTGGGTCGTGGACATCAAGGTGACCAGGTTCGACCAGGACGAGGCGTACTGGACGCCGCGCGGCTGGGCGGCCAAGGGGCCCATCAAGACGCAGTCGCGGATCGACGTGCCCAAGTCGGGCGACTCCCTGAAGGCCGGGCGCGCCACGATCGCCGGTGTGGCCTGGGCGCAGCACACCGGGGTGGACGCCGTGGAGGTCAGGGTCGATCGGGGGCAGTGGCGGCAGGCGAGGCTGGCCCAGGTGCCGGGGCCCGACACCTGGCGGCAGTGGTCGATCGACTGGGACGCCACGGCGGGGGAGCACACGATCCAGGTGCGGGCGACCGACGCCGCCGGGCGTACCCAGACCGACCAGGAGGCCCCGCCCCCGCCCGACGGCGCCACCGGCTGGCACACCATCACGGTGAAGGTGACCTGAGTCCCGCTTGTCCCTGTTTCCGCAGGTACGGCCCATGGTTCTGGCGGAGAATCTTGCCGACTTCCCCTCCCTGCCATGGCGACCCCTCTACGATCGGTCGTCGAGCAGGACAGGGGGTAGGACGTGTTCCGCGAGCGCAAGCCGGGCGTCCGGTGGGTCCTTCCAGACGGACAGTACAACCCTGTGGTGGCGGAGGGGGTGCGGTGGCTCGACTACGAGCGCGCCGCCGAGACCGGCACCGCTCCCGCGCGCTCTTCGGGAGGCCCGGCCACCTTAGAGCCCGGAGCACCCGCCGACCCTCGAACCGGTCCCGATCCCCGATCCGACCGCGATCCTCAGTCCGACCGCGACCACCGGACCGGGGACCGCGATCCTCGGTCCGATCACGATCGCCGGACGGGGGACCGTGATCCTCGATCCGACCGTGACCACCGGACCGCGGATTGTGATCCTCGGTCCGATCGTGATCGCCGGTCCGAGCGTCCTGACATGTCCGATATGCCGGGGGACCTCCTCGACGCCGAGGAGGGCGACTGGTTCGACCGGACGCGCCGGCCGTCCAGGCTCGCCGACTCCAGGCCGTACGGGATGCCGGGTGGGCTCGCACAGCCGGATCCGCAGGTGGAGCAGGACCTCGCCGAGGCGCTGCGGCCCGGCGATCGCTTCCCCGACCCGCGCGGCACCTGGGTGCGGCTGATCAACGGCGGCGGGCCCGCCGACGACCCGTTCCGGGCCTCCAACGCCGCCGACTGCGCGCTGGCCGTGCTGTCCACCTGGCACGGCGAGCCCGCCGCGGCCGCGCCCAGATTCCCGGAGTACGACCGGATCGGCCGGCCCCTGCTGACCGGCGAGGAGGGGAGCCTGGCCAGGATCGAGCGGTGGGTAGGGCAGCGCTTCCAGTGCGCGGGGCAGGGGCGGCACGCCTATCCGATGATCGCGCGGCGGCTGCGCGACGCCGGGCACGGGGCCGCTGCCGCCATCGTGGTGCGCTGGCCCGGAGGCGGCTCCCACGCCTGGAACGCGGTGAACTACGACGGCGAGGTGATCTGGATCGACGCTCAGCGGGGGCACATGTCCGTCGAACCGGCCTATATGACGGTGACCGGGGTGTTCTGCGTGATTCTCGACCGGCAGGGATGGCCGCGATGAACCTCGACCAGGCCCGGGCGCTGGCCGAGGAGTACTTCAACGGCGTGCTGGCGTCCGACGAGGCGGTGCCGGTGGGGGTGCATGGGTTCCGCGACGGATATGTGGCGTGGGTACGCGAGCTCGAACCCGACGACCCGGCCACGCTGCCGGAGACGATCGGGGGCGGGTGCATCGTGATCGACCGCGCCACCGGTGAGGTGGTGGCCCGCCCGCTCCTCGACCCCGAGTCGGTCGCCGACCTCTGGCCCGGACGCACACCACGCTGAAGAGGCCGCAGCCCCGCGCACGAGAGGCCGGGGCTCCGCGCACGAGAGGCCGGGGCTCCGCGTACGAGAGGCCGGGGCCGCAGGGTCAGCCGGCGGCGAGCGAGCCGACGATCGAGGCGCGTGCCGCGCGGCGGGCCGGGAGCACGGCGGCCAGCACGCCGGCCGCCCCGGACAGCAGCACGAACAGCGCGATCTGCCCGGTGGGCACCGACAGGACGGCCCCGTCCAGCATCACCCTGATCGCGGCCCAGCCGAAGACCCCGCCGAGCACCACCCCCACCAGCGCTCCGATCAGCCCGAGCACCAACGCCTCGACGGACAGCATCCGGCGCAGCTGCGGCCGGGTCAGGCCCAGGGCGCGCAGCAGCGCCGACTCCCTGGTGCGCTCGTGGACCGACAGGGAGAGCGTGTTGGCGATGCCCAGAAGCGAGATCAGGATCGCCAGCCCCAGCAGCCCGGTGATGATCATGAGCAGCATGTCCAGCGTCTCGTCGAACTGGCCGCGTACCTCCGTCGAGCTGGACACCTGCACGGTCGGGTAGGCCGCGACGGCGGCGTCCACCACCTTGCGGGCCCGCTCGGGCGCCACGCCGTCCTTGATGTTGATCAGGACGCGGGAGTCGGCCAGAGCGCCGAAGTACGTGTCGAACGCCGCCTCCGCGACCATGACCGACGGCAGCGTCGACTGGGCCCCGTCGAGCAGCGCCACCACCTTCAGCGAGACGACCCCGGCCTCCTTGGTCTTCAGCGAGACCGAGTCGCCGAGCCGCACACCCCGCTCCGTGGCCACGTTGTCGGCCACCGCCGCCTGCCCGGGGCCGAAGCCCTTCATGGAGCCGGCGGTCACGGACGGGTCGATCGCCCCGCTGAACGTGCCGACCTCGAGCCGCCGGTCCGAGAATTCGGCTTTGGTGGCGCGCACCTGCGCCACGGAGGCCAGCTCCGGCCTGCCGCGCAGCTCCGTGGCCACGGACCGGGGGATGACCGCCTCGCGCTGCTGGCCGGCCAGCATGTAGTCGATCGGGAACTGGTCGTCCAGCTTGGCCGTCAACGTCAGCCTGGTGGACGCGGTGACCACCGAGATCAGCGTCATGAGCGTCACGCCGATGGTCAGCGCGACCGTGGTGGTCGCGGCCCGCTTGGGGTTGCGGCCCGAGTTGTCCACCGCGAGCCGTCCCGGCACCCCGAAGAGCCTGCCGGGGATCCAGCCGACCAGCGTGCTCAGCGGCTTGACCATCACCGGGCCCAGGATCAGCACGGCCAGGAACGTCAGCGCGCCCCCGGCCATGACGACGAAGAGCGAGACCTGCTGGCCGGGCGTGAGCGCGAAGACGCCGACGGCCGTCGTGCCGAGCCCCGCCACCAGGAAGAGCGCGGCGAAGACACCGCGTACGAGGCTCGCGCGGAACGTCTGCTCCTCGGCCTGGCTCCGCAGCGCCGCGATCGGCGCGACCCGGGTGGCCGACCTGGCGGGCAGCAGGGCCGCGCACATCGTGACCGCCAGGCCGACGGCCAGGCCGATCCCGATCGTGGCGGGGCTGAGGGTGACGGCCGCGTCCGTGGGCAGCGGGGCGTCGAACGAGGCCAGGACCGTCAGCGTGAGCGAGGCCAGGCCGTACCCGATGACCAGGCCGAGCGCGGAGGCGATCAGCCCCACCACCGTGGACTCCAGCACGATCGAGCCGAACACCTGCCCGCGCGTGGCCCCGATGCACCGCAGCAGCGCCATCTCCCTGGTGCGCTGCGCGACGAGGATGTTGAAGGTGTTGTAGATGACCAGCGCGGCCACCATCATCGCCACGACGCCGAACATCAGCAGGCCCAGCGTGAACATGCGGGTCTCCACCCCGGCCGCCCTGGCCAGGTCGTCGGCCAGCTCGCCGCCGGTCTTGACCACGTACGCGCCGCCCACGGCCGCCGCGACGGCCTGCTTCAGCCCGGGGGCCCGCCCCGCCACGTCGATCTCGCGGTAGCCCTCCGCGCCCGTCATCCGCTGCGCGGTGGCGGTGGTGAAGCCGACCGCGCCGGTGTAGGAGAGCTCCTGGTCCACGCCGGGGTCGAGCAGTCCGACCAGCCTGAACTGGTGCTTGCGCTGCTTGGCGTCGAGCACCGTGAGCGTGTCGCCGAGCTTGAAGCCCTGGGCCTTGGCGGTGTTCTTGTCGAGCACGGCGGCCTGGTCGTCGGTGCCGGGGCCGGTGCCCGAGACGATGTCGGTCCGGTCGAGCGGCCCCCGGACGATGGACAGGGCCGTGGTGGGGGCGTTCCCGACGGTCTTGCCGTCCTTGCCGAGCACCGGCGCGGTGGCACGGATCAGGCCCTGCGCCTCGGTGACGCCGTCCAGTGCGCGCACCTGTTCCAGGACGCGCTCCGGCAGCACCGCGCCGGGGCCCTTGGGCAGCACGGCCACGTCCACCTTGCCCGCGTCGGCCGTGACACGCTGCGCGAACCCGGCCTGCACGGTGTCGTTCAGCACGAACGTGCCCGCGATGAACCCCACTCCCAGCGTGATCGCCAGCGCGGTGAGCAGCAGCCGGAGCTTGTGCGCGCGCAGCCCGGCCAGTGCCGTCTTCAGCACCCCGTCACGCCCTTTCCAGCTGCACGAGCGTGTCCAGCACGGACTGCGGCGTCGGCGCGCCGATCTCGGTGACCAGCTCGCCGTCGCGCAGGAACACCACGCGGTCGGCGTACGAGGCGGCCACCGGGTCGTGCGTGACCATGACGATGGTCTGGCCCAGCTCGCGTACGGAGGTGCGCAGGAAGGACAGGACCTCTGCCCCGCTGCGGGAGTCCAGGTTCCCCGTGGGCTCGTCGGCGAAGATCACCTGGGGCTTGCTGATCAGCGCCCTGGCCACGGCCACGCGCTGCTGCTGGCCGCCGGACAGCTCGCTCGGCCGGTGCCCGAGGCGGTCCTTCAGCCCGACGGTCTCGATCACCCGGTCGAACAGCTGCTGGTCCGCCTGACGGGCGGCGATGTCCAGCGGCAGGCGGATGTTCTGCTCGGCGGTGAGCGTGGGCAGCAGGTTGAAGGCCTGGAAGACGAACCCGATCCGCTCGCGGCGCAGCAGCGTGAGCTGCCGGTCGGTCAGCCCGGTCAGCTCCACGTCGCCGATGTGCACGGTGCCCGAGGTGGCGGCGTCCAGCCCGGCCAGGCAGTGCATCAGCGTGGACTTGCCGGAGCCCGACGGGCCCATGATCGCGGTGAAGGCCCCGGTGGCGAAGGACACGTTCACCGCGCGGAGGGCGTGCACCTGGGCGTCGCCTTCGCCGTACACCTTGGTCAGATCTCTGGCCACCACCGCGGGCGGGGCCTGGCGCCGGGTATCGGTGAGCGTCACTTTCACTCCTTGTCGCGGTTTTTCAACGCGAACCACGCTAGGAGTGGAAAGTTCAGGATCTGTGGGACCTGCGGATGGACTTCGTGTAGGACTACAGATGACTCCGGTCAGACTTTCGGCCGATGACTTCCGGCCGATGACTTCCGGGTCGATGCGACGGCACGATCAGCCCGGCCTCGTACGCGTACACCACGACCTGGGCCCGATCCCGCAGCCCCAGTTTGGCCAGCACCCGCCCCAGGTGCGTCTTCACCGTCGCCTCCGCCACCTGCAGGCGGCCGGCGATCTCCATGTTGGACAGGCCGCGGGCCACCATGAGCAGCACCTCCCGCTCGCGCGGTGTCAGGTCGGCCGTCGCCACCGGGTCGTCCGTCGGGAGCTGCGCGGCGAACCTGTCCAGCATCCGCCGTAACGTGCTCGGCGACACCACCGAGTCGCCCGCGTGCACGATCTTGATCGCGTCGACCAGGTCGGCCGGCGGCACGTCCTTCAGCAGGAACCCGGCCGCGCCCGCCTTGACCGCGGCGAACGCGTACTCGTCGAGGTCGAACGTGGTCAGGATCAGCACCTTCGGCCCCTGGATGCGGCTGGTGGCCTCGACGCCGTCCATGACCGGCATGCGCACGTCCATGAGCACGACGTCCACCTCGATGGTCTCCAGCCGCTCCAGCGCCGCGGCGCCGTCGCCGGCCTCGGCCACCACCTCGATGTCCGGCTGGGCCGCGAGCACCATCCTGAACCCGGCGCGCAGCAACTCCTGATCGTCGACCAGCATCACGCGAATCACCCGGCCACCTCCTCTATGCCGCCTTGACCATGGGCAACCTGGCCAGCACCTCGAACCCGCCGCCCCGCAGGGGCTCCGCCGACACGGCGCCGCCGTACATGCCGACCCGCTCGCGCATGCCGATCAGGCCGTGACCGTCGGCGCTCCTGGGAGCCGCCGCGCCCCTGCCGTCGTCGGTCACGCGTACGACGAGCTCGGGGCCGCTGTAGTCGATCTCCACGAGCGCCTGGGCGCCCGGGCCGCCGTGCTTGAGCGCGTTCGTGAGGGCCTCCTGGACGATGCGGTAGACCGCGAGCTGCTGGCCCTCGGGCAGCTCGACGGGCACGCCGCCGACCTGGAGCCGCGCGGGCACGGCCGAGCCGCGTACCAGGTCCTCCAGCTGGCCGAGCCCCGGCTGCGGGGTGTAGTCGGTGCCGTCCTGCTCGCCCTCGCGCAGGACGCCGACCAGCCTGCGCATCTCGGCGAGCGCGGCGCGGCCGGTCTTGGAGATGGCCCGGACGGCCTCGCGGGCCTGCTCGGGATCGCTGTCGAGGGCGTAGCCCGCGCCGTCGGCCTGCACCACCATCACGCTGACGTTGTGGGCCACGACGTCGTGCAGCTCCCTGGCGATCCTGGCACGCTCGGCCGCGGCGGCCATCCTGGCCTGCTGGTCGCGCTCGCGCTCCGCCCGTTCCGCGCGCTCTTCGAGCCCTTCCAGGTATCGCCGGCGCGTGCTGGCGTACAGGCCGGTCAGCCAGACCGTCACCGTGAAGATCGAGGCGCTGAGGAACATCCCCAAGGTGGGCGTGTCCCACCTGGCCAGGGCCAGGAACACCCCCAGCTCCGTCACCAGGCCCGCGGCCAGGCTCCAGCGGAACGAGCACCGGTACGCCACCGCCCAGAGCGCGACCAGCACGGCGAGGTTGGCGGCCAGCGGGTTGACGCCCGCCAGCCACTGCCCGAAGCTGATCAGCGCGATCGCGGCGAACGAGGCGACCGGGCGGTCGCGCCAGAGCAGCGGCAGCAGCAGCACCGCCGAGAGGGCCAGATATCCGGCCACGCCGAGGTACGGGCCGACGGTCGCGGTCGGGGAGACGGTCGCGTACGGGATCGCCAGGATCGCGCACAGCGTGGCGAGCGGGGCGACCCGGAGGACGCCCGCCAGCTTCTCGTGGCGTCTCGACCACGCCCGCACCTTGCCGAACACACCATCACGATATGTACCGCCGTCTGACCGTTGTTCCGCCTGTAGGTGGAAGTGCGTCTACGACCCAGGTCTTACGTGGCGGGGAACAGGTCGGGGTCTTACGCCGGGCTTACGGTGACTTGGGCATTCTTGTCTCTGGGAGCGCCCCTCTAGTGGGCGAGTAAAGGGAGATCGTGATGGCGGATCATGATCGCGACGCCGGGTCGCGCGGTGAAGAGGAAGCACCGCGCGACCCGACCCCTGACGACGATCTTCACGATTCCGGGGCGCGGAGCCGGCTGAAGTACGGCGAGGCCCCTCCGGGCCCCGGATTCACCATGCCTCTCGCCCCGCCGCGGCATCCCGACTCCTACCGGGAGTTCTTCCGCCAGAAGCAGGCCCAGGTCCTCGGCGCCGGACTCATCGGCCTCGTGATCGGCGCCCTGCTGGGCGGCACCGCCGTGGCGGTGGTCAGCGGATTCGCGCACCGGGACGAGGTGCACGGGATGTACTGGCAGGAACCGGACCGGATGCCCAGGCGTTTCCAGGTGCCCGAGCGCCTCGACTCCGCCTGCGAGGAGAACGGGAAGGACCGCGTCTTTTGCAGCTGGGTAGTGCCGAAGGCCCCGCGTTCTGACGTCCCCCCGGCCCCGATCCCGGTCCCGACCAGCAGCGGCTAGCCATTCTTTTCGCCAGGCCCGCAAATCATTCGCATATCGGCCACTGTTTTCAGGGAAATGGCCGGTCCGGTGCACAGGTGTGCGGGCGGGGGGACTCGAACCCCCACGGTGTCACCACCAACAGGACCTAAACCTGCCGCGTATGCCATTTCGCCACGCCCGCGCAGCCCCCGCTAATGCGGGCCTGACACAGTTTAGCGCTCTCAATGAGGAAGAGGAGCGTATGTGAAGGCGGGCGCGGGCCCTGCGGGAGGGCCCGCCGGGGTGGTCAGCTCAGGCCGAGCTTCTTCTTGAGCCCGGCCACGTGGCCCGTGGCCTTCACGTTGTAGAGCGCCTGCTCCACCTTTCCGTCCGCGTCGATGACGAACGTCGAGCGGATGACCCCCACGACCTCCTTGCCGTACAGCTTCTTCGGGCCGTACGCGCCGTAGGCCTGATGCACGGTCAGGTCGGGGTCGGACAACAAGGGGAAGGTCAGGGCGTCACGTTCGGCGAATTTGGCAAGTTTTTCCGGTTTGTCCTTAGACACGCCGAGAACGACGAAACCTTCGGCCGTCAACTGGCCGAGGTTGTCGCGGAAGTCGCAAGCCTGCTTGGTGCAGCCGGGAGTCATCGCGGCAGGGTAGAAATAGAGGATCACCCGCTTGCCGCGGTAGGCGTCAAGCGAGACGGCCTCGCCGTCGGCGGTGGGTAGCGTGAACTCGGGCGCGGCGTCGCCGGGCGCGAGCTTGGTTTCGGTCAATGGGCCCTCCTGAGTTCCTTCCCGCCAACCTACCGGCCTGGCCGCCGTGCCGTACGGCGCGCCGACCTGACAGACTGATCAGCACCACGAACGACGGAGCTCGCACGGCACGCGGAGCGGGCGCGGCCACGCATGAGGCCGGGAGGAGAGCCATGGCTGACACCGATCCGGACGAGTTGGAGCGGCGGATCGCGCGGACACGCGCGGAGTTGGCGCAGACGGTCGACGCCATAGCCGACCGGGTGAGCCCCAAGCGGGTCGCCGAGCGCACGGTGTCCGACGTCAAGAGCAGGGCCACGCACTTCGTGGCGTCCGTGGGCGACGCGCTGGGGGTGACGTCGCGGCCGGTCGAAGCCGGCGAGCATCCCGATGAGATGTGGGAAGAAGAGCGGCCCGACCTGGCGCCGGTGCTGATCGGGATCGGCGCGGTGCTGGTCGTGGGGGCGGCCGTCATGCTCTGGCGCCGCCGCCGGCGCCGCTGACCCGCAGGGGGCTCGCCGGGGGTCGTCAGAGGAAGGTCCGGCCCTCGCCCCGGTACGTGGGCACCGACTCCACCAGTGTGTCGCCGTCGATGAGGTGGAGCGCGTCGAAGCGCTCGCACATCTCGCCCGCCTTGGCGTGCCTGAACCACACCCGGTCCCCGATCCGCAGGTCCTGGGCCGCCTGGCCGAGCAGCGGGGTCTGCACCTCGCCCGCCCCCTCGTCCCGGGCGTAGTGCAGCCCGGCCGGCAGGTACGGCTGCGGCAGGCGGCTCTGGCCCGGCGTGCCCGAGGCCAGATAACCGCCGCCGAGCACGGTCACGGTGTCCACGCTCGGGCGGCGCACCACCGGCAATGCGAAGAGCGCGGCCGGGTGCCCGGTGAAGCGGCGGTAGAAGTCGAACAGCCTCGGGTGGAAGAAGCCGGATCCGGCCGCCACCTCCGTGATGGCCTTCTCGCGTACGGTGCGCTCGACGGACCCGGTGCCGCCGCCGTTGACGAACTCCAGGTCGGTGATCTGGCGGACGGCGTTCACGATGCGGCCGCGCCTGAGGACGAGGTCCCTGGCCGAGCGGGCCTGCATGATGCGGACGGCGCGGGTGTAGGCGGCGTTCGCGGGCGGGTCGTCGCCGAGCCCGGCGATCTGGGCCTCGTACGCCATCAGCCCGGCCACCCGGAACCCGGGGCGCTTGGCGACGGCGGCGGCCAGGTCGGCGGCCTCGTCCGGCTCGCGGATCGGCGAGCGGAGCACCCCAGCCCGAAATTTCCCGCCAAAGGCGATATATCCGGCGTCGATGTCGATGCAGGTCCGGATCTCGGCCCGGGGGCTCACCCCGGCCACGGCCGCCTCGGTGAAGTCCAGGTGGGCGGTCGAGTCGATGGCCAGGGTGATGTGCCTGGCCGCGTTCTCGTCCCCGGCCAGTTCGGCCAGCGCGTGCCGGTCGGCCGTCGGGTAGGCCACCAGGATGTCCGTGAACCCGTGGGAGGCCAGCCACAGCGCTTCGGGGAGCGTGAAGGCCATGATGCCGCGGAAGCCGTCCATGGCCAGGATGCGTTCGAGCACGGGGCGGCTGCGGACCGACTTGCTGGCCACCCGGATCGGCTTGCCCGCCGCCCGCCGTACGAGGTCCGCCGCGTTGGCCCGCATGGCCGCCAGATCGAGGATCGCGAACGGCGGCTCGAGGACCGCTGTGGCGCGGTCATAGCGCTGGCGGTCGTCCATATGGGCAGCGTAACGGCATATCGGGCAAATGAATATGAGTGTTGTTCACCTTGTTGGCCGCCCCGTAATGTTCGGGCAAACGGGCGGCGGGGGCGCGGTTCCGGCCCCGGGGGACCCGTGTACGTGTGTCGTTGTGATGACCACGCTTCAGCAGACAGTCCCCGGCGCCGCCGTCCCCGCGCGGCACACCGGGCTGCGCCGGGCGAGCAGGGCGCTCAGGCCGGCGCGAACCCTCCCTGGAGCCCTCGTCGCGCTCACGCTGGCCGCCGGGCTGGGGGCGACGGCGGCCGAGATCGTGTCAGGGCTGCTCGGCCACCGGCTCGGCTGGGTCCCCGTGAACAGACTGGTCGAGCTCGCAAGCAGGACCACCTGGCCCGAGCTGGCCACCGCCGCCGCGGGCATGGTGGGCGCGGGCACGTTCATGCTGCTGCTGGCGATCGTGCCCGGTCAGTCGAGGCTGGTGCCGGTGGAGACGTCCGACCCGCGGACCGTCATCGGCATCACCCGCTCGGGCCTGCGCCGCACGCTCCGCGCGGCCGCCCAGCAGGTGCCGGGGGTGGACCGGGCCAGGGTACGGCTGCGCAGGAGCACCATCGAGGTCACGGTCATGACGGGGACGGAGAGCTCCGGCACGATGCTCAGGCAGGTCGGCACGGCGGTGGGCGACCGGCTGGCGGGCGTGGGCACGCTGGGCACGGGCGAGGTCGTGGTCCGGCTGCGCAGAAAGGGTGCCTGATGCCCGAACGCACCGAGAGGCCCCGGCCACGCGGAGAGGCGGCCTGATGCCCGAACGCACCGACGCGCAACGGACACCCCCGCGCGGCAAGGGGGCCGCGATGCGGCAGTACGCGGGCAACCGCGTCGGCCTGGCCATCGTGGGCGGCACCCTGCTGGGCCTGGGCATGTACGCCTGGCTCCGCGGCCACGGCCGCTTCTTCGACCTGCCCGCCACCGCCAAGGTCCTCCCGAACCAGGTCCGCCGGGTGCTGGCCGACGAGCCGTGGCCCCTGTGGGTGCTGGCCCTGAGCTTCCTGCTCCTGTCGCTGGTCTCGCTCCGCTGGCTCCTGCTCAGCCTCGGCTGGGGCCGCCGCGGCGCCCGCAACGGCACGGGCACCGCGATGCTCTTCGTCGGGCTGAAGGGCGTGGAAGGGCTGGGCCGGTCGGCGGTGCGGGTCACCGAGAACGGCCTGCGCGTCACCCTGACGTGCCCGTCCACCGCGGATGTCGGCGCGGTGGTGAGCAAGCTGGACCACGACATCGTCGGCAGGATCCGCCGCGAGGTCCGCGACGACGAGGCGAGCACCGTCGTTCGCCTGCACGTCCGCCGCTGACCCGGCGGCCGTCAGGGTGAGGTCAGCACTCGATCACGTTGACGGCCAGGCCGCCGCGTGAGGTCTCCTTGTACTTGTCCAGCATGTCCCGCCCGGTGTCCCGCATCGTCTTGATGGCACGATCCAGCGGCACGAAGTGGCGGCCGTCGCCGCGCAGGGCGATCCGGGCGGCCGTGATGGCCTTGTTGGAGGCAACCGCGTTCCGCTCGATGCACGGGATCTGGACCAGGCCGCCGATCGGGTCGCAGGTCAGGCCCAGGTTGTGCTCGATGCCGATCTCGGCCGCGTTCTCGACCTGCTCGGGCGTGCCGCCGAGGGCCTCCGTGAGGCCGGCCGAGGCCATCGAGCAGGCGGAGCCGACCTCGCCCTGGCAGCCCACCTCGGCGCCCGAGATCGAGGCGTTCTCCTTGAACAGCACGCCGATCGCGCCCGCCGTCAGCAGGAAGCGGACCACGCCCTCCTCGTCCGCGTGCGGGACGAAGCGGGTGTAGTACGTCAGGACGGCCGGGATGATGCCGGCGGCGCCGTTGGTGGGGGCGGTGACGATGCGGCCCCCGGCGGCGTTCTCCTCGTTGACCGCCAGCGCGAACAGCGCGACCCAGTCCATGGCCTGCAGCGGGTCCTTCTCCGCCGGCTCCGACTGCAGGCGGCGGTGGAGCTGGTTGGCGCGGCGCTTGACCTTGAGACCGCCGGGCAGGACGCCCTCCTTGGAGATGCCCCGGCGCACGCACTCCGACATGACCGCCCAGAGCCGCAGCAGGCCCGAGCGGATCTCCTCCTCGGTGCGGCCGAACGCCTTCTCGTTCTCCAGCATCAGCGCCGAGATCGACAGGCCCGTGTTGGAGCAGTGCTTGAGCAGCTCCTCGCCCGTGGTGAAGGGGTAGGGCAGGACGGTGTCGTCCGGCTTGATGCGGTCGGCGCCCGTGGCCTTCTCGTCGACGACGAAGCCGCCGCCCACCGAGAAGTAGACCTTCTCCCTCAGCGGCCCGCCGTCGGCGTCGTACGCGGTGAAGCGCATGCCGTTCGGGTGCTCGGGCAGCGAGATCTTGCGCTCGAAGACGAGGTGCTCGCCCACGACGAAGCGGATCTCGTGCGTCCCGTACAGCTTGACCGTGCCCGACTCGCGCATCTCGGCCAGGCGGCCGTCGATGGAGTCGACATCGACGAGCTCGGGCTTCTCGCCGGACAGGCCGAGCAGGACCGCCTTGTCGCTGCCGTGGCCCTTGCCGGTCAGGCCGAGCGAGCCGTACAGGATGGCCTCGACCCGCGCGACCCGGGAGAGCAGGCCGTCGTCGTGCAGCCCGCGGGCGAACTTGTGCGCGGCCGCCATCGGGCCTCCCGTGTGGGAGCTCGACGGGCCGATGCCGATCTTGAAGAGGTCGAAGACGCTGATCGCCATTGATGGCGCCTTTCATGCTGGTGCCGGGGCCCGTCGCAGGGCCCCGGCAAAAAGGTCAGGAATCGCCTGAGGTGAGTGCCTTGTACTCCTCGGCGGAGAGCACGTCCTCGGCGTCGCCCTCGACGCGCACCCGGAACATCCAGCCGTCGCCGTACGGGTCACTGTTGACCAGGCTCGGGTCGTCGACCACGGCCTGGTTCACCTCGACGATCTCACCCCCGACGGGGGTGTAGATCTCGTTCACCGACTTGGTCGACTCCACCTCGCCGACGGATTCGCCCGGCTCGACGCTCGAGCCGACGTCGGGGAGCTGCACAAAGACGACATCACCAAGAGATTCGGCGGCGAAGGCCGTGACGCCGATGGTCACGGTGAGGCCGTCGTCGAGGCCGGCCACCCACTCGTGCTCCTTGGTGTAGCCCAGGTCGTCAGGGATGTTGCTCACTTGTTCCTCCTGTAGAAGGGCAGCTCTACCAGGTCCATAGGTTCATGGCTGCCCCGGATGTCCACGGCCAGGCCTGACTCGGCCTCGGTGTCCACGTAGGCCATCGCGATGGGCCTGCCCAGGCTCTGGGAGGGCGCACCGCTGGTGACCTCGCCGACGACGGCGCCGTCTTTGGTGACCGGGTAGCCGTGGCGCGGCACCCGGCGTCCCCGCGCGACCAGGCCGACGAGCCGGCGCCGGGGCGGGTCGTCCTTGACCGCCTCGAGCGCCGACCGGCCGACGAAGTCGCCCGGCTTGTCGAATTTCACCACTCTGCCCAGCCCCGCGTCGAACGGGGTCAGCTCGACGCTCAGTTCGTTGCCGTAGAGCGGCATGCCGGCCTCGAGCCTGAGGGTGTCGCGGCTGGACAGGCCGGCGGGCTTGAGGCCGTGCGGCTCGCCCGCCGCCATGAGCGCGTGCCAGAGCGGCACCGCGTCCTGGTTGGCGACGAACAGCTCGAACCCGTCCTCGCCGGTGTAGCCGGTGCGGGCGATCAGCGCCTGCCGCCCGTCGACCAGGTCGGGCAGGCCCGCGTAGTACTTGAGCCCGTCGAGGTCGGCGTCGGTGAGCGTGGCGAGGATCTCCTGGGACCGGGGCCCCTGTACGGCGATCAGCGCGTACTGGTCCGACCGGTCCTCGACCAGCACGTCATACGCCTTCGACCGCTCAATCAGCTCTTTTGCCACTTTTTCGTAGTTCGAGGCGTTTGCCACGACCATGAACTCGTCGTCGTCGAGCCGGTAGACGATGAGGTCGTCGAGCACCCCGCCCCGCTCGTTGACGATCATCGTGTATCTGGCCCGCCCGGTCGCCAGCGCCGACAGGTGGCCGACCAGCGCGTAGTCGAGCGCCTGCCCGGCCTGCGGCCCGGTCAGGAAGATTTCGCCCATGTGGGAGAGGTCGAACAGCCCGGCCGCCTGGCGAACGGCGTTGTGCTCCGCGGACTCGCTCCCGTACCGGAGCGGCATGAGCCACCCGGCGAAGTCGGTGAGCGTGGCGCCGAGGCTCTCGTGAACGTCTCGTAGCGGTGTTGGTCGGGACATTTGTCGCACCTCTGGACAGGATTGGATGCCAGCATCCTCCCCCTCTGTCATCGATGCCTGAGAGCTTCGCCCGAGTTTTGCCGGACTTTCACCTTCGGCGAGGCCCCGTGGGCCTGCTTTCCAGAGGTCACCATAGGCCGTGCGGTCCTTTGCCTTGAGAGGTTTGCGGGGAGGGCTTGCTCCTTCAGGGACCCTGACCGGCTGTCAGGGTGCTCTCCCGCACGGTTTCGCCGGTGATGTCCGCCAGCCTAGTGCCGCGATGGGGTTGTTGTCGCGTTCTGAGGGCTCATGAACCACTCCGGGGGTCACCGACGTCGAAGGGGTATGAATCGGCGAACGGCGGCCCTCGGCCTGCTGACCACCCTGGCCCTGGCGGGCTGCGGCGCGTCGGAGGCGGCGGCCCCACCCCGGTACGAGGCCAGCCTGACGGTGCTCGAAGGCGGCGGTCACGGGCCGCAGCTGTGCATGATGATCATGGAGTCGCTGCCACCGCAGTGCAGCGGTCCGGACGTCGTCGGCTGGGACTGGAACAAGGTGGATCACGAGTCGCAGGGCGGCGTGAAGTGGGGCGACTACCGCGTCGTAGGCACCTGGGACGGCGCCCGGCTGACGCTGACCGAGCCGCCCGGCCCGTCCGCGAAGGCGGCCCCCGCTCGTCAGGTGGACTTCACCAGCCCGTGCCCGGCGCCGGAGGGCGGCTGGCGGCCCGTCGATCCCGCCAAGGCCACGCAGCAGGCGATGGAACAGGCGATGTCGCGGGCCGGCGCGGTCGAGGAGTTCGCGGGCGCCTGGATCGACCAGAGCTACATGGAGGGCAAGCCCGCGGAGTCACCCGAGGCCAACGACCCGCTGCGGCTGGTGCTCAACCTGAAGTTCACCGGCGACCTGTCCGGTCGCGAGGCGTGGATCCGCGAGGTGTGGGGCGGCGCGCTGTGCGTCAGCGGCGCGGCGCGCAGCGAGAGCGAGCTGCGGGAGATCCAGCGGCAGGTCGAGGCCGAGCTGGGCGGCGGTCTCGTCTCGGCCTCGACCAACGTGCTGCGCAACCAGGTGGACGTGCTGGTCTGGGCGGCCACCGACGAGCAGCGCCGCGGCATCGAGGCCAAGCACGGCGCCGGAGCCGTGGCGCTGGACGGCGTGCTCAAACCGGTGGCGTGAGGCGCTCCGGCTGATCAGCAGGCCTCGACGAGCGCCTCGAAGAGGGCGCCGTCCTCGGCCGCCTCGGGGTGCCACTGCACGGCCACGGCGAAGGGGGCCGAGTTCAGCTCGACCGCCTCGATCGTGCCGTCGCCGGCGGTGGCGGTGACCGTGAGGCCGGGCGCGAGCCGGTCGATGGCCTGGTGGTGGTAGTGGGGGACGGTCACGGGCTCCGTGCCCAGCGCCTTGGCCAGGCGGCTGCCGGGGACGGGCGTGACGGGCAGCGGGCCGAACCTGCCGGGGGCGGGGGAGTGGCCGGTGTGCCCCACGACGTCGGGGAGGTGCTGGTGGAGGCTGCCTCCGAGGGCGACGTTGAGCACCTGGAGGCCGCGGCAGATGCCGAGGTACGGCAGGCCGGCGTCGAGGGCCGCCGCGATAAGCCCAAACTCCGCCTGATCCCGAAATTTGCGGATATAGCCGGTTTGATCCCCAGGCTCCTGCCCGTACCGGGCCGGGTCGACGTCCCCGCCACCGGCCAGGATCAGGCCGTCCAGGCGGCCGACGACCTGCGCGGGATCGCCGGCCGGCGGCAGCACGATCGGCTGCCCGCCGGCGCGTACGACCTGCTCCACGTACATGTACGGCAGGAGCGCCACGGTCATGTCCCAGACCGTGAACCTCGCCGGCTCCACGTACGACGTGATGCCGATGACGGGACGCTGCACGATATGACCCCCGAGAAACCAGACCGGACCAGAGCTAGAGCGGCGTGACGTAGGCGCCGGAGATGCCCCCGTCCACCAGGAACTCACTACCCGTGATGAACGACGCGTCGTCGCTGGCCAGGAACGCCACCGCCGCCGCGATCTCCGAGGCCTCGGCGAAGCGCCCGACGGGGATGTGCACCAGCCGCCGCTGCGCCCGCTCCGGGTCCTTGGCGAACAGCTCCTGCAGCAGCGGCGTGTTCACCGGTCCGGGGCACAGCGCGTTCACCCTGATGCCCTCCCGGGCGAACTGCACGCCCAGCTCGCGCGACATCGCCAGCACGCCGCCCTTGGACGCCGTGTACGAGATCTGCGAGGTCGCCGACCCCATGACGGCCACGAACGACGCGGTGTTGATGATCGAGCCCTTGCCCTGCCGTCGCATGTACGGGATGGCGTGCTTGCAGCAGAGGTAGACGCTGGTCAGGTTCACCTCCTGGACCCGGCGCCAGGCGTCGATGCCGGTCTCCAGGATCGAGTCGTCGTCGGGCGGCGAGATGCCGGCGTTGTTGAAGGCGATGTCCACGCTGCCGTAGGTGTCGAAGGCGGTCCGGAACATCCTGACGACGTCGTCCTCGTCGGTGACGTCGGCCTTGACGAAGAGGCCGCCGACCTCGTTCGCGGCCTTGACGCCGGCCTCCTCGTCGACGTCCACGCAGACCACCTTGGCGCCCTCCTCGGCGAACCTGCGTGCCGTGGCCAGCCCGATGCCGCTGCCCGCGCCGGTGATGACGGCCACCCGATCCTGCAAACGCTGCACTTTCACTCCCAGGAGATGAAGACGTTCTTGGTCTCGGTGAACGCCGCGAGGGCGTCGGGGCCGAGCTCCCTGCCGAGACCGGACTGCTTGAAGCCGCCGAAGGGGGTCCAGTAGCGGACCGACGAGTGCGAGTTGACCGAGAGCGCGCCCGACTCGACGGCCCTGGCCACGCGTAGCGCCCGCCCGACGTCGCGGGTCCAGATGGAGCCGCTCAGGCCGTACGGGGTGTCGTTCGCGATGCGTACGGCCTCCGCCTCGTCTTCGAAGCGCACCACGGACATGACAGGACCGAAGATCTCCTCGGTGAAGGCCGGGTCGGTGAGCTCCGGCGTCAGCACGGTCGGCGGGAACCAGAAGCCCTTGCCCTCGGGGCAGGATCCCTGCAGGTAGGGGGTGCCCTGGACGAAACCGCGCACCCGGTCGAGGTGTTCGGCGCTGATCAGCGGGCCCATGTCGGTGCCCTCGTCGAGCGGGTCGCCGACCGTGACGCCCCGCACGGCCGCCGTCAGGCGCTCCATGAACTCGTCGTACACCGCGGCCTGGACGAGGAGGCGGGAGCGGGCGCAGCAGTCCTGGCCCGAGTTGTCGAAGACCGCGTACGGCGCCGTCCTCGCGGCCCTGTCGAGGTCCGCGTCGGCGAAGACGATGTTGGCGGACTTGCCGCCCAGCTCCAGCGTGACCCGCTTGACCTGCCGGGCCGCCTTGGCGGCGATCTCCTTGCCCACCTCGGTCGAGCCCGTGAACACGATCTTCGCCACGCCGGGATGCTCGACGAGCCGGGCCCCCGCGACCTCCCCTGCCCCAGGCAGCACCTGGAGCACCCCCTCGGGGAGGCCCGCGGCGAGGGCCAGCTCCGCCAGCCTCAGCGCGGTCAGCGGGGTCCATTCGGCCGGCTTGACGATCACCGTGTTGCCGGCCGCGAGCGCCGGGGCCACGCCCCAGGTCATGATCACCATGGGGAAGTTCCACGGCACGATGACGCCGACGACGCCCAGCGGCTCCTGGAACGTGATGTCCACGCCGCCCGGCACCGGGATCTGCTTGCCGTGGTTGCGCTCGGGGGCGCCTGCGTAGAAGTGCAGCACGTCGCGGACGTTGCCGGCCTCCCACCGGGCGTTCCCGATCGGGTGCCCGGAGTTGGCCAGCTCCAGCCGCGCCAGCTCCTCGCCGTGCTCGTCCACCAGGCCGGCGAACCTGCGCAGCAGCCGCGCCCGGTCCCCGGGCGACACCTCGCGCCAGGTCGCGTACGCGGCCCTGGCACGCTCCACCGCCCGGTCCACCTCGGCGGCGTCGGCCAGTTCGACGTCGGCGAGGACGTCCTCCGTCGCCGGATTAACGATCTTCATGTGCTTCTTTCACATCCGCTCGAAACCACGGAACAGCTCCCAATCCGTCACCGCCGCGTCGAACGCGGCCAGCTCCACGCGCGCGTTGTTCGCGTAGTGCTCGACCACGTCCTCGCCGAACGTCTCGCGGGCCAGTTTCGACCCCTCGAACAGCGCCAGCGCGTCCCGCAGCGTGTGGGGCACGCTCTCGGCGCCGGAGTCGTAGGCGTTGCCCTCGAACGCGCTCTCCAGCGGCAGCTCGTTGTCGATGCCGTGCAGCCCGGCCGCGATCAGCGCGGACACCGCGAGGTACGGGTTGACGTCGCCGCCCGGCACCCGGTTCTCCACGCGCAGCGACGGGCCGTGGCCGACGAGCCGGAGCGAGCAGGTGCGGTTGTCCACGCCCCACTTGACGGCCGTGGGCGCGAAGCTGCCGGGGACGTAGCGCTTGTAGGAGTTGATGTTGGGGGCGTACAGGAGGGTGAGCTCGCGCAGGCAGGCGAGCTGCCCGGCGATGAAGCGGGCGCCGAGCGGGGAGAGCCCGTGCGGCCCGTCGCCCGCCATCACCGGATCCCCGTCGCCGCCGCGCAGCGAGATGTGGATGTGGCAGGAGTTGCCCTCGCGCTGGTTGGGCTTGGCCATGAAGGTGATCGACCTGCCCTCCTGGGCGGCGATCTCCTTCGCGCCGTTCTTGTAGATGACGTGGTGGTCGCAGGTCCTGAGCGCCTCGTCGTAGCGGAAGGCGATCTCGTGCTGGCCCAGGTTGCACTCGCCCTTGGCGGACTCGACGTACAGGCCGGAGCCTTCCATGTTCTGGCGGATCCGCCGCAGCAGCGGCTCGATGCGGGCGGTGCCGAGCAGCGAATAGTCCACGTTGTAGAGGTTGGACGGTGACATGTCCCGGTAGCCGCGCTTCCAGGCGTCCTCGTAGCTGTCCTCGTAGACGATGAACTCCAGCTCGGTGCCCACGTACGCGGCCAGTCCCCGCTCGGCGAGGCGGGCGAGCTGTCTGCGCAGGATCTGCCGGGGCGAGGCGGTCACGTCGCCGCCGCCCTCCCAGGCGAGGTCGGCCATCAGCATGGCGGTCCCCTCGTGCCACGGCACCCTGCGCAGCGTCGCGAGGTCCGGCTTCATCACGAAGTCGCCGTAGCCCCGCTCCCAGGACGACATCGCGTAGCCGCCGACGGTGTTCATGTCCACGTCGACGGCGAGCAGGTAGTTGCACCCCTCGGAGCCGTGGTGCAGCACCTCTTCGAGGAAATAGCGGGCGGACAGCCGCTTGCCCTGCAGCCTGCCCTGCATGTCGGCGATCGCGAGGAGCACGGTGTCGATGCGCCCGAGCGCCACCTCGTCGCGCAGCTCGCTGACGGAAAGGAACCCGGTGCTCGATCGCTCGCTCACGCTATCCCCGCTCCGATCTGGTCAGAGGCGCTTTCCCGTTGATTGGGCTAGTCTTAGACCATTGATGTGTACGCGGGATCCGTTGTCAAGACCTGAGGACACGTTGGACGAGTCGGCGCGTTTGATGACGGTGTTGCGCCCGGTGCGGGCCGGCAACGCCTTCGAGGAGACGGTGGAACGGCTGCTCCAGGCCATCAAGCTCGGTGTGGTCCCGCCCGGCGACAAGCTCCCGCCGGAGCGCGAGCTGGCCGTGCGGCTCGGCATCAGCCGGGTCACCCTGCGCGAGGCGATCCGCGCGCTGTCGGACGCGGGCTATCTCGACGTGCGGAGGGGCCGCTACGGGGGAGCCTTCGTCACCTACGTTCCCCCCAAACCGGACGCGGGCGAGCTGCGGCAGGTCGTGGCGGAGATGGGCAGCGACGACCTGTCGGACGCGCTCACGTTCCGCCTGGCGGTGGAGTGCGGGGCGGCCCAGGTGCTGGCCGCGTCCCGCCTCGCGGAGGACAGGCGGGAGGTGCTGCTCCGCCGGCTGTCGGAGCTGAACGAGGCCCCGATCGAGGACTACCGCCGCCTCGACACGGCCTTCCACCTGTCCATCGCCGAGCTGACCGGCTCCACCCTGCTCGCCACGGCGTGCGCGGACGCCCGCTCGCGGGTGAGCGACCTGCTGAACGCGATCCCCATGCTCCAGGTCAACCTCGATCATGCCGCAAGCCAGCACCAGGCGATCGTGGACGCCATCCTGGCCGGGGACCCGGACGGGGCCCGCCGGGCGGTCACCGAGCACCTGGAGGGCACAGCTGCCCTTTTGCGGGCCTTCCTCGCTTGACGGTCTAGAAGGTGCAGGAGCCCTCGTACCATCTCTTTCTAGAGTCATGGGGAACTGGTTCGAGCACAACATCGTCGCTACAGGACGGCTGCCGCTGTTCTGTTATTTCGTCACGCTCATCGTGGCGTTCATCGCCACGCGCATCAACGTCCGCCTGATCAGGGCGAAGATCGGCTGGTTCCGCAACCTGAACGTGGGCGAGATGCACATCCACCACATCGTGTTCGGCGTCGTGCTGATGCTGGTCGGCGGGGTCAGCGGGCTCATCGTGTCCTCCGCCTCGCAGGTCGGCTACGCCGTCGCGGCCTCCGTCTTCGGCATCGGGTCGGCGCTCGTGCTGGACGAGTTCGCGCTGATCCTGCACCTGCACGATGTGTACTGGGAGGAGGAGGGGCGCACCTCGGTGGACGCGGTCTTCATCGCGATCGCCGTCACCGGCCTGCTCCTCATCGGCCTGCGTCCCCTGACCTGGGACTACGGCACCCTGGTCAACCCCGGCGCGCTCATCGTGGCCAACCTGGCGCTCGCCGTCGTCACCCTGCTCAAGGGCAAGATCTGGACGGGGATGGCCGGCCTGTTCGTGCCGCCGATGCTGGTGGTGGGCGCGCTACGGCTGGCCCGCCCCGGCTCCCCGTGGGCCCGCTGGTTCTTCGCCCAGCGCTCGCCGCGCAAGATGGCCAAGGCCATCCACCGGGAGGAACGGTGGCGGCGGCCGGCGATCAGGGCCAAGATCGCCTTCCAGGAGTTCCTCTCAGGGCGTCACGATCTCCCTTCCACGCGGCGCGGCCGTCGGCACACCTGAGCCGGATGACGGGGACATCGGCTACGACGACCCGGATGTGCCGGACATCGGCTGACCTCCGGCGATCATCGGGGTGAGCAGCGGGCGTTTGGCGGTGCGGCCGTCGCCGGAGGACCGGCCGCGGAGGCGGCGGCCGATCCACGGGCCGGCGAAGGTGGCCAGCCAGCGCAGCTCCGTCGACGCCGCGCGCCAGGCGCCCGGGGCGGGCAACGGCGTCAAAGGTGCCATCCACGTGTCGTCGCTGCCGGGCAGGTCCAGGGCGTGGGCGACGGCGGCGGCGAAGCGGGTGTGCCCGGCCGGGCTCGCGTGCAGCCGGTCGGCGCTCCACATCCGGGCGTCCGTGAAGTCGACCGCGAACGTGTCCAGCAGCGTGACCCCCGGGCGGGCGGCGGCGGCACGTACACGGGCGTTGAACTCGATCAGCCTGGGCCGGAGCGGGCGGGCCATCGGCGCGATCCTGGCGATGTCGGGGAAGGTCATGGTGACCACGTGCACGCCCTCGGCGGTCAGCCGGACGATCATTTCCTCCACGATGCCCGCCACTGTGGCGGCGTCGAAGCCGGGGCGGATGATGTCGTTCATGCCCGCCATGACCGTGACCAGGTCGGGGCGCAGCGCCAGGGCGGCGGGCAGCTGCTCGGCCTGGATCTCGGCCGCCTGGCGGCCGCGGACCGCGAGGTTGGCGTAGAGCAGGTCCGGGTCGGCGGCGGCCAGGTGCTCGGCGAGGCGGTCGGCCCAGCCGCGGTGGCCGGTGACGTCGTCGCCGTCCCCGAGGCCCTCGGTCTGGCTGTCGCCGATGGCGACATAACGCACGTAGGTCATCGCGTCGTCCTCTCCGCGTGGGCCGCGCGTTCGGTCAGGGTCCGGGCGGTCTTCAGGCACCAGTCGCGCATCTCGCGTTCCAGGCGGCAGCCGGCCAGGCAGGACAGGTAGGGACCGACGTTCTCGCCCCGGCGCAGGAACGTCTCCTCGTCCAGGTCACCGCGTATGCGCAGGAGGGTCTGCTCGAAGAAGGCGAGCCTGACCGCGGCCTCCTCCGCCCGCTCCCGGAGCTGCTCGATCACGGGCCCGGGGGCGACGTGATCCACGGCGTGCACCTTGACGGCGAGGTCGTCGCGGATGAGCAGGGGCTTGGGCGGGGTCGCGGCGAAGGCCGCCAGCTCGGCGGCCCCGGCCTCGGTGACCGTGAACACCCGTTTGTTGGGCCGGCCCGTCTGGACGACCTCCCGCCCCGCGATCAGCCCGTGGGCCTCCAGCTTGGTCAGCTCCGCGTAGAGCTGCTGAGGGGCGGCGTACCAGAAGTTGGAGACGCCGACGTCGAAGATCTTGGTGAGCTGGTAGCCGCTGTACTCGCCGCCGAGCAGGGCCGCCAGCACGGCATGCCTCAAAGCCATGAGTAGTCATGTCCATGAGTAGTCATGGACATGACTATAAAGGCGTAGATGTACGTACGCTAGAGGGTCGCCACCGAGCGGAGGGCCAGGCCCGCGCCGAGCAGCACCACCATCGCGGCCGTGCCCACCGGGGCCAGGCCCGAGAGCCTGGCGGCCAGGCGGCGGCCCGCCGAGGCGCGCTGTTCCAGGCGGTCCACCAGCTTGACCAGCAGGAGGCCGGTGGCGGTGAGGGTGGCGGCCATGCCGATGCCGTACGCGGTCACCAGCGCCACGCCGAACCAGGTGCGGCCGAGCGCGATGGCGCCGAGGAGCACGACGAGGGCCGACGGGCTGGGGACGAGCCCGCCCGCGATGCCGAGCCCCACCAACCCTGCCCGTTTTGTCGCCTCCGCGCCGTCGTGGCCATGCCCATGCCCGTGCCCATGACCGTGACCGTGCCCATGACCGTGACCATGCCCGTGTCCGTGGCCGTGCGGGGAGGTGCCGCGGCGGGCGTTCAGGAGGAGGCGGAAGCCGATGACGGCGATCAGCGCGCCGCTGGCCACCCCCAGCCACGCCAGCACGGACTCGCCCGCCAGCGCCGTGAACGCGCTCAGCAGCAGCCCCACCACCAGCACCCCGACCGTGTGCGTGGCCGTCACCGTCGCGCCCACCACGAGCGCGTCGCGCGGGCGTCCCCGCCGTCCGGCCAGGTACGCGGCCATGATGGTCTTGCCGTGCCCGGGGATCAGCGCGTGCCCGGCGCCCAGCACCACGGCCAGCCCGACCGCCAGCAGCCCGAGCGGGAGCGTCAGCGAGTCGGAGCCGATCAGCCCGGCGAACGTCCGGTCCAGGGCGGCCAGCGCGTCCCCGATTGGCCCGCCGATGCCGATCCCGCCGGACACGGTGCCACCGGGAGCGCCGGAGCCGCCCTGGCCGGGCAGGCCCGCGCCGGGTGCGACGGTCATCGTCGCGGTGCGCTGGTCGAGCGGATTCGCCAGCAGATCCTCGGGGTACGCGTGCAGCTCCTTGCTCACGCTCACCGACGGCACCGACGAACGGACCAGGCGCACCCCGTCGCCCACCGCCGTGATCTCCCGCCAGCCGATCCTGTCCTGCTCGAACCCGTCGGCGAACTCCACGGCCCCCGAGGCGCGGACTTCGGCCACGAGCCGGCAGGTCAGCCGGCTGGTCTGGAGGCCCCCTTGGCCGGGGGCGTAGGCGAAGGCGGAGCCGGCCACCCGCCACGGCACCGTCCGGCCCGCCACCGTGAGCCGCTGGGCGGCGGCCAGCGCGCCGCAGCGGCGGGCCGCGTACGAGGCGTCCACCTGCGGCTTGGCCTGCAGCGTGGGCAGTTCGGCCGCGTCCACGACGGCGAGGTTGCGCACGTCGGAGGGCGAGATCCGCAGCCCGTTGTAGTGGTTGACGGTGAAGTTGCCCAGCGGGTGCATCGCCACGGGCGCGGCCTTGGCCGCGGCGACCAGGACGACGCTCAGGCCCAGCGACAGCACCAGGCCCATCGCGACGGACAGCAGGCCGAGCCGGATGACTCTCATGAGAACCTCGCCAGTGCGGACAGTGTCGGGTCGAAGCCGGCGTCCACCTTGACGGACCGGCCCAGCGCCTGCTCGATCTTGGCGCGGTGGTACTTCAGCAGCGGGTTCTGCCAGCCGGTCGCCGTGGCCTTCTTGGCGTACGGCAGCGCCTCGGCCGGCTTGCCCGCCTTGAACAGGGCCCAGGCGAGGGCGTCGGCGGCGACGAGGTTCGGGTTGCGCGCGTACTCGGCCCTGGCGTGCTCGACCGCCAGCGCCGGGTCCCCGTGGTCGGCCTCGAACTCGGCCCAGGTCAGGTCGTCACGCACGCCCGCGGCCTGGAACAGCTTGCGCTGCGCCTTCAGCAGGGTCCAGTCGGCGGGCCGGCCCGCCTTGATCTGGGTCTCGCCCTGCTCGATCAGGTATTGGGGGAGCGGGAGGCGTTCGACGACGCTCTGGTAGAGGCCGAGCGCCTCGGTCAGCCGGCCGCTCAGCGCGGCGGTCCTGGCCTGGCCCGCGAGCGCCGGGGTGTAGCCGGGGTAGGACTGCAGGGCCTTGGCGTACCAGCCGGCCGCCGTGGCCAGGTCGCCGGAGTGGAGGGCCAGCTCGCCCAGGTAGTAGCGGGCGTAGGCGAGGTCGGCCGGCTGCCACGCGTCGTTCTGCGCCATTTCGAGGTACTTGCGGGCTCCGGCCCTGTCACCGCGCAGCTCGGCCGCGTACGAGGCGCGGGCGAAGGCCGCCACTCCGGGCCGCAGGCCCAGCATCTCGTCCACGGCCCGCCGCGCCCCGCGCAGGTCCCCGAGCTGGGTCCGCGCGTCGGCCAGCACGCCGTAGGCCGGGGCGCCGTACGGGTTGACGTCGATCGCGCGCTCGGCCAGCCGCACCGCCTCGGCGAAGTCGTGGCGCCCGGCGGCCAGCGCCGCCTGGCCGGTGAGCACCGCGTCGTCCTCGGCCCTCAGCTTGGCGGCCGTGGTGATCGCGCCCTCCGCCTTCGTGTAGTACGACGGGTCGCCGGTGATCCTGGCCTGGTCGACGTACTGGGAGGCGAGCTGGGCCCAGCCGCGGTAGTCGCCCGGCAGGCGCTTGAGCCGATCCTGCAGCGTCTCGGTGAACGGCTTGTCCGCCACCGGCCCCGGCGCGGGCGCCGCCGAGAACGAGAGGATCGTGAAGGTCATGGCCCCGATGAGGGCAAGCCCGGCGAATATCACGAAGGCACGCATGTCCAAGGCTCCAGGGTGCTGGGGAGTTGGCCGGCCGGCCGTGACGGGGAGCACGGCCGGCCGGCCTCATGTCGGCGGCAGACGGTGGGAGAAGGGTGGTCTGCCGCCGGGGGCTGACCGGCCCGCTTGGAGAGGGAGCAGGCCGGTCGGGGAGTCAGCGCTGGTTCACCGCGACATTGCTGGGCAGCGGGATGTACGGGAACGACTGGAGGATCGGCTTGTCGTTCCTGTCCACCTTGTCCGTCAGCCCGGGCACGAGCTTGCCGGTCACCGCGGCGCCGGCCACGGCCTGCAGCTCGATGTCCACGACGTCGTCGATGAGACGGCGGCCGTTCGGGAACCCCTGGAGGTCACCGGCCAGCACGCCGAGGCGGTTCGGGTCCTTCGCGGGCGGGATCGCCATGTTCAGCCGCAGCATCTCGGAGGGGCGCAGCTTGCCCGCGTCCTTGTTGAGCACCTGCGAGTTCAGGTCGGCCTTGATCGGGCCGTTCTGCTTGGCGATGCCGGTCAGGAAGATCTCGACCAGGTCGTTGCGCGGGGTCGCGGGGGCCTTGATGCCGTAGATGGCCTCCAGCAGCCTGGCCACCTCGGGGTCGATGACCCGCTTGACCAGCGGCGCCACATCGGCGTCCTTCTCCGGGGGCAGGGCGTTGAAGGCGTCCTTGAGCCCGGCGGGCGAGACGACCTCGTTCACCAGCGGGTTGCACAGGCGCGAGACCTGCACGTACCTGCTGCCGTTGAACTTGTCGGTGGTCGAGCAGACGCCGATCACCGGGTTGCGCTTGACGTCGCCCTTGAGCGCCAGCTCGGAGGAGGGCACCTGGAGGGCCACGCTGTTCACGTTGTAGCCCCGGGTGGTGTCCTGGCCGACCTCGGACAGGTTGCCGCCGTAGAGCAGGTCGAACACGCGCAGGTCCAGGAAGAACGCCTCGTCCGCCTGGCCGGCGAACGACTTGCCGCCGCCGGGCAGGCTCTTGATGGACTGGGCGCGCAGGGTGCCGTAGTCGGGCATCGAGGCCGGGCCGACGTTGCTCGGCGCGACGATGCCGTCGCCGACCAGCGTCCGGGTGCCGCTGGGAGTGATCTTCCTGAGCGTGTAGCGCTGGCGGAAGAGCAGGTTCGGGTCGTCGAGCGAGGTGACGGGGCCGTTGTTGTACAGGAACGTGGTGTTGCCGCGCTTGTCCTCGTTGCGGAACGTCCACTCGTACGTGATGTCGGGCCTGGCGTCGCCGTCGTTGTCGATCTTTATGTTGTAGCGGGACTTGGTGGCGAACGGGTAGAAGTTCGGGCCGCCGTGGGGCTCCTCGAACGGGATCCAGTTGGCCAGCAGGGTCACCGTGTCGGCCTTGTCAGGGCTCACGAACGCGTACACGTCCGTGTTGTCGTGCTGGGGGTCGCCCGCGATCATGGGAGCCTCGCGGTGCGAGGAAGCGATGCCGGAGTCGGTGCGGAGCACGGCCAACGACGACGCGGCGACAGCTGCGGCGAGGCCAAGTCCGACTAGAGCGCGCCGGTTGATCCGGAGCTCCATTTTCGGTCCTTTCGGAAGGGCTGATCGTTTACTGCGAGGTTCCGGCCGGGTTCCTCGACGCCCTATTCGTCCGCCGGACGCTTCCGGATGTCGTCTCCTCCTCAAGAATGAGGGTCAACGAAAGTTGACATACTTAAGTCGTCAATCTAGGTTGACCCTGTCGAAGTGGTGCGGATCGCGCGGTCCCGTTCGTTAGAGCAAGTCGAGACATGTCGTGGAAGGAGATGTGGTGGTCAAGGAGTTGCTCTCCCACGTCCGCCCGCACCGGAAGATCCTGATCCTGGGCGGATTACTGGGCTTGATCGGCTCGGCGGCGGGTCTCGCCATGCCGTTGCTGGCCAAATACGTCGTGGACGCGTTCGGCGAGACCGGCTCGATGGCCGCGCCGTTGCTGGGGCTGACCGCGGCGGTGCTGATCGGCGCGGTCGTGTCGGCCGCCGGAAGCTACCTGATGGAGCGCACGGGCGAGGGCATCGTGCTCGGCGCCCGGCGCAAGCTCGTCGACCGGATGCTGAGGCTCAAGGTCGCCGACGTGGACCGGCTCAAGCCCGGCGACCTGCTGTCGCGGGTGACGGGTGACACGACCTTGCTGCGGGCCGTGCTGACCAACGGGATCGTCGAGTCCGTCAGCGCCACGTTCATGCTGGTCGGGGCGATCATCATGATGGCGACCATGGACGGCGTGCTGCTGCTGGTCACGCTGCTCGTGGTGGTGGTGATCGGCGGGCTCGTCGCGCTGATCATGCCGAGGATCCAGCGGGCGCAGACCCATGCCCAGGAGGCCGTGGGCGAGATGGGGGCCGTGCTGGACCGGGCGCTGCAGGCGTACCGGACCGTCAAGGCCAGCGGCGCGGAGGAGCGGGAGATCGCGGTGGTGGGCGACGCGGCGGTGCGCGCCCGCGACCGGGGGCTGCAGGTCGCCGGGTGGACGTCGCTCGCGGGAGTGGCGACGTGGATGGCAGTGCAGATCGCGTTCCTCGCCGTGCTGGCCGTCGGCGGAGCCCGGGTCGCGTCGGGGACGCTGGAGGTGTCGTCGCTGATCGCGTTCCTGCTGTACCTGTTCTACCTGGTGCCGCCGATCGGGCAGCTCGTCCAGGGCGGCGTCCAGCTCCAGCAGGGGCTGGCCGCGATGAAGCGGATCAAGGAGATCGAGGACCTGCCCGCGGAGCCGGTCGGCGCCGCCGTCGCGGGGACCTCCGAGCCGGTCGGGGTGACGTTCAGGGACGTGGTCTTCAAGTACGGCGACGACCGGCCGACCGTGCACGACGGGGTCACCTTCGAGGTGCCGCCCGGCGGGCTGACCGCGCTGGTGGGGCCGTCGGGCGCGGGCAAGTCGACGGTGTTCGCGCTGATCGAGCGCTTCTACGACCACCAGAAGGGGCTCATCGCCATCGGTGGGCGCGACATCCGCGACTGGCCGCTGGGCGAGCTGCGGGCCGCCCTCGGGTACGTCGAGCAGGACGCCCCCGTGCTGGCCGGCACCCTCCGGGAGAACCTGCTCTTCGCCGCCCAGGACGCCACCGAGGACGAGCTGCGCCGGGCCGTCGCCCGCACCAGGCTCGACGACCTGGTGGACAGGCTGCCCGAAGGGCTGGAGACGCCGGTCGGGCACCGCGGCGTGCTGCTGTCGGGCGGCGAGCGCCAGCGCGTCGCCATCGCCAGGGCGCTGCTGCGCAAGCCCCGGCTGCTGCTGCTCGACGAGGCCACCTCCCAGCTCGACGCGGTCAACGAGCTGCGGCTGCGCGAGGTCATCGCCGAGGTGGCCACGGAGACGACCGTGCTGGTGATCGCCCACCGGCTGTCCACCGTGACGAACGCGGACCGGATCGTGGTCATGGAAGGGGGTGGCGTACGGGCGATCGGGACGCACGACTCGCTGGTCGGGGAGGACGAGCTCTACCGGGAGCTGGCGGCCACCCAGTTCCTCGTCAGCTAATCCATGTACTCTGCGGGTGACATATGTGAATGTTTTCATTCAGGAGGTCACGATGAGCCGCAGCGTGCGCGCGCCGCGAGGCACGACGATCACCGCCAAGGGGTGGCCGCAGGAGGCGGCGCTCCGCATGCTCCAGAACAACCTGGACCCGGAGGTCGCCGAGCACCCCGAGCAGCTGGTCGTCTACGGCGGCTCGGGCAAGGCCGCGCGTGACTGGGCGTCGTTCGACGCGATGGTCAGGACGCTGACGACGCTCGAGGGCGACGAGACCCTCCTGGTCCAGTCGGGGCGCCCGGTGGGCGTGTTCCGCACCCACGAGTGGGCGCCCCGGGTGCTCATCGCCAACTCCAACCTCGTGCCCGACTGGGCCAACTGGGAGGAGTTCCGGCGGCTGGAGGCGGCCGGGCTCACCATGTACGGGCAGATGACCGCCGGGTCGTGGATCTACATCGGCACGCAGGGCATCCTGCAGGGGACGTACGAGACGTTCGCGGCCGTGGCGGCCAAGCGCTTCGGCGGGTCGCTCGCCGGGACGATCACGCTGACGGCCGGGCTCGGCGGGATGGGCGGCGCCCAGCCGCTGGCCGTTACCATGAACGGCGGGGTGGCGATATGCCTCGACTGCGACCCGCGCTCGGTCACCCGGCGGATCGAGCACCGCTACCTCGACGTGGAGGCGTCGTCGCTGGACGAGGCGCTGCGGCTGGCGTACGCGGCACGCGACGAGCGCCGTCCCCTGTCCATCGGGGTCGTCGCGAACGCCGCGGAGGCCGTGCCCGACCTGCTCGCCCGCGGGGCCGAGATCGACATCGTCACCGACCAGACCTCGGCGCACGACCCCCTCATGTACCTGCCTCTGGGGATCGCCTTCGAGGACATGGCCTCGGAGCGGGACAAGGACCCGGCCGGCTTCACCGAGCGGGCCCGGACCTCGATGGCGCGGCACGTGGAGGCGATGGTCGGGTTCAAGGACGCCGGGGCGGAGGTGTTCGACTACGGCAACTCCATCCGGGGCGAGGCGCAGCTGGCCGGTTACGGGCGGGCCTTCGACTTCCCGGGGTTCGTGCCCGCGTACATCAGGCCGCTGTTCTGCGAGGGCAAGGGCCCGTTCCGGTGGGCCGCCCTGAGCGGGGACCCCGCCGACATCGCCGCGACCGACCGGGCCATCCTGGAGCTCTTCCCCGAGAACGAGGGACTCGCCCGGTGGATCAGGAAGGCCGGGGAGAAGGTCCACTTCCAGGGGCTGCCCGCGCGGATCTGCTGGCTCGGGTACGGCGAGCGGAACGTCGCGGGGGAGCGCTTCAACGACATGGTGGCCTCGGGCGAGCTGCAGGCGCCCATCGTGATCGGGCGCGACCACCTCGACAGCGGCTCCGTGGCCTCGCCGTATCGCGAGACGGAGGCCATGGCGGACGGGTCGGACGCGATCGCTGACTGGCCCCTGCTGAACGCCATGCTCAACACGGCCTCGGGGGCCGCCTGGGTGTCCATCCACCACGGGGGCGGGGTCGGGATCGGCCGGTCCATCCACGCCGGCCAGGTGACGGTGGCCGACGGGACCGCGCTGGCGGGGGAGAAGCTCAACCGCGTGCTGACCAACGACCCTGGGACGGGGGTCATGCGGCACGTGGACGCGGGTTACGAGGAGGCCGCCGACGTGGCCGCCGCCCGCGGCGTCCGCATCCCGATGCGCGAATCCTGACCCACCGCGCTTCCGCCACCCATCTGGTGGGGGTCGTGAGGGTGGTGGGATGAGAATGCGGGGTGGGAAGCGTTGGAGGTGGCGTGGCGGACGGATATCACGGTGGGCTGAGCGTGCTGCTGGATGGCCGGAGGCTGTCGCCCGTGCAGCGGAGGATCGCGCACTACCTCACCGAGCATCTCGATGAGGCGATCTTCCTGTCCAGCGTGGAGCTGGCCGAGCGGGCCGGGGTGAGCCAGCCGTCCGTGACCCGGTTCGCGATGGTGCTGGGGTTCGCCGGATACCCCGAGCTGCGGCAGGCGCTGCGCCCGCTCGTGCTGGGCGGCGCGACGGTGGCGGAGCCGCAGGAGAGCCTGCTGCGCGGGGCCATCGACTGCGAGATCCGCAACCTCGCGATCGTCAGGGAGCGGCTGCCGGCCTTCCCGCTCAAGGAGCTCGGCGAGCAGCTGGCCGCCACCGAGCCGCTGCCCGTCGTGGGGCTGCGGGTCTCCTGCGGGCTGGCCACCACCTTCGCCTACTACGCCCGCCGCATCCACCCCGACGTGCGGCTGCTCACGCACGGCGGGTCGGAGCTGGTCGACGGGCTGCACGCGGCCCGCAGGGCGGGCGCGGAGTGGGTGGTGGCCGTGGTCCTGCCGAGGTATCCGGCGGAGGCCGTGCAGGCGCTGGAGTACGCGGAGAAGATGGGGCTGCGGGTGGCGGCCATAACGGATAAGTCGGATTTTCCGGCGGAGGTCGTGCTGGACGCCCCCGTCGGCGACCGGCTCGTGTTCGACTCGCACGCGGCGCCGCTCGCCCTGGCCATGGCCCTGGTCGAG
Source organism: Nonomuraea sp. NPDC003707 (assembly GCF_053587055.1). Classification (NCBI taxonomy): domain Bacteria; kingdom Bacillati; phylum Actinomycetota; class Actinomycetes; order Streptosporangiales; family Streptosporangiaceae; genus Nonomuraea; species Nonomuraea sp. NPDC003707. The sequence continues at coordinate 215,440 of NZ_JBSFNK010000014.1, read as the reverse complement.
GCCATGGCCGACGCGGCGCCGCTGCGCACCCAGGCCAGGCTCGAGGAGTACGAGCGGATGACCGACGAGACCGGTACGTTCCTACCCGGCGATCCTGCGTAGCGAGCGCATCGACCAGATCGTGGTGAGCAGCGCAAGCACGATGAACACCGCGAACGCGATCGGGATCGACGGGTCCGACAACCGCCCGGCGAACAGCGCCCGCCCCGCCTCGACCGCGTGGTAGAGCGGGTTGATCGGAGCGAGCGTCTGCATCCAGCCGGGCGCGTACGAGATCGGGATGAACAGCCCGGCCAGCAGCATGACCGGCAGCATGAAGAGGTTGAGCGTCTGCGACATGCCGTTCTCGTCGCGTACGGTCAGCGCCAGCCCCTGGGACAGCCCCGAGGCGAACAGCCCGGTGGCGGCCATGAGCAGCAGCACCAGGACCAGCTCGACGGCCCCGATGCGCACGCCCATCGCGATGGCCACGACGAGCACGAGGATCGCCTGGCACACCAGCACGACCATGTCCTTGGCCACCCGCCCGAGCACGATGGCCGGCCGCCAGGCGGGGCTGACGGCGTACCGTTCGAGCGAGCCGTTGCGCAGGTCGGCGATCAGCCCGAACCCCGAGAACAGCGCCCCGAAGACCGCGATCATCATCATCGACGCCGGCGTGAACATCCGCAGCGCGTCCACCGTCGAGCCGCCCGGCGTCAGCGACTTCAGCAGCGGCGCGAACATGAGCAGGTACAGCACCGGCTGCATGATGCCGAACAGCGGCCAGATCGGGTTGCTGAACGACTTCTTCAGCTCGTAGCCGGTGAACAGGACGGTGTGGCGGATCATGAGGCGGCTCCGGTGTCGCGGAGGGAACGGCCGGTCTTGGCCAGGAAGACGTCGTCGAGCGTGGAGCGGTCGAGCGCGATCGAGCTCAGCCCCAGCCCCTGCTCCTCAAGGGCCCGCAGCAGCGCGGGCAGCGTGTGCTCGCCGTCGTCGACGTAGACGCGCAGCAGGTCCTCGTCGACGCGGGTCTCGCGGGCGTACGGCTTGAGCGTGTCCGCGGCCCGCTCCGGGTCGTCCACCCTGAGCGTGATCACGTCGCCGGAGACCTCCCGCTTGAGCTCCCCGGGGGTGCCCTCGGCCACGACCAGGCCGTGGTCGACGATCATGAGGCGGTCGCACAGCGCGTCGGCCTCGTCGAGGTAGTGGGTGCTGAGCAGCACGCTCGTTCCGGCCTCGCGCAGCTGCCTGATGCGGTCCCAGAGGTTGGCGCGGTTCTGCGGGTCGAGGCCGGTGGTGGGCTCGTCGAGGAAGAGCAGCGGCGGGTTGTGCACCAGCCCGATCGCGATGGCCACGCGCCGCTTCTGCCCGCCCGACAGGGTACGGCCGGGGCGGTCGGCCATCTCGGTCAGGTCGAAGCGTTCCAGCACCTCCGCGGTGGCCTGCTTCGGGTCGGCCATGGCGTGGATCTTGGCGGCCATCATGATCTGGGCCCTGGCGCTCGTGGTGTCTTCAACACCGCCGGCCTGGCTCACGTACCCGAGCTTGCGCCGGACGGCGCTGGACTCTTTGAGCAGGTCGTGGCCCGCGATGGTGGCCGTGCCCGCGTCGGGGGCGATCAGCGTGGAGAGCATCCTGATCGTGGTGGTCTTGCCGGCCCCGTTGGGGCCGAGCACGCCGAAGATCTCGCCTTGCGCGACCTCGAGGTCCACCCCGCGGACGGCCTCGACGGTCTGCGTGCCCTTCCTGCTCCTGGTGGTGAACGTCTTTCGCAGGCCCTGCGCCTGAATGATCATTGGGGGGTTCAGCTCCTTAGGGCAATTCGTCGGCCTCAACCCGTTCGATGGCCTTCTCGACCCAGTCGAGCTGGGCCTGGACCATGGCTCTGTTGAGATGGAGGTTCTCGTCGATGTGCTGGGGAGCGCCGTAGCGCTGCTTGGCGCCGACGGCATGTCCGAGGATCTCGACGCTCATTCTGAGCTGCTGCTTCCTGCTGTAAAGAGCCTGCAGGAGTTCTGGTTTGTCCAGCCGGTGCATGAACGTCAGCGCCACCTGGAACGGGTCGACGATGGGCTTGACCTCGTGCCAGGCGGTCAGCAACATCCGGTGGAACTCTTCGCGGCCGTGCTCGGTCAGCTCGTAGACGACCTTGCCGCCCTTGCCCGCCTCGACGACGGCCAGGAGTCCTTCGTCGGCCATCTTGCTCAGCCCGTGGTAGATCGACCCGAAGGCGACGTTCGCCCATTGGTCGGCGCCCATCACCTCCAGCCGCCGCCGGACCCCGTAGCCGTTCATGGGGCCGTCGAGCAGAGCGCCGAGGATGAGGATGCGCGTCGAAGCAGACATGAGTACAAGTTTGTATTCAAATTTGAGCATCCGTCAACATCAATAAACTGATCTCCATGAACGAACGACCGACTGCGCTGGTCACAGGCGCTTCGCGCGGGATCGGCGCGGCCGTGGCCGAGGCGCTGGGCCCCACGCACCACGTGATACTCAACGGCCGCGACGAGGAGTCGCTGGCCGCCGTGGCGGCCGGGCTGCCCGACGCGCGGGTCTGGCCGGCGGAGCTGACAGCGGTCACGGAGGCGGAAGTCGCCGGGATCGAACGGCTCGACGTGCTCGTGCACTCCGCCGGGATCAACCGGATGGGCCGGATCGCCGACCTGCCCGCCGCCGCGTGGCGCGAGACGCTGGAGGTGAACGTCGTTGCGGTCGCCGAGCTGACCCGGCTGCTGCTGCCCGCCCTGCGCCGGGCCGAGGGGCACGTGGTCTGCGTCAACTCGGGTTCGGGGCAGCGGGCCAACCCCGAGTGGGGCGCCTACGCGGCCAGCAAGTTCGCGCTGAAGGCGTTCGCCGACGCGCTGCGGCTGGAGGAGCCGCGGCTGAGGGTGACGACCGTCTACCCGGGCCGGACGGCCACCGACATGCAGCGCGAGCTGCGTAGCTACGAGGGCGGCGAGTTCGAGCCCGAGAAGTACCTGACGCCGCAGAGCGTGGCGCGGGCCGTGCTGGCCGCCGTCACCGCGGGCCCCGACGCCCACCTCACCGAGCTGACCCTCCGTCCCAGGGGAGGGCCTGTCAACTGAATGGATCCATTCACTACAGTGGGGCCATGCTTGAACCACTCGCGCACATAGGACGGGATCCGGCGACCGGGGGCTACGTCAGGGACGCCTGGTCGGCCGCTGACATGGAGCTACGCGAGTGGTTCGCGGGCGAGGCCGGGCGACGGGGGCTCGACCTGCGCGAAGACCGCAACGGCAACCTCTGGGCATGGTGGGGCGACCCTTCCGGCCGCCCCGGCGTGGTGACCGGGAGCCACCTCGACTCCGTACGGCAGGGCGGCGCGTACGACGGTCCGCTCGGGGTCGTGTCGGCCTTCGCCGCCCTGGACCTCCTGAGGGAGCGCGGGACCACACCGGCCAGGCCGGTCGGCGTGGCCTGCTTCACCGACGAGGAGGGCGCCAGGTTCGGGGTACCGTGCATGGGGTCGAGGCTGCTCACGGGCGTGCTGGCGCCCGAGCGGGCCCTCGCGCTCACCGACGACTCCGGCGACACGCTGGCCGACGTCATGACGAAGGCCGGGCGGGCGCCGTACGAGCTGGGGCGGGACGACGAGACGCTCGCGACGGTCGGCACGTTCGTGGAGCTCCACGTCGAGCAGGGGCAAGCGCTCGTCCACGAGGGGCGGCCGGTGGGCGTGGCCGCGGCGATCTGGCCGCACGGACGCTGGCGCTTCGACTTCCACGGCCGGGCCGACCACGCGGGCACCACCCGGCTGGCCGACCGGGACGACCCGATGCTGCCGTTCGCCCGCATGGTGCTGGCCGCCCGCGCGGTCGCGGCGCGCCGCGACGTGGTGGCCACGGTCGGCAAGGTACGCGTCTCGCCGGGCAACGCGAACGCCATCCCCGGCCTGGTCTCTGCCTGGCTCGACGCCCGCGGGGCGGACGAGGCCGCCGTGCGCGCCCTCGTCGCCGAGCTGACCGAGGAGGCGGGGGCCACGGTGCGGGAGGAGTCGTGGACGCCGGTCGTCGACTTCGACGTGCCGCTCAGGGACCGCCTGGCCAGGGTCGCGGGAGGCGACACGCCCGCGCCCGTCCTGCCCACGGGGGCGGGTCACGACGCGGGGATCCTGGCCTCGGCGGGCGTCCCGAGCGCGATGTTGTTCGTCAGGAACCCCACCGGCGTGTCCCATTCCCCCGACGAGCACGCCGAGCGGGCAGACTGCGAGGCGGGAGTCGTCGCACTCGCGGACGTGCTGGAGGACCTGTGCCGCTGACCTACTGGTGCGAACAGGCCTGGCTCCCCGGCGGAGTCGCGGAGAGCGTGCTCATCGAGGTCGAGGGCGAACGGATCGCGAGCGTCGGCCAGGGCCCGCCGGGCACGGCCGAGCGCCTGCCGGGGATCACCGTTCCCGGCCTGGCCAACGCCCACTCCCACGCCTTCCACCGCGCGCTGCGCGGCACCGCCCAGGAGGGCAAGGGCGACTTCTGGACCTGGCGCGAGCGGATGTACGAGGTCGCGGGGGCTCTGGAGCCCGACTCCTACCTCCGGCTGGCCAGGGCCGTCTACGCCGAGATGGCGCTGGCCGGGGTGACCTGCGTGGGCGAGTTCCACTACCTGCACCACGGGCCGGACGGCCGCCCGTACGACGACGCCAACGAGATGGGCCACGCGCTGGTCCGCGCGGCCCGCGAGGCGGGCCTGCGCATCGCGCTGCTCGACACCTGCTACCTGACCGGCGGCATCGGCGCCCCGCTCACCGGCGCGCAGCTGCGCTTCACCGACGGCGACGCCGAGCGCTGGGCGGTCAGGGCCGACGACCTGGCGGCGGCCTACGAGGGGCAGCCCGACGTGGAGATCGGCGCGGCCATCCACTCCGTGCGCGCGGTGCCGCCGGAGCAGATGCCGGTCGTGGCCGAGTTCTCCCACCGGCACGCGGGCCCCCTGCACATGCACGTGTCCGAGCAGCCGGCCGAGAACGCCGCCTGCGTGGAGATGTACGCGGCCACGCCGGTCCAGGTGCTGCACGAGCGGGGCGCTCTGGGGCCGCGCTCGACCGCCGTGCACGCCACCCACCTGACCGACGTGGACATCGAGCTGATCGCCCAGTCCGGCACGCACATCTGCATGTGCCCCACCACCGAACGCGACCTCGCCGACGGCATCGGCCCGGCCAGGGCGGCGGCCGACCGGGGCGCGCAGATCACGCTCGGCTCCGACAGCCACGCCGTGATCGACCTGTTCGAGGAGGCGCGCGGGGTCGAGCTGGACGAGCGGCTGCGCAGCGGCAAACGCGGCAACTGGAGCGCAGCCGACCTGCTCGCCGCCGCGACCGTCAACGGCCACGCCTCCCTCGGCTTCCCCGACGCGGGGCTGCTGGTGCCCGGCGCGTGGGCCGACCTGGTGTCGGTACGGCTCGACTCCGTACGGACTGCGGGCGCGGGCGGGCCGGAGGCCGTGGTGTTCGCGGCGACGGCGGCGGACGTGCACTCGGTGGTCTCCGGCGGCCGCCGCGTCGTCACGGACGGGCGGCACCGGCTCGGCGACGTCGGATCCCTGCTGGCAGAGGCGATACGGAGGGTGAGATGAGCACGACGCTGATCGACGGGATCGGCTCGCTGTACACCGGCGACCCCGAGCGCGAGGAGATCCCCGACGCGGCGCTGGTCGTGGCGGACGGCCTGGTCGCCTGGGCCGGGCCCGCCGCGGAGGCCCCCGACGCCGACGAGCGGGTGGACGTCGAGGGCCGCGCCGTCATCCCCGGCTTCGTGGACAGCCACGCCCACCTGATCTTCGCCGGTGACCGGACGGCCGAGTTCCAGGCCCGCATGTCCGGCGAGCCGTACACCGGGGGCGGCATCAGGACCACGGTCGCCGCCACCCGGCAGGCCGGCGACGCCGAGCTGGCCGCCCATGCGCGTGCGCTGGTGGACGAGATGCTGGCCCAGGGCACCACGACCGTCGAGATCAAGAGCGGCTACGGCCTGACCGTCGATGACGAGCGGCGCTCGCTGGAGATCGCCGCCGGGCTGACCGGCGAGACCACGTTCCTGGGGGCGCACGTCGTGCCCGCCGGCATGGACGCCGACTCCTACGTGCGGCTGGTCGCCGGGGAGATGCTCGACGCGTGCGCCCCGCACGCCAGGTGGGTCGACGTGTTCTGCGAGCGCGGGGCCTTCGACGGCGACCAGACCCGCGAGATCCTGGGCGCCGGGCTCAAGGCGGGGCTGGGGTTGCGGGTGCACGCCAACCAGCTCGGGGAGGGGCCCGGCGTGCGCATCGCCTGCGAGCTGGGCGCCGCCTCGGCCGACCACTGCACCCATCTGACGCCGGCCGACGTGGACGCTCTGGCGTCGTCGGACACGGTGGCGACGCTGCTGCCGGGGGCGGAGTTCTCGACGCGGTCGCCGTACCCGGACGCCCGGCGGCTGATCGACGCGGGGGCGACCGTGGCGCTGGCGACCGACTGCAACCCGGGGTCGTCGTTCACGTCGTCGATGGCGTTCTGCGTGGCGCTGGCCGTACGCGAGATGCGGATGACGCCGCTGGAGGCGATCAGGGCGGCGACGTACGGCGGGGCGCGCGCGCTGCGCCGTACGGACGTAGGCTGGCTACGGCCCGGGGCCCGTGCGGACCTCGTCGTGCTCGATGCCCCCTCCTATGTACACCTTGCCTACCGGCCCGGCGTCCCCCTCGTTCACCAGGTGTTTCGCGGCGGTCTCCTCCTTTAGGAGGACATCCAGAACCATCCCAGCGACGTACTGCTTTAGGGAATCTTTGCGTCTGGCCGCACGTTGGCCGGATATAGAACGCAGCTGCGGAACGAGGTGCCAGGGGATGGCAAGGCCTACGGGGAGTCGCACGCAGGAGCAGCACATCGCTGAGCGCGATCTGCTGGGGACATATCTGGCCGAAATCGGCCGGGTCCCGCTGCTCACGGCGGAGGAGGAGGTGGAGCTCGCCAAGCGGATCGAGGCGGGTCTCTTCGCCGAGCAGCTGCTCGACAGTGGGGGCTCGGAGCCGCGCATCGGGGACGCGGCCGACGAGGAGCTGGAGCGCCTGGCCATTTCCGGCCAGCGGGCGAAGGACGAGTTCATCCAGGCCAACCTGCGCCTGGTGGTGGCGGTGGCCCGGAAATACTCGGGGCGGGGGATGCCCCTGATCGACCTGGTGCAGGAGGGGAACCTGGGGCTGGTCAGGGCGGTGGAGAAGTTCGACTACCGGCGGGGGTACAAGTTCTCCACGTACGCGACGTGGTGGATCCGGCAGTCGGTGGGGCGTGCCATCCACGAGCAGGCCCGCCCGGTGCGCCTGCCCACGCACGCGGGGGAGCAGATGACGCGGCTGATGCGGGTCCGCCGCGACATGCTGGCGGAGTTCGACGCCGAGCCCACGGACGACGATCTCGCCGAGATCCTCGACCTGCCGATCGAGCGCGTACGCGAGCTGCGGCGCTGGGCCTCCGACCCGGTCTCGCTCCAGCTCGGGGTGGGCGACGAGGACGAGACGGAGCTCGGCGACATGATCGCCGACGAGACGTGGGCCGATCCCGAGCAGCAGGCCATCGACATCCTGGAGCGCGAGCGGCTGGACCAGTGGCTGACGGGGCTCGAGGGCGACACCAGCGAGATGCTGCGGTGGCGGTACGGGCTGGTGGACGGGCGCGAGCACACGCTCACGGAGGTCGGGGAACGCTACGGCATCGGCCGCGACCGCGCCCGCCGCATCGAACGCGACGCCCTGGCCCGCCTCCGCAAAATGGCCACCGCAGCCGCCTGACCGGCCCCACCCGGGGCCCGCGGGTTGCCCGGTTTGCCCGCCGCGGTGGGCGCCGGGCCCCGCTGTACCACGCCCCGCCGACGCGGCGCCTGGGAATGGCGGGCGCGGGAGGGCGTGGTGGTGTGGCACGTCGGTCGTAACGACGCTTGGCGTCGGGGTGCTTGGCCGGGGATGCCGTCGTCGCGGGCGTCGACCCTGGTGCGTGGTGCGCCGGAGCGGTGCCGCCGCGCTTTTGTTGCGCCGCGTCGGTGGGCCGGTGTGCGGTGGAGCCCGGCGCCTTCGACGGCGGGCGGCCCGCGTTGGGCGTTGGCCGAGGCGCTGGTGGACTTCAGTGCCGGAGGATGCGGCGGAGGAACTCTTCGACGGCGGCCACCGCGGTCGTGGGGTCGCCGCCGCGGGCCACCATCAGGGCGCTCTCGTTGACGGCCGCCAGCAGCATGTGCGCGTGCAGGTCCAGGAACTCGGCCGGCACCGCCCCCGTGGCCCCCAGCGCCGCCTTCAGCATCCCGAACGAGTAGCGCTCCTCCATGGCCCGCCACCGTTCCCAGCCCATCACCGCGGGCGCGTCGATGAGGACGATGCGCTGGATGACCGGGTCTCCGGCGAGTGAGATCCAGGCCAGCACGCCGGCGCGGAGGGCCGCCGCCGGGTCGGTGATGCCGCGGACGGCTGCCAGGATCTTGCCGCCGATGGCCGACTCCGTGGCCTCCAGCACCGCCTCGAACAGGGCGTCCTTGCCGGCGTAGTGGTGGTACAGCGCCCCCCGGCTCAGCCCCGACTCCTGCAGCACCACCTCGATGGAGGTGTCGTCGTAGCCCCGGTCGGCGAACAGCCGCGTGGCGATCGCCAGGACCCTGTCGCGGGTGGCCGCGCCGCGTTCCGCCTTGAGGTTCATGGACCCACTGTAGACAAACCGACCGTCAGTCGGTAATTTCGTAGACCGACAGTCGGTTTGTAATCTGCCCAAGGAGGGTCCCATGGAGGGCATCAGCTACGTCGACGTGGGGGACGGGCCGGTCAGCCTGTTCGTGCACGGCGTCGGCACCAGCTCGTACCTGTGGCGCAACGTCATCGCCGCGTTCCGCGACGAGCGCCGCTGCGTGGCCATCGACCTGCCGTTGCACGGCGGCAGCGCCCCGCGTGACGATCTGTCGATCCCCGCGCTGGCCGAGGCCGTCGAGGAGTTGTGTGAGGGGCTCGGGCTCACCGAGGTGGATCTCGTCGCCAACGACACCGGCGGCGCTGTGGCCCAGGTCTTCGCCGTACGGCACCGCGAGCGCCTGCGTACGCTCACCCTCACCAACTGCGACGTCCACACCAACACCCCGCCCGAGGCGTTCAAGCCGACGGTCGACCTGGCCGCCAGGGGCGAGCTGGCCCCGCTCACCGCGCTCGTCCTGGACCAGCCGGAGCTCCTGGCCCAGACCGCGTACGGCGAGGGCTACGAGCGGATCGACGATCCGGCGGCGCTGGTGGAGGCGTACCTGCGGCCGATCTTCGCCAAGCCCGATGGCGGCCGTGCCTTCGAGCGCCTGCTGACCTCCATCGACGCCAAGGACATGATCGCCATCGAGCCGCAGCTCACCGTGCTCACCGTGCCGACGCTCCTGGTCTGGGGCACGGGAGACGTGTTCTTCGACGTGAGCTGGGCCCGGTGGCTGCGGGACACGATCCCCGGCGTCAAGGAGATCGTCGAGATCGAGGGCGGGCGGTTGTTCTTCCCCGACGATCGGGCGGATGAGCTGGTGCCGCATCTGAGGCGGTTCTGGGCGCAGCCGTAAGATCGCCCCATGTATCTGGAGGCCGTGCGGCGCTACCCCGTCAAGTCGATGCTGGGGGAGGAGCTGACCGAGAGCGAGGTCACCGAGCGCGGGCTGGCCGAGGACCGTGCGCGGGCGGTGCTCGACGTCGCCACCGGGAAGATCGCCAGCGCCAAGAACCCCCGCCTCTGGCGCGGCCTGCTCACGATCGAGGGCGCCGGGGTCCCCGGCGACGAGGAGCTGTCGGCGCTGCTCGGGCGTGAGGTGCGGCTGATCGACGTGCCTCCGGAGGGCGCCGAGTTCGAGCGCTCGGTGCCGGAACGGGTGCTGGCCGAGGGCATCGAGGCGGAGGTCCCCCACACCGTCGGCACGCTCGGCGGCGCCTCGCCCGCCGGGACGTTCTTCGACTTCGCCCCGATCCACCTCATCACGACCTCCGCGGTCGCGCGGATCGGCGCGCTCGGCCCGCGTGGCACCGTCGAGGCCCTCCGCTACCGGCCCAATCTGGTGATCGGGACGGAGGCGGAGGGCTTCGTGGAGAACGACTGGGTGGGACGCGAGCTGCGCATCGGTGACGAGGTGGTGCTGGCGGTGATCGTGGCCAGCCCGCGCTGCGCGGTGCCGACGCTCGAACACGGGAGCCTCGGACGCGATGCCGACGCGCTGCGCACGGTGGCCAGGCACAACCGGGTGCCCGTGTTCGACATGGGGCCGCAGCCCTGCGCGGGGGTGTACGCGCGAGTGGTGCGGCCCGGGAGGGTCAGGAAAGGCGACCGGGTACGCCTGACGCGGCCTACGACGCCAGCGGCGTGAGGTACTTGTCCAGGTCGTCCAGGATCTTGCCGGCCGCCGTGACGCCGATTCCGGTCATCCAGATCTCGTCGTCCACGTTGTGCGCGTTGTCCGACTTGACCGCGCCGAGGTTCTTCCACAGCGGCCCGCCGGTGACCGTGGTCTGCGACTTGACGGCCGCCTCCCCGTACGCGGTGTAGAAGATCGCGTCGGCGTCCGCCTGGGCGATGTTCTCCTGGCTCAGCTTGCCGAAGCGCTTGTCGGCCTGGTCGGCCAGCTTCTGCGCCTCGGGCCGCTGGATGCCCGCGTCGCCCACCACGATGCCGCTGAAGGACTCGGGCCCGTACATGCGGATCTCGGTGGGCATGAACCGCACGATGCTCACCTTCAGCTTCGAGAACTTCGCGCCCACCTCCTTGGCCCGCGTCTCATAACCCGACAGCAGCTGCTGGGCCTGGTCCTTCTTGCCCAGCGCCTCGGCGTCGAGCAGGAAGTTGTCCTTCCAGGTGATGCCCACCTTCTCGGTGAACACGGTCGGCGCGATCTTGCTGAGCTTGTCGTAGAAGGCCTCCTGCCGGAACTTGCTGCCCAGGATGAGGTCCGGCTTGAGCGCCATGATGGCCTCGATGCTGGGGGCCTGGGTGGTGCCGACCGCCTTGGTGGCCGACAGGGCCGAGCCGAGGTAGGCGGGCCACTTCTGGTTCTGGGAGGCCTGCGCCGCGCCGACGGGCGCCAGGCCGAGGGAGACCATCGTGTCGAGTTTGTCCGTGTCGAGCACCACCACCCGCTTGGGGGTCATCGGCACCTTCGTCTCGCCCATGGCGTGCTTGACGGTCCGGGTCGGTCCCGCCTCCTGCGAGGACGTGGAAGTGCCGCAGGCGGCGAGGGCGAGGACGGGGAGCATGGCGGCGACGGCCAGGCGAAGACGCATTCGGCATTCCTTGATCGAAGGTTAGGCAAACCTAAGTATCTCACGGCTGATATTGCTGAGCCGAAATGGGAGGAGTGAGAACACCGAAACGCGTCCGAAACACCAGTGTGGCGAGATTCACGAATGTGAAACACGCCTGGTCGAGTCATGAAACCCCGGACGAACACGCTGTGGCCACACGTCACATGTAAGGAGGGTCGCGTCGTGAAGATCGATAGCGGCACCACAGCCTGGATGCTCGCGGCCACCGCGCTGGTGTTGCTGATGACTCCGGGTCTCGCTTTCTTCTACGGGGGCATGACCAGGGCCAAGAGTGTCCTGAACATGATGATGATGTCGTTCGGCGCCATCATCACGGTCACCATCGCCTGGGTGCTGTTCGGACACTCGCTGGCGTTCACCGACAACCCGAGCTCGGCGATCAACAACGTGGTCGGTGGCTTCGACGCACTCGGCCTGCAGAGCCTGGTGGACACGGCCACCAAGGACGACGGCACCGGCATGCCGAGCCTGGTCTTCTCCGCCTTCCAGCTGACCTTCGCCATCATCACCGTCGCGCTGATCAGCGGCGCGATCGCGGACCGGGCGAAGTTCGGGGCGTGGATCCTCTTCTCCATCCTCTGGGCGACGATCGTCTACTTCCCGATCGCCCACTGGGTGTGGGGCACCGGCTGGCTCAACACGATGGGCATCGAGGACTTCGCGGGCGGCACGGTCGTCCACATCAACGCGGGTGCCGCGGGCCTGGCCCTGTGTCTCGTGCTCGGCAAGCGCACCGGCTGGCGCAAGGAGCCGATGCGGCCGCACAACCTCCCGTTCGTGCTGCTCGGCGCGGGCCTGCTGTGGTTCGGCTGGTTCGGCTTCAACGCCGGCTCCGAGCTGGCCGTCGACGGCACGGCCGGCCTGGCGTTCATGAACACCCAGATCGCCACCGCGGTCGCCGCGGGCGCCTGGCTCGTCGTGGAGAAGATGCGCGACGGGCACGCCACCAGCCTCGGCGTCGCCTCCGGCGCGGTCGCCGGCCTGGTCGCCATCACTCCCGCCTGTGGTTTCGTGGACCCGTGGGCCGCGATGCTCATCGGCCTGCTCGCCGGTGTCCTCTGCGCCTACGCCGTCGGCCTGAAGTACAAGCTCGGCTTCGACGACTCCCTCGACGTGGTCGGCGTGCACCTGGTGGGTGGCGTCATCGGCGCCGTCTCGCTCGGCTTCCTGGCCGCGTACCCCTTCCTCGACCAGCAGAGCAAGGGCCTGTTCTACGGCGGCGGATTCGGCCAGCTGGGCCTGCAGGTGCTCGGCCCGGTCGCGGTCGGCGGCTACTCCTTCGTCATCACCTGGGTTCTCGGGAAGATCATCGACAAGACGATGGGCTTCCGGATCGCCGTCGACGACGAGCGCACCGGCATCGACGTCACCGCGCACGCCGAGACGGGGTACGACCTCGGCACGGTCTACGCCTCCGGCGTGACCTCCCCCAACGGGCCCACCGCCCCGGCAGCTAAGAAGGTGGACGCATGAGGCTCATCACGGCGATCATCAAGCCCTTCAAGCTCGATGACGTGAAGGCCGCACTGGAGCAGTTCGGCATCAAGGGAATGACGGTCAGCGAGGCGAGCGGCTACGGCCGCCAGCGCGGCCACACCGAGGTCTACCGCGGCGCCGAGTACCAGGTCGACCTGGTGCCGAAGGTCCGCCTGGAGGTCCTCGCCGAAGAGGATGACACCGAGGACGTGATCGACGTCATCGTCAAGGCGGCGCACACCGGCAAGATCGGTGACGGCAAGGTCTGGTCCGTCCCGGTGGACACCGTCGTCCGTGTGCGCACGGGAGAGCGGGGTCCTGAGGCCCTGTGACCCGGCGGGGCTCGGCCGAAACGACGGATCCACGGCGACGCCCGGACGACGGCGTCCGGGCTGAGCCCAGCGAGGGGCTCGGCAAGGGGGCAGAGCATTGAGGGGAGAGGCCCGTTCGTACGCCGCGGCCCGCAAGGAGCGGACCGCGGACACCGACCGCTGGCTCAAGGATCTCTTCCGCACGGCGAGCGACGGCGACCACGTCTCACTGGTCGCCGTCGGGAGCCTCGGGAGGGGCGAACTGGCACCAGGCAGCGACCTCGACCTGGTCCTGCTGCACAACGGCCGGGCCGACGTGGCCAGGATCGCCGACCGGATCTGGTATCCGGTCTGGGACTCCGCGGTCAACCTCGACCACTCCGTGCGGACGGTCGAGGAAGCGGTGACCGTCGCCAGGAAAGACCTCAAGGCCGTGCTCGGCCTCATCCAGGCCCGGCACGTGGCCGGCGACGCCGAGCTGACCAAGAAGGCCAGGGAAGCGGTGCTGGCCGAGTGGCGGGCCGACTCCCGGCGCCGCCTCGGCGAGCTGCGTGACGCGGCCGACAAGCGGGCGCAGGTGAGCGGCGAGCTGGCCTTCCTGCTCGAACCCGACCTCAAGGACGGGCGCGGCGGCCTCCGCGACGTCCAGGCCATGCAGGCGGTGGCGGCCGCCTGGGTCGCCTCGGCGCCCGGCCCCAGGGCGCGCGAGGCGTACGAGTTCATCCTCGACGTGCGGCACGCGCTGCACGTCGTCACCGCCCGCGGCACCGACCGGCTGGTGCTGCAGGAGCAGGACGCCGTGGCGGGGGTGCTCGGCCTGCTCGACGCCGAGGCGCTCATGCGCAGGCTCGCCGAGGCGGGCCGTACCATCTCCCACGCCTTCGACGGCACCTGGCGCACCGTTGACAGGCTCGTGTCAGGCCCCGCTCCCCGAGGCCGCCGCCCGCTGGCGGACGGCGTGGTCGAGCACGGCGGCGAGGTGGTGCTCGCCAGGGGGATCGACCCGCGCAAGGACCCCGTGCTGGTGCTGCGCGCCGCCGCCGCAGCGGCCGACTCCGGGCTGCCGCTCGCACCCGCGACGGTGTCCGTGCTCGCAGCTCAGTCGCCTCCCATGCCGGTGCCCTGGCCGGAGGAGGCACGCGACTCGCTGGTGTCGATCCTCGGCGCGGGCCGCGCCGCCGTGCCCGTGTGGGAGGAGCTCGACCAGGCGGGCATCCTTGTCAAGTTGCTTCCTGACTGGGAACGCGTACGCCACCGTCCCCAGCGCAACCCGATCCACCGCTTCACGGTCGACCGGCACCTGATCGAGGCCGCCGCGAACGCCGCCAGCCACACGCGCGAGGTCTCCCGTCCCGACCTCCTGCTGATCGGCGCGCTCCTGCACGACGTCGGCAAGGGCTGGCCGGGGGACCACTCGGCGACCGGCGAGGTCGTGGTCCGCGACATCGCCACCCGCATCGGCCTGCCCGCGCAGGACGTCGACACCCTCGCCACCGTCGTACGCCACCACCTGCTGCTGCCCGAGACCGCCACCCGCAGGGACCTCGACGACCCCGTCACGATCGAGAAGGTCGCCGCCACCGTCGGCACCCGTGAGGTCCTCGACCTGCTGGCCGCGCTCGCGGTCGCCGACGGCAACGCGACCGGGCCGGCCGCCTGGAACAGCTGGAAGGCCGGGCTCGTCGCCGACCTCGTGCGCCGGGTCAGGTCCGTGCTGGCCGGCTCGCCGCCGCCCAAGCCGCCGACCCTGTCGGCCGACCAGACCGCGCTCGCCCGGCACGGCGGCGGTGCCGTCCGCGTCAACGGGGGAGCCGTCACGGTCGTCGCCCCCGACCGGGTGGGGCTGCTCTGGAGCGCCGCCGGCGTGCTGTCCGCGCACCGGCTCATCGTGCGCTCCGCCTCGTCCGCCTCCGCGGGCTCCACCGCGGTGATCGAGTTCTCCGTCATCCCCGAGTACGGCTCCCCGCCCGACCCCGCGACGCTGGAGTCCGATCTCCGTCTCGTCCTTGCTGGCCGTCTTGACATCGAGCAGCGGCTGGCCCGCCGTGCGCGGGCCATGCGGCCGCCCCGGGTACCTGTGGCTCCACCTCGGGTGACACTGGTCGACGACGCCTCCGCGACCGCCACCGTGGTGGAAGTCAGGGCCCATGACAGGCCGGGGCTTCTGTGGCGTATTGGACGGGCGTTCGGCGAGTGTGGTCTTGACGTGAGGGCCGCTCGAGTGGAGACTCTCGGCGCGGAGGCGGTGGACGTCTTCTATGTCGTGGATCGCGCCGGTCGCCCCCTCAGCGATGCCGCGCAGAGGGCACAAGTCCGCGATCAAGTCCTGGCCGCACTGCGATAACCAACAGCACACGACTACCGGTCACATGTGTAACGATTGTGTCCGAAATGCCCGGTAAGTCAGAACCTGCGGATACCTTGTGGACGGCTTGAAGGCCCGTCGGGGACGGGACGATTGAGGGGTAGCGGAAGCAGTGACGGGGAACTCCGACAGCGGCCCAGCCGTGAAGCGGGACCGCGTAAAGCGGCCACTGCCACGCCTGGGCCTGAGAAACTGGCGCGTACGGTGGCGGCTCACCGCCCTGATCCTGGTGCCCACCATGGCCGGCGTCGTGCTCGGGGGAGCGCGAGTCGTCGGATCGGTGCAGAGCATCGGCGACTACGACCGCACGGCGACCGGGGCGGAGCAGGCGGCCCATATCCGCGACCTGCTGCAGGCGATCGGGCTGGAGCGTGACACGGGCGGCTGGATCGGCGCCAACCGTGCCATGCGCAAGAAGCTCGCCCAGCCGCTCGCGCAGCGCAAGGCCGCGGTGGACACGCTCGTCAAGACCGTGAACACCGACCTCGACACGATCGACGACTCGTACGGCCCCCGCATCGTGAAGGCCGCCCAGCAGGTGAAGTACGACCTGGGCCGGCTGCCGAGGATCCGCGCCGAGGGCCAGACCGAGACCATCCGGTACGACTTCCTCACCGACACCCTGCTCAAGCTGCACGACGAGCTGAGCCTGCTGTCCGACGACCCGCAGATCATCGGCCAGTTCCGCGCGCTGAGCGCGCTCGCCGCGGCCAAGGAGGAGGTCTCCCGGCAGCGCGTCCAACTGCTCCAGGCCTCCTACGACACCCAGCACGTGGACGCCAAGGAGGTCGAGCAGTTCATCGCCTCCAACGCCCGCGAGCAGAGCGACATCTCCCAGGTCGGCGCCGAGGCCGGCGTCGAGGTCGGGCTCCAGCTGTCCAAGGCGCTCACCTCGCAGCCCGAGTACGTCAACGTCCAGCTCACCAAGGCGCGCGCGGTCACGCTGGCCAGCGGCCGGGCGCCGGGCGCGCGGATCAGTGACAACCTGATCTCCGCCAACGGCAGCCGCGAGCAGTGGTTCAACGAGAACTCCGTGGCCATCGACGTGCTGCACGGCATCGAGCAGCAGCTGGCCGGCCAGGTGAGCCTGCGCAGCAAGGAGCTCCGCGAGTCCGAGATCAGCAGCGCGATCATCGCAGGGATCCTGATCCTGGCGCTGCTGCTGCTGGTCCTGCTGCTCACCGTGGCCATCGCCCGCTCCATGGTCACCCCGCTGCGCCGGTTGCGTACTGAGGCGCTGGAGGTGGCCGGCTTCCGGCTCCCCGACGTGGTGCACCGGCTGCGGGCCAGCGGTGACGCGTCCGTGGGCGAGGTACGGCCGATCGAGGTCGACGGAAACGACGAGATCGGCGAGGTCGCCAGGGCCTTCGACCAGGTGCACCAGCAGGCGGTGCGGCTGGCGGGCGAGGAAGCCGACCTGCGCAGCAACATCAGCTCGATGTTCGTCAACCTCTCGCGCCGCACCCAGACGCTGGTCGAGCGGCAGATCTCGCTGATCGACGGCCTGGAGAAGGGCGAGCAGGACGGCACCAGGCTGGCCGACCTGTTCAAGCTCGACCACCTGGCCACCCGCATGCGCCGCAACTCCGAGAACCTCCTCGTCCTGGCCGGCCACGAGGCCACCCGCCGGCGCAGCCAGCCGGCCAAGCTGGTCGACGTCGTACGCGCCGCGCTGTCGGAGGTCGAGGGCTACGAGCGCGTCCAGGTCAAGGTGCACCGGGCCACCTCGGTGCTCGGCAGCGCCGCGAACGACCTGGTCCACCTGGTCGCCGAGCTGGTCGAGAACGCCATCCAGTTCTCCCCGAGCAACACCCAGGTCGTCGTCACCAGCAGCCTCATCGAGGGCGGCGGCGCGCTGCTGTCGGTGAGCGACACCGGCATCAGCATGACCGAGGAGGAGCTGGCCGAGGCCAACCGCCGCCTGGCCGAGCCGCCCGTCGTGGACGTGTCGGTCTCCCGGCGCATGGGCCTGTTCGTGGTCGGCCGCCTGGCGCTGCGTCACGGCATCCGGGTCCAGCTCAGGCGGGGCGAGGGCGCCGGCCTGATCGCGATGGTGCTGCTCCCGCCCACGCTGATCGTCGACGGCACGCAGCAGCAGCCGCTGCCGCAGCGGCCCGCGTTCGGCGGCGGTACGGTGCCCACCCCGACGGGCCCGCCCGTGCAGAACGGGACGTTCAAATCGTTCGGCAGCTTCGACTCCTTCGACGGTGGCCGGCGTCCCAACGGACCCGCTCCCAGACACGGTTTCCAGACTTCCGAGAGCACGCCGCCGGGACCGCGCTCGTTCGACAGCGGGCCGTACCATTCGGACCCCGGCAGGGCGGGCGTGAACGGATTCACCGCCGACACCGACGGCGGCTCCTACCGCAGGCAGCCATCCTCGTTCGACTCCAACGTCTACCCGTCGCTCCCCAACACGGGCTCCTACCCATCCGGAAATGGCGCGTTCCAGACGCCTCCGCCGCCCCAGTCGTACCCCACGAACGACGTGCGCCGGCCCGACCCGACGCCCTCGGTCGAGGTGTCGCCGATGGAGCCGGAGCAGGAGGAGTTCCTGCCGATCTTCGCGGCGGTGGAGTCCGCCTGGTTCCGCAGGCCGCCGGAGGAGGCGGCGCCGCAGGTGACCGGAGATGGTGAGGACAAGCCCTCGCAAGCCGTACCCTCTGGGGAGGAAGCGTGGCGAACGGCGGCCGACGCCGGTTGGCGCGCGGCGGCCGCTGCCGCCGAGCCCAGCCTCGGCGGCATGACCGCCGCCGGGCTCCCGAAGCGCACCCCCAAGGCCAATCTGGTTCCCGGTACGGCGAACCAGCAGGCGCAGCCGCAGCAACCGCAGCGGCCGGCTCCGATGCCGCCCGTTTCGGCGGATCGGATGCGCAGCCGGATGGCCAGCTACCAGCAGGGTGTGCGACGGGGCCGCCAGGAAGTACGTGGACAGGAGGAACAGAGTGAGTGAGCGTCCCGCCGGGGAGGATGCGTGACAACCCTTAGCCACGAGGCGAACAGGTTCGACTGGCTGATCACCGACTTCGTGCGTAACACGCCCGGAGTCGCGCATGCCGTCGTCGTATCGGCCGACGGCCTGTGCCTGGCCGCCTCCGAAGGCTTCCCGCCGGACCGGGCCGACCAGCTCGCCGCGGTCTCCGCGGGCCTGCTGAGCCTGACCGTGGGAGCGTCCAGGGTGTTCGAGGGCGGCTCTGTGACGCAGACCGTCGTCGAGATGCAGCGCGGCCTGCTCATCGTCATGGCCATCAGCGACGGCTCCGTGCTGACGGTGCTCGCGGGCCCGGACTGTGACATGGGCCTGGTGGCGTACCAGATGACGCTGTTGGTGGACAGGGCCGGGCAGGCGCTCACGCCGGCCCTGCGGGCTGAACTCCAGGCCGCCAGGACCCGGTGATGTGATGGAACTGATGGGAGAGGGCCGTGTACGGCGTTGACGGAGCTGGGGACGAAGAGCCCCTGTTCCGTCCTTACGCGGTGACGGGCGGCCGATCCGAGCCGCGCTATCACCTCGCGATGGAGACGTTGATCTCGTCGATGTCGATCCCGGACGACGAGATGGCCATGCTCACCCCCGAGCAGGAGGCCATCATGCAGTTGTGCAGGTCGTTCCGGTCGGTCGCCGAGATCTCGGCCCTGCTCCGCGTCCCGCTGGGCGTGGCCAGGGTGCTCGTGGCGGACATGTCCGACGAAGGACTCGTCCGCCTGCACCAGCCACGCCTCAGCCAGGGACAGCCAGACCTCAACATGCTCGAAAGGGTGCTCAGTGGACTACGCAGGCTCTAGCCCCGGGCTGACGTCGACGAAGATCGTCGTCGCCGGTGGGTTCGGCGTCGGTAAGACGACGTTCGTGGGGGCGGTGTCCGAGATCCTTCCGCTCACCACAGAAGCGGTGATGACGGACGCGTCCGCGGGCATCGACGACCTCGGTCTCACCCCCAACAAGCAGACCACGACGGTGGCCATGGACTTCGGCCGCCTCTCGCTCGACCGCGACCTGATCCTCTACCTGTTCGGCACGCCCGGGCAGCACCGGTTCTGGTTCATGTGGGACGACCTCGTCCGCGGCGCCATCGGCGCGGTGGTGCTGCTCGACACCCGCCGGCTGGCCGACAGCTTCCCCGCCATCGACTACTTCGAAGAGGCGAAGCTGCCGTTCGTGGTCGGCGTCAACGGCTGGGACGGGCAGTTCCCGCACGCCGAACAGGAGGTCAGGGAGGCGCTCGCGCTGTCGCCGCACGTGCCGATCGTGCGTACCGACGCCCGCAACCGCGAGTCGGTCAAGGCGACGCTGATCTCGCTGGTGGAGCACGTCGTGCGGCTGCGTGCCGCACCCGTGCGCTAGCTCCAGGGGACGCTCTCCAGCGAGTTGAGCACCGGCACCAGCTGCTGCTCCTCGTAGGCGAAGTGGGCCTCCATCTCGCCGGCGATGCGCTCCAGCGTCGCCGGCCCGGGGGCCTCCCGCAGCTCGGCGACCAGCCCGGCGATCACCGCGTGCTCGGCGCGCAGCCGGTCGAGGGGCTCCTTCAGCTCGGGGAAGAGCTTCTCCAGGTGCGGGAACGCCACCCGGTCCTCGCCGTTGTGGTGGAAGATCATCGCGTCGCAGAAGGCCAGGCAGTGCGCCCGCAGGTCACCGGCGGGCGCCCCTTGGCGGACCTTGGCCAGCTCGCCCCTGAGGTGGTCGTGGATCCTGGCCAGCTCGTCCCCGAACGCCTCCAGCCGCTCGCGCTCGGGGTACAGCGCGATGACCGGGATGACGCGCTCGGTGTTTTGCTGGTACGTGGCGAAGGCCGGGTTGATCGCGGCCTGGCGGGCGTACAGGCGGTCGCGCTCCTCGCCTTCGAGCGGCACCGCCCGGGCCGCGAACCGGTCCTCCCCCAGCTCGACGACGACTCGCGGGTTGGCGAGCACGTTGTGGTACCAGGCCGGGTGGGCGGCGCCGCCCGCGTTGGAGGCGAACACCAGGACCCGCTCGCCGTCCCGCAGGTAGACGGCAGGGTTGGTGCGCCGCCGGCCCGTCTTGGCGCCCGTGGTGGTGAGCAGCACGAGAGGCGCGCCCTCGAACATGCCGCCCACCTTGCCGCCGTTCGCCCGGAACTCCTCGATCACCTGCTGATTGAAATCGGTCACGTCATATCCTTGGACGAGGCTTCGTATTTGCTTTGCAAGCAAAGCTAATTTAGACATCAAGGTGTTCGACATGTCAACAGACGGCTTGAGCGTGGACGACGGGATCAGGACGCTGCTGCTGCTGATGCCGCGGATGGTCGGGCGGGTCAAGCGGCTGGGGGTGCCCTCTGAGCTGCAGTCGTTGTCCCTGGCGCCCCGGCACCTGTCGCTGCTTGCCTACCTGCTGTTCGACGGGCCGATGACGGTGAACGAGCTGGCGGCCCGGCTGGAGGTGGCGCCCGCGACGGTCAGCCTGATGGTGGGGGATCTGAGCAGGAAGGGGGTGCTGGACCGGCGCGAGGACGACACGGACCGGCGCCGTACGATCGTGAGCATCGCGGACCGGCACCAGGAGTCGATCAACGAGTGGCTCGGCTACGGAGCCAAGGCCTGGCGCGAGGCCCTGGAGCCGCTCACGCCGGAGCAGCGGCGGATGTTCGTGGACACCCTGATGGCCTACGAAAAGGCCCTATCAGGCTGATCGGCGGCTTATGAGGGCCTCGACGCCGTCGAGGACGCGCTGCAGGCCGAACTCGAAGGCGTGCCCCGGGCTGTAGGCGGCGTTGAGCGCCTCGCCCGCCGCCTGGCCGACGCGCGCGGCCGTGGGGTAGCGGGCGGCGTCGGTGATCCGGCTGAGGAAGGGCGCGTGCGCGGCCCACCACTGCTCGTCGGTCATGCCCGTCAGGCTCTCGGCCTGCGCCGCCTCGACCGCGCCGCGTGCCGCCCCGTGCACGAACCCGGCGACCAGTGTGATCACCGAGTCCATCTCCAGGTCCGTCAGCCCGATGCCGTCCACGGCGCGCAGGTCGTAGTCGTACTTGGCGGTGACGTTGGGCCCGAGCACCGGGCGGCTCGACGCCACCTGCAGCAGCCACGGATGGCGCAGGTAGAGGGCCCAGCTCTCCCTGGCGATCTGCTCCAGCCGGCCCCGCCAGCCCCCGGGCACGTCCTGCGGCCTGGCCGCCTCGCCGTAGACGGTGTCGAGCATGACGTCGAACAGCTCGGGCTTGCCCGGCACGTACGTGTAGAGCGACATCGTCCCGACGCCCAGCCGCTCGGCCACGCGGCGCATGGACAGCGCCGCCAGCCCCTCGGCGTCGGCCACCTCGATGGCCGCGCGCACGATGCGGTCGACGCTCAGCTCGGGCTTGCCCTTGCGGCTGACGCGCTCGCTGGTGCGCCAGAGCAGCGCCAGGCTGCGCGCGGGGTCGCCCTTTCCCGGGTACTCAACGGTCACATCCGTACGGTACACCGTACGGTTGCCGCCCTGAACCGTATGCTGTACGGTACGGCGTACGGAATCAAGGGAGGGGACACGCATGCCGGCGGTGCTCGCGCAGGACCTGCGCAAGAAGTACGGCGAGAAGGCGGCGCTCGACGGGATCGACCTCGACGTGGGCCGGGGCACGGTCTACGGCCTGCTCGGCCCCAACGGCGCGGGCAAGACCACGACCGTCCGCATCCTCACCACCCTCCTGCGCGCCTCGGGCGGCCGCGCGGAGGTGGCGGGGTTCGACGTGGCGACCCAGCCCCGGCAGGTACGCCGCAGCATCGGCCTCGTCGGCCAGCACGCCGCCGTGGACGAGATCCTGACCGGGCGGCAGAACCTGGAGCTGTTCGGCCGCCTCCACCACCTCGGCCCGTCTCGGGCCCGGGCCAGGGCGGACGAGCTGCTGGAGCGGTTCGGGCTGGACCACAAGGGGCCGGCCAAGGAGTATTCGGGCGGCATGCGGCGCAGGCTCGACCTCGCGGCCAGCCTGATCCTGGCGCCGCCCGTGCTGTTCCTCGACGAGCCGACGACAGGGTTGGACCCGCGCAGCCGCACGGAGATCTGGCGCGCGGTGCGCGACCTCGTCGCCGGCGGCACCACCGTGCTGCTGACCACGCAGTACCTGGAGGAGGCCGACCAGCTCGCGGACCGGATCGCCGTGATCGACGCCGGCCGGGTGGTCGCCGAGGGCACGCCGGACGAGCTCAAGTCCAAGCTCGGCGGCGACCGGCTCGACGTGGTGATCCACGACCCGGCACGGCTCGACGAGGCCGCCGGAATCGTCCGCGGGGCGGCCTCGGGGCCGGCCGAGGTCGATCGGGACACCAGGCACGTGAGCGCGCCGGTGGGCGACCGGGTGCGGGCGCTCACGGAGGCGCTCGCGGCCCTGGCGGCCGCCGGGATCGAGGCCGAGGACGTGGCGGTGCGCCGCCCCACGCTCGACGAAGTCTTCCTGAACCTCACCGACCGCCGAGGGGGCGCCGTATGAGATGGGCTCTGGCAGACGGCTGGACCGTCGCCCGCCGCGACTTGATCCACTGGGCGAACCAGCCGATGACGGTGGTGTTCGGGATCCTCTTCCCCGTGGTGATCACGCTGGCCTTCGGCTATCTGTTCGGCGGCGCGGTCAAGGTGCCTTCGGGGGCCGACTACTTCGCCTTCCTCATGCCCGGCATGTACGGCATGACGATGCTCTTCGGTCTCAGCGCCACCATGATGGCCGTCGCCACCGACGTCTCCAAGGGCGTCACCGACCGCTTCCGCTCGATGCCCATGGCGCCTTCGGCCGTGCTGATCGGCAGGGCCGTGGCCGACCTGCTCAACTCGGTCCTGATCCTGGGCGGACTGCTGGTCTGCGGCCTGGCGGTGGGCTGGCGGCCGTCCTCGTTCCCGGGCGCGCTGGCCGCCGTGGGCCTGCTGCTCCTGCTGCGCTTCTCGCTGCTCTGGGTCGGCATGTACCTGGGGCTGCTGCTCAGGGATCCGGGCGGCGTGGTGGCGATCCAGGTGCTGGAGTTCCCGGTCGGCTTCCTGTCGAACGCCTTCGTCGCCCCTGACACGATGCCGGGCTGGCTGGGCGCGATCTCGGAGTGGAACCCGCTGTCGTCCACGGTGGCGGCGGCCAGGGAGCTCTTCGGGAACCCCGGCTGGGGCGGCGACTCCTGGGTGGCCCAGCACGCCGTCCTGATGGCGATGATCTGGCCGGTGGTGATCACCGCCGTCTTCTTCGTCCTGTCGGTACGCCTCTACCAGCGGCTCGACCGGTAGGGCGTCACTGCACCCGGTCGGTGAGGAGGGCGATGGAGCGCTGGGCCGAGCGGATGCGCCGGATCCGCTCCTCGTCCTCCCCGCCCAGCTCCAGCCCCTCCTCCGCGATCTCCCCGAACGCGGCGAACGAGGCCAGCCGCTGCCGCACGACCTTCTCGAAGGCGTCGTCCTCGATGCGGTAGTACGTGGTGCGCTCGCCCGGCCGGGTGCGCCGCCGGACGAGGCCGATGGAGGTCAGCAGGCGCAGGTTGGACGTCATGGACGCCCGGCTGGCCCCGATCGCGTCGGCGATCTCGCCGGCGGACTGCTCGGCGGGGGTGCAGATCAGCAGCCAGCCCAGCACGCGGCCGGTGATGGGAGCCAGGCCCCAGGCGTCGCCGCAGAAAGTCGCCACGCGCTCGACCCACTCGAGCATCCGCTCGCGGTCGTCGGAAGGAGCCATGGGTTCAGTTTAGGCTGAAACAACTGTCACCCATGCCACCTCGATCGCCGGGCCTCAGCGCGGGATCCAGTCCTTCCACACGATCTTGTTGTCCCGCACCCACCGCTCGGCGGCCTGCTCGGCGGTCATCTTCTCGTTGATCATGTCGCTGGCCACGGAGTTCTGGTCGTCGTTGGTCCAGGTGAAGTTGCGGACCAGCTCGTACGCCTTGCCGCCGGTCTGCGCGAACTGCTTGCTGACGATCTTGTCGAGCAGATACGGCGGGTAGTCGCACGCGACCCGCTTGGCGTCGTCGTCGCAGCCGAGAGCGTAGGGCGGCAGCGCCACCTTGACCAGTTTGACCTTGGTGAACAGCCATTGCGGCTCGTAGAAATACAGCAGCAGCGGTGTCCGGTTCTTGGTGGCGAACTCGGCCGCTTTGATCAGCGCCGCCTCGCTGCCCGAGTAGACGACCTTGTAATTGAGCCCGAGGTTCTTGATGAGAACCTCGTCATTCGTCACGAACGTCGGATCTCCGTCCAGAACCTGTCCGGCATTTCCGGTTTTGTCGGTCCGGAAAAGGTGCGCGTACTTATTGAGGTTTCGGTAGTCCGTAATGTCGGGGTATTTCTTCACCATCCACTCGGGGACGTACCACCCGATGATGCCCTGGTTCCCCGTGAGCCCGGCCGACAGAGCGACCTTCTTCTGCTCGATGAACTTCTTTTTCAGGTCGTTGTGACCCCAGTTCTCGACGATCACATCGACCTTGCCGTCCTCGAAATCCTCCCAGGAATCGCCCTCCTTCATGGGCCGCTTGTGCACCGAGTAACCCAGCTCGTGTTCGAGCAGGTACGCCAGCACGGCGGCCTGGGCCTCGTACCCGACCCAGCCGTGGATGTCGATGTTGACGACGCCCTTCGACACCTTGGCGGAGCCGGGCTCCTCGCCGGAGCAGGCGGTCGTCAGCAGCAGGGCCGCGACCAGCGGCCCGACGAGCTTGTTCGTTCGCAACATGAGGGTCTCCCGGTGACCGCGGCCCCGCCCGGGGCCGCGGTCAAGAGGGCGTCACTTGGGGATCCAGGCCTGCCACTTGGCGGTGTTGGCCTCGATCCACTTCTTGGCGGCCTGCTCGCCGGTCAGGCCGTTGTTGGTCATGTCGTTGGCGACCGCGTTCTGGTCCTCGTTGGTCCAGCTGAAGTTCTTGACCAGCTCGTACGCCTTGCCGCCGGTGTCCGCGAACTTCTTGCTGACGATCTTGTCGAGGTCCATCTCCGGGTAGTCGCAGGCGACCTTCTTGGGGTCGGCGTCGCAGCCGTCGGTCCAGGCCGGCAGGTTCACGCGGACCAGGTCCACCTTGTCGAAGAGCCAGTGCGGCGTCCAGAAGTAGAACAGCAGCGCCTTCTGCTGCTCCTGCGCCTGCGTGGCGGACTTGAGCAGGGCCGCCTCGCTGCCGCCGGTGACGACCTTGTAGTTCAGCTTCAGGTTCTTGACCAGGGCCTCGTCGTTGGTGACGTAGCTGGGGTCACCGTCGAGGAGCTGGCCCTTGCCGCTGGACTCCGAGGTCTTGAACAGGGAGGCGTACTTGTTGAGGTTCTTGTAGTCGGTGATGTCCGGGTACTTGTCGGCCATCCACTTCGGTACGTACCAGCCGATGATGCCCTTGTTGCCGGTGGAGCCGGCCTCGGCCGCGACCTTCTTCTCCTCGATGAACTTCTTCTTCAGGTCCGGGTGGCCCCAGTTCTCGATGATGACGTCGACGTCGCCGGTCTCGAAGCCCTCCCAGGCGAGCTGCTCCTTGATCTCGGGCAGCTCGACGTTGTAGTGGAGCTCGTTCTTCAGCAGGTACGCGACGACGTTCGCGCTGGCCTCGTAGCCCACCCACGGGTTGATCGCGATCTTCACGGTCCCGGTGGCGGCGCTCGATCCGGAGGCCGCCGGGGCGGCGGAGGAGCTGGGAGAGGTCTCGACCTTGGCCCCGCCGCAACCGACAGCGGCGAGTCCAAGGGCGAGGAGGCCTGCGAGCAGGCGAATCTTCATGTGGATTTCCTTTTTCGGGGGGAGGGGCGCCTGTCGGCGCCCTGCGTGATGCGGTCGAGCATGACGCCGAGCAGCACGGTCGCGATGCCGGCCACGAAGCCCATGCCGAAGTCGGGTCGCTGGGAGAATCCGACGACCACGTCGTAGCCGAGGGCCCCCGCCCCGACCAGACCGCCGACGACCACCATGGCCAGCGTCATCACGATGCCCTGGTTGGCCGCGAGCAGGATCGCCCGCCTGGCCATGGGCAGCTGCACCTTCCACAGGAGCTGGCCCGAGGTCGAGCCCGCCGAGGTGGCCGCCTCGACGACCGTGGCGGGCACGCCCTTGATGCCGTCCTCGACCAGCCGCACCACCGGCGGCACCGCGTAGATGACGGAGGCGAAGATCGCCGTGAACCGGGTGGTCTCGAACAGCGCCAGCGCCGGCAGCAGGTAGACGAACGCCGGCATGGTCTGCGCGGCGTCGAGTATGGGCCGCTGCACGGCCGAATATCGCGGTGAGCGGGCCGCGGCCACGCCGAGCAGCAGGCCGGCGACCAGCGTGACGAACACCGCGACGACGACCGTGGTGAGCGTCTGCATGGTGTGCTCCCAGACGCCGAGCAGCGCGATGGCCAGCAGGCAGACGAGCGCCGTCAGCGCCGCGCGTACGCCGCTCACCCGCCAGGCGACGGCCAGCACCGCCAGGGCGACCAGCCACCACGGGGACGAGGTGAGCAGCGTCTCCAGCGGGTTGAGCAGGACGCCGGTCGTGAGGTCCTTGATGAACGTGGTCACCCCGTACCAGCTGGTCTCGGCCCAGCGGACGGCGTCGTTCACCTCGGCCACGAAGTTGACCGTGAGGCCGTCCGGCCACGTCCTGGGCAGCACGGGGATGAGCGCGACCCCGGCCACCGCCAGCACGCCGGCGGCGACGAGATCGACCGTGCGAAGCCTGGCATGCGGCCCGCGGTGGGCGATCGCCATCATGGTCCGGTCGAGCAGCACCGCCATGATGACGATGGCCACGCCCGCCGGGAGCATGATGCCGACCTGCGCCCGCGACAGGCCGCGGATGATGTCGCCGCCCAGGCCGGGCGCGGAGATCAGGTTGGCGATGACGACCATGGACAGGGCCATCATGATCGTCTGGTTGACCGCCAGCGCCATCGTCGACCTGGCCAGCGGCAGGTAGACCTTGAACAGCGTCTGCCGGCCCGTCGCGCCCAGCGAGCTGGACGCCTCGACGGCCGTGGGCGAGACCTCGGAGATGGCCAGCGCGGTGATCCGGATGGCCGGCGGGATCGAGTAGATCATCGTCGCGATGGCCCCGGCCGGGGCACCGATGTGGAAGAACAGCGCGAGCGGCGCCAGGTACGCGAACGTCGGCATGATCTGCATGACGTCCAGCACCGGCGTGATCACCCGCCGGACGCGGCCCGAGAGCCCGGCCCAGACGCCCAGCGGGATCCCGATCGCCAGCGACAGCAGCACCGAGACCGCGACCAGGGCCAGCGTGTCGACGCTCGACTGCCAGAGCCCCAGGAAGCCGAACGCGCTCACCCCCGCCACCGCGGCCAGCCCGATCCGCCGGCCGCCCGCCAGCCAGGCCAGCGCGCCCATGACGCCGGTGATGCCGGGCCAGCCGAGCGCGTACAGGACGGACTGGAAGAGGCCGTACAGCCAGCCCACGAAGAGCCGGATGTAGTTGAGGAAGTACAGGAAGAGCGGGTTGTCGTTGCGGTGGTCGTCGATCCACTCGCGCAGGTCGGTGACGGCCAGGAACTGCGGCGCCTCCTTGTCGTGCGGCAGTGTCGCCGTGCCGCGGAAGACCAGGTACGCCACCACGAAGAGGACCGCCACCCCCGAGGGGGCCGCCCACTTCGGCAACCTCAGCCGGGAAGGCGTGCTGACGGTTGTGGAGCTCATGCCTTCACCGTGACGTCCGCGCCGGACAGGAAGGTCAGCAGGTCCACGCGGTCCACGACGCCCACGAGGTCGTCGCCGTCCACCACCCTGATGGGGCGGGAGGAGGCGGACGAGGCGCTGATGGCGTCCATGATGAGCGTGGTGGCCGGTAGGACGGGCCCGTCCAGCGGCTCGCCGGGCTCGGGCTCGCGGCAGATCCAGCGCAGCGTCAGCACGTGGCTCCTGGGCACGTCGCGGACGAAGTCGGCCACGTAGTCGTCGGCGGGCGCGCCCACCAGCTCCTCCGCGGTGCCGAGCTGCACGATCGAGCCCGCCCGCATGATCGCGATCCGCTCGCCCAGCTTCAGCGCCTCGGACAGGTCGTGCGTGATGAACACCATCGTCTTGCCGACTTCCCGGTGCAGGCGGATCACCTCGGCCTGCATGTCGCGCCTGATCAGCGGGTCGAGCGCGCTGAACGGCTCGTCGAACAGCATCACCTGCGGGTCCACGGCCAGCGCGCGGGCCAGGCCGACGCGCTGCTGCATGCCGCCGGAGAGCTGGTCGGGGTAGGCGTCGGCGTAGCCGTCGAGGCCGACGAGGGAGAGGATCTCCGCCGCCCGCGCGTGCCTGGCCGCCTTGGCGGTGCCCTGGATCTCCAGCCCGTACGCCACGTTGTCGATCACCTTGCGGTGCGGCAGCAGGCCGAAATGCTGGAAGACCATGCTGACCTGGTGGCGGCGGATCTCCCGGAGCCGGGCGGGGGAGGCGCGGCCGATGTCCTCGCCGCCGATCCTGATCTCGCCCGCGCTGGGCTCGATCAGCCGGGTGAGGCAGCGTACGAGGGTGGACTTGCCGCTGCCGGACAGGCCCATGACCACGAAGACCTCGCCCGGTCGCACCTCGAAGCTCACGTCCCTGACGGCGGCGGTGCAGCCGGTCTTCTCTCTCAGTGCGGTCTGGTCGAGATGCCTGTCCTCGCTGTCCAGGACTTTCTGCGCCCTGGATCCGAAGATCTTCCAAAGGCCCTCAACAGTGATGGCCGCGCTGTCGGGAGAATCCCCCACCCTCGCCTCCTTCTTTGACCGCCACAACATATGGCGCGATTAACGGAAATCTCAACGCCGTGACACTCCAGAGACCTCCATGCTCCTGTGGTGTTATGGGATTGGAACGTACTAAAGCCCCACATAGGGACATTCAACTCTTTAAAGGGTTATTTCCCGCTTTCCGATCATGAATCATGGAGCTCCAGGTTTTGGCACTTGAGTCACACGAGTCGCTTTTTGTAGCGTTATGTTCGGGTGGGCCACACTGCTGTGGGATGTGTTCTAATTGGCCGGCACTTAGCTGATTTCCCATGGGACACAGCCCCCTCAAATACGCCGATTCGGGCGAGGTGCGTTCGGTGACTACAGCGTTGGGTGAGAGGCAGGCCAGTAACGGCAACTGGCGGCTGAGCAATTGGCGCGTCCGCGCGCGCCTTGTCGCCCTCATCCTGATCCCGACGGCCGCCGCCGTCCTGCTCGGCGGCATCCAGGTGCTCGCCAGGACGTCCGCCGCCGGTGACTACGCGCGTACCAACCAGTTCGCCCAGCTCTCCGCCGAGCTGGGCGCGCTCACCCACCAGGTCGCGGCCGAGCGGGCCACGACCGCCTGGTACATCGCGCGCAACCGGCCGGCGGGCATGCTCTCCACGGTGCAGGCCCAGATGGACCAGGCCGACCTGGCCGTCAGGCAGGTACGCGGCACCGCCGGGCAACTGCTGACCGAGGTCAGCGGCCGTAGCGCCGACCAGCTCGAGAACCTGCTCAGCCGCCTGGACGACCTGACCGCCCTGCGCAAGCAGGCGCTGGAGGCCAACCTGCTGCCGGGCCCCGCCGTCGAGCTCTACACGACCGTGATCGGCGACCTGCTCTCCGTCCACAACGAGCTGATCAAGGACAGCGTGGACGACGAGCTGTTCCGCCAGACCCGCATGCTGAACGCCCTGGCCAGGGCGAAGGAGAGCGTCTCCTACCAGCAGGCGCTGGTCACCGCGGTGCTCGTCGAGGGCGCGTTCGACCAGGACCAGCTCAAGCGCTTCCTCGGCGAGCAGTCCAAGGAGCTGAACGAGCGCAAGGCGTACTCGACCGAGGCCACCGCCGACGAGCGCCGCTTCTTCGACGAGACCGTCAACGGCAGGTCCGCCGACCGCATGCTGTTCCTGCGCGAGCTGGTGCTGATCAGGAGCACGAAGGGGCTGCCGCTGCGCGGCCTCGACCTGAGCAAGCGCGACGACGCCAAGGAGTGGTTCGACGCGGCCAACGTGGTCGTCGACTCCATGCGCGAGGTCGAGGAGCGCCAGGCCCAGGGCATCGTGGCACGCAGCGAGGCGCTCAGCGCGGACGAGCGGCAGCAGGCGTTCGTGGCCGCGGGCGCCGTGCTCGCGCTGCTCGTGGCGGTCCTGCTCATCACCACCGGGGTGGCCAGGTCGCTCGTGCGGCCGCTGCGCCGCCTGCGCGGCGAGGCGCTGGAGATCGCGGGCAGGCGGCTGCCGGACTTCGTCCAGCACCTGCGCGAGTCCCGCGACGGCGCCGTCCAGGCCGAGGTCCCGCCCATCGGGATCTTCTCCAGGGACGAGGTCGGCGAGGTCGCCCGCGCGTTCGACGAGGTGCACCGCGAGGCCGTACGGCTGGCGGGCGACGAGGCCAAGCTGCGGGCGAACGTCAACGCCATGTTCGTCAACCTGTCCAGGCGCAGCCAGACGCTGGTCGAGCGGCAGCTCACGCTGATCGAGCGGCTGGAGCGCGGCGAGCGCGACGACACCAGGCTCGGCGACCTGTTCAAGCTCGACCACCTGGCCACCCGCATGCGCCGCAACAGCGAGAACCTCCTGGTCCTGGCCGGCCAGGAGGCGGCCCGCAAGTGGAGCGAGCCGGTCGAGCTGATGGACATCGTCCGGGCCGCGCTCGGCGAGGTCGAGAGCTACGACCGGGTCAGCATCCAGGTCCAGTCGGACGTCGCCATCGCCGGCCAGGCGGTCACCGACGTGGTGCACCTGCTGGCCGAGCTGGTCGAGAACGCGGTCTCGTTCTCCTCGCGGGACACCAAGGTCATCATCTCCAGCAGCCGCATCGACACCGGCTCGCTGATGTTGTCGGTCACCGACCACGGGATCGGCATGAGCGCCGAGGAGCTGGCCGAGGCCAACTGGCGGCTGGCGAACCCGCCCGTCGTGGACGTGTCGGTGTCGCGGCGCATGGGCCTGTTCGTGGTCGGCCGGCTGGCCCTGCGGCACAGCATCCGCGTCCAGTTGCGCATGCAGGACATCGGCGGGCTGACCGCCATGGTGCTGATCCCGCCCGCGCTGCTCACGGCCGTGTCGGGCGCGATGCCGGGTGCGGTGCCCGTGCCGGCGCGCATCCCGGTGCCCAGGCAGGCCCACCCGCCGACACCGGCCGCGCCCTTCCCGGGACACCCGTCCTTCGGGACCCTGCCGCCCGCCGACCCTTTTCCCGGGCCCCCGCGCGGGCCCTCGTACGGGCATCCGTCGCTGGACATCGTGCCCGCGGCGCCCGAGCCGTCGTCCTGGTTCAGCTCGTCTCAGGCGTACTCGGTTGAGCAGCTACCGCCGGACCTGGGCGGGCCGGCGGACTCCTACCCGTCGTTCGCCACCCCGCCGGCGCCGTCCAAGGACGAGGAGTTCCTGCCCATCTACTCCGCCGTCGAGGGGAGCGGCTGGTTCACCAAGACGACGCCCACGGCCGACCACCGCGACCCGGCCTGGTCCTCACCCGCCGATGAGGGCTGGCAGGCGGCCGGCGCGGCCGCCGAACCGGCGCAGAACGGCATGACCAACTCCGGCTTGCCCAAGCGGACCCCGAGAGCGAATCTGGTACCGGGCACCGCGAGTCCGAAACCCCCGACCGCTTCCGCTCCTCCGGTGTCGCCCGACCGGTTGCGCAACAGGCTGGCCAGCTACCAGCAGGGTGTGCGCAAGGGTCGCGCCGAGCTCGAGGAGGACTCATGAAGGAGCTCAGCCAGGCGGCCAGGGACATGAACTGGCTGGTCAGCAGCTTCGTCGACGAGGTCCCCGGCGTGGCGCACGCGGTGGTCGTGTCCGCCGACGGGCTGCCGATGGCGTACTCCAGGGGCTTCCCGAAAGACCGCGCCGACCAGCTGGCCGCGATCGCGGCCGGGCTCGTCAGCCTCACGCAGGGGTCGGCGCGCGTGTTCGAAGGCGGCGGGGTCACCCAGACGCTCGTCGAGATGGACCGCGGCCTGCTGCTGGTCATGTCGATCAGCGACGGATCCTGCCTGGCGGTGCTGGCCGCGCCCGACTGCGACATGGGCCTGGTGGCCTATCAGATGACGATCCTGGTCGAGCGCGCCGGGCAGGTGCTCACGCCTGCCGTGCGGGCGGAACTGTCGGCGGCGCGTCCGTAATGGATCCCGCTGCGGCCGGACAGACAGGGTGATGGGAGTAGACGTTGGCATCGTGGCACAACGATGAACCGGAGCCGGAGCGCAGCTCGCTCGTCCGGATGTACGCCGTCACCGGTGGCAGGACGACTCCTCGTACGGAGCTCGCCATGGAGGCCCTGGTATCGTCGGCCACCTCGGTACGACTCGGCATGACGTACACCCGTGAATATCGCGCGATCAGCGAGCTGTGCCGGCAGGTGCGCTCCGTGGCGGAGATCTCCGCGCTGCTGGGCGTTCCTCTCGGGGTGGCGAGGGTGCTGGTGGCCGATATGGAGGCGGATGGGCTGGTGAGGGTGTACCAGCCCCAGCTGGACGCGGGCCTTCCCGACAGGGGCCTGCTCGAAAGGGTATTGAGTGGACTTCGCAGGCTCTAGCCGGCTCACCTCCACGAAGATCGTCGTGGCGGGCGGGTTCGGTGTAGGGAAGACCACGTTCGTGGGCTCCGTGTCCGAGATCATGCCGCTGACCACGGAGGCGGTGATGACGGACGCGTCCGAGGGCATCGACGACATCGGGCTCACGCCGGGCAAGACCACCACCACCGTGGCCATGGACTTCGGACGGCTCTCGCTGGACCAGGACCTGATCCTCTATCTGTTCGGCACGCCGGGGCAGCACCGGTTCTGGTTCATGTGGGACGACCTCGTACGCGGCGCCATCGGGGCCGTGGTGCTGGTGGACTCGCGGCGGCTGGCCGACAGCTTCCCGGCCATCGACTACTTCGAGGAGTCCGGCATCCCGTTCGTCATCGGGGTGAACGGCTGGGACGGGGTGTTCCCGCACAGCGAGAGCGAGGTGCGGGAGGCGCTCACGCTCTCCCCGCACATACCGGTCATCCGCACCGACGCGCGGGCGCGGCCGGCGGTCAGGAACACCCTCATCGCGCTCGTCGAGCACGCGCTCGCCGCGCGGGCCCACTGACTACCGCGCCGACCACCAATTCCCGGCGACCAGCTCGGCCACCAGCGTCTCGGTGAGCAGGGCGACGTCCGGGTCGTCGTCGTGCGCGTACCTGACGGCGGCCCTGGCGTCCTTCACCTCGCCACCCACCGTGACCACCGTGGAGCCGCGCTCGCGCACCCAGTCCATGGCCTGCTCGGTGTAGCGGGAGCCGGGGTAGAGCAGCGCGCGGTAGTCGAGGGTCTTGGTGAGGTAGACGTCCACGTGTGCCCAGTCGCCCGTCTCGCACGCGTCGGCGGGCCGGCGCGGGCCCTCGCGGAACATCAGCGCCGACTGCTCGGCCGACGACAGCCGCTCGGCGGGGGCGACGGTGTAGACGCCGCGGTCGCCGTCCAGCAGCTCCATGGTCATGGGGAGCCACTCGTCCCTCCTGTCCAGGAGGTCCGTCGTGGCCTCGGCGGCCCGCTCCAGCAGCTTCGGCAGGTCGCGGCCCGTCCCGGTGAGGTGGGCCTCCAGGGCCAGGAGGAGGGCCAGGGTGTGCTGGAACGTACGGCAGGCGACGCCGCCGCGCTCCTCGCCCGCGCGCATGTCGACCACCAGGTCGGCCCGCTCGGCGAGAGGGGAGCCCTGGATGTTGGTGAGCGCCGCCAGGTAGGACGGGCCGCCCGTGTACCGTTCCACGGCGTCGAGGGTCTCCCTGCTCGAACCGCCGGCCGAGATCGGGACGACCAGGGTGTCCGCGGCGGCCGGGTAGGTGGCCTCCGCGGAGGCGTAGTCGGCGTACGCGTCCACGCCCGCCCGGCGCAGGCGCAGCGCCGCCACGCCCGCGGCGTACCGGGAGCTGCCCATGCCCAGGAAGAGCACCCGGGTCAGGCCCGAGGGGAGCGCCGCGAACGGGTTCTCCTCCCTCAGGGAGGCGGCCAGGCTCCTGAGCGCCGCCGGCTTGGCCTCCAGGTCGGACAGGTAGAGCTCGGAATTCACGTGATGTTCTCCTCTTGGTACCAGGTGCGCAGGACGCCCATGGGGGCGTAGCGCCAGCGGGGCAGGTGGCGGGCGGCGTAGATGAGCTCGCGGCACTCCTGCTCCACCTCGAACGGCCGGACCAGTCTCTCGTCGAGCAGGTCCGGCCGGTCCTTCTCGGCCAGGCGGGCCCTGTAGGCGGCCAGCAGCCCGGCGCGGGCCTCGGCTGCCCAGGCCGCCGCCGCGCCGGGGTCGGTGCCCCTCCGCTTGATCGCCACCTGGGCCACGTGCTCGATGCTCGTGGTGAGCTGGGCCACGTCCCTGGCGGCCGGCTGGCGCGGGTCGGCGTCGGCGACGGTGGGGTTGCCGTCGAAGTCGATCACCGCGTAGCCGTCCCGCCATTTGAGGATCTGTCCCACGTGCAGGTCGCCGTGGATCCTGATGCAGGGGCCGGTGATCGGCTCCTGGAGGGCGGCCAGCTCGCGCCGGATCGCCGGGGTCCGCGTGGCCAGCCACGCGCCGTCCTCGCCGTCCGTGAGCGCGAGCGCCTCCGCGAGCGCGGACTCCGCCCTGGCCGCCGTACCCGCGGCGCCGGGCTCCTGCGCGGGGGTGGGGAGCGTGGCGAGAGCGAGGTGCAGGTCGGCGGCGAGGCGGCCGAGGACGGGGGCGAAGTCCGTGGCGCCGGCCTCGGCCTCGTCGACGCACCACTCCCAGCCGTCGCGGGCCTCCGGAAGGTAGCCCGTGACCAGGGCCAGGAGCTGCTCGTTCCCGTCCACAGCGCGGGTCAGGGCCGCGTAAGGGGGTGCTGTGTCGTTGAACCCCGCCTCAACGAGGTGAGCGAAGACCTCTGGGGTGGGGTGGGGCAGGGGGACGGGTGGGGTGATCCACTTGACGACGACCTTCTCGTCGACGATCACCGAGTAGTTCGTCTGATCCACGTGCGCGCCGAACTCCCGCTCACCTGGGGCCCCAGTGTGGAGATCTCCAAGGCTGTACGAGAGGGTGGGCAGCGGGAGGAAGCGCCGCACCGCGAACGGCGGCGGCACCTCACCCTCCAGCAGCGGGAGAAGTGTGGCGCTGACACCCCGGTCTCGGGCCGTGAGGGGCCTCTCACCGAGAGAGAGCAGCCGATCTGCTATTGAATCCCAATTCAACTCGTAGACCAAACTTCCAGGTAGCAATGTCAGCAAAAGTCTTGCTCATGTTGATTTCCCCTGCAACACTCCTGCTCTGGTCTGCTGTGTCCGGTAAGGTCGCGCGACCCCTCAAAACTGCACAAAATCCAGAAGGAGTAGCGGCCGTGTCCCGTATCCGGTTCACCCGTCGTCTCCCGGTCGCTGTCACAGCGGCCGGCCTCGCGCTCGCCGTCGCGGCGTGCGGCGGTGAGTCGTCGACCAGCTCAGAAGGCACGACGCCGGCGGCGGCGGACCAGCTCAAGCCCAACGCGGACCTGTCGCAGCAGACGCTCCAGATCACCGTCTGGCCGGGCTACACCCCCGAGGAGCTGCCGGCGAAGGTCAAGGCGAAGCTCAAGGTCAAGGACATCAAGGTCGCCCTGCACGACACCAACGAGATCGCGATGACCAAGCTCACCGCCCCCGGTGACAGTGGCATCGACGTGGCGTTCGTGTCCGGCCAGTACGCCCAGGCGCTCAACGCGGCGGGCCTGCTGGAGCCGATCCACCCCGAGCTGATCCCCAACCTGGCCAACCTCTACCCGGAGGCCACCCAGCTCTCCTACGACAAGGGCAACAAGTACTCGGTGCCCTACACCTGGGGCACGACCGGCATCTGCTACCGCTCCGACCTGGTGAAGTCCGAGCCGACGAGTTGGAACGATCTGCTCAAGCCCCCGGCCTGGGCCGACAAGAAGGTCACCATGATGACCACCGAGCGCTGGCTCGCGCTGCCCGCGCTCAAGGCCCTCGGCTACTCGGTCAACACCGACAAGGACGACGAGATCGCCAAGGCCAAGGACCTCCTCGTCGCGCAGAAGCCCCACCTGCTCACCTACGACGACACCACGTTCGGCGACAAGCTGAAGTCCGGCGAGGCCGTCATGGTCGAGGCGTGGGACGGCTGGTGCCCGACCACGGACCCGAAGGGCAACATCAAGTTCAAGGTGCCGAAGGAGGGCAGCGACCTCTGGGTGGACACCATGGTGATCATGAAGTCCTCCAAGAACAAGGAGGCCGCGCACGCCTTGATCAACTACATCCTCGACCCCGAGATCCACAGCTGGGCCGCCGAGAACATCAACTACAAGGTCCCGAACAAGGCCGCCATGGAGCGGGTGCAGGTCGCCAAGGGCTCGCTGCTGGACATCAAGCCCGCCGAGCTGCTCAACGGTGAGTCGATCATCGACCTGGGCCAGGCGTCGACCAAGTTCACGCGCCTGTCGACCGAAATCACGGCGCAGCAGTAAAGCGGTGAAGTCTGAGGTCAAGGCCCGGCCGGCGTCCAAGGGACGCCGGCTGGGCGCGTTCGTTTTCCTGTCACCCGGCGTCACCTATCTGATCGTGCTGCTGCTGGTGCCGCTCGCGCTGGTGCTCAGCAACACGGTGTTCCAGCGCGGCCGCTTCGGCGGCGTCGTCTACGAGTTCACCACCGAGAACTTCGAGCGCCTGGTCGATCCGCTCTACCTCGGCGTGGTGGGCACCTCGCTGAAGATCGCGACCCTGACGACGCTGATCGCACTGCTGATCGGCTATCCGACGGCCTACCTGATCGCCCAACTGCCGCCGAAGTGGAAGACGGTGGCGCTGGTCGCCATCGTGCTGCCGTTCTGGACGAACTTCATCATCCGCGTGTACGCCTGGATCATCCTGCTGAGCGGTCCCGGCGTGGTCAACTCGCTGCTGGGCACGGACCTGGAGCTGCTCTACAAGCAGGGCACGATCGTCACCGGGCTGCTCTACTCGTACCTGCCGCTGATGGTGCTGCCGCTCTACTCCGCCATCGAGCGGCTCGACCCGCAGCTCAGGGAGGCCTCGGCCAACCTGGGCGCCTCGGCGTTCACCACCTTCAGGAAGGTCACGCTGCCGATGACGGTCCCGGGCGTGATGACCGGGTGCCTGTTCGTGTTCGTGCCGAGCTTCGGCAACTTCGTCATCCCCGAGATCCTCGGCGGCAGCAAGTCGATCATGGTGGGCAATCTGATCCGCGACCAGTTCCTGAAGGCCCGCGACTGGCCGTTCGGCTCGACGCTCGCGCTGGCGCTCATCGCGGTGCTGATCGTGCTGCTCATCGTGCAGGCCAGGGTGGCGCGCCGTGCGTAGGTCAAAGCTCCTGTACGTCCCGTTCTGGGCCACGTACGTCTTCCTGTACCTGCCGATCGTCGTGCTCGTCGTCATGTCGTTCAACTCCGGCAAGTCGGCGTACACGTACGAGGGCTTCAGCCTCAAGTGGTACGGCGAGCTGGTCAACGACAAGCTGGTCAGGGACGGCCTGGTCAACACGCTGATCGTGGCCACCGGCTCCACGGTGATCGCCACCGTGCTCGGCACGCTGCTGGCCGTCGGGCTGGCCCGGCACACCAGGTCCAAGACCCTGGACGCCATCGCGCTCATGCCGGCGGTCCTGCCCGACCTGGTGATCGCGATCGGCCTGCTGCTGTTCTACGGCCTGATCCAGCTCACGCTCGGCCTGTACTCGGTGATCCTCGCCCACGGCCTGTTCGCGATGGCGTTCGTGGCCGCGGTGGTGCGCACCAGGCTGACCAACTCCGACACCTCGCTGGAGGAGGCCTCGCGGGATCTGGGCGCGGGGCCGGTCACGACGTTCTTGAAGATCACGCTTCCGCAGCTGACGCCGGGCATCGTCGCCGGCGCGCTGCTGGCGTTCACGCTGTCGCTGGACGAGTTCGTGATCGCGTTCTTCACGATCGGCAACAGCGACCAGACGCTGCCGATCGTGATCTATTCGATGATCCGTTTCGGGGTCACCCCGAAGATCAACGCGCTGGCCGCGATCCTGCTCCTCGTGAGCTTCACGGCGGTGATCGCCGGGCAGCGCATGACGAAGATCGGGGAGAGACGTGCTCAGGATTGACGGGATCACCCGCAGGTTCGGGGAGGTCACGGCGCTCGACGAGGTGTCGCTGGAGATCGGCCAGGGCGAGTTCTTCGCCCTGCTCGGCCCTTCGGGCTGCGGCAAGACCACGCTGCTGCGCATCATCGCCGGGTTCGAGACGCCCGACCGGGGCACGGTGACGCTGGACGGCGAGGACCTGCTGTCCAAGCAGCCGAACCGGCGGCCGATCAGCCTCATGTTCCAGTCGTACGCGCTGTTCCCCCACATGACCGTGGCCAAGAACGTGGCCTACGGCCTGGAGCGCGAGCGGCTGCCCCGCCAGGAGGTGAAGCAGCGGGTCGGCGAGGTGCTGGAGACCGTCGGGCTGTCGGCGCACGCGGACCGCAAGCCCGCCCAGCTCTCCGGCGGCCAGCGGCAGCGGGTCGCTCTGGCGCGTTCCATCGTCAAGCGGCCCCGCCTGCTGCTGCTCGACGAGCCGCTGTCGGCCCTGGACAAGAAGGTCCGCGCCGACATGCAGCTGGAGCTCAAGCGGCTGCAGCACGAGGTGGGCATCACGTTCGTGGTGGTCACGCACGACCAGGAGGAGGCCATGTCGCTGGCCGACCGCATCGCGGTCTTCGACAGCGGCAAGGTGCGGCAGGTGGACGAGCCGATCGCGCTCTACGAGCGGCCCCGCACGGCGTTCGTGGCCGACTTCGTCGGCGCCAACAACCTCTTCCACGGCACGGCCAGCGGCCTCGACGGCATCAAGACCGAGGACTTCGGCATGCTGGCCGGCGCCCCGCTCGAAGAGCTCGAGGCGGGCGCCAAGGCGCTGCTGGCGATCCGGCCGGAGAAGGTCGAGCTGGCCGGCGAGAGCGCCACCCGCGGCCTCAAGGGCAGCGTCCTGGACGTCAGCTTCTACGGAGGCGTGTCGCACATCTCCGTGGACGTGCCGGGCCACGTCAAGCCGGTGCTGGTCGCCGTGCAGGGCGCGAGCACGGTGAAGGCGGGCGCGAAGGTCAAGGTGCGCTGGAAGGCCGAGGACGCGGTCATCATGGCGGTCGACCGGTGAGCTCAGCGGGCCAGGTCGTTGCCCGTGGCAGCGCGGGCGTACGAGAGGATCAGCTCGGCCGCCTCGGCCGGGCCGATCACCGGGTGCCTGGCCGTGATGCGGTAGCCGTACGCGTCCTCCAGCGCCACCAGGTTGCGGGCGATCGTCAGCGAGTCGGCGCTCAGCCTGAACACCCCCAGCGCGGCGCCGGTGTCCAGGACCGCCTGGTACATCGAGACCTGGCGGTCGTAGAGGGAGGTGAGCAGCACGCCGTAGACCCGGTTGCGGCCCGCGGCCCCGCCCAGCTCGTTGAGCAGGCGGACATCGGGGTCGAGCGACCCGGTCGGCAGCCCGGACTTGATCGTGAGCACCAGCTTCTCGACCGGGTCGGTGAGGGTGGTGAGCTGCCGCACGCGCTGCTCGTAGAAACGTTCCATGCCCGCGTGCTGCGCCTCGACCAGCAGCTCGCTGAGGTCGGGATAGTGGTAGAGCACCGCGCCGGAGGTCAGACCGGCCTCCTCGGCGACGTGCGAGAGCTGTACGCCGTCGATGCCGTGACGGATGATGGCTTTGCGCGCGGCCTCGATCAAGTCGATGCGCCGGTCACTACGGCTCTTACGCTGAGCCACCCCCACCGCCTTCACTCGTTTGGCTGCTGTTCAGTTAGCCGTGACCATAGTGCCCGTTACTTGACCTTCACGCTAGATCAGTTCTTGAATTCCTCTTCAAATTGATGAGTTTCCCCGGAGCCTCGATGTCTCTCACCATCCTGTTCATGCCGGAAAGCGCCTACGGGCCGACCAACAACTCGATCGGCATCGGCGACATCCTCCGCCGCCGCGGCCACCGCGTCGTCTTCGCCGCGGAGGCGTCGTGGAAGGGCAAGCTCGAAGCGCTCGGCTTCGAGGAGGACCTTGTCGACCTCGCCCCGCCGCCCGAGGACGCCGCGGAGGAGCAGGACCCGGGGCAGTTCTGGAAGGACTTCATCCGCGAGACCGCCCCCGAGTACCGCAAGAGCACTCTGGAGCAGCTCGACACCGTCACCAAGCCGATCTGGGACTCGCTGATCGACGGCGTGAAGTACTGCGAGCCGCAGCTCAAGGCGATCATCGAGCGCGTCAACCCCGACGTGATCGTCGAGGACAACGTGATCACGTTCCCGGCGCTGCTCACCGCGGGCAAGAAGTTCGTCCGCATCGTCTCCTGCAACCCGCTGGAGGTGCGCGGCGAGAACATCGCGCCGGTCTTCTCCGGCCTGCCGGCCGACGACCGCTCGGAGTGGGCGGCCTTCCGCGCCGAGTACGACCGCACCCACCGCGAGCTGTGGACCGCCTTCAACGAGTGGTGCGTCGAGCAGGGCACCGAGCCGCTGCCCGACCTCGACTTCATCCACGAGGGCGACCTGAACCTCTACGTCTACCCCGAGATCCTCGACTACGCCGACGCCCGCCCGCTCGGCGACTCCTGGCACCGCCTCGACTCCTCGGTGCGCGAGACGGACGAGGCGTTCACGCTGCCCTTCGAGCGCAGGAGCTCGCGACGAGAGAGCGACGGAGGAGCCAACGAGGAGCGAAGCGGGCGCGACCATGAGCTCGAGCGCCGCGACGAGGGCTCGCTGGTGTACTTCTCGCTCGGCTCGCTGGGCTCCTCCGACGTGGAGCTGATGCAGCGCGTCATCGACGTGCTGGCCACCACGCCGCACCAGTACATCGTCTCCAAGGGCCCGCTGCACGAGGAGATCAAGCTCGCCGACAACATGTGGGGTGCGGAGTTCCTCCCGCAGACCAAGATCATCCCACTGTGTGACCTGGTCATCACGCACGGCGGCAACAACACGACCACGGAGGCGCTGCACTTCGGCAAGCCGATGATCCTGCTGCCGCTCTTCTGGGACCAGTACGACAACGCCCAGCGGGCCGACGAGCTGGGCTATGGTGTCAGGCTCTCCACCTACACCTTCACCGACGAAGAACTGAAGGGCGCGGTCGAGCGGCTGCTCGGGGACACCGAGCTGCGTGCCCGGCTCGCCGCCGCGGGCGAGGAGATCAGGGGTCGCGACGGCCTGCGCAAGGCCGCCGACCTGATCGAGCAGCTCGGCCAGTGAGGACATGAATTTCCATGCGTGAACTGATCAACCCCGCCACCGGGCTGCCGTGCGCCGAGATTCCCGACACGCCGGTGGAGGGTGTCGCGGCCGCCGTCGACCGGGCCCGCGCGGCCTTCGAGGAGTGGTCGCAGACCACCCCGGCCGACCGGGCGCGGCTGCTGCTGCGGGTGGCCGACCTGGTGGAGGCCGACGCCGAGGAGCTGACCAGGTTCGAGGTGGAGGAGACGGGCAAGCCCGCGTCGGTGTTCAGGGACGGCGAGCTGCCGTTCGCCGCCGACAACCTGCGCTTCTTCGCCGGGGCCGCCCGTTCCCTCGAAGGCTCGGGCGCCGGTGTCTTCAGCCCCGGCTACACCTCGGTCCTGCTGCGCCGCCCCGTCGGGGTGGTGGGGTCGATCGCGCCGTGGAACTTCCCGTTCGTCATGGCCGTCTGGAAGGTCGGGCCGGCGGTGGCCGCGGGCAACGCCGTGGTGATCAAGCCGGCCCCTCAGACGCCGCGTACGACGTTGCGGCTGGCCGAACTGTTCGCCAAGGCGGGCGCGCCCGACGGGCTCGTCCAGGCGATCACCGGGGACGCCGAGGCCGGCCAGGCGCTGGTCACCCACCCGGGCGTGGACATGGTCAGCGTCACCGGCTCCACGGAGACGGGCCGGGCGGTCATGACCGGGGCCGCGGCCACGCTCAAGCGGGTGCACCTCGAGCTCGGCGGCAAGGCGCCCGCGCTGGTCTTCGAGGACGCCGACCTCGCGGAGATGGCCCGCGGGGTGGCGATGGGGGCGACGTACAACACGGGGCAGGACTGCACGGCCGCCACCCGCGTCTACGTCGCCCGCGAGGTGTACGCGGACGCGATCGAGGCACTGCGGGCAACTCTTGCCAAAATAACCGTCGGCGACCCCTGGGACCCGGCCACGGACATCGGCCCGCTGATCTCGGCCGCGCACCGGGACCGGGTGCACGGGTTCGTCTCCAGGGCCGGCGGGCGGGTGCTCCACGGAGGCGCCCCGATCGAAGGCCCCGGATTTTTCTACCCGCCCACGCTCGTGACCGACGTCGCCCAGGACAGCGAGATCGTCCAAGGTGAACTTTTCGGACCCGTGCTCGTGGCGCTACCGTTCGACGGCGAGGACGAGGCGGTCAGACTGGCCAACGACACGCGGTACGGTCTGGCCTCGTCGGTGTGGTCGCGTGACGTCTCCAGGGCCATGCGCGTCTCACACCGGCTCGATGTGGGCGTGACCTGGGTGAACGACCACCTGCCCATCGCCAGCGAGGCGCCGCACGGCGGGGTGAAGGGCAGCGGGTTCGGCAAGGACATGAGCCAGGAGGCGGTGCAGGAGTATTCGGTGACGCGGCACCTGATGGTGAAGCACGCGGCGCCGGTCGAGCGGGATTCGTTCCGGCCCGCCTGAAGACGTGTACGGCGATATGTTGCCCAAAGTGACCCTTTGGGCACGTGTGATGGGATATGTTCGGTTGGCCGATCTGGTACGGGTTGTGTTCCAATTACCCAGCCGGAACGAATCCCATGCGCCACACGCGTGTCTGATTTCTTTCGAGCACGTACCGGCGAGAGGTTGCGAGAGTCAGTGAGGACGAAAGACCCCAGGCACACGAGGTCAGGGGAGTACACAGGCGGACGTTTCCGGCTGGGGAACTGGCGTGTGCGCTCCAGGCTGGTCGCGCTGATCCTCATCCCCACGGTGGTGGGCGTGCTGCTCGCCGGCGTGCAGCTGGCCAACGCCATCGGCACCAACGCCGAGTACCGCCGGCTCACCCAGGTCGCCGAGCTGGTCCAGCGCATCGGTGCGCTCAACCACGAGCTCGGCAAGGAGCGAACGCTCACCGCGTGGTACGTCTCCGACCGCAGCAGAGGCCAGCGCCTCGTCCAGCTCAAGACGCAGCGGCAGGCGACGGACACGGCCAAGAAGCAGGTGCTGAGCGCGGCCAACGCCATCGACGCCGCGCACTCCGCGCGTGTCATCGAGGGCGTCGACAACATGCGCCGGTGGCTCGCCGGTCTCGACAGCCTCCGCGAGTCCATGGTCTCGAACGTGCCGCCGCGTGCCGCCATCAGCACGTACACCACCATGATCGGCGTCTTCTCCGCGATCGAGGGCGACCTGGGTTCCGGCGTCAACGACGACACCCTCCAGGGTGACGTGGCCGCGCTCGGCTCGCTGCAGCGGGTCAAGGAGGAGATCTCGCGCCAGCAGATCATCCTGATCGTGGCGCTCGTCCAGCGGAAGCTGGACAACGACGACCTGTCGGACTTCCTGGGCTCCTGGAACAAGCAGCAGGCCGAGCTGGCCGCCTTCGAGCAGGAGGCCGACTCCAAGGACCTGGAGGCGTACCAGAAGGGCGTCAAGGGCCTGCAGATCGACCTCGCCGACTCCATGCGCCAGCGCGCGCTCGCCCAGATGCGCGAGTACAACGAGATCCGGGACCTCGACGTCACCACCCGCCGCGACCTCGGCAACTGGTACGAGTCGACCACGCTGTCCGGCAACGCCATGCGCAAGGTCGAGGACGGCCTGGCCACCAGGATCGTGGCCAGGACCCGGGAGCTGAGCGACACCGAGCAGCGCAACGCGATCATCTCCGGTGCGGTGATCCTGGTCCTGCTGCTCCTCGTCCTGGTCTTCACCACCCGCGTGGCCGGTTCGCTGGTCCGCCCGCTGCGCCGGCTGCGTGCCGAGGCGCTCCAGGTCGCCACGACCCGGCTGCCCGAGACCGTCCGCGTGCTGCGCGAGTCCGGCGAGGGCGCGCAGGTGCCCGAGACGCCCTCGGTCGGCATCAACACCCGTGACGAGATCGGTGAGGTCGCGCAGGCCTTCGACGAGGTCCACCGCGAGGCGATCCGGCTGGCCGGCGACGAGGCCAAACTGCGGGCGAACGTCAACGCCATGTTCGTCAACCTCTCCCGCCGCAGCCAGACGCTGGTCGAGCGGCAGCTGCAGCTCATCGAGGGTCTGGAGCAGGGCGAGGAGGACGAGCAGCGGCTCGCGAACCTGTTCCGCCTCGACCACCTGGCCACCCGCATGCGCCGCAACAGCGAGAACCTCCTGGTCCTCGCCGGCCAGGAGGCCGCGCGCAAGTGGAGCGAGCCGGTGCCGCTGGTCGACATCGCCCGCGCCTCGCTGTCCGAGGTCGAGAACTACGAGCGGGTCCAGATCCAGATCCCGTCCGGCACGCTGATCGTCGGCC
Organism: Nonomuraea sp. NPDC003707; assembly: GCF_053587055.1. NCBI lineage: Bacteria > Bacillati > Actinomycetota > Actinomycetes > Streptosporangiales > Streptosporangiaceae > Nonomuraea > Nonomuraea sp. NPDC003707. The sequence goes on along the minus strand of NZ_JBSFNK010000014.1, from coordinate 170,734 downwards.
CGGCCGTCACCGACGCCGTCCACCTGCTCGCCGAGCTCATCGAGAACGCGATCTCGTTCTCCCCCCGCGAGAGCAAGGTCCAGGTCACCAGCACCCCCGCCGAGGGCGGCGTGCTCGTGTCGATCAACGACCTGGGCATCGGGATGAACCAGGAGGAGCTCTCCGAGGCCAACTGGCGCCTGGCGAACCCGCCCGTCGTGGACGTGTCGGTGTCGCGGCGCATGGGCCTGTTCGTGGTCGGCCGCCTGGCCCTGCGCCACGGCGTCCGCGTGCAGCTCAGCCCCCGGGAGACGGGCGGCCTGAGCGCGCTGGTCTTCATGCCGGACATGCTGATCAGCAACGGCCTGGGCGGGCCGCAGCAGGGCGGGCAGTACGAGGCGTTCACGGACTTCGACCCGAGCATGTTCGCGGAGCCGTCGCGGAACGGGTCCGCCTCCTACGGCGCGGCGCCCTCCGGCGACGGTCCCGAGCATGTGGTGGACACGCAGTGGCCGGGGTCGCTGCCGGTGCCGGGGAGCGGCAACTGGGCTCCCTTCGGCGGTGACCAGCAGGCGCCGTTCAACGAGCAGCCCGCCGCGTTCAACGACCGGCCCGCCGCAGATCGCCCGTTCGGTGAGCAGCCCTTCGGGGACCAGCCGTTCAGTGAGCCGCAGCCCTTCGGTGAGCAGCCGTTCGGTGAGCAGCCTTTTGGGGAGCGGCAGTCGCCCTACACCGAGCAGCCGCAGAGCTCGCAGAACGGCGACCAGCCGCGCTGGCCGTCCTTCGCCGAGGAGCCCCCTGCGCCCGCGCAGCAGCCGTTCGGTGAGCAGCCTTTTGGGGAGCAGCCGTTCGGGGAGCCGCGCTGGCCGTCGTTCGCCGAGGAGACGCCGCCTCCCGCGCCGCAGCCCAACTCGTTCGCGGAGAACCGGTGGCCGTCCTTCGCGGAGCAGCCGCCGCCCCTGCAGGAGGAGGAGCCGCGCTGGCCGTCCTTCGCCACCGAGCCGCCCAAGCAGCCGCAGGAGGAGCCGCGGTGGTCGTCGTTCGCCGACCCGGCGCCGCGCAGGTCGCTGTTCGAGTCCGAGGATCGTCCGCAGCCGCAGTTCGGGGAGTCGTACCGCTCGCCGTTCGCGGATGACCTCAAGCCCGCCGACCAGTTCCAGCAGAACGGGCAGTCCAACTACGACAGGTTCGGGCCCGGCGACTACTCCTCGCAGGACATGACCGGCCCGCTCCCCGTGGTGCGCAACTCGCCCATGGAGGAGCAGGGCGACGAGTTCCTGCCGATCTTCTCGTCGGTCGGGTCCGACTGGTTCCGGCGGCCGGAGCCCGAGGTGCTGCAGCCGCACAGCGAGCCCGCTCCCTACGAGCCCGCTTCCTACGAGGCCGCCTCCTACGAGCCCGCTTCCTACGAGCCCGAGCCGGAGACCACGGCCGTGCATCCGGCCGTGCCCGCCGACCCGGCGCCGGTCGCTCCCGCGCAGTCCCCGTCGGGGCTGCCGCGGCGCACGCCCGGCGCGTCCGGGGCGGGCGCGACGTGGTCCTCGCCCGCGGACTCCGGTTTCCAGGCCGCGCAGGCCGCCGCGCAGCCCGCGCAGGGCGGCACGACGTCCTCGGGTCTGCCCCGTCGCGTGCCCAAGGCCAACCTGGTGCCCGGTACGGCCAGCCTCGCCGAACCCCAGGCTTCGTCACCGGCACCGCAGATCTCACCCGAGCGGCTGCGCAGCCGGCTCTCCAGCTTCCAGCAGGGCGTCCGCCAGGGCCGAGCGTTCACCCGGGGCGAAGAGAATGAGGAGGACAAATGAGAGAAATGAGCCAGGGAGCGCGCGGCATCAGCTGGTTGATCACGGATTTCGTGAACAACGTGCCGGGCGTCGCCCACACGGTCGTGGTGTCGTCCGACGGTTTGCCGCTGGCCTTCTCCGAGGGTTTTCCCAAGGATCGGGCCGACCAGCTCGCCGCTGTGGCGTCCGGCGTGATCAGCCTGACCCAGGGCGCCGCGCGGGTCTTCGAGGGCGGTATGGTGAGCCAGACCGTTATCGAGATGCAGCGTGGGCTCTTGATGATCATGTCCATCAGTGATGGGTCCTGTTTGGCGGTCCTGGCTGCTCCCGACTGTGACATGGGCCTGGTGGCTTACCAGATGACCCTGTTGGTCGAGCGAGCGGGCCAGGTGCTGACGCCGGCCGTACGCGCCGAGCTGCAAGCGGCCCGCCCCCGTTAGTGGGGCGGTGACAGGAGATCATGGTGTCAGGTCAGGGTTGGGCTGGTGATAGCACTCCGCCGCATCCGGCGGCTCCCCGTCCGCAGAAGCAGAGCTCCCTGGTACGGCCCTATGCCGTGACCGGGGGGCGCACCGCTCCGCGGATGAAGTTCGCCATGGAGGCATTGGTGTCCTCCGTGACGTCGGAATACCAAGACATTTCCCTACTTAGTCCGGAGTATCAGGCGATTATTCAACTGACCCGGAACGTCCGGTCGGTTGCCGAGATCTCCGCCCTTTTACGCCAGCCCCTTGGGGTGGTCCGGGTGCTGATCGCCGACATGGCGTCCGAGGGCCTGATCCGCGTGCACCAGCCTGCGCTGGACGCCGGAAAGCCGGACCTCAACTTGCTCGAAAGGGTGCTCAGTGGACTTCGCAGGCTCTAGCCCCGGCCTAACCTCGACGAAGATCGTCGTGGCCGGGGGCTTCGGCGTGGGGAAGACGACGTTCGTGGGTGCGGTATCGGAGATCCTGCCGCTCACCACCGAAGCGGTCATGACGGACGCCTCCGCGCACGTGGACGACGTCTCCCTCACACCGAACAAGACCACCACGACCGTGGCCATGGACTTCGGCCGGGTCTCGCTCGATCGCGACTTGATCCTTTACCTGTTCGGCACGCCCGGACAGCACCGCTTCTGGTTCATGTGGGACGACCTGGTACGCGGTGCGATCGGCGCGGTCGTCCTCGTGGACACGCGCCGCCTGGCGGACAGCTTCCCCGCGATCGACTATTTCGAAGAGGCGAAGCTGCCGTTCGTGATCGGCATCAACGGCTGGGACGGGCAGTTCGCGCACGCGGAGGACGAACTCCGCGAGGCCCTGTCGATCGGCGGCCACATCCCGATCGTGAGCCTGGACGCCAGGCAGCGGGAGTCGGTGAAATCCACCTTGATCACTCTGGTGGAACACGCCTTGACCCGCCACATGCACACCCCGGTGTAGGCGGACCCGCGGCCCGTCCGGGTTCAACCTGCTGGACCCCGCCCCGAGGCCAACGGCCTTCGCAATGGGGCGCTTCGCGCCGAAGGCGCTCAGACGTTCTTGTCTGGGCGCCTTCGGCGCACCCCACGCCTTCGGCGACTGGTCGGCCCACCCCTTGACCTACGAGGCGGTGGGCCGACTTCTGCCCACCCCGCCTACTGGATCCGGCAAGCCTCGTTGGGCGATCGCGGTTGAAAGCCCTGCGGAACCCGGTTGGCGGTCGTCGGCGGTTCCGCGACAACGGCGCGTGCGCCCGGGGCACGATCTCCCTGGTTGAGGTCCTGACACCTGGCCAGAGGCGGCCGCTCTCCGCGTGCTCAGGCCCCGGCGCGGCCCAGCGTACGCTCCGGATTGTCCAGCCAGATCCGTTGGCCCTCCCGCGTGATGGTCATGCCGAACCGCTCCCGGTCCGGCTCGCCCCAGGACACCCACTGTGCGTAAGCGTCGGTGATCTCATCCCACAGGGACCGATCGCCGAGCTGGTACGCGAGGTGATCGCCGTCCGAGTCGTGAACCGCCGCCGCCCAGTGGGCCGGGTCGGCCGGGTCGACCACGTACAGCACGAAAAGGTCCCCCTCATCGACCTCGCGGATGTGCAGGCCGGTGAGAGCCGACATGGCCAGCCCCGCCCCCGCCGGCGCGTGCGCGATCGTGCGCGGGTCCACCTGGGTCGTGGACCGTCGGCCGCTGCCGTCGTCGCCGGAGACAGGGGATCCGTCCTGCGAGCGCATCATCATGTACGACGTGCAGCCGGGGAACCGGCCGACGGCGACCCCGTCCGGCATCACCACGAGCCGCACGGAGAGGTCGACGTCGAAGCCTGGCGAGAACGGCGCCACGATCACGCCGCCCGGCCGAGTCTGCTCGACCCATGCATACGGCACCGTGTGGACGGCGCAGGTGACGTGGACCCGGTCGTACGGTGCTCCCTCGGCCCACCCGTCCGCCCCGTCACCGACGATCAGGCGCGGGTGCACGCCGGCCGCGGCCAGCGTCTTTCCCGCTTGCTCGGCGACGGTCTGGTCGACCTCGATCGAGGTCACGACGCCGTGCTCGCCGACCAGGTGGGACAGCAGCGCGGCGGTCCAGCCCGTCCCCGTGCCGATCTCCAGCACCCGATCACCCGGCTCCGGAGCGAGCAGGGTGAGCAGATCGACGACGGTCCCCGGAGCGGAGTTGGAGGAGGTGTAGCGCCCGTCCACCTCGCGGATGTCGGTTGCGCCGGCATCGAGCTGAGTCACGATGGCGTCCGGTCCGTACACCATGGCCCACCAGGTGTCCGGGTCGGCGTGCCGGTCGATGAGGCGGGGGCCGCCTCCGGTGAGAACGACCCCGGCAGGGGGCACGAACCGATGCCGGGGCACGGCCCGCAGCGCCTTGTCGATGGCGCCGCTGACCCGGCGGCGCTCGCTGATGGCGTCGATCAGGCCGTCAATGCGGGCGCCCAAGTCGAGGGTCACTTGCCGTCCTTCTTGTCCCCGTCCCCGCTGCCGCGTTTACCCGCGCTGCCGTCTCCGTCGCCCTGGCTCTTCTTCTTCTCCTTTGGGGGAGTGAACGGCTTCAGGCTGGGCTCCTCGCCCTTGTGCTTTCCCATGCCGGCCTCCTACGTCTAGACGAGTACCTTGTCGTGATCGTATGGCTACGGTGCGGAGTGGGCAAGGGGGTAGTGCGGTTCCGGTCTTCGCCGGTAGGCGAATGTCACTCCTCGCTCTGACACACCCAGGCGTGGCGTATGCCGAGGCCCCGCCCCCGGGGCGATAACCGGAAGCGGGGCCCGTCGTCGGCTGTTCGGCAGGGTCATCAGCAGCCCTCGAAGCCCGTGACGGGCCTCGGTGATCACGAACTGTCGTGCTTGTTCGTCAGCGGCGTCACTATGCCAAGGTCAGTTGGCTGAGACATCACAGATTCATCGGAGGCATCTCCTGCCTGAAGTCCGCGCAGGAGAAATACGGGCCTCCGCTTCCCTGGGCGCCGCTGCCATAGACCGCTTCCAGAGAAGAGGGCGTGGCTCAGGGGCAACCACTCCACGCCCCGATTGGCGGATTCCCTCGCATTCCCCAATCGGGGCTCCTCCACCCGAGGCTGCAGGGCTGTATGCCTGGGTGGGGGCCATCAGGATCTCCGGGTTGGTCGTCACCAGGTTCCACGTACGCGGACATAAGAGTCCAGGCGGTCGGTCATCGGAAATCCTGCTCGATGGCCATGTACTCTCTCGATCTTGCGGGCGTGCCCCGATCCGCTCTACTCCGCTGAGCGAGCGCCATGCCGCAAGCCGATCGATCCGCTCCTGTCGAAGATCGAGGAAGGGTCGATCGGTTGACCAGATGATCCATTGTGAATGGAGAGGCTCTTGCTGACCGGCGATCTCACACGGCTACGCCCCCTTGAACCCTCCGACGCCGAGCCGATGTGGCGTTGGAACAATGACCCCGAGGTCGGGCGCTGGATGTTCGGCAGCTATCCCGAGTCGCTCGCACAGATCACCAGACGCTTCGAGGACCTGCCCCGCAACTCCTATGCCAGCGCCTTCTTCGGCGTCGAGCCGCTCAACGAAAAGCGGTTGATCGGCTCAGTACGGCTCCGCGATGCCGAACCCGAGACCGGCGCCGCCGAACTCGACCTTCGGATCGGGGACAAGGAGTATTGGGGTCGCGGCTATGCCACCGACACCGTGAGAGTGATCTGCCGATACGGCTTCGCGGAGATGCGACTCCACAGAATTCGGCTCTCGGTGGTCGCGCAGAACGCCGCCGCCCTCCGCGTCTATGAAAAGGTCGGCTTCGTCGTGGAGGGCCGTGAACGAGAAGCCTTCCGCCGGGACGGCGCGTGGCATGACATGGTCCTGATGGGCCTTTTGGAGGGTGAGCTACGGTGACCGGGCACCCGGATCCCGGTTGGCCATAGACCTGGATTTTCACTGTCGCCAGCCTCGATCAGATGGGGGCTGATCGCAGGCCGGTCCAGCACGCGGTGCGCCCCAAGACGACAACGGCTCGTGTAGGGCGGGGGTCCGCCCACGGCCCATGTCGGTTCGGCCCTACGGCAACGGGAGCTCGCCGGGTAAGTGCCGGCTATCACCACTGCACCGCCCAAGGAAGTCCTGGGCGTCAGAGGGTCTTCACGGTGCCGCCGTCGATGACGTGGTCCGCGCCCGTGATGTTGCCCGCCACGTCCGACAGCAGGAACGCGATCAGCGCCGCCACCTCCCGCGGTTCGGTGATGCGGCCCGTGGTGATGCCGAACGCCGCCGGGATCCCCTCCAGGAACGCGCCGTGGTCCGCGCCCGCCAGGGCGGCCATCTTGCCGCCGAAGCCGTCCGGGTCGTCCCAGAGTGCGGTACGGACGACGCCGGGCGAAACCGTGTTGACGCGGACGCCCCGCGGTCCGAACTCCTCGGCGAGGGACTTGCCGAGCGCGGTCAGGGCGGCCTTGGCGGCGCTGTAGGCGACGGGGCCGGCGGCCGGGAGCCGGGAGTTGATGGACGAGACGTTCACCACCGAGCCGCGCCGCTCGATCAGGCTGGGCAGGGCGGCCCTGGTGACGCGGACGGCGCTGAGCAGGTTGACGTCGAAGATGGCGGCCCACTCCGCGTCGCCGGTGTCGAGGAAGCCGACCGGCTCCACGGCGTCTCCGCCGCCCACGTTGTTGACCAGCAGGTCGATGCCGCCCAGCTCGGCGAGGGCGGTGTCGATGAGGGTGGAGACCCCGCCGGGGGTGCTCAGGTCGGCCGGTACGGCTATGGCGCCCGACTTCTCCAGTTCGGGCGTGATGGTGCGGGCGGCGCCGACCACGCGTACCCCCTCGTCGATCAGGGCCCGCACGGTGGCCAGGCCGATGCCCCGGCTGGCGCCGGTGACGACGGCGGTCTTGGAGTCGAGTCCGAGCTTCATGATCTCTCCAATTTTCTTGAACTCAAGGTACAAAATGAAGGCGTGATAGATCCCGGTAAGGGGTGGGGTCAGAGGGAGTCGACGACCGCGTCGACCACTCTGGTGAGGCGGTCCGGGCCGTCGGCGACGCGCGCCAGCAGGCGCATGCCGACGACGGTGTTCAGTAGCAGGCTCCCGACCGCCCGGGCGTCCCGGTCGGCGGCGATCTCGCCCGTGCGCCGGCCCTCCTCGACCAGCGCGCGGAAGGCGTCCTCGGTGCGGTCGAACATCCGCCGCACGAGCTGCGCCGCGCTCTCGTCCGCCTGGCCGAGCTCGGCCGCGGCGTTCACGGCCATGCAGCCGCGCCGGTCGGGGTCGGCCAGGTCCATCTCGGACAGGAGGCGCAGTGCCCTGCGCAACCTGTCCTTGACGGGGCCCGGCTCCTCCAGCATCTCGATCAGCGCCGCCGCCTGGCTGTCGCGGTAGCGGCTCAGCGCCGCCTCGAACAGCGCGTGCTTGCTGCCGAAGGCGTTGTAGAGGCTGCCCTTGCCGATGCCGAGCGCGTCCACCAGGTCCTGCGGCGTGGTGGCCGCGTAGCCCTTGCGCCAGAACACGTCCATGGCGTGCCCGACGGCCACGTCCGGATCGAACTGCTTCGGCCTCCCCATGGCAACGACGCTAACAGTTTCTGGACCTGGAGGTCAAAATCACCCGGCGGCCGGCATCTCCGGGGGTGCTCCGGTCGCCAGCCAGTGGGCGCGCCGCGTGATCGCGGCCGGCCAGCCGTCCGGCACCACGGTGAAGGCGCCCGCCCGCACCGCCGCGAGGGCCTGGTCGGCGATGTCCGCGGGGTCCTCGCCGTCGGGCGACATGCCGGTGCGCACCAGGGCCGGGCACAGCATCGTCACGCCGATCGGCGTGCCGGCCAGCGACAGCGCCGCCTGTTCGGCGAGGGCGACGACGGCGTGCTTGGAGGCCGCGTACGCGCCACCGGCCGGGAACGTGACGAGCCCCGCCAGCGAAGCCGTGATCAGGATGTGCGCCGGCCGGCCGGACGCGAGCAGCCGCGGGACGAACGCGCGCAGTCCGTTGACCACACCGCCCACGTTCACGGCGAACACCCGGTCCCAGTCCTGCGGGCTCACCTCCCACGGCGCGCCCAGGTCCCGGCCGACGATGCCCGCGTTCAGGCAGACCAGATCGACATCCGGGGCGGCGGCGGCCAGCGCCTCCATCTGCGCGGCGTCGGAGACATCGGTCCGGACGGCCTCGGCCCCCAGCTCGGCCGCGGCTTCCCCGAGCGCCGTCTCGTCGACGTCGGCGAGCAGGACCCGTGCCCCGTCCGAGCGGAGCCGGGCGGCCAGCGCCCTGCCGATCCCGCCGGCGGCGCCGGTGACGACGGCGTTGGTGAGGTTCATGAAGATGCTCCGAACATGGTCGACGAGTCCGCCGTCGCGGTGGGAGTGCACACGACCGCGTCGAAGGCCTGGTGCAGCGGCGTGTCCACGGTCGCGCTCTGCGACCGGATACGGTCCAGCGGCGGCCCCGTACGCAGGTCGGTCAGGGTGACGGCCCCGCCGAGCCCGGCGTCGACGAGGGCTCCTTCCACGCTCCCGGGGGCCGGGGCGTCGAGGCTGACGCCGTCGAGCGTGAACCCGACAGGGGAGCCCTCGGCGGGGACGATCATCTCCGGCACCTGGCCGGCGGTGTGGGTCAGCGCCACGGCGCGGTAGCGCGGGCCGAGGTCGCGTGCCAGGTAGTGGCCCATCGGCAGGCCGGCCAGGTGGCCGCCGAAGGTGACCGGGGTCTTCTGTATGTGGTTGTTGTGGGCCACCAGCACGACTCGCGCGCCGTTGCCGGCCCTCTCCAGATGCCACTGTACGGCCGCGGCCATGTAGCGGTCGCGAGCCGACGTGTCGCCCGGCAGGCCCGCGCCGGAGAACAGGTCGTTCATCGCCCGGAGCATGTAGTCGGTGTGGCAGGCGGCATCCAGGTGGCGCCGGGCCGTGTCGTATAGGTGCCGGTCGGCGCGGGAGACGTAGAGCGGTTCGAGCGCCCGCAGCCGCAGCGACAGCCGGGACAGGCTCGCGGTGAGGGAGTCCCGGAACGCCGGGTCGAGAGCGCCCCACGCGGGCGCCGACACGGCGGCCGAGCCGCCGGTGATCTCGTCGGCCGCGCGCAGGACGCCGGCCACCAAGTCGTCGAGGTCCGGGTCGACCAGCCGCAGGTATTCGGCGACCGGGCCGAGGTCCGGCCGCAGGGTGAGGGTGTTGGGCAGGTCGATCCCCACGATCCGGACAGGCTGGGACCTGCTCCGGTTGTAGTGGCGCAGCCAGAGCAGCAGCTCTCCGAACACACCGCGGGTCAGGGGCCCGGCCAGCCGGAGGAGGTCGGCCTCGTCGCCCTCGCCGGCGAGCCAGGCGTTGACGGCGGTGGCGTCTGCGGATCCGAGCTCGAACGCCACGTCGGTGAACCCGCAGCGTTCGAGGAGGAAGCGCAGCAGCCGCGCACGGGCGAGGTTGAACTCGCGGACGAAATGGGCGCCCTCGCCGACGGCCACGACCTGGGCGTCACCGACCACGCCGCGCAGCGGCTCGAGGTCGTCGAGGACTGGGTCGGCCGGGTCGAGGGTGTTGAGGACAGCCGTGTGCCCTGACAGGGAAGTCATGGAAATGCACTCGTTTCTCGGTGGATGCCGGAAGCCGGCGGTCAACGCGTCGAAGAACGCGGAACAGAGCGCTCGGCCGGACCCGTGCCGACGGGTCGCCGGAGGCGCTGCGATGTCCGCTCAGGGACGCGGATCAGAGAAACAAGGTGCCAGGAACCATGCGGCCGATCATAGCGGAGCCGTAGCACGTACGCTCCGTCACCGCCGGTGCCGGTGCGTACGTTCATACTTCGCCTCTTGACCTTGTCAGACGGGGTCGGTAATGATCAACCGCGACTCCCGCCGAAAGGTGCACACGTGCGATTCATCGCAGGCAAGACCGCGGCTTTAGCCGCCGTCCTGACAGCAGTTCTCGTCGTCCCCCAGCCCGCCTCAGCCGCCGCCCAGCTCATCGGGAACGGCACCTTCGACAGCTCCACCGCCCCCTGGGCCGCGATCGGCCAGACGACGGTCGCGCTCGACGCCCAGCGGCTGCGGGTGGACGTGAAGGCCGTCGTCGCCAACCCCTGGGACGCCATGGTGGCCGCCCCCACCACCGCCGCCCTGAACCCGGGCAAGAGCTACACCCTCTCCTTCGACGCCTACTCCACCGTCGCCTTCAAGGCCACCGCCACGGTGCAGTACAAGGCCACGCCCAGCGCCAACCAGTCGCTGGCCACGGGCGTGCAGCTCACCACGTCGAGCAAGCGCTACAGCATCCCGTTCACGGCCGCGACCGCCACGGACACGGCGGCAGAGGTGACGTTCCAGCTCGGCGGGTCCGGCGGGACGCCCGTGATCCGGTTCGACAACGTGTCGCTGATGGAGACGCAGACGACGCGCCCGACCGCCCTGTTCGTGTGGAACCAGTCCAACCCGGCCAAGTTCGTCACGGCCAATCCGAACGCGAGCCAGACCGCGGCCATCTCCGCGAACATCGCCAACAAGCCGATCTTCGAGTGGTTCGGCGGCTGGTTCAGTGACATCACCCAGGCCGTGGACACCTACGTCGGCGCGGCGCAGGCCCAGGACAAGCTGCCGATGCTGGTCGCGTACAACATCCCCAACCGGGACGCGTGCGCCAACCAATCGGGCGGCGGCGCGGGCGACGCGGCCGGCTATCACGCGTGGATCACCGAGTTCGCCAAGGCCATCGGCACCAGGCACGCGATCGTCGTGCTGGAGCCCGACGCGGTCGCCGCCGCCGGGTGCGTGACCAAGATCGGCAAGAACCCCGAGGACCAGTACGCGATGCTGCTGGACGCCACGCAGGTGCTGAAGGCCCAGGCCCCCAACGCGTGGGTCTACCTGGACGCGGCCAACGCCACCTGGCTCGCGCCCGACGTCATCGCGCCGCTGCTGGTCAAGTCGGGCATCGCCAACACCCGCGGCTTCTCCGTGAACGTGTCGAACTACTTCTGGACCACCGACTCCGAGACGTACGCCGTCGGGGTCAACGGTCAGCTGTCGGGCACCGTGGGCGCCAAGAAGTACGTGATCGACACCAGCCGCAACGGCAACGGCCCCTACTCGGACAGTACGCCCGAGGACAACTGGTGCAACCCGCCCGGGCGCAAGCTCGGCGCCTCGCCGGTCAGGCAGTTGAGCGGCGCCGAGTACGTCTTCTGGGTCAAGGTGCCCGGTGACTCCGACGGCGTGTGCAACGCCTCCACCAAGCCGGCCGGGCAGTTCGACCCCGACCTGGCCGTGGCCCTGATCAACGGCTAGTCCCCGCCGGCCGGGCCTCTCGGCGAGAGGCCCGGCCGCTCTCTCATACCCGCTGGAGCAGGAGGGTGACGAAGCCGAGCGCCTCCCGGTAGCCGTTGAGCCACAGCTCGCGGTGCTCCCGCGCGACGGCGAGGGCCTGGTCGCCGTCGGGGCCCGGGTTGGCGGCGGCCCATCGGGCCAGGCTGCCGGTCCACGACCATTCGTACTCGTCCCACTCGGCGAGGGTGCTCACGTGGCCGTAGACCGCCAGCCAGCCCTCGGACTCGGCGGCGGCCACCGTGCCCGCCAGGTCGGGGTACGCGCCGATGGCTTCCACGACCTCGGGAGCAGGGGTCCGCTCCCAGAAGCCCTCCCCGATCAGCGCCAGCCCGCCCGGCCGGACGAACCTGGCGACCGCGTCCATCGTGCCCTTCAATCCCTGGAACGCGTGGGTCGAGCCCACGCAGAGCACCAGGTCGTACGGCTGCTCCGAGGAGAACTCGGCCGCGGACATCTCGTGCAGCCTCAGCCGGTCGGACAGGCCACGCGCGGCCGCAGCCCGCCCCGCCGAGGACACGGCCTCCGCGGAGAGGTCCACGCCGTCGGCCGTGGCCGAGGGGACGAGTTCGAGCGCGCGGAGCGACCATTCGCCCTCACCGCATCCCAGGTCGAGGACGCGGGCCCCCTCCGGCAGCGCGGCCCGGAGCAGCAGGCGGTCGAGGTTGCCGGGCGTGATGGGTGCGGCGATCGGATGGTCACGGTGGGCGATGGAGCTGATCAGCGTTCGTTCCATGCCGTTCAGTCTCGCGGCGCCCGCAACCGGTTTATCGGCCGTACCGGTCGAGGACGGCGCGTGCCGTGGCGGCCATGGCCTCGTCCACCATCTCGCCCTCGAACGTCACCGCTCCCGACCCGCCGGCCTGGGCCGCCTCCACCGCCGCGATCAGCCGGGCGTAGCGGGCCAGCTCGTCGGGGGAGGGGGAGAAGGCCGCGTTGATGACGGGGACGTGGGAGGGGTGGATGGCCATCATGCCCTCGTAGCCGAGCGAGCGGTTCTGCGCGGCGAAGGAGCGCAGCCCGTCCAGGTCGCCGATGCTCGTCCACAGGCCCGCGACCGGGTTGGGGATCCCGGCGGCGCGCACGTCGAGGAGCACGCGGGAGCGCAGGCCGAGCGTGCTCTCCGGGGTCCAGCGGTAGCCGACGGCGCGGGCGACGTCGCCGCCCGGCGCGGTGACGGCGCCGAGGTAGGCGATCCGGGACGGGGCCGCCATGGCGACGTCGTACGCCGCCCGCAGCCCGGAGGCCGTCTCCAGCAGCGGCACCAGGGCGATGTGCCCCCGAGGCAGGCCGCGCTCGCGCTCGCACCAGGCGAGCAGCCGGTCGGCGAGGCGCACGTCCTCCGGGCCGCTCACCTTGGGCAGCACGACCCCGGTGAGCCGCTCGTGCGCGACGGCCCGCAGCTCCTCCGCCCCCGCCCACCCGTCCAGCGGGTTGACGCGGACGAACAGGGCCAGGTGCCCCGCGTAGCCGGCCACTGCCTCGGCCACCGCGCGGCGAGCCTCGGACTTGCCGACGTCGGGGACCGCGTCCTCGAGGTCGAGGATGACCGCGTCGGCCCCGGCCGCCTCCGCCTTGGCCAGCCACTCCGTCCTGGTGCCGGGGACGAAGAGCAGGGAACGGAGCAGGGGACGCTCAGATGACACCGTGCTGCTCCAGCTCCGCCAGCTCCTCCTCGGCGAGCCCCAGCCACTCGTGGTAGACGAGGTGGTTGTCCTGCCCGAGCGCGGGGCCGGTGCGCCAGACCTTTCCTGGCTGCCGGTGGAAGTGGGGGATCACGCCCTGCATGCGCACGGGGCCGAGGTCGGCGTCGTCGACGGTGATGATGTCGCCGCGCTCGGCGTAGACCGGGTCGGCGGCGATGTCGGCGGCGGTGAACACCCGCGAGGCCACCACCTCCGCTCGGGCGAACTCCGCCAGGCACTCGTCCGTGGTCCGCGCGGCCACCCACTCCCGCAGGCCCTTGTCCAGGGTCTCCCGGCCCTCATGCTGCTGCGCGGACGTGGCGAAGTCCTCGTCGGGCAGGCCGAGCAGGCGGGCCACGTTGCGTACCGAGCGGAGGGTCGCGGACGTCACGGTGATCCACTCGCCGTCGCCCGAGCGGTAGGTGTTGATCACCGCGGCGGGCGCGACGGCGAGCTGGTTGCCCGCCCGTTCGGGTACGACGCCGAGCTGGTCGTAGGCGATGATCTGCCACTCGATCAGCCGGTAGAGGGGCTCGAAGAGGGCCAGGTCGATCCACTCGCCGTCGAAGCCGGGGTCGCCCGCGCGGCGGTGGAGGGCGGCGAGCACGGCGTACGCGCCCATCAGCCCGGTGACCGCGTCCCCGTGCGAGAACCCCGTGTGCACGGGCGGCCCGTCGGGGAACCCGGTCAGGTGCACCACCCCGCTCCTGGCCTCGCCCATCTTGCCGAAGCCCGGCTCGTTCGCCCGCGAGGACGTCGCCCCGAACCCCGAGATCTGCAGCAGGATCGCCTTCGGGTTGATCCGGTGCACGGCCTCCCAGTCCAGCTCCCAGTCGCGCAGCCGCCCGGCCCGCAGGGTGACGATCACGACGTCCGCCCAGGCGACCAGCCGGTGGGCGATCTCGCGTCCGGCGGCGTGGTGCAGGTCGAGGGTGACCGAACGCTTGTTGCGACCGGCGACCTTGAACCACAGGGGCACGCCGTCCCGTACCGGGCCCATCGCGCGGGCGGCGTCGCCGGCGCCGGGGGCCTCCACGTGCACCACGTCCGCACCCTGGTCGGCGAGCATGGAGCCGGCCATCGGCCCGGCCACCACGTGCGCGAACTCCACCACCTTCAGCCCGCGCAGCTGCCCCTGGCCGCTTCCGCCCGTTTCCTGACCCGTGCCTGTCACCCGCGCTCCTTCGCCTCCCGATCCGTTTCATCCTGCCGAGGCGGTGAAATGCGTGTCCAGCACAAGAAACCCATCATTCAATGCGCTTTGCGCATGAATCACGGGGTGGCCTCAGTCGCGGTTCCAGGAGACGCCCGCGGGCAGGTCCCGCAGTTCGCGGCGGAACCCGTCCAGCAGGTCCAGGAACGCGCTCGTCGCCACCGGCAGCGTGCGGCGAGCCCTGACCACGACGTCCAGCCGGCGGTCCACGACGGGTTCGGCGAGCGGCCGGTAGACCAGCCGCCCCGCCCCCATCAGCGGCAGCACCAGCGCGGGCATCGCCGAGACCCCCAGCCCGGCCGTCACCAGCCCGCCCACCGTCGCCACGCTCCCCGCCTCGGCCGCCAGCGTCGGGACCGCCCCGGCCTGCGCGAACGCCGCGTCCGTGAGCCGCCGCACGCTCGACTCCGGCCCGATCGCGAGGAACGGCTCCCGGGCCAGCTCCTCCCAGGTGATCTCCGGGAGCTCGGTGAGCGGGTGGTCCTCGGGCAGCACGGCGTGGAAGCGGTCCTTGATCAGCGGGCGGTGTTCGAGCTGCTCGGGGGCGGCGCCGACGGTGGAGATCGCGAAGTCGGCGTCCCCCGAGAGCACCCGGCCGAGCACCACCTGCTCCAGGCCGTCCATGATCCGCAACCCGGCCATCGGCCGCCGCAGCCGGAACTCGGAGATCACCCGGGGCAGCAGCACCGCGGCCACCGACGGCAGCGTGGCCACGGCCACCACGCCCGACTCGCCGAGCAGGTAGCGCTCCAGCTCCTTCATGCCCGACCGGTGCGCGGACACGATCTGCTCGGCGACCCGCAGCGTCTCCACCCCGGCCGCCGTCAGCTGCACGTTGCGGGTGTCGCGCTCCAGCAACTGCGCGCCGAGCAGCCGTTCCAGCTCGGCCACCGCGCGGCTGAGCGACGACTGCGACACGTGCATCTCGGCCGCCGCCGCCGTGAAGCTCGCCGCTCTGGCCACGGCGGCGTACGCGGCCAGCAGCCGCAGGTTCGCCTCCATGGCGCGAGCATAGACCCGAACTTTTGCGCAGAACGCATGGATAAATGTTGCTTTGATGCTGGACCTGAGATTTCCTCGCTCGGAAACTCTTCCGTAACACTCCGGCACGTCACCCCCCGCGAGCCGGGCGAGGAAGAAGGCGAACACCGATGCTAGCGGCCCTGGGATTCACCACGATCGTTCTGTTCCTGCTGCTCACCATGACTAGGCGCGTGTCGGTCCTGATCGCGCTGGTGCTGATCCCGGTCCTGGCGGCGCTGGCCGGGGGCTTCGGCGGCGAGCTGGGGAAGATGGTCCTCGACGGGCTGACCAAGGTCGCGCCGACCGGCATCATGATCGCGTTCGCGGTCCTGTACTTCAGCCTGATGATCGACGCCGGCCTCTTCGATCCGCTCATCCGCGGCATCCTGCGCGTCGCCAAGGGCGATCCGCTCCGCATCGCCGTCGGCACCGCCGTACTGACCATGTGCGTGGCCCTCGACGGCGACGGCGCCTCGACGTTCCTCATCACGGTCTCGGCGCTGCTGCCGGTCTACCGGCGGCTCGGCATGAGCCCGCTCGTCCTGTCGGGCGTCGTCTGCCTGGGCGCCGGGGTCATGAACCTCATCCCCTGGGGCGGGCCCACCGCCCGCGCGATGGCGGCTCTGAAGCTGGACAGCTCACAGGTGTTCACGCCGGTCCTGCCCGCGATGGCGGCGGGGATCGCGTGGGTGCTGGTGGCGTCGTACCTGATCGGGCTCAAGGAGCGCCGCCGCCTCGGCATGATCTCCGCCCCCGAGATGCCTGAAGAGCGGCTGGTCGGCGAGGGCCCCGGCACCCAGCGGGCGCCCGTCCACCCGGCTCTGACCGCCTTCAACCTGGTCCTCACGGTCGCCCTGCTGGTCGGGCTCGTGCTGCAGGTGATGCCGCTGCCGGTGCTGTTCGTGGTCGGGTTCGCGATCGCGCTGCTGGTCAACCACCCGACCTGGGAACGCCAGCAGGAGCTCCTGGAGAAGCACGGCAAGAGCGTCGTCCTGGTCACCACGATGATCTTCGCGGCCGGCGTGTTCACCGGCGTCCTCACCGGCACCAAGATGATCAGCAGCATGGCGTCGGCGTTCGTGAGCGTCATCCCCGACTCCCTCGGCGGGCACCTGCCCGTGCTGGTGGCCCTCACCGGCATGCCGCTCAGCCTGGTCTTCACCCCCGACGCCTACTACTTCGGCGTCCTGCCCGTGCTCGCCGAGACCGTCAGCGGCTTCGGCGGCGCTCCGGCCGAGGTGGCCAGGGCGGCCATCCTCGGCCAGATGACCACCGGATTCCCGCTGAGCCCGCTCACCGCGTCCACGTTCATCCTGGTCGGGATGAGCGGCGTGCAACTGGGCGAGCACCAGCGCTTCATCTTCAAGTGGGCCTTCGCCACCACCCTCGTGATGACCGTGGTCGCGCTGCTCACGGGCGCGTTCTCCCTCTGACCCCCCGGAGAGTGACATGACCTGGCGCGAGCTTGCCCTCATACCGGCGCTGGTGGCGCTGCCGCTGTCCCCGCCGCAGCCGGATCTCGACATCCACGTGCTCTCGAACCGGGCCGACCTCGTCTCGGGAGGTGACGCGCTGGTCAGGGTCACCGGCTCCGCACGGGTACGGGTCGAGCTCAACGGCGCCGACGTCACCTCCCGCTTCGCGCCCGGGCCGGACGGCACGCTGACCGGGCTGGTCGACGGCCTCTCGCCCGGCGCGAACGTCCTGACCGTCCGCCCGCCGCGAGGACGGGCCGAGCGGCTGACCATCACCGACCACCCGCCGGGCGGCCCGGTGTTCTCGGGCCCGCAGGTGCGGCCGTGGCAGTGCCAGACCGCCGAGAACGGCCTCGGCCCCGCGCTGAACGACCGGTGCGACGCCGCCCCGGTCCGCCGCGAGATCACCCTCGGCAACGGCGTCAAGGCCACCCTCGAACGCGGCACCGTCAACCGCGGGATCTACGACGTGCTCGTGCCGGCGAACTGGAACCACAAGCTGGTGTGGGTGTTCGGGGCGGGCACGGGCCAGCAGTACCGGCAGGGCGTCTCCCGCGGGCTGAGCATGCCGGAGGCGCAGGAGGCGGCCGCCAAGGGGTTCGCGGTGGCGTCGTCCACGATGACCGACAACTCCCTGCACAGCAACGATGTCACCTCCGCCGAGACCGTCATGATGGTCAAGGAGCGCGTCGTCGAGACGTACGGCGAGATCCGCTACACCATCGGCCGCGGCGGCTCGGGCGGGGCGCTGCAGCAGTACCTCGTCGCCGACGCCTACCCGGGCCTGCTGGACGGCCTCCTGCCGACCCAGGACTGGCCGGACCAGATCGTCGGGGCCTACCGCGAGTTCGGCGACTGCGCCGCGCTGGTCCGCGCCATGGACGCCTCGCCGCTGTGGAGCGACCCCGACGACAGGACCGCCGTCTTCGGGCACGGCGGCACCGGCGTCTGCGCCACCTCCGCGGGCCGCGCCCCTGACTACATGAAGCCCGACGACGGCACGTCCTGCGCGGGCGAGGCCAGCTACGACCCGGCACGCAACCCCGGCGGCGTCCGCTGCACCCTCCAGGACTTCATGATCTCCATTTACGGCGCCCGTCCGCAGGGGTGCGCCGGGGTGCCGTGCGCCCGGCGGCCGTGGGACAACGTCGGCGTCCAGTACGGCCTGACCGCGCTGCGCGACGGCCGCATCAGCGCCGAACAGTTCGTCGACCTCAACCAGCGGGTCGGCGGGTTCGACATCGACATGACCTGGACCCCGTCGCGGAGCGAGGCCGACGCCGCGGCCGTCGAGATCGCGCACCGCACGGGACGCGTCGTCTTCGGCCGAGGGTTGGCCCAGGTGCCGATCCTCGTGGTCCGCGGCACCGACAACAACGACTACCACTACCCCTGGCGCAGCCTCGTGCTCCGCAACCGGCTCGACCGGGCCAACGGCCACCACCGCAACCAGGTGCTCTGGACGAACGGCAGCGACGGCTCGCCCCTGGACGTCATGGACCGCTGGCTCGCCGCCGTCGAGGCCGACCGCCGGCCGATCCCGCTGCCCGCCAAGGTCGTACGCCACCGGCCCACCGAGGCAGTGGACGCCTGCTGGATCTCCGGCGCCAAGGTCACCGACCAGGCCGCCTGCGACCAGGCGTACCCGCACAAGGCCGACACCCGGGTCGCGGCCGGCGAGGGGCCGACCAGCGACCTGCTGAAATGCCGCCTCAAGCCGCTGCGGCGGGGGGACTACGACGGCGTCGCGTTCACGGGGGAGCAGTGGGCGCGGCTGCGCTCGGCCTTCCCCGCGGGCGTGTGCGACTACTCCCGCCCCGGAGCCGGCCAGACGGACCCGGCCACGGGCCGCCTCCGGCCGCCACAGCCCTGGCTCACCTTCACCACCGGCCCCGGCGGCACCCCCCTCGGCCCCCCTCCGTCCTCCCACCCCCTCTAACCCACCCCCTCGCTCTTCACCCCAGAGGACCGGAAGATGAAACCCCTCAAGATCATGGCCGCACTTTCCGCCGCCGCCCTGGCCCTGACCTGCGGCCCCGCCCTTCCCGCAGCCGCCGAACCCGCTCTTCCCACATCCCTCCCTCCCGACCCGTTCTTCGCCTACGACCGCCCCGCCGAGTACGGCGTCCACCGGGAACGCGTCACCGTACCCCTGCGCGACGGCAGCCACCTGGCCTGCGACCTGCACCGTCCCGCCACCGCCGACGGCACCCCCGCCCCCGGCCGCTTCCCCGGCATCGTCTACGACTACAACGCCTACAACCAGCTAGGCCCCCAGGGCCAGGCCGCCGCGTACTTCGTCACCCGGGGCTACGTCGCGGCCGTGTGCAACGTCCGGGGCTCAGGCGACTCGCCCGGCTACCTCGACCCCTTCAGCGGCCAGGAGCAGCGCGACAACTACGACCTCATCGAGTGGCTGGCAGCCCAGCCCTGGTCGACGGGCCGGATCGGGCAGACGGGCGTCAGCTACGGCGGGCACTCGTCCCTGCTCGTCGCCGTCAACAAGCCACCCCACCTGGCCGCCATCATCCCCGTGGACGGCATCAGCGACTGGTACGAGAACACCATCTACCGGGGCGGCATCTACTCGGCCAGGATCCGCGACTGGCAGCGCTCCGTCGCCCCCGACACCCTCGTCACGTACGCCCAGCACCCCCTCTACGACGACTTCTGGCGCGAACGCAGCGTCAAGTCCCGCTGGAAGAACCTCGACGTCCCCGTCCTGGAGATCGCCGGCTGGTACGACCGCTACCGCCAGGGCATGGTGGAGAACCTCCAGGCGCGCGAGCGCAACGTCTGGCTGGTGTCCGGCCCCTGGGTGCACGGCTGGCCGGCCGGGCAGCCCGCCGACATCGGCAACGGCGCCTATCTCGCCTGGTGGGACCGCTGGCTGGCCCGCCGCCCGGGCACCCCGCTACCCGCCGCCAGGGTGACCTCGTACGAGGCGCCCGGCACGGGATGGCAGCAGCTCGACAGCTGGCCCCCTGCCGGAGCGCGGCCGGTGAAGCTCGGCCTCGGAGCGGACGGCACCCTGGCCCCCGACCCCGGCAGGCCCGCCACCCGCACCTTCGAGGTCAACACCGAGCCGGTCGCGGGCAGGCCGGGTCAGCGGCTGTCCTTCGCGACCGGGCCGCTCCAGCGCGACCTGGTCCTCGCGGGGGAGGTCCAGGCCAAGGTACGGGCCTCGTTCACGGCGGCCGACGGCAACCTCGCGGTCGTGGTGCAGGACGTCGCCCCCGACGGCACGTCCACCCGCATCACCCAGGGCTGGCTGAAGGCGAGCCACCGCTCCGGCCACGAGCGCGCGGTCCCGGTACGCCCCGGCAAGACGTACGACCTGGACATCCGCACCTGGCCCACGCACTATCGTGTCGCGGCCGGGCACAGCATCAGCGTCACGGTGTCCAGCGACGACTACCCGGAGATCGACTCCGACGCCCCAGCGGGACAGGTGTCGCTGAAGCTCGGCCACGGCGGCTCAACCATCCACCTGACCACCCTCTGACCCGTCGCCCGCCCCCACCCGCCCCCGCGTGTCCCCACCCGTCCGCACCCGGGCTCACATGGGGGCCGGGCCGCACCCGGACGGACTCACATGCGAGACAACAGCTCAGCCTTCTTCGCCTGGAACTCCTCCTCGGAGAGCAGCCCGGCGTCCCGCAGATCGCCCAGCTTCGCGATCAACTCGGCCACCTCGGCACCCGACGGCGCCGGGCGCACCTCCGGGGCCGCCGGAGCCGGAATCGACGCGAGAACGGCGGCCGCGAAGGGCAGGGACTTGTGCGTCGCCCCCCAACCGAGCCCGAAGACGACAGAGGCCGGATCCTTGTTCGGATCGGGATCCGGCCGCCCCCCGCGAACCCTCAACCGGAGACAGCCGCTCGCCCCCTCCGGCGCGTGCCACTCGACGCTCTCCAGATCCGAGACCGAGAACCGCTGGTCACCCGCGGAGTACTTGGCGGTCGACGCCCCCGACCAGAACCACGTGAACGTGATGGCCTCACCGTCGAACGTCGCCGCCCCGTCCCACCCCTTGAACGAACGGGGCACCGAAGGCGCCTGCACCATGAACCGCGTCACCGGCCCGGACTCGCCGATGGCCGCCCGCAACTCATCCGCGTAATAGTCGGCGAGCGTCTCCCGCCCGGAGGGAAGCACGAGCCGGTAGGGCTCGGCCGCCTCCTGGAGCTGCCCGGCCGCCGCGGTCATGACCGGATCGGCACCCCGCCTGGGCACCACACGCAGCACCACGGTGCCCCTCTTACCGGCCACCACGGTCACCTCGGCGATCGCCGCATGAGGGATGACACGTTCACCGAGCTCGGAAACGAGTTTGGGGACCTTGGCACCTTCGGGCCGTATCCGCAGCGCATCCGCCTCGAACACCCAAACGCAACCCTGGCCCGCCAGGACATCATCCACGAAAACAGGCTAGGCGATCGAGACTACATACGGCACTCGTCCAGTTGGGCCATGGGCATGACCAGCGGGGCGGGTCAGCCCTGGGCGCAGGCGAGTGGCACACCGCAGGCGTCCTCGGCGGAGAGGTGGAAGCCGTCGGGGGCGATGGCGTTGGCCTTGACGAGCTTGCGCGCGGTGGTCAGGTGGGTCACGGTGACGGTGCGGGCGTCCGGCAGGGGTGGCGCGGGCAGGAGGTGTCCGAAAGCAGTTCGCCGAGTACGGAGCGCGGGACGATCTCCACGCGGCCGTCCGCAGCAGCAGTACCCGCTGGACGCCGTCGATGCGACAGCTGGCACCCAGCACCCACGCGTAGCGCTCCCGGTGGGCGTCCAGCTCGCTGTCGGGGAAGATCGGCAGCACTGCTCGATAGCGCCGTTAGGAGGGCCGAGATACCGCGGTTGGTGGACGTACTCGGGGGTGTGATGCTGAGCGGGCTGGAGCGCGGCCCCCTGGGGTGTGGACGAGGTCGATGCGGACGGCTATTTCGGATACTGCGATTGAGAGGTGCCGCGATGGCAGATGTCCAGGCCAAGCGTGTTCAACCCGGGACCATCGATGCCGAGATGGCTGGTCGCGCCGTGCGGCGAATCAAGGACTACCTCATGCGATATCCCGACCAGACGACCATTCGCGTCGCGGGCGAGCACGGTGACGAGGCGCCTTGTGAGGCTGTGAGTCTGCTCGCCTTCACCCTCGCTCAGGCGGCTGAAGGGCGGGGGTAACGGTCATCCCATCCCACTCCACTCAACTCGCCGTACTCGGCAAGAGCAAGCCATCTGAAACATGGCCTTCGTAGTCGTCTACGACGCGAACGTGCTGTACGGCTACTCATCCGTCTCGCTATAACGGGGCGCATACAGGCCGACAAGGCAACGACGATCTTGCCTCCTTGAATCGCGCTTGTCCGGCCACGTCAAGCGCTAGGCGCATAGACACGCAGACAGTCACGCATCACTGTCGCCAGACGATTACGGATCGTGTATCTCGGGGGAGTAGCACGGTGTTCCTGGGATGACCTGCTCGGCTTGTCAGGTTCATGTCGTCTGCCCACCTGACGCCGTGATGGAGCCTGCTGGGTTGCGATCAAGATCCCGCCGAAGCTGAGGCGTCACCGTAAGTCATTTGCCCGGAGGCGGGCCGCCGGGTTCGCAGTCGAACATCTCGGCGAACCGTCGCTGAGCTATTTGCATGAGCTGGATGAGGTCGTGGTCCTGGTCCCGAGCCGGATTTTTCTTGATGTAGATCCTTATGAGCGGGCTCTTGTCCCCGCATTTGAACCACGCTGCCGCTGCACGGAACGGATAGCCACGGATCTCGTCGTTGCCCATTTCGCCCATGCCAAGCTCGGTAGGGAGCTTCACTCGCTCTTCTTTTTCCTTGCCCTTGATGTAGTTCTCCAAGACCTTCTGGTCGGCCGATCGGTCGTAGCCTGTGACAAGGATGCTCTGCACGTCGTTCGTGACCGCACAGCTGTCCCCGACAGCACTACGTTTGCTGGGTCCCGCCGTGTACTGGCCGGTGTATCCGGTCAGCTCGGCCACCGCCACTTGAGGAATGAAATGACACACGTAGGGGGGCTTGTCGGCAACGGGATGCCGTGCGGGTACGGGAGTTGCCGTCGAGACGCTGGGCTTGTCCGGGGCGCAGGAGGCTATCGGCACAAGCGCGGCGGCAAGGCAGAGCCACCCTGCCAGGCGCCTACCCATCGTGCCCTCCCTTAGAAGCGCCGAGGCTCTTCCTGAATTCATGGTTGCCTGTGAGAACGTTCTGTTGCGCTTCGCCGAAATCAGAGGGCACTCCGGAATGGCCCTCTATCCAGTCCGCGAAGGCATCGTATTCCTGCCGGTTCATGAGGTGTGGAGCTTTGACTCGCGGTGGATCGCCGACCACAAAAATTTGCTTGTCCAGGGCGTCACGCCGATAGTATTCATGGGCTACAGCGGATGATTCGAGCATTTGTTTCAATAGCTGTTCGACGGTTTTCTCGTTCGTCGAGATGTCGCCGAATGCCTTGGCCGTCTTACCGCCGCCGTGCCCAGCCTGTTCCACCAGCCAGTTTCCGGCCTTCGCGTAGCCGTCCTTGACGAAGTTCTCGTAGATGGTGTCGGCCGCCTTGAGTCCCACTTTGCCCACCTGTCCGGCGAAGGGAATGGGGACGAGGCCGATGCCCTCCTCGACCATTTTCCGGAAGGCCGCGTCCGCGGCGTCGGCCTCCTTGCCTCGGCCGACCAGCGCCAGCTTGCGTGCCTCGAGCAGGTGCCCCAGCGCCTTGGAGTCGTTCGTGATCACGTTTTGCAGAAAAGTGTTGTCGTGCGCCGCGATCGCCTGGTCGATCCTGCCCCGCATGTGTGCGATCTGCCCGAAGAGCAGGGCCTGATACCCCTTCTCATCGGCGGCCACGTCGAGCAGGACAAGATCGATGTCCGGCGGGCTGAATTCGGCGATCGGCCGCCCATCGACGATGCCCGTAAACTCCCCGTCCTTCGCCCGCGCGTAGTTCTTGTAGTACGAGCTGACGATGTCACCGGTGTGCTCGGCGAGGATGCGGCCCATGTTGTCGCGGATGCCGGAGAGGCGATCGAGTTCCGACGGATTCTTGATCTCGAGCTCTCCGGCGTCGTTGAACGACACATGCGGCTTGACCTCGTCGGCGAGTATTTGCGTGGCCATGACGGCCAGCCGCTTGGAGTCGGCGTCTGCGCCCTTCATCGCCGCCTCCATGGCCTCCCCCAGCGATTCGCCGCGATCGCCCATCTCCCACTGGGGCCGCCGGTCGCTCATCAGGTACTTCAGCAGGTCCTTGTTGTCGAGCAGCGCCTGCGCGCGCTCTCGCGACGTGCTCGCAACGGTCATCAACGCGGCGATCGGATCGGCGGCGCCGATGACGTCGGAATCCTGGAACGGCCGCGTGTCGATGGGCGCGGGAAGGTTGTAGACGTCGGTGTCCTTCGGCAGGAACCGCGTGCGATGCTCTTTCAGGTAGTCGCGGTCCCACTGGATCATGTCCTGGCCGATGGTCCTCATGAACCACTCGCTGTACGCCTCTTTCGGCGCCGCCGCGAGGATCTGGCCGAGTGACCAATATCCAGGGTTCGTCAGCCCGCCCATGTCAGGAGCCGGGATCTCCGTGCGCCCCTGTCGCTTCAGCTCCTCCATGAATTTCCGGTTGAGATGCGCGTTCTTTGTCGGGTCGGTGGCTGCGGCGAGGGCCTTGCTCAGCATGGACAGCACGTCGCGATTCTGCCGCCGGATGGCCGCCGCCGAATCGCGGTCGGCGTCGAGCGCCTTGCGTACCCGCGTTCCCATGGTGGCGGGAAGCGCCAAGAGACCCTGCGGGCCGAGTTGTTCGATGAGGGCGGTGGCGAACTGCGGGTCGGACAGTCGCCCCTTGTAGGCGGCGAGCTTTTCCAGAGCGCCCGCGTCTCCGCGCGCGGCGGCTGCGAACAGCGGGGCCGCCTGTGCCGCCTCGGCACGTACCCTGGCCGGGATTATCCTCGACTCGTCGATCTGCGCCATCCCGGCAGGGACGACCGCACCGGCGAGCGGGTTGCCGAACACGTCCACGTCGACTTTCTCGGCCTCGTACGCGAGATCGCGCCGCCGGTAGAGGTCGGGGGCCTGCTCGGTCAGCCACTGCCCGATCCGGCCGATCGCCGCCACTCCCGGGTGGGTGAGCTCGACCTCGTTCAGAATCGCCCGGAGCTGCGCCGCGCATTCGGCCAGGCCTTTTCCTGCATTTTGCACGCCGGAGCCGAGCTGGTGCATTTCTCTGGGGTCGATCGAGGAGAAAGTCATTCGTCTCTCGGCCCCATCACGGTCTGGTCGGAGATCGTTTCGTGAAGATGGTCGATAACCCCGCGAAGTCCGCGCCACAACTCCGCACGCTGCTGCGCCAGGTCACCGCCGAATCTATCGGCGACAGGCCCCGTCCACGTCCGCCCGCTCGACATTTGCGACAGTGGCTGGTCCAGTGTGTGCCAGTGCTGGTCAGACAATTCCTGCGCACGGCGCAGCGCGTTCATCAACTCGGCACGAGTAGTCATGAAGACCTCCCACCGAAGTGGTACGCAAGCCGTGCCACCGAAGTCTCAAATTCGTTCTGATTCACTTTGCCACGCCGCCATTCCCGACGTCATGCCGCCGAACGAAAACGGTATTCCTGTCTGCCGAGCGCGTCGATCTCCGCGATCAGAGCCGGCTCGGTACTCTGCCTTCGACGTCAGGCCTGTTGGGCGTCGTCGCGTTCGGTGACGAACAGTCCGCGACCGGGCGCGGTGATCAGAAGGCCCTCGTTCTTCAGCACGTCGAGTGCCTTCTTCACGGTGTTCCGGGACAGGCCGGATTCCTCTTCCAACTCCGTCTGAGACGGCACCTTGCGTCCAGGCGGAATCTCGCCGGCCTCGATGCGGGCACGAAGTGCGTCCGCCAGTTGGAGGTAGGGCGCACGCAGCCCATCGGGATCGATTCTCACGATGGGAAGGTTAGGCGGCCAGGATTATCCCGAGATAGGTAGGCCCGGCCATGGCCAGCCATGGCCTAGTTCGTTAAGATGCCTATATTCCTCGAGCCTTGAAGTTCGGGCCAACGCCGGTGGAAGCGCTGGAGTGGGGCCCTAAAACGGACACTGGAGGTCCAGTCCATGGCAGGTCCAACCACAGATCTACGATTCGAACCCTTGGCGGCTGAGATCCATGCCGTGCTTGAGAAGCATGGATACCGGCTGCCTCCGGGCGGTGATCACATCCGCGAACTCGTCATGGCCCGTGTCGACCTCGCACTCAAGAACCTCGTCGAGATCTTTGAAGGAAGGGTGTGGTGACATGGCGCGCGTGATTCCTGACTTCCACGGCCCGCACGTCGCACCGCCCCAGCCGGGCCACCTGGTATTGGCCTGGTATCAATCAGACCGCCGGGCTTTGCGCATCCGTGTCGTCTCGTGGACGTGCGAATGCCGGCCGACGACGTACGAGCTGTGTGCCGCCGTCGGTCAGGCTTTCGTCCGCCGTACCGACCGCGACAAGCGAACCGTCCACGAAACCGTGTGGACATTGACCGCTGCCGCCAGGCACACCTTCGGGCAGATCCTGCGCGGCGAGGACCGTTGATCGCCACAACTTTTAATATCACGCCTATTTTTGAAAGAAGTCTGGGTATGGTGGAGCTATGGCTGTACAGGATGAGCAGGCTCGGCTCGTAGTCGAGGATCTGGCTGACCTCATGTCCCTCGCACAGGGGCGAACGGCCGATCGGGCTCTTCATGCGGCGATCCGGCGCATGGCTCAACGGCACGACCGTGGGCCGCAGCCGAGCGCTGTACGGTTGTCCACAGCGGCCTCAGTTCTCGGCGTGACAGTTCCCACTGCTCGCTCGTGGATGAGTCACGGAGTGCTCGAAGCGGTTCCTGGCGAGGGTGTCGCTCGTGTGACGGCGACCTCACTGGCCCGGGTCGTGGTAGTCCTTCGCGAGATCGGCGAGGACGATCCTGGACGCAGACTCACCAAGGTGATCGCTGCGCTCCGTGACCGGGACCTGCTGCAACAGGCACAAGAAACGCTGGCGGGGAGCTCCGACTTCGTAGAGTACGACGAGGGCGATCTGGAGAGGTTGCTCCGTAGATGAGCCGCGCGCGCCGTTCCGGCGAGTCCCCCCGTGCAGTCCGTTTCCGCATCATCGTGGCCAAACAGGTCGATGCCACTGTCCGTGACACCGGGACGTCACGAAGAGTGAGGCAGGCGTTTGTCGCCGTTCATCGCGAAACGGTCGAGCGCGGATGTGCCGCTGCCCACTACCGACTCTCGGGCCCGGGATACTGGCCCCGATTCTGCGTCGTTCAGCTTCCCGAGAGCTGGCGGTTGGTGATGGGTTTCCCAGAGATCGACACCGTCGCCTTCCTGGTCCTCGACAAACATGACAACCGCACCGACCCCTACACCTTCCTTGAAAATGCCTTCAACCTGCCCGATCGGTCAGGCCACGGTGCGGGCCGCAGCCAAGCCAAGCCTGCCTGCTGCAGTGACGTGAACAGTCCGCCTCTTGCCGACGATGCTGACCTTATGAGTGCGATCGATGAGATCGTGCGGAGTCGTCGGTGAAACTGTCTGCCTTGCTCTCGTCCGTTTGCCGGCGAGAGTAAGGATGGCCGATGTACACACCTCGGGTGACTGGCGCCATCGCGCCGAGCGCGATCAGGATGGCGAGACCGACGAGTAGGACGACACCGGCGGCGAAGACCAGCAGTGCGATCCCCTCGATCGCGAACACGTGCATGAACGCTCTCCTATGAAGGCGCGGGGCGAGCTCCCCATCTTCATGCAGCGCCGACGTGCAGGATCAAACGCCATGGCTCCCGTGGCCATTGATGCTCCTGGGCCTTTGGCGCTGTCCATCTATGGATTGGCCAGCCGGGCAAGATACTGCCTGATCCAGCAGGCAGGGTGGGCATCGGCAGGCCCACCGCCTAGACGGTCAAGGGGTGGGCACGATGGCGCCGAAGGCGCGTGGGGGTGCGCCGAAGGCGCCTAGGGAAGGGCAGCCCGAGCGGAGCGAGGTCCTTTTGTTCGGGGCGGGTGTAAGCAGGCCCACCACCCAGATGGGCAACGGGTGGGGGAGCCCGGGCCACCTACACGGTGGCGTGGCTGCCGCGGACCAGGCGGCCGACCTCGGCGCGTAGGTGGACGAAGTCCGGGTGTTCGCGGGTCGTGATCTGGTCGCGCGGCCCGGGCAGTTCGACCTTGAGGTCGCCGACCACGTGGGCCGGGGCCTTGGACAGGACGACCACGCGGTCGCCCACGTAGACGCTCTCGTCGATGTCGTGCGTGATGAGCACGATCGTCATCTGGTGGTGGCCGCGTACCTTGAGGACGAGGTCTTCCAGGTCCTCGCGGGTCTGCGCGTCGACCGAGCCGAAGGGCTCGTCCATGAGCATCAGCGCCGGACGGTAGGCCAGCGCCCGCGCGATCGCCACCCGCTGCTGCATGCCCCCCGACAGCTGGAACGGGTATTTGCGCTCCGCGCCCGCCAGGCCGACCGACTCCAGGGCCTCCTGGGCGGCCTCGCGGCGCTGGCGCTTGTCCATGTTCTTGCGGCGCAGCGGCAGCGCCACGTTGTCGGCCACCGACATCCACGGGAACAGGGAGCGGCTGTAGTCCTGGAAGACCACGGCGAGGTTGTCCGGCGTCTGGCGTACGAGGTTGCCCTCGACCTTGATCTGCCCGCCCGTCGGCGTGAGCAGCCCGGCGATCGACCGCAGCAGGGTCGACTTGCCCGCCCCGGAGGGGCCGACGATGCACAGCAGCTCACCCGCGGCGACGCTCAGGTTGAGGCCCTCGATGGCGTGGTGCGCGTTGGGGGTACCGCCGCCGTAGACGTGGGAGAGGTTGTCTATCTCGAGCAATGGAGTTCCTCAGGGGCGAGACCATGGACAACTCGGAGCCGGAAATACTCTATCCGAGCCGGAATCGGCATACTTGTAAACGCGTGTGATCTTACTCTTACGTGCTGGAAAGTTGCTGGGCGGCGTGGTGCCAGGCCAGCACCCGTCGTTCGACGACCAGGAAGAGCTCGTTGAGGGCGTAGCCCAGCACTCCGAGCAGCACGATCCCGCCCCACATGGCGGGCAGGTCGAAGGTCTGGTACGCGGCCGTGAGCTGGAACCCGATGCCGTTCACGGTGCCCGGCAGCAGCTCGGAGAAGACCATGACGATCAAGGAGAGCGACAGCGCGAGCCGCAGCCCCGCGAACATCTTGGGCAGCGCCGACGGCAGGATCACCCGGAACAGCCGCTCGGCCCTCGACAGCCGGAACGCCTGGGCGGTCTGCAGGAGCAGCGGTTCGACCGAGCGGGCGCCGTCGGCGGTGTTGAGCAGTACCGGCCAGACGATGCTGAAGACGATGAACGTCAGCTGCATCCGCAGCCCGAACCCGAACACCACCACGAAGACCGTGACCAGCGCGGGCGGCGGGATGGCCCGCAGGAACTGCAGCACCCCGTCGAGATAGTCGTACGCCCGCGCGGACAGCCCCAGCGCGAGCCCGAGCACGACCCCGGCCAGCGCGCCCCCCGCGAACCCGGCGGCCATCCGGCCCAGGCTCGGCAGGATGTTCCCGATGGCGTCCTCGGTCAGGAACAGCGTGCCCGGCGGGCCCGAGAACCACATCGCGTGCATCCTGACCACGATCGTGCTGGGCGAGGGGAAGAACGTGCTGCCCGCCAGCCGGGTGGCCACCTCCCAGGCGAGGATCAGCCCGACCAGCACCAGCGACCGGAACGCCGCCCCGCGCATGCCCCTGGTCCTCATGCCGTCTCTCCCAGGCGCGCGTGGTGCCAGCGGAACGCCCGCCGTTCGGCGGCCACCAGGAGCGCGTTCACCAGCACCCCGAACAGCCCGACCCAGAACACCGCGGCCAGGATGTCGGTCATCCGCGCGGGTACGGCGATGCCGGCGAAGAAGATGAACACGCCGATGCCCTCCCCCCGCCCGGCCACGATCTCGGTGCTCACGATCAGGATGAGCGCCACTCCGGCGGCCAGCCGGAACCCGGTGGTGATGAAGGGCGCCGACGACGGCAGCGACACGCGCAGCAGCACCGCCAGGGGCCCGAAGCCGTACGACCGCAGCGACTCCTTGGCGAGCGGGTCGACGCCGCGCAGGCCGTACATCGTGTTGTAGAGGATCGGCCACAACGAGGCGTAGACCGCGAGCGTGACGCGTACCTGCAGGCCCGTGCCGATCAGGAGGGACACCAGGGGGATCAGCGCCACCGACGGGATCGGCCGCAGGAACTCCACGACCGAGCGCGTGGCGGCGTCGACGATCGGCACGCTGCCGAGCAGCAGCCCGAGCGGCACCGCGATCACCGCCGCGAGGCCGAGGCCGATCGCCCAGGCGAGCAGGCTCGTCAGGGCGTGGGCGCGGAAGGCGGGGTCGGCCATCAGCGTCGCAGCCCGCCCGAGTATCGCCGTCGCGGGCGGCAGGGTCTCCGGGTCCACCAGCCCGGTCCGGCTGAGCAGTTCGATCAGGGCGGCGAAGGCGAGGGCTCCGCCCGCCCGGCGTGACCAGCGTGTCGCGGCGGACGCCGGGCGGGCGGGGGCCAGGGTCTGAGTGCTCACCCGGACGTGGTGGGCGACATCAGCGACTTGACGTCGATCGCCTTCGTGAGCCACTTGGCCTCCAGCATCCAGTCGGCCACCCGCTGGAGGCGGACCGGGTTGTCGTTGCTGGAGAAGTACGGGAACGTGACGGTGGCCGCGGTGGCCGCGTCGATCTGGGTGAAGTTCGGCAGCACCTTGGCCACCACTTCGCGGTTGTTCTCCATGAGCTTGGCCGCGTTGTGGATGGCCCGCTGGAACGCGGCCGCCGTCTTCGGGTTCTTGTCGTACCAGTCCTGCGTGCTGACGTACCCGGAGATCGGGAACTCGGCGGCCGGACCCGACGCCGGGTCGAGGATCTTGCGGGCGCCCATCGCGGACGTGGCCGCCGTGACCATGGGCTCGCCCAGGTACGCGGCGTCGATCTGCCCGCCCTTCCACGAGGGCATGATGTTCTGGAACGTCACCTGGACGTACTTGATCTTGGACGGGTCGACGTTGTTGGCCTTGAGCACCTGCGTCAGCGCCAGCTCCTGGAAGTTGTGCAGGACGTTCACGTTGATCGTCTTGCCTTCGAGGTCCTTGGCGGTCTTGATGGGGGAGTTCGGCAGGGCCATGATGCTCAGCGAGTCGGGGGCCGCGCGAGAGCCCTCGGCCAGGATGCGCAGCTTCAGCGCCTGCTTGTCGTGCGCCTGGAACATCGACACGTAGTTGCCGAACATCGCGTCGATCTCGCCCTTGACCAGCATGGGGATGGCCTCCGGCGCGGCCTGGACCACTTGCGGGGTGACCTCCAGCCCTTCCTTCTCGAAGAGCTTCTGGTCGATGGCGACGTAGATGGCGGCACTGTCGATGGCGGGCAGGGTGGCGACCTTGATCTTCGTCTTCTCCAGGCCGCCGGCGGATGCGGACGGTGCCGCGCTGGGTGTCGTGGAGCCGCCCGTGCTGCACGCAACGGCGCCGAGTGTCAAAGCTAACCCGATGATGGCGGCCCTGGCGGGACGGCCAAGCCTCATGTCAGGGACTCCCTTCAGATGGAGCCAGGCGGGGGGACCGGGTGGCTTCTGCTCCCGGGGGCTGTGTGCCTGACGCACAACAGGGATAGACCGTAACACCAAATCCGTAGTCATTATCGCGAAAACGACGCCTGTGGTTGCAATGTCGGGTTCTCGTTCTATCGTGAAAATTTGATGACCGGTAAGAGATCGGTGTTTGTCCGGTTTGTGAAAGGAGGGGATCGACGGGACGACTGTTACTGATGAGGCCAGTCAGTCGAATATTCCACGAGTCCCGAGGAGGCTCGCTGGGCACTCTTCCGTTGCCTGTTTCGCCAGCTAGAGGGCAGCCTTACCGATTCTGCCGAAATATTTGGACAATCGGGGATAAACGCCTCAATGGGGCACTAGTAGTGGTTGGCCCGCGCCAACTGCTGTGCTCAAATGACGCCTATCTAGACGTAGATATTGCCCCACGTGCATTTACCTGCATGGTCACCGAGAATTCCCCTCCAGGGGCGAGAGGTTGCGAAGGCAAGTGAGAACGCAGAGCGCTGAAGCTTCCGCCGACCGCGAGCCGCACGGGCATCAGAAGCGACGGCTGCCCAACCCTCCTTCACGCAGGTTCGGGCTGGGCAACTGGCACGTGCGATCGCGCCTTATCGCGCTGATCGTCGTCCCCACGGCCGTGGCCGTGGCTCTGGGCGGACTGAACGTGTTCACCTCGCTCAGGGACGCCAACACCTATCAGACCCTCAGAGAGGTGGCCGAGCTCAGCGAGCAGCTCGGCGCCGTCACCCATGAGCTGTCCTTCGAACGCGACCAGACCGCTCTCTACATCGCCCAGGGCCGCCCGGGCAATCGAGAGGCCCAGCTCCGTACGACCTACAGCGGTGTGAACAACCTCATCGACGAGGCCAAACGGCGGGCGCGGGAGCTCACGGACACCCACGCCGACGCCGTACGACCCGTGCTCCGGCGACTGGAGGAGATCCCGACGCTGCGGGAGACGGCCGTCAAGGGGAAGATCCAGCCCCTCCCGATGATCCAGAAGTACTCGCAGATCATCGCGGCCCTGCTCCAGTTCCACGACCAGGTCGGCCAGGTGGCGGTGGACGACGAGGTCTCGCACAGCGCCAGCGCGATGGCCGCCATCGCCCGGGGCAAGGAGCAGGCCTCCAAACAGCGCGGCGTCCTGGCCAGCGCGCTGGACAAGAAGGGCTTCGACAGCGGCGAACTCGACGCGCTCACCGACGCCAAGTCGCGTGAGGAGAGCGAGGAGACGCTGTTCGCGACCCTGGCCACCCTCGACCAGCTCGAGCTCTACCGCAACACGGTCGTGGGCAGGGACGTCGACCAGACCGACCTGTTCAGGCTGCGGGCCATGGCGCAGTCCGCCGAGGGCAAGGCGCTGAGCATCGGTGTACGGCCGGACAAGGACGTCTCCACCTGGTTCGAGGTCAGCACCGGCAAGATCGACGCGCTGCGCAGCGTGGAGAAGGACCTGTCCTCCTCCGTCATCCTGCGCGCCCGTGCCCTGGAGGAAGCCGCCAACCGTTCGGCCCTGATCTCCGGCGGCCTCATCCTGCTCCTGATGATCGTGGTCACCGCGATCATCTCGCTCATCGCCCGTTCGCTCATCAGGCCGCTGCGCAAGCTGCGCGGCGAGGCCCTCGACATCGCCGGCCACCGTCTGCCGGAGACCGTGCAGCAGCTGCGCGAGAGCGGCGAGGGCGCGGCCGGCCCCGTCATCCCCATCGGCGTGGACACGCACGACGAGATCGGCGAGGTCGCGCGGGCGTTCGACGAGGTGCACCGCGAGGCGGTCCGGCTGGCGGGTGAGGAGGCCCGCCTGCGGAGCAACGTCAACGCGATGTTCGTGAACCTGTCGCGGCGCAGCCAGACGCTGGTGGAGCGGCAGATCACCCTGATCGACGGGCTGGAGCAGGGCGAGCAGGACGAACTGCGGCTCGGCAACCTGTTCAAGCTGGACCACCTGGCCACCCGTATGCGGCGTAACAGCGAGAACCTGCTGGTCCTGGCCGGCCAGGACCCGCCGCGCCGCTGGAGCCAGCCGGTCAAGCTGGTGGACGTGGCCCGTGCCTCCCTCTCGGAGGTGGAGAACTACGAGCGGGTGGTGCTCCAGGTTCCGGACGGCGTCTCGGTGGCCGGCCAGGCCGTCAACGACGTCATCCACCTGCTGGCCGAGCTCGTCGAGAACGCCCTGTCGTTCTCGCCCCGCGAGACCAGGGTGACCGTCTCCGGCAGCCGGATCGACGGCGGCGGCGTCATGCTGTCGATCACCGACGCCGGCATCGGCATGACCCAGGAGGAGCTGGTCCAGGCCAACGACCGCCTCACGGACGCGCCGAGCGTGGACGTGTCGGTGTCGCGCCGCATGGGCCTGTTCGTGGTCGCGCGTCTGGCCCACCGGCACGGCATCCGGGTGCAGCTGCGCCCGCACGCCTCGGGCGGTCTGACCGCGATGGTGCTCATCCCGGAGAACATGCTCGGCTCCCAGGCCCCCAACTTCTCCGGCATGCCGTCCTTCTCGGGCAACCAGCCTCCGGCCCTCGCGGGCTCGGCCGCCGGCGGCCCGGGCGAGCAGCCGTACTCGGGGCCGCACCCCGCCCCTCCGGCCACGGACTGGCCGCAGCCGCCGCCGCCCACGTACCAGATGGGCCCCGGCCAGATGGGGCCCGGCCACCCGTCCTTCCCGTCGCACCCGGAGATGAGCGGCAACTGGCCGCCGACGCAGCAGTGGCAGCCGGACGCGAACGCGTGGCCGTCGGAGCCGCGCATCGGCAGCGGCTACGACAGCTCCGACGTGTGGACCCCACCCCGCAGCCCGTCCTGGAACGGCGACCGCGCACTGCCCAGACGACCCGTCCCCGAGCCCCCGCCGGGCGGCTGGGGCCGCGACACCATGCCGCCGCAGCGGCCGGGGTTCGACTTCCCCGAGACCGAGTCGGCCAACCCGGGCTCCATCCCGGCCGCACCGCCCGCCTCGGCGGGAGACGACTACTTACCCATCTTCGCCGCGGTGGAGTCGGCCTGGTTCGGCCGCGACAGCGGGGCGAGCTGGGGTTCGAGCAAGGCGGACGAAGGATGGAGCGCGGCGGAGGCAGTGGTGGAACCGGTACGTGACGGCCAGACGGCGGCCGGGCTGCCGAAGCGGGTGCCCAAGGCCAACCTGGTGCCCGGCTCGGCCGACACCTCGACCCCGAAGGGCGTGACACCGATGCCGTCGGTGTCGCCGGACCGTATACGCAACCGGCTCTCGAGCTTCCAGCAGGGCTTCCGGGCGGCGCGTGACGACATCACCGAGGGCAGGGCGTTCCCCTCTGGCCCCAGGAACAACGACAGGGAGGAGGGAGCATGAGTGAGCGAAGCGAGCGATCAATTAGACACAGCCGATTGTCGCTCATGCGACCGACGGAGGAGGGCGCATGAGCGATCTGAGCCATGCGGCGCGAGGCGTCGACTGGCTGATCACTGACTTCGTCAGCACGGTCCCGGGCGTCGCGCACGCGGTGGTCGTCTCGTCCGACGGGCTGCCACTGGCGGCCTCGTCGGGCTTTCCGGCCGACCGGGCTGACCAGCTGGCCGCCATCGCGTCGGGTCTGGTGAGCCTGACGCAGGGTGCGGCCAGGGTGTTCGAGGGCGGTGCGGTCAATCAGACGATCGTGGAGATGCAGCGCGGCCTGATGCTGATCATGTCGGTCAGCGACGGCTCGTGTCTGGCGGTGCTGGCGGCTCCGGACTGTGACATGGGTCTGGTGGCGTATCAGATGACGCTGATGGTTGATCGCGCCGGTCAGGTGCTGACCCCGGCTGTGCGCGCAGAGTTGCGTGCCAGCCAGACCAGGTGATGTACGTGTCAGACCCGAGATGGAACAGCGGCGGTTGGGCGCCCCCGCCTGTGCCCCAGTCCCAGCCGCAGCTGAATCCCGACCCCGCGTCGCCCGTCCGTCCTTACGCCGTGACAGGTGGACGGACGGCGCCGCGGGTAAAACTGGCGATGGAGGCCCTGGTGTCCTCGGCGACCGCCGAGCACCGGGAGTTCTCGCACATCACGCCGGAGTACCAGGCGATCAGTCAACTGTGCCGGCAGGTGCGGTCCGTGGCAGAGGTGTCGGCCCTGCTGCGGATCCCCCTCGGCGTGGTGCGCGTGCTGATCGCTGACATGGCTGCCGAAGGTCTCGTCCGTGTGCATCAGCCACAGCTGGACGAGGGCAGGCCGGACGTCAATCTGCTCGAAAGGGTGCTCAGTGGACTTCGCAGGCTCTAGCCCCGGTCTCACCTCGACGAAGATCGTGGTGGCTGGAGGTTTCGGGGTGGGGAAGACGACCTTTGTCGGCGCGGTGTCGGAGATCATGCCGTTGACCACGGAGGCCGTCATGACCGACGCCTCCGTGGGGATCGACGATCTGGGCATGACGCCGCTGAAGTCGACCACCACCGTCGCCATGGACTTCGGCCGGGTCTCCCTGGACCGTGACCTGATCCTCTACCTGTTCGGGACCCCCGGGCAGCACCGGTTCTGGTTCATGTGGGACGACCTGGTACGCGGCGCCATCGGCGCGGTCGTGCTCGTGGACACGCGCCGGCTTTCCGACAGTTTTCCGGCGATCGACTACTTCGAGGAGGCCCAGCTGCCGTTCGTGGTGGGCGTCAACGGCTGGGACGGTGAATATCCGCACAGCGACGCCGAGGTACGCGACGCCCTGACGCTGGCGCCGCACATCCCGTTGGTGCGGCTCGACGCCAGGTCCAAGGACTCGGTCAAGGTCGCGCTGATCAACCTGGTCGAACACGCGCTCTCGGTCCGCATGGCCGTACCGGGCTGGGGTGGTTAGCTCCACTTTCGCGCCGCTTTCGCCCGCGTGGGCGCGTTGACAGCCGCGGCCCTCTCCTGATCACAATGGCTCCCGCCGAGCATCGCAGGAGCATCATGTCCCGTGGCCGCACCACATGAACGTGAGGAACCCGATCACCGGGCAGGCCGACAGGCCGCTCGCCCCTGTGCCGCCCGACCGGCTCGCCGCCCTGGCGGCCGGTCTGCGCGAAAGGCAGCGGAGCTGGCTGGAGGCCGACCGCGGCGAGGTCCTCTCCAGGTTCGCCGCCGCGCTGGCCGCCGACGAGGAGCTGCTCGCCGCGCTGGTGGCCGACACCGGCAGGGTGGGGGAGTCGGTCCTGGAGCGGCAGATCGTCGCCGGTCTCATCGATCGGTGGGTACGCCAGGCGCCCGCCCTCCTCGCACCCCCGGCCGAGACCCCCGCCTCCCTGCCCGGAGTCTTCGTGGGCGGCGACGTGGTGCCGTACGAGCTGGTCGGGGTGATCAGCCCGTGGAACTTCCCGCTGCTGCTGGGCCTCATCGACGCCGTGCCCGCGCTGGCCGCGGGATGCGCGGTGCTGGTCAAGCCGAGCGAGGTGACCCCCAGATTCATCGAGCCGCTGATGCGGCTGGTCCCGGACGGGCTGCCGCTGGAGATCGTCGAGGGCGACGGCGATACCGGCGCGGCCCTGGTGGACCTGGTGGACGCCGTGGTCTTCACCGGGAGCGTGGAGACAGGACAGGTGGTCGCCGAGGCGGCCGCCCGCGCGTTCGTGCCCGCGTTCCTGGAACTGGGCGGCAAGGACCCGGCGATCGTGCTGGCCGGGGCCGACCTGGAGCGGGCCGCGTCGGCCGTCCTGTGGGGCGGCACCGCCAACGCCGGGCAGTCGTGCCAGTCGATCGAGCGCGTCTACGTCGCCCGTGAGGTCCACGACGAGTTCCTGGCGCTGCTGGTGGAGCGGGCCGCCGAGGTGGGCCTGACCTGCGAGGGCGGCCCGATCGGGCCGATCATCGGCCCGGGCCAGGAGGACGTCATCGCCGCGCATCTGGCCGACGCCGTCTTCAAGGGCGCGACCGTGCACACGGGAGGCCGGATCGAGCGGCACGGCGGCGGCCACTGGTGCCGCCCGACCGTGCTGTCCGGCGTCGATCACGGCATGCTGGTGATGACGGAGGAGACGTTCGGCCCGGTGCTGCCGGTCATGGCCGTGGACGGGCCCGACGACGCGGTCGCGATGGCCAACGACTCGGTCTACGGGCTGTCGGCAGCGGTCTTCGCCGCCACGGAGGAGCAGGCCATGGCGGTGGCGGCGCGGCTGAGGGCCGGCGCGATCAGCGTCAACGACGCCTCGCTGACCGCGCTGGTGCACGAGGGCGAGAAGCACTCCTTCCGCCTGTCGGGGCTCGGCGGCTCGCGGATGGGCGCCGCCTCCATCCGCCGGTTCGTACGCCGCAGGGCCTTCCTGGTCAACCGTTCCGACGCCGCCGACCCCTGGTGGCACACGACGAAGGAGTAGCCGCGGATGGGACTTCGCGCGGACATGCCGCTGCTGGCCCGCCACGAGGGCGAGTGGGAGGGCGAGTACCTCCACCTCGACCGAGAGGGAAACCCGATCGACCGGCACCGCGTCCAGATGACCTGCGCGATCCTGGACGACACCGTCTACCACCAGACCAACCGCTACATCTGGGACGACGGGCGTACCGAGGTGCACGAGTTCCCGGGCACGTACCTGGGCGGCGGGCGCTGCGGGTTCGACACCGAGCGGATCAAGGGTGAGTTCTGGGAGCTGGACGGCAGCACCATCTACCTCAGCTGGCAGTACAAGGCGGAGGACGAGGACCTACGCCTCTACGAGATGATCGTGCTCAGCGAGGACGGCAAGTCCCGCAACCGCGTCTGGCAGTGGATCAAGGACGGTGTGTGCGTGAAGCGCACCCTGATCAACGAGCGCCGCGTGAGCTGACTCAGCCTCTCGCCCCTCGGTGCCACGACAGCACCACGCGCTCGAACCCCAGGAACCCGGCGTTGAGCAGGATGCCCAGCAGTCCGAGCAGCACGATCCCCGCCCACATGGCCGGGATGTCGAACTGGCTCTGCGCCTCCAGCATCCGGTGCCCGATGCCCTCGGTGCTGCAGACCAGCTCCGAGATGATCATCATGATCAGGGCCAGCGACACGCTCAGCCGCAGTCCGGCGAAGATCTTGGGGGAGGCGCCGGGCAGGATGATCCGGGTGAGCCGCTGCCAGGGGCCGAGCCGGTAGACGACCCCGGTCTCGATGTACTGCCGGTCCACGTTGCGGGCGCCGTCCATGGAGTTGATCAGTACGGGCCAGACGACGCCGTACACGATCGCGGCCAGCTGCATCGGGGTGCCGATCTTGAACAGCGCCAGGAAGACCGGCACCAGCGTGCTGGGCGGCACCGAGCGGCCGAAGTGCAGCAGCGGCTCCACCAGGGCCGACAACCAGCGCGAACGTCCGAGCGCGACCCCGATCGCCATCCCGGCCGCGCAGGCCACCGCCCAGCCCGCGAACAGCCTGGCCAGGCTGGGCAGCAGGTCGGCGACGGCCTCGTCGGTAAGGAACGCCCGCGTCCACGGCCCCGAGAACCACAGCTCGTGCAGCTTGGCCACGATCCGTGACGGCGGCGGGAAGTACGCGGCCTGCGCGGACCGCGTGGCCAGCTCCCAGCAGAGCACGGCCACGGGCAGCAGCCAGTACCACATGAGCCTGCGCAGAGAATTCACGAGGCGTCCCCCGTCCGTTCCCGGTGCCAGCGGAACACGCGCCGTTCGGCGGCCGTGAACAGCAGGTTGGCGGCCAGCCCGATCAGCCCCGCCCACAGCGGCGCCGCCAGCATGCGGTCGAGCCGGTTCGCGCTGCCGGCCAGCGACAGGAAGGCACCGATCCCGCCCCCGCCCGGCGCCAGCAGCTCCGCGCTGACGGCCACGATCAGGGTGACCGACACCGCGATCCGCACGCCGGTCGCGATGAAGGGCGCCGCGCTCGGCAGGCTCACCCGCAGCGCGACGGCGACCGGCCCGAAGCCGAAGCTCCGCAGCGTGTCCTTGGCCAGCGGGTCGACGTCGGTCAGGCCGTACAGCGTGTTGATCAGCACCGGCCACGTGCAGGTGTAGACGACCAGCGCCGTCTTGGCGTCCTGGCTCTCGGTCCACAGGAACATCGCGATAGGGATCAGCGATACCGACGGGATCGGCCGCAGGAACTCCACCAGCGGCCGCACCGACCGCTCCACGAACGGGACCGTGCCGAGCAGCAGCCCCGCGGGCACGGCGACCGCGACCGCGATCACCAGCCCGCTTGCGCACGCGCCCAGCGTGGCCAGCACGTCGGTCCTGAACTGCGGCTCCAGCGGCAGCTCCGCCGCCGTGGCCAGCACGGACGACACGTACGGCCATCCGGCCGGGGCCAGCCCGAGCCGCCCGGCCAGCTCGGCGAGGGCGATGAACACGGCGAGCCCGAGGGCCCCGAGCACCGCCCGCCCGATCCGGTGTTCGATCATCCGCTCACAGGCGCGAACAGCTGCGCCACGTCCACCTTGGACTTGAGGTAGCCATAGCCGTGCAGCAGGTCGGCCAGCTTCTGGACACCGGCCTTGTCGGCCTCCATCGAGAACTTGCCGAGCGTCATCGCCGCCGCCGCGTCCGCCGGGATCTGCGTGTACGTCGGCACCACCTCGTCGATCGCCTTCCTGTCGGAGCCCGCGATCTGCTGGGCCTTGGCCAGGGCGCGGTGGAAGGCGGCGGCCGTCTTCGGGTTCTTGGCCAGCCAGTCCTCCGTGACACCCCACCCGTCGATCGGCACGCCGGCCGTCACGCCGTCGGTGGTGTCGATGATCTGCGTGGCGCCGCTCTTCTTCGCCGCCGTCAGGAACGGCTCGACCAGCCAGGCCGCGTCCACCTTGCCCGAGCCCAGCGCGGAGATCTGGTCGGCGAACGGCACCTGGACGTACTTGACGTCCTCGGGCTTGAGCCCGGCCTCCTGCAGGTGGGCGTTGGTCAGCGTCTGGCCGAGCGCCTTGAGCACGTTGACCGCGATGGTCTTGCCCTTGAGATCGGCCGGCGTCTTGACGGGGGAGCCCTTGGCCACGACGACGCCGGCGATGTTGGGGGCGGCCTCCTGGCTGTGCTGGAAGAGCTTGAGCTTGGCGGCGCCCGAGTCGTTGATGGCCATCAGCGACACGTAGCTCGTGAGGAACGCGTCCATGCTGCCGTTGAGGATCTTCGGCATGACCGCCTGCGGCGCCTGGATGATCTCCGTCTTGACGGTCAGGCCCTCCTCCTTGAAGAAGCCGCGCTTCTCCGCGATGAACAGCGGCGCCGACGACGGGACCGGCACCACGCCGACCAGCAGCTGGGTCTTCTCCAGCCCACCTGCGGCCGAGGTGCTGCTCGTGCCCGTCTGGCTCCCTCCTCCGCCGCCGCACGCGCTGAGCGTCAGCGCGATCGTCATACCCGCGACTACGAACCTGGCCAGCTTCATCGCCAATGCCTTTCTCGGTCCTGAGAGTTCACGAATTTCCGGTGGCCTGCCTGTGCCAGACGAGCGCCCGGCGCTCGGCCAGCACGAACAGGGAATTAACGACGTAGCCGAGGACGCCCAGCAGGGCGATCGCCGCCCACACCCCGGCGCCGTCGAAGCTGCGCATGGCCGTCAGCAACTGGTAGCCGATGCCGTCCGTGCCGCCGACGAGCTCGGAGATCACCATGAGGATCAGCGCCAGCGACAGGCTCAGCCGCAGCCCGGCGAAGATCTTGGGAGCGGCGGCGGGGAGGACGACCAGGCCCAGGCGCTGCGGCCTCGACAGGTTGAAGACCGTGGCCGTGTCGGTGTAGGTGCGATCGACGGACCTGACACCGTCGATCGTGTTGAGCAGCACCGGCCAGATCACTCCGAACACGATAGTGGCCAGCTGAGTGGTCAGGCCCGCCTTGAACAACACCAGGAACAGCGGCAGCAGCAGCGGAGGCGGGATGGCCCGGCCGAACTCGATCAGCGGGTCCACGTAGTCGGTCGCCGAGCGCGAACGCCCGAGCAGCATGCCCGCCGCGATCCCGATCAACGCGGCCAGCAGCCAGCCGCCGAACATGCGGCCGAGGCTGGGCAGGATGTTCGCGATCGCGTCGTTCGTCAGGAAGCCACGAGCGGGCGGGCCGGAGAACCACAGCTCGTGCATGCGCGCCAGGATCGTCGTGGGCGGCGGGAAATCGGTGTCCCCGATCGCGCGCCCGGCGATCTCCCAGACGGCCAGCACCACGGGGACCACCCAGAGCCGGGCCGGCGCCTTCACGAAACCGCCCCGGTCCGCGCGTGGTGCCAGCGGAACAGGCGGCGCTCGGTGGCGAGCAGCACCATGTTCGCGATCACGCCGAAGAGACCGGCCCAGAACGTCGCCGCCATCATGAGATCGGTCCGGTTGCCGTTGCCGGCCACGGTCACGTAGACGCCGATCCCGTTCACGCCGCCGGCCACGAGTTCGGCGCTGACGGCCAGGACGAGCGCGATCCCGGCGGCGATCCTGACGCCGGTCGCCACGAACGGGGCCGCGCTGGGCAGGCTCACCCTGGCGAGCACGGCCAGCGGGCCGAACCCGAAGCTGCGCAGGGACTCCTTGGCCAGCGGGTCCACGTCGCGCATGCCGTACAGGGTGTTGATGAGGATCGGCCAGACGGACGCGTACACGATGACGGAGACCTTCATCAGCTCGTCCACCGGGACCAGCAGGATCGCGAGCGGGATGATGGCCACGGAGGGGATCGGGCGCATGAACTCCAGCACGGGCCTGATCGCCCGCTCCACCGGCGTCAGCGCGCCGAGCAGCACGCCCGCGGGCACGGCCACCGCGACGGCGGTCAGCAGGCCGAGCACCCAGTTCGTGAGAGTGGCGCCCACCCCGGCCAGGAACGTGGTGTCGGCCGGGAGGCGCACGGCTTCGTACAGGACGGTCGAAGGCGGTGGAAAGAGGAGGTTCTCGCCCAGGCCGAAGCGGATGAACAGCTCTCCGGCCAGGAGGAACCCCGCGGCGCCGACG
Source organism: Nonomuraea sp. NPDC003707 (assembly GCF_053587055.1). NCBI lineage: Bacteria > Bacillati > Actinomycetota > Actinomycetes > Streptosporangiales > Streptosporangiaceae > Nonomuraea > Nonomuraea sp. NPDC003707. The sequence goes on along the minus strand of NZ_JBSFNK010000014.1, from coordinate 128,398 downwards.
GCGCCGCGGAGCAGGCGGGCACCCGTCATCCGCCCGGGCTCGCCGCGATGAGCGACTTCACGTCGATCGGGCCGTTGATGTACTTGTACTCGAGCATGAGGTCGGCCACCTTCTGCAGCCGGGCCGCCTCCAGGGTGCTCGGGTAGGTGCCCAGGGTGATCGCCGCGGCGGTCTTGGCGTCGATCTTCGTGTACGTCGGCAGCGTCGCCTCGATCTCCTTGCGGTCACCGGAGGCGAGCTGCTGCGCCTTGGAGATCGCCCGCTGGAAGGCGGCCAGCGTCTTCGGGTTCTGCCGCACCCATTCGTCGGTGGCCATCCAGCCCGCGATGGGCAGGTCGGCGGTCTGGCCCGTCATGGTGTCGGCGATCGTGCGGAAGCCGAGCGCGTTCTTGTTGGCCGTGATGAACGGCTCGGTGATCCAGCCCGCGTCGCCCTGCCCCGCGGTGATCGCGTTGCCCATCTCGGGGAACGGCTTCTCGGCGAACTTGACGTCCGTCTCGCTGAGCCCGGCCGCCTTGAGCTGGGTCGTGACCGCCAGCGTGGCGATGTTCCTGAGGTTGTTGACCAGGACCGTCTTGCCCTTCAGGTCCGCGACCTGCTGGATCGGCGAGTCCTTGGGAACCATGATCTCGAAGGTGTTGGGGGCCGCCCGGTACATGTCGGCCACCAGCTTGATCTTCTTGCCCTGGCCGGCCGCCAGGATCGAGGACACGTAGTTGGTCTGCGTGATGTCCAGGGCGCCGCTCTCGATCTGCGGCAGCGCGGCGGCGCCGCCGGTGATCGTGACCGGCTCCACCGTCAGGCCCTCTTCCTTGAAGAAGCCCTTGGCCTGGGCGATGTAGAGCGCGACCGGGTCGGGAATCGGCAGCGCCCCGACCTTGATGGTGGCCTTCTCCAGGCCGTTGGGTCCCGTCGAGGCCGGGGACGCGCCGCCCCCGCTGCAGCCGGTGAGTGCGAGGACGGCGACGGAGCCGAGCGCGAGTACGTGACAGCGCAGAGTGCGTGCCATGGGGGGTCTCCTACTGGGATTTGGGAGAGCGAGACACGTTACTTTGCGTGAGCGTACCCGAGGAATGATCGCCTTTGCAGGCGCACGCGCTTTCAGGCAGGACGGGACACGTAGCGGCCCACCGGCCGGCCCACGATCTTGCCGGCGTCGAGCACGTGGTTGCCGCGTACGAACGTGTCGGTGACCTTGGCGGTCAGCTCGAACCCCTCGAACGGCGTGTACTCCTGCGTCGACTCCGAGTCCTGCGCGCGAACCGTCCAGGTCTGCCCGGGGTCGACCAGGCAGATGTCGGCGTCGAAACCGGGGGCGATGGTCCCCTTGGTGCGCAGGCCGTACCGCTTGGCGGGGTTCCACGAGGTCAGCGCGGCGATCCTGCCGTACGGCAGGCCCCTGCGGCGGCCTTCGGTGACCAGGCCGGGCAGCAGGTACTCGGCGCCGCCGAACCCGGCCTTGGCCACGAAGACGTTGTCGCTCGGCTCGCCGAACTTGAGCTCCTCGCGGCAGCAGGCGTGGTCGCTGACCACCCAGTCCACGGTGCCGTCGAGCACGTGTCCCCACAGCGCCTCGACGTCCTCGCGGGGCCTGATCGGCGGGTTGACCTTGGCCCCGATGCCGCTGGCCGTGTCGATGTCGGCGAGCAGGTGACCGATCGTGACCTCGCGGCGGAAGTCGATGTGGGGGAACGTCGCCGCCATGCGGACGGCGGCGTCCAGGGCCTTGGCGGAGGACAGGTGCAGCAGGTTGATGTTGGCCAGGCCCGTCTCGTGGGCGAGGTAGGAGGCGATGAAGACGGCCAGCCCCTCGGAGTGCGGCGGGCGCGAGGCGCTGTAGGCGGCCAGGCCGCTCAGGTCCCCGGCCTCCTCCACGAGCTTCGTGTACGCGGTCATGATCTCGGCCGTCTCGCAGTGCAGCGACAACGAGATCTCGCCCGCCAGCTCGGGCAGCCGCTCCCGGGCCGCCTGCACGCCGCGCATCACGAACTCGAAGTGCGCGTAGTCGTAGCGCTCGCCCTCCGGCAGCATGAGGAACGCCCGCTGGTCGTCGGAGCGCCCGTGCAGCCCGTGCCCGCCGTAGAACATGAAGATCTTGAACGACGGCACCCCGAACCGCTCGACCAGGTCGGGCAGCTCGCCGATGTGCCCGCTCGACATGGGCGCCAGGTGGAAGCCGTAGTCGACGTAGGCCCGGCCCTCGGCCTGCCTGAGCACCTCCGGGAAGAACTCGGCGTAGGAGCCGCCCCTGTTGAGGTAGTACTGGCCGGTCCGCATGTAGGTGAGCGCCGTCGTCACGCCGCCCTGGGCGCTGGCCCGGCTCTCCGACTCGGTGTCCTCGGGCAGCGGGTTGTAGATGCCCCAGTGCTGGTGGGCGTCGACGACTCCGGGGAAGGCCAGCTTGCCACCGCCGTCGATCACCTCGCCGGCGGCGGACTGGCCCGGCTCCACCCGTACGATGCGGCCGTCCGCGATGGCGATGTCCGCCTCCACGGGGTCGTCGTGTTCGTGGGTGACAACCTTCACGTTCTTCAACAACAGGTCGGTCACAGCAGTGGTCTTTCCTATGCGAGGCGGTAGGCGTGGCGGTGCCAGGACAGCACGCGCCGCTCCACCGTGAGGAACAGTGAGTTGAATGCGAAGCCCAGCACGCCGAGCAGCACCACGTTGGCCCAGATGGCGGGCATGTCGGCGGCGCTGACGGCCATGTTGAGGAGATAGCCGAATCCCTCGGTGCTGGCCTTGAGCTCGGAGATGACCATGAGGATCAGCGCCAGGGAGACGCTCAGGCGCAGACCCGCGAAGATCTTCGGTGCCGCGGCGGGCAGGATGATCCGGAAGAACCGCAGGTGGGCGGGCACGCCGAAGACCGCCGCGGTCTCGACCTTCAGCATGTCGAGGTTGCGCGCGCCGTCGATGGAGTTGAGCAGGATCGGCCAGACGATGCCGAACACGATGGTCGCGACCTGCACCTGCGGGCCGATCTGGAAGAGCACGAGGAAGATCGGCAGCATCACGGGAGGCGGTACGGCCCGGCCGAACTCGATCAGCGGTTCGACGATGTCGGCCAGCCAGGGGGTCCTGCCGATCGCCACGCCGAGGCCCACGCCCACGACCACGGCGATGGCCCAGGAACCGACCACCCTGATCAGGCTGGGCAGGAAGTTGTGGACCGCCTCTTCGGTGAAGATGTAAGGCCCGGAGAGCCACATCTCGTACATCCGAGACAGGATCAGGGTCGGTCCGGGGAGAAACGGAGTGGCGAGCGCCCCCGCGAGCAGTTCCCAGCCGAAGAACATGACCGGGACCAGCCACAGGCGCTTGACCAGGGTGAGAATCATGTGTTCCGCCACCTGAACAGCCGGCGCTCGGCGCGCGCGAGCAGGATGTTGACGACGAGCCCGATCACGCCGGCCCAGATCAGGACCGCGACGACATCGATCAGCGCGTCCATGCCGATGCCGGTGCTCGCCTCGATGAGGAAGCCTCCGACGCCGACCGAACCGCCCACGATGTACTCCACGCTGATGGCCAGGATGAGCGTGATGGAGGCGGCCAGCCGGACGCCCGTCGCGATGAAGGGCGCCGCGCTCGGCAGGGCGACCCGCCAGATCACCGCACCGGGGCCGAACCCGAACGAGCGCAGCGTCTCCTTGCCCAGCGGGTCCACGTCACGCACGCCGTACAGGGTGTTGATCAGGATCGGCCAGGAGGCGGCGAACACGATGAGCGCCACCTTGGCGTTGATCTCCGGCTGGAAGAAGAACAGCGCCAGCGGGATCAGCGCCACCGAGGGGATGGGTCGCAGGAACTCCACGAACACCCGGGTCATCTCCTCGACCACCGGGACCGTTCCCAGCAGCAGCCCGATCGGGACGGCGATCAGGACGGCCAGCGGCAACCCGATGACCGCGGCCGTGAGCGTGCCCCCGATGTCCCCGAGGAACTCCGGGTCCACGGCCAGGGAGAACGTCCTGGCCAGGGTTTCCGCGGCCGGAGGCATCCACTTGAACAGGCCCGTCATGCCGAGAAGCTGCCAGGCAAGCAGAAAACCCGCCACGCCGATGGCGTGGCGGGTGTATTTGGCCAGCTTGGCGCGGGCGAGCGGGTGCTGCCCGCGCCGCGCCGGGTTGATCGTGGTCATCATCCCTGAGGTGCTGCGTAGATCATCGAGTTGACGTCCATCTTCTGCTTGAGCAGGCCGGAGTCGAACATCAGGTCGGCCACCCGCTGGATGCGCTGGGAGTTCAGCGAGGTCGGGTAGGCGCCGAGGTTGATCGTGGCGGCGGTCTCAGCCGGGATCTTGGTGTAGGTCGGCAGGACCTTGGTGACCGCGCTGCGGTCGGTGGCGGCGATCTGCTGCGCCTTGGCCATGGCCCGCTGGAAGGCGGCCAGGGTCTTGGGGTTGTTCTGCGTCCACTTCTCCGTGGCCGCCCAGCCGGTGATGGGCAGACCGTCGGTCGGGCCGGACATGGTGTCCAGCAGCATGGTGGCGCCGATCTCCTTCTTCGCCTGGCTGACGTACGGGTCCGTCATCCACACGGCGTCGACGCTGCCCTTGTCCAGCGAGGAGATCCATTCCGTCGTCTGGATCACGACGTAGGTGATGTCCTTGCCGGGGGTGGGGTCGAGACCGGCGATCTTGAAGTGGGGGCTCATCGTGAGCGTGCCCAGACCACCGACGATGTTGACGCCGATCTTCTTGCCCTTCAGGTCGGCGACCTGCTTGATCGGGGAGTCCTTCTTGACCATGATGCCGAAGGCCCCGGGCGCGCCCTGGTAGGAGTCCGCGATGTACTTGAACTTCTCAGTGCCGGCCTGCTGGATGGTCAGGATGGTGGCGTAGCTGCCCAGCACCACGTCCATCTGGCCGTTGGCGAGCTTGGGGAGCACCGCCTGGGGAGCCTGGATGGGCTCCTGCTTGACGTTGAGGCCCTCTTCCTTGAAGAAGCCGCGCTCCATGGCGATGAACAGTGGCGCAGAGTCCGCACCCGGATACTGTCCGACCAACAGGTCGGTTTTCATGCCACCGGCGGCGGAACTCGCGCTTTCTGGTTTGTCGCCGGAACTTGAACAGCCGGTGATGACGAGGGTGCTCACAAGCCCAATCAGGGCACTACGCCCTAATGCACCGAACCGCATTACGCGTCTCCTTATGAACCCATGGGGGTGGGGGTGTTGGTAACTGAGGGTGTCAGCGACGGTCGAACCCTAGCGCAGGCCGTAGTTCCCGATGCACCGGGAACTCCTAAAATTAACAAGATATATCACCATATGTGGCGATATATCCCTTTTGTCCGATTAATATCTCGGACTCGGCTTGACTTCTAGGGCCTGTGGCAGGTGTTGTGATTTGCGTAAAATGTGCAGCTGTGTGTCGACCGTGATCTTTGCGCTATTGGCCGATCTCGTGTTGATGTGCTCCAATAAGCTCTCGCCCCAAGGGTGCGTCGGCGTCACACCGCAAACACCTGCATAACGTGATCTTCGTGCACCAACCGTCAGAGGAGAGGTTGCGGAGGCAAGTGAAGAGTGTTGTCCCCTCTGTGGGCGGGGATCCGGGCTTAATAGAGGAAGCCCCCCGACATGCGTCCGGTGGACCGCAGCCGGTCGCCCCTGGCGTTGCGGGCGAAGCCGGGAAGGCTCGGACGGGATCGCGTTTCTCCCTGCGTAACTGGCGTGTGCGCTCCAAGCTGCTGGTCCTGGTCGTCATCCCGACCCTCGCCGCGCTCGTGCTCGGTGGCCTGCGTGTCACCACCTCGATCGCGAGCGCCGGCGACTACGCGCAGGTCAACGAGGTCGCCGTGCTGGCGAGCCGGCTGACCGCGCTCGCGCACGAGGTCGAGGTGGAGCGTGACTACACCGCGCGCTTCGTCGCCCTCGGGCGCAAGGCCGGCCGGACCGAAGTGACCGATCAGTACGAGCCGGTCAACAAGCTCGTCGCCGAGGTCAAGGGCAGCGTCGACGCGCTGGCGACCTCCGACAGCCCTCAGGCGCCCGAGGCCCTGCGCATCAAGAACCGTCTCAACGAGCTCGACACCGCGCGTAAGAACGCGATGGACTCCCAGCTCGACGTGAACTCCGTCATCGAGCTCTACGACCGGTTCATCACAGACCTCCTCTCCCTGAACGACACCATCGACCAAGGTGCGGTCGACAAGGAGCTCTCGGCGAGCGTCTCCGGCTTCGCCGCCCTCTCCCGGGCCAAGCAGTACGTCTCCACGCAGCGCGCGCTGCTCGTGGCGGCCCTGGCCACCCGGGAATTCGGTCGGGTGGAGCTTGACTCCTTCATCGCCGCGCGCGCCCAGAAAAACAGCGAGCTGGCCACCTTCCGGGCGCAGGTCCCCCTTGAGCTGCGCCAGGCGTACGACGACACCGTCAGCGGCAAGGCCAACGACCGCGCGGAGATCCTGGCCGCCCGAGCCCTGTTCCTGCAGAGCCTGGGGCAACCACGGAACGTGTCGGACCCGAAGCTCGGGCTCACCCGTGACGGCAAGGACTGGTTCGCCGCCATCAGTGAGACCGTCGACGGGATGCGCAAGGTCGAGCAGCGCGTGGCCGACTCGATCGTGCTCCGCAGCCGCACCCTGGAAGGGGCCGAGCAGCAGGGCGCCGTCATCGTCGGGGTCGGCATCCTGATCCTGCTCATCCTCGTGCTGCTGGTCACCGTCTTCATGGCGCGCTCGCTGAGCGGCCCCCTGCGCAGGCTGCGCAGGGAGGCACTGTTCATCGCCGGTCGCCGCCTGCCCGACACCGTGCGCCAGCTCCGTGAGTCCGAGTCGGTCGAGAGCGTCGACGTCCAGCCCATCGGCGTCGCCTCTCAGGACGAGATCGGTGAAGTCGCGCGGGCGTTCGACGAGATCCACCGCGAGGCGGTCCGGCTGGCGGGCGAGGAGGCCCGCCTGCGGAGCAACGTCAACGCGATGTTCGTGAACCTGTCCCGCCGAAGCCAGACGCTGGTGGAACGCCAGATCACCCTGATCGACGGGCTGGAGCAGGGTGAACAGGACGAGCAGCGACTCGGCAACCTGTTCAAGCTGGACCACCTGGCCACCCGTATGCGGCGTAACAGCGAGAACCTGCTGGTCCTCGCCGGCCAGGAACCGCCCCGCCGCTGGAGCAAGCCCGTCAAGCTGGTCGACGTCGCCCGCGCCTCGCTGTCCGAGGTCGAGAACTACGAGCGGGTCGTCCTCCAGGTGCCCGACGGCGTCGCCGTGGCCGGCCAGGCCGTCAACGACGTCATCCACCTGCTGGCCGAGTTGATCGAGAACGCCCTGTCGTTCTCGCCCCGCGAGACCAGGGTGACCGTCTCCGGCAGCCGGATCGACGGCGGCGGCGTCATGCTGTCGATCAGCGACTCCGGCATCGGCATGACCCCGGACGAGCTCACCATCGCCAACGACCGCCTCATGGACGCCCCCACCGTGGACGTGTCCGTGTCGCGCCGCATGGGCCTGTTCGTGGTCGCGCGTCTGGCCCACCGCCACGGCATCCGGGTGCAGCTGCGCCCGCACGGCACCGGCGGTCTGACCGCCATGGTCCTGATGCCGGAAGCGCTGCTCGGCTCGCAGGCCCCCGCCTACGCGACCCCCGGCGGCACCGGCATGGGGACGCTGGACTCGTTCGACGAGAGCTTCGGCTCCCGTTCGCCCATGCCTCCCATGCCTCCGATGCAGCAGCCCCCCATGCCGCCCGTGCCGCCGCCGCCCACCCCCCAGTGGGGTCCGGGAGGCTACCAGCCCGGGCCGGGGCACCCTTCGTTCCCCTCACAGCCGTCCTTCTCGGCCCAGCCGAGCGTGGACGTGGGCTGGCCGGCCGACCCGCGCAGCAGCAGCGGCGGTTACGACACCTCTGACGTCTGGGTGCCGGCGCGCAACTCCAACAGCCGGCCGGGCGAGTGGGGCCAGGACAACGGCAACTCCCTGCCGAGGCGGCCTTTCGGCGGCGACCAGATGGACATGGGGCAGCCGAGGTACGACTTCCCCGAAACGGAGTCGGCGGCGACCGGTCCCATCCCGGCCGTGAAGCCCGCCTCTTCGGGCGACGAATACCTGCCGATCTTCGCCTCGGTCGAGTCGGCCTGGTTCGAGCACGGCAACGAGGGCGCCGCCACCTGGGGTTCCGCCAAGGCCGACGCGGGCTGGAGCGCCGCGGAGGCGGTCGTCGAGCCGGTACGCGACGGTGCGACCGCGGCGGGGCTGCCCAAGCGGGTGCCCAAGGCCAACCTGGTGCCCGGCTCGGCCGACACCGTCTCGGCGCCCAAGGGCGTCGCCCCCATGCCGGCGGTCTCGCCGGACCGGGTGCGCAGCCGCCTTTCGAGCTTCCAGCAGGGGTTCAGGGCTGCGCGTGACGACATCAGCGAGGGCAGGACGTACCCCTCCGGTCCGAGAAGTGTTGAAAGCAGGGATGAGCGCGCATGAATGACTTGAGCCAGTCGGCACGTGGGGTGGACTGGTTAATCACCGATTTCGTCAGCACCGTTCCTGGCGTCGCGCACGCGGTGGTCGTCTCCTCAGACGGGCTGCCGCTCGCGGCCTCCGCGGGATTCCCGGCCGACCGGGCTGACCAGCTGGCCGCCATCGCGTCGGGCCTGGTGAGCCTGACGCAGGGCGCGGCCAGGGTGTTCGAGGGCGGGCCGGTCAACCAGACGATCGTGGAGATGCAGCGTGGGCTGATGCTGATCATGTCGATCAGTGACGGCTCGTGCCTGGCGGTGCTGGCGGCTCCGGATTGTGACATGGGTCTGGTGGCGTATCAGATGACGCTTATGGTTGATCGCGCCGGCCAGGTGCTTACCCCGGCTGTGCGCGCAGAGTTGCGCGCCAGCCAGACCAGGTGATGTAGGTGACAGACCCCAGATGGAACAGCGGCGGCTGGGACTCCCATAACAGCGGTGCGTGGGATTCCCAGAACAGTGGGAGCTGGCAGCCTCCCCCTCAGCCGCCGCCCAGCAACGACCCCGCCTCGCCGGTACGGCCCTATGCCGTGACCGGCGGGCGTACCGCGCCCAAGGTCAAGCTGGCCATGGAGGCCCTGGTGTCCTCGGCGACCGCCGAGCACCGGGAGTTCTCGCACATCACCCCCGAATACAAGGCGATCAGCCAGCTGTGCCTGCAGGTCAGGTCGGTGGCTGAGGTCTCGGCGCTGCTGCGGATCCCGCTCGGTGTGGTGCGTGTTCTGATCGCGGACATGGCGGCAGAGGGTTTGGTTCGGGTGCATCAGCCGCAGCTGGAAGCGGGTAGGCCGGACGTCAACCTGCTGGAAAGGGTGCTCAGTGGACTTCGCAGGCTCTAGCCCCGGTTTGACCTCGACGAAGATCGTGGTCGCCGGTGGGTTCGGGGTGGGCAAGACGACCTTCGTCGGCGCGGTGTCGGAGATCATGCCGTTGACCACGGAGGCCGTCATGACCGACGCCTCCAAGGGCATCGACGATCTGGGCATGACGCCGCTCAAGTCGACCACCACCGTCGCCATGGACTTCGGTCGCGTCTCGCTCGATCGCGACCTGATCCTGTACCTGTTCGGCACGCCCGGACAGCACCGGTTCTGGTTCATGTGGGACGACCTGGTACGCGGCGCCATCGGCGCGGTCGTGCTCGTGGACACGCGCCGCCTGGCGGACAGCTTCCCCGCGATCGACTACTTCGAGGAGGCGCAGCTGCCGTTCATCGTGGGGGTGAACGGCTGGGACGGCCAGTACGCCCACAGCGACACCGAAGTGCGTGACGCCCTGACCCTGGCGCCGCACATCCCGATGGTGCGCCTCGACGCCAGGTCCAAGGACTCGGTCAAGACCGCGCTGATCAACCTGGTCGAGCACGCGCTCTCGGTCCGCATGGCCGTGCCAGGCTGGAGCGGCTAGCGGAGCGGATAGGCTGGAGTCTTAGACGTTCATTCGCTTCGAGGACTGGCCAACCACGTGTTCGAGACGCTATCCGACCGGTTGACATCGGTCTTCTCCTCCCTCCGGTCCAAAGGCCGGCTGTCCGATGCCGACATCGACGCCACCACCCGCGAGATCCGCATCGCCCTGCTGGAGGCCGATGTCGCGCTCCCGGTGGTCAAGGCGTTCGTCGCCCAGGTCAAGGAGCGCGCCCGCGGGGCCGAGGTCTCCCAGGCGCTCAACCCGGCGCAGCAGGTCGTCAAGATCGTCAACGACGAGCTGATCGGGATCCTCGGCGGCGAGACGCGCAGGCTCCGCCTCGCCAAGACGCCGCCGACCGTCATCATGCTGGCGGGTCTGCAGGGCGCCGGTAAGACCACCCTGGCCGGCAAGCTGGCCAGGTGGCTGCGCGAGCAGGGCCACACGCCCCTGCTCGTCGCCGCCGACCTGCAGCGCCCCAACGCCGTCCAGCAGCTCCAGGTCGTGGGCGAGCGCGCCGGGGTCGCGGTCTACGCCCCCGAGCCGGGCAACGGCGCCGGCGACCCGATCGAGGTCGCCCGCACGTCGATCGACGAGGCCAAGCGCCTGCTGCACGACATCGTCATCATCGACACCGCCGGCCGCCTGGGCATCGACCAGGAGATGATGAAGCAGGCCGCCGACATCCGCGACGCGGTCTCGCCCGACGAGGTCCTGTTCGTGGTCGACGCCATGATCGGCCAGGACGCCGTCACGACGGCGCAGGCGTTCATGGAGGGCGTCGGCTTCGACGGGGTCGTGCTGACCAAGCTCGACGGCGACGCCCGCGGTGGCGCCGCCCTGTCGGTGCGGCACATCACGGGCCGGCCGATCATGTTCGCCTCCACGGGTGAGAAGCTCGAAGACTTCGACGCCTTCCACCCCGACCGGATGGCCTCTCGCATCCTCGACATGGGTGACATCCTCACCCTGATCGAGCAGGCCCAGAAGACGTTCGACGAGGAGCAGGCCGCCAAGATGGCGGGCAAGCTCACGTCGGGCGAAAACTTCACGCTCGAGGACTTCCTCGAGCAGATGATGATGGTCCAGAAGATGGGGCCCATCAAAAACCTGCTGGGCATGATGCCCGGCATGGGGCAGATGCGCGACCAGCTCAACTCCATCGACGACCGCGACCTCGACCGCATCGCCGCCATCATCCGCTCGATGACGCCCGGGGAGCGCCAGGACCCCAAGATCATCAACGGGTCGCGCCGGGCCCGCATCGCGGCCGGCTCCGGCGTCACGGTCACCGCCGTCAGCAACCTCGTCACCCGCTTCTTCGAGGCGCAGAAGATGATGAAGCGGATGGCGGGCGGCATGGGCATTCCCGGCATGCCGGGCGGTCGCGGTAAGGCGGGCAAGGCGCAGAAGAAGGCCAAGGGGCGGCGCGTCAGCGGCGACCCGCGCAAGGCGGCTCTCGGCAAGGCCTCTTCCGCCGAGGCTCCGGAGGCGGAGCCCAAGAGCGGTGGCCTGCTGGGCAACCTCGGGGGCAAGCTGCCTCCGGGCGTGGAGCTGCCGCCCGGCTTCGACCCCTCCAAGTTCCGCCTGCCCGGCCAGAAGTAACCACCGCCGGGACCCTGCTCTCCCGGCGGCCAACCCCGGCCGACCTGCACTTCGGTTTCCGGTTTCCGCAGGTGGCGTGCGTCGGGCTCCGGGCGGCTTCGCTCCGGCTCCCGGCGGTGGTGTGCCCAGGTATCCGGCGATCTCGGGTGTCCGTGGCATGGGCGTCGGCGCGTCTTGGCGCTCCGGCCATCCGCGGTCCGCGCCATGGCTCTCCAGCGGCGCGTGCGCCGGGTCCCCGCCTTCCCGCTGGTGGACTCCCGGCAGCCCCGTCTCCCTGAGCGCCTGCGTCCGCTCCCTCGTACGGCTGCTCGCCTCGACTTGCCGCACGCCCACCCGGAACCGGTCGCTCCCCGTTCGCGCGGCCGGAGATCATGCGCCGGCGGGATACCATGAGCGGGTCGCTCGCCGTACATGCGGCCAGGTCGCAAGCAGTGCCGAGCCTTCGGGCGCCGATCGGGCGCGGATGGAGGCGACGCGCCGTGACGGAACGTCGATGGCAGTGCCGTGGATCTGGCACAATGACATGTTGGAACATCGTGGCCATGCGGGTGCCCTCTCATCTCCCGCCGGACGCGCCTGTCCCTGGAGCGTCGTCCCGTCGTGCCCCACTCGGCGAGATGCCGTTCACCCACGCTCGAATGCAGGAGAGACCACACCCGTGGCAGTCAAGATCAAGCTCAAGCGGCTCGGCATGATCCGCAACGCTCAATACCGCATCGTCGTCGCCGACAGCCGCACCAAGCGTGACGGCCGGGCGATCGAGGAGATCGGCCTGTACCACCCGAAGGACGACCCTTCGCGCATCGAGGTCAACGCCGAGCGTGCGGCCTACTGGCTGGGGGTCGGCGCGCAGCCGACCGAGCCCGTCCTCAAGCTGCTCAAGCTCACCGGCGACTGGCAGAAGTTCAAGGGCGAGCCCGCCCCTGCGCCGCTGAAGGTCGCCGAGCCCGCGCCTGACCGTCACGCCCTCTACGAGGCCGCGGCCAAGGAGGCGCTGTCCGGTGGCGACACCGGCACGGCCGCCACCACGCCGAGGAAGGCCAAGAAGAAGGAAGAGGCTGAGGCCCCCGCCGAGACCCAGGCCGAGGGCGAGGCCTGACGTGCTCGAGGAGGCTCTCGAGCACCTCGTGAAGGGCATCGTCGAACATCCAGACGATGTCCGGGTCCGCGCACGCCGCATTCGCAGCGGGCGCGTCCTGGAGGTCCGGGTGCACCCCGAGGACCTGGGCAAGGTCATCGGACGCGGCGGGCGCACCGCCAAGGCGCTGCGCACCGTTGTGAACGCCCTGGCCGACGGGAAGTACGTACGGGTCGACCTGCTCGACCTGCACGAAACAGTCCGTTAGCGTCAGGTTTCCGCGCCCTCATCGGCTTTGCGGCCGATGGGGGCGCTTGCGTTAGGAGTTCATGTTGCAGCTGGTCGTCGGCCGGATCGGCCGTCCGCACGGGGTGCGCGGTGAAGTGTCCGTGGAGGTACGCACCGACGATCCCGAGCTGCGTTTCGCCGTGGGCACGTCCATCGCCACGGACCCCGCCGACAGGGGTCCGCTCGTCGTCGCGGCCCGCCGCTGGCACAAGGGCTTCCTGCTGCTGACCCTCGAGGGGGTCACCGACCGCGACGTGGCGGAGGAGCTGCGGGGCACCATGCTGGTCATCGACTCGGCCGAGGTGGTGCCGTCCGACGACCCCGACGAGTTCCACGATCATCAGCTCATCGGCCTGACGGTGGAGACCGCCGCGGGGGAGCCCGTGGGCGAGATCACCGACGTTCTCCACCACGGCCAGGACCTCCTGGTGGTACGCAGGATCGGGGCGGACGAGGCGCTCATCCCGTTCGTCAAGGAACTGGTGCCCGAGATCGACCTGGAGGGCGGTCGGCTGGTCGTCGACCCGCCAGAGGGTCTGCTGTGATGCGGCTCGACATCATCTCGATCTTCCCCGAATACTTCGCGCCGCTCGACGTCTCGCTGATCGGCAAGGCCCGCGAGCGCGGCACGCTCGACGTACGCGTACACCAGCTCCGTGACTGGACCCACGACGTGCACAAGACCGTGGACGACACCCCCTACGGCGGGGGGCCGGGCATGGTCATGAAGCCCGAGGTGTGGGGCGAGGCCATCGACGACGTGGCCGGGGACGGCGCGCCGCGGCTGATCGTTCCGACGCCGAGCGGGCGGCCGTTCACCCAGGAGCTGGCGCAGGAGCTGGCGGGGGAGCCGTGGCTGCTGTTCGCGTGCGGGCGGTATGAGGGCATCGACTCGCGGGTCATGGAGGAGTACGGCTCCCGGCTGCGGGTCGACGAGGTCGGCATCGGTGACTATGTGCTGGCCGGGGGCGAGGTGGCGGTGCTGGTCATGGTCGAGGCCATCGGACGGCTGCTGCCCGGTGTGCTGGGCAACGCCCAGTCGGCCGTGGACGACTCTTTCGCGCCCGGTTCCATGCAGAATCTGGTCGAGGGTCCCGTCTACACCAAGCCGCCCGTCTGGCGGGGGCATGAAGTGCCTGAGGTGCTGCTGTCCGGGCATCACGGAAAAGTCGCCAGATGGCGGCGTGACCAGGCGCTGCGCCGTACCGTACGGAACAGGCCGGAGCTGGCGGCGGCGCTCGACCCCGACACGCTCGACAAGCACGACAGGAAGCTCCTCGAGGAGCTGTCGTTTCGCGTCGAGCGCGAAGATATGGCAAACTGAATCGCTGCCAACCGTCATTTGGTTGGTCTGTCATGCCCGGGAAACGATCCCGGGTTCATCACATCAGCAGGCGTGTCCGCCGCGAGCCACGGCCGGGTGGACCTCCGCGTGCTCGCGAGGACTTGAGGACAGCTCTCATGCACACGAAGATCCAGGAGCTCGAGAAGGCGACGCTGCGCAGCGACGTGCCGAGCTTCCGCCCCGGTGACACGCTCGAGGTTCACGTGCGAGTCGTCGAAGGAAACCGCTCCCGTATCCAGGTCTTCAAGGGCTTCGTGCTGCGCAGGCAGGGCAGCGGCGCCCGTGAGACCTTCACGGTCCGCAAGGTCAGCTACGGCGTCGGCGTCGAGCGCACCTTCCCCGTGCACAGCCCGGTCATCGAGAAGATCGTGCTCGTGACCCGCGGCGACGTGCGCCGGGCCAAGCTCTACTACATGCGCGACCTGCGCGGCAAGGCCGCCCGTATCCGCGAGAAGCGCGAGACGACGGCCGCCAAGTAGCCCGGTCTTTTCGTGGCCCGCGCACTCGCGCGGGCCATTCGGCTTTACAGGGCCGTTTCCTTTATGTGGAGCGACTCGTGCATGGGTGTAACGTCGGTCGAGGCTTGTCGAGCCGAAGCATCATCTAGGCTCGTCAGCGATGACTAGCGAGAGCCAGGAGCACGGCGCGGCGCGCCGCCCTGTCGAGGACGAGGTGGACGTGGTCGCCGAAGAGACTCAGAAGCCAGCAAAAGGCGAGAAAAAGGAGAAGAAGGGGTCGTTCTGGAAAGAGCTGCCCGTTCTTGTCGTCGTGGCCTTGGTGCTGGCCCTGATCATCAAGACGTTTGTGGTCCAGGCCTTCTACATTCCGTCGGAGTCGATGGAGAACACCCTGTTGAAAAACGACAGGGTTCTGGTCAACAAGCTCGTCTACCACACGCGTGACATCGAGCGCGGAGATGTGGTGGTCTTCTCGGGAGTCGACTCCTGGGACGGTGAGTTCCAGATGGAGGAGCCGTCCAACCCGGTCGCGGCCTTCTTCCGCTGGGTCGGCACGGCGTTCGGCATCGTGCCCGGCGAGAAGGACTACATCAAGCGGGTCATCGGCGTCGGTGGCGACCACGTGAAGTGCTGCGACTCCAAGAATCGCATCACGGTCAACGGCACGCCCATCGACGAGGAGAGCTATCTCTATCCGGGCAACGTGCCGTCCGACAAGTTCTTCAACATCACGGTGCCTGAGGGGCGGCTGTGGGTGATGGGAGACCACCGGTCGGTCTCGCTCGACTCCCGATCCCACACCGGTGACGCGGGCGGTGGCTCCATTCCCGTGAGCCAGGTCATCGGGCGGGCCTTCGTGATCGTCTGGCCGTTCAACCGGGCGACCTCGATCGACATTCCGGACACGTTCTCGCAGCCGGCGCTTCAGGCGCTCGGCGGCTCCGTACCGCTGGTCGCTGGGTTCGGGCTGGCCCTACCCTTGGTCCTGGTTCGTCGCCGCTGGAAGGGGAAGAGGCGCTGATGGCCGTCACCAAGAAGGCGGAGGGCGTGGGGAAAGAGAAGAAGAAGGGCGGCTTCCGCGAGACGGTGCTGCTGCTGGTCCTGGGCGTGGGCATCGCGCTGCTGCTGCAGGCGTTCGTGGTCGGCTCGTTCTACATCCCGTCCGTCTCGATGGAGAACACTCTGCTGGTCAACGACCGGGTCTTCGTCAACAAGCTGGCGGGCAAGCCCGAGCGCGGCGACATCGTGGTCTTCAAGGGCTGGACCACCGGTGAGGACACCATCAAGCGGGTCATCGGCGTCGGCGGCGACAAGGTGGTGTGCTGCGACTCCAAGAAGCGCATCACGGTCAACGGCACGCCGCTGGAGGAGACTTCCTACCTCTACCCCGGCGATTACGCTTCCGGCGATAAGTTCAACGTCACCGTGCCGTCCGGAAAGCTCTGGCTGATGGGCGACCACCGCAGCGCCTCGGCCGACTCGCGGGCCCACATGGACGAGGCCGGAGGCGGGTTCATCTCGGAGAACGACGTGATCGGCAAGGCCGTGGTGCGCTACTGGCCGCTGTCCCGGGGGTATCTCTTCTCCCGTCCTGACACTTTCGACAAGGTCAAATAGCGGTCGCTTTCGGTCGCGGTTCGCGGCGTTTGGGGCGTACGCTGCCTCTGTCATGACAGTTGCGTTCCGCCCTCGGCCAAGCGTCGTCCGGCGCGATTCCGGACTCTACGCCTATGAGCGGGCGCTCGCCCGCCGCGGCCTCACCCCCATCGCGGGCGTCGACGAGGCCGGCCGCGGCGCCTGCGCGGGGCCCCTCGTCGTCGCGGCCGTGATCCTGCGCAGGCAGATCGACGGCCTCGGCGACTCGAAGCTGCTGTCCCCGGCGGTGCGCGAACGGCTGTACGACCAGATCGTCCGCGTCTCCCACATCGGATTGGTGATCATCCCGCCGGGGGAGATCGACGCTAAAGGTCTTCACAAATGCAACGTTTCAGGAATGCGGCGGGCTGTCGCACAGTTGCCTTGTGACCCGGAGTACATCCTGACGGACGGCTTCCCGGTGCCGGGCCTCCCGGCGCCGTCGCTGGCCGTGTGGAAGGGGGACCAGGTGGCCGCATGCGTGGCGGCGGCGTCGATCGTGGCCAAGGTGACTCGAGACCGCCTCATGGTCGCGCTCGACGGGCGCTACCCGCAGTACGGTTTCGCCGTGCACAAGGGGTATGTCACACCAGGACACCGGCTGGCGCTGGAAACGCACGGGCCGTGTCCTGATCACCGATACTCCTTCGTCACGGTGGCGAGGGGGATGGGTGAAAATGAAATGGGGGCCGGGGTTGCCTGACCAGGCGAACCGGGGGACCGGTACGACAGGAGGACCGCGATGAGCGCAGAAGATCTCGAAAAGTACGAAACCGAGATGGAGCTGCAGCTTTACCGCGAATACCGGGATGTCGTCGGTTTGTTCACATACGTGGTCGAGACTGAGCGTCGGTTCTATCTGACCAACTCGGTCGACCTCGACGTCCGTACCGCGGAGAACGGCGACGTCTTCTTCGACGTGAAGATGCAGGACGCCTGGGTGTGGGACATGTACCGGCCGGCGCGGTTCGTGAAGAACGTTCGGGTGGTCACGTTTAAAGATGTGAACGTGGAAGAACTGGCCAAGGCAGACCTCGAGATGCCCAAGGAGGGGTTCTCGGGGTAACGAGGCGGGGGCCGTACCCTCTCGCAGCTTGACCGGCCGCCGGCGGCACGGCCCTGGACGGGCTCAGCCAGCACGCGCCCCACAACCTCACCACCAGGCGCCACAGACACCTCTCGCGGGCCACACGCGTGCTTCCCGCCGGGGAACCGCCGCCGTGGACTGTAACCGCGAGCCGTCACCATGGGACTGCAACGGCGAACCACCACCGTGGACTGCAACGGTCAGCCGCTACTGAGGACTGGGACCGGGCAGCCGCTACTGAGCGCTGCCCCGGCAAGCCGTCACCGTGCGCCATGCGAGGCGGCCAGCGCCGCGTACCCACGCTCATGAGCCCACCGCGCCCTATGGCGTCCCAGGGCGCCTCATGTCGGCGCTGTGGCGCCCGGATGGCTCAACGCGGCGTACAGCCCCCAAACCGCCACCCACATCGACCCCTGTGAGCCAGCCGCCAACCCTGGTGCGCCGGTCA
This sequence comes from Nonomuraea sp. NPDC003707, assembly GCF_053587055.1. Taxonomy (NCBI): domain Bacteria; kingdom Bacillati; phylum Actinomycetota; class Actinomycetes; order Streptosporangiales; family Streptosporangiaceae; genus Nonomuraea; species Nonomuraea sp. NPDC003707. The sequence continues at coordinate 110,592 of NZ_JBSFNK010000014.1, read as the reverse complement.
GGTCGACTGACGCCGCGGACCACTCCCATGAGTGTCATCACTCAGGCCCCCAAGCTGCCATCTTGCATCGGCCGTTGCGAGCCAGGGGCTGAGGCCCTCACCGCTCGATGAGCGACGCAATCCACCGCCACAAGCCGCGATAACGCACAGCCGCGGCAACCCACGCATACCCGCAGGCCTGCCCACACCACCCACCGCACCGCGCTGCCCCACCGCACCGCGCTGCCCCACCGCACCGCGCTGCCCCACGGCGCCGAGCCCACAGCCACACCACCTATGCCCACGTGCGACCAACTGGCCAAAATGCCAGATCACCACAGCCATCGGCACTGCAAACCCTCACCCGACGAACCGGACCCACGGCCCCAGACCGCTGGCCCTCAGACCGTCGGCCCCTGCCTGACCCGAGCCTCGTCCACGGACCCGTGGCCCCCACCACGTGAGGCCCGTGCGACCGAGCCACCCGCCGACCAGCACAGCCGAGCCTCAGCCCCCACCCATCCCCGGACCCAGAACCGCGCCATCCAATACCGAGAATCGCAACCCCGCCCGCCGCAACCCCGCTATCCACAACCGAGCCCTGACCCACCCCCACCATCCCCAGAACCCCGTTCGCCTCCCAACCACCCCGACGCGCTCAACCAAACTCGCGCCATGACCTCTCTCCCTCCCACCCCGACAACCCACCCACCAGCATCAACAACCATCCTCACAACCCGAGGACGGCCCACCCACTCCACAGGGCCCGACACCCACCACCCCATCGGCGCCCTCACCCTGGGCAGCCTCCACCAAACACTCCACCCAAACAGAACGCCTTACCCACCCAAGGCAACACAGAGCACCCCACCACCGCCCACCCACCAGTTCCCCAAACCGGCCCAAGCTGCCGCATCATCTCCACCCCACCGCCCCCTCAATCCACCCCGAGAAGACGAACCACCCCACACTCACCAAGCCCCCATTCCCAGCCAAGAACCCACACCTCCCCGTACTGGCCAGGCCCCCACCCCCGGGCAAAAAGCCATGCCGCCCCACCCTCGCCAAACCCCCACACCACCCCCCACTGGCCAAGCCCTCACACCCAGGCAAAAGGCCACACCACCCCGCCCTCGCCAAGCCCCCGCACCCAGCCAAGAACCCGCAGCACCCCGTACCGGCCAGGCCCCCACACCCGGGCAAAGAGCCATGTCGCCCCACCCTCGCCATGCCCTCACGGCAGCCCAGGGCACCCTGACAATGCTGCTCTTCGCTGCCGCCGCGATCCTTCTTCTCCCCGCTCCCCCAGCGAGAGCATCTCCACCCACATGGCGCTGGCCACTGGACGGCCATCCCCGCGTGCTGCGCCGCTTCACCCCACCGCCCGAGCCCTGGCTTGCCGGACACCGCGGCATCGACCTGGCCGCTGCCCCATCCACCCCAGTCCTGGCAGCCGGCCCCGGCACAATCCGCTTCGCCGGCCCCGTAGCCGGAAAAGGTGTGGTCACCGTCGAACACGAGGGCGGCCTCCGTACGACGTACCTCCCTGTCAAAGCGTCCGTACGGCGAGGCGAACCCGTCGCCCCGGGATCCAGGCTCGGCGTCGTAGAAGCCTCATCAGGCCACTGCCGGGAATCTTGCCTGCACTGGGGCCTCCGACGCGGCACCCACTACCTCGATCCCCTCCTACTCCTGGGCCAGGCGACCATCCGCCTCCTCCCCTTCTGGCACGAAGACGAGAACCCGCTCCCGCCCGTGCATGAGCACTCTCTACGGGATGTCGACGAGCACGAACATTTCCTCCAACCGCCAGCCGGAGAGACCACCAGACCGCTAACCACCCAGCCAAGACGCTCCCCAGCCGCCCTCAGCCCTGCACCCCCAGCAACGCCGAGGGCCCTGGCCGCCACCCCACCCACCCTCATCTTGATCAAGCACGGGACCCACAGCCTGCCCCGGGACACCCCATCGCCAAGCCGTCACGACAGCACGGCAACTCAACACCACCCCCTGGCAGCCGCCGGCTCCTTCACACCCACCACCTCACGCCGGAGACACCACCCCGCTCTCGCCACCCCGACGCTCGACTTCCTGACCCGCTCGGCCTCGACCACCACCACGACATCGGCTATTGGCCTCGGCACCCTGCTAGGGATAGGACTCCTGATCACAGCCCTGCGCAGCCACAGACGTACTCGAACAGACCACCGTCCCCGAAGAAGGGGCCAGCACCGCGCCACCACAGGAGAAGAGCAAGGGCCCGCGAACACCGGCGCCCGGCACCGTGGTGAGAAGCACCCAGAGCCCAGCCGCTCCACAACCACCAACGCAAAGTCCGGCCGCCACCGCAAATCCGCGACCGACAGAAATTAGAAGATCATCCGACGACGCATCCCCCCAAACCATCGACGTACTCGCATGCTTGATCATCCCTTTCCCTCGTCAGGCCCTCGGATGCGCCTGTCGGTAAGCCGCCCGCAGCCGCTCGATCGAGACATGCGTATAGATCTGCGTGGTGTTCAGAGACGCATGGCCAAGCAACTCCTGAACACTCCGTAGATCCGCACCACCCTCAAGCAAGTGAGTCGCCGCACTGTGCCGCAACCCATGCGGCCCCATGTCCGGAGCCCCCTCCACCTGAGCCAGCCGCGCATGCACGACCCGCCGAATAGTCCCCGCATCGATGCGGCCACCCCGTACCCCAAGGAAGAGCGCAGCCCCTGACCGCGCCCGAACCCACAACGGCCGCCCGTGAATGCACCATTTGTCCACCGCCCGAAGAGCAGGCAGCCCAAAGGGCACAGACCGTTCCTTGCGCCCTTTTCCCAGGACCCGGATGACATGCCGATCCCGATCCACATCATCCACGTCGAGCCCGCACAACTCACTCACCCGCACACCGGTGGCGTACAGCAACTCAAGAAGGGCTTGATCTCGAAGTTCCTTCGGCTCCCCAGCCGAGGGCACCTCCAGGACGGCCTGCGCCTGCTCCGGAGCGAGAACAGCAGGCAACGGCCGAGCCGCCTTCGCGCTGCCCAGCAACAACCCCGGATCGGCCGCAAGCCAGCCGCGGCGGTAGCAGTAGGCGGTAAAGGTACGAACGCAAGCGGTCCGCCGCGCCAGCGTGGCCCGAGCCTTGCCGGCCCGATACTGCTCAGCCAGCCACTCACGAAGCACCCCGATATCAAGTCCTTCCAGCCGCCCATCCACATGATCAAGCAAGGAGTTCACGTCACTCAGATAGGCCCGCACCGTGTGCTGCGAAAGATCCCGCTCCATCCGCAGATGCCGCCCGAACTCCCCCACCACTTCTTCACGACCGACACCCCCACTCATCCCAGAACCCCCACTCCGATCCCTCCCACTGCCAAGCCATGACAGGCAGGAAAAACTTCACCGCCCCACTCAAGCTCAACCCCATCCCAGGAACAACTCATAACGACCGGAGTCAGAACAACACCTCACCTCTCAACCAGAAACCAACCCCGCCCGTGGTCAACCAGCACCTGGTTTGCCCTGTCTCAGGTCAATTCGCGTCAGGTTCGCCAGCCCCGGTGGTGCCCAGAACCCGATTGTGCGCCAGGCCAGGCCCTCGACCGGGGCCCGCAGCTGTCCATCCCGTCCCGCCCGAGCTAGCGGCACCTCGAAGACCCGTTCGAAGTCGGCCAGGTTGCAGGTTCTCGTCGGTGCCGTGGTGAACGGCTCCGGGCCCTCCACCCTGGCATGGACCACCTCCACTCAACCCGGGGCGCACCAGCGACTCCACCGAAGTCGGGGCGCACCAAGGCCTCCATCAAAGTCGGGCGGTTCACGCTGCCTTCCCGCGTTTGAGCCGACCCAGCACCATGGAGTGGAGTCACACCGCCTGGCCGCGCATCTTCGCCCTGGACCCTTTCGGCCATGACAGCAGTAGGCGCAGTGCCGCCTCAACTTGATCGTGGTTTGCACCATAGGACCAAGCGAACTCGAACGACCGCTCACGAGCGTGGAGTTGGAAGTTCAAGAGCGAGGAGCTGGGAAATGGTGACGGCCATCGCTTGATCCTTCGAGGGCCTAAGTCGAGACCGAAGGAGAGCAAAGCGATGGCCGCAGACATCAGTCTGCCCCGCGAGCGGTGGTTCGCGAAGGGGATCTGTAACCGGTGACCCCGACTTTGTCGCAGACCGTGATCAATGCTCTGACCAGCACAGACAAAGCCTTTCACATCCCTGATTTCACTGACATCTTCGTCGTTCCGCTGACATTCACCAGTTGAAGCGGCCGACATTTAAGCGGAGAAAACCTCCCTCAGCCCCACTGCGTCCACCGACTCCTGGATGCCGGGCGCACTCTCCGGCGGATCAGCGGACGCGCGGTCTGAGGATGTGGTTGAGGCCGCGAGGGAACGCAGCGATGGGTGCCGGCAAAGACTGAGAGCACTTCAGAGACGACGGACTCTGGAGCACCTATGCGCTCCACGAAAACAAGAACGCCGGGCGGGGCGGGACTCGAATGCGTGGCGGCGGGCCCGGGCGCGGGGTTACGCCCCACGGAGGCCGGCTTGGTGGAGTATGTTCGCCTGCCTCCACGTCTCAGCGGCGGTGACTTATGGCATCGCCCGAACGGACACCCTCGCCTCGTACCAAACGCCGGTCGGACAATTGTCACTGCCCACCGCCCAGCCCACTGCATGGACGAACTCGGCGGTCTTGTCCAGGCCGGAGTTGTCCGTCAGACGGCGACACACCGTCCAGCCCACCGCCGACCGCCATCCAGCCCGCCGTCCAGCCCACGTCCAGTCCACCGCCGACCGCCCGCCGTCCAGCCCACCGCCGACCGCCATCCAGCCCGCCGTCCAGCCCACGTCCAGTCCACCGCCGACCGCCGACCGCCGACCGCCGACCGCCGACCGCCGACCGCCGACCGCCGACCGCCGACCGCCGACCAGAGCATCGCGGGCCGCTACCCACGTGACAAGCCGTTGCCCAGTTCCCAAGGCTCTGTCGTGTCGGACGTCATCCCCGTACATCACGGCCGGCAGTCGGCGCATGGCTGGGCGGCCTGACGGGCCATTCCCAGCCCGAGCTGACAGGCGATTCCCAGCCCGAGCTGGCGGGCCATTCCCTGCCCGAGGGCCCTGTACCGATCGGGCAGCAGTTTCTCGGGCCATAGCGGCCGTCGCATCGGCTCGGTCCGGGCGCCTTCAGAGGTGGATTGTTTGTGCCTCAGCGCCAACCGTGCTGCTCGGGTTCGAGGGGGAAGTCGTCGTCTGGGAACGGGGGGTCGTCGGATGCGTCGGGCTCGGGGGTGGCTGGGGGTTCTAGGGCTGCGCAATCGGGGGCTTTGGGGTAAGAGGCGAACTGTTTGCGGAGGCGCCAGCCGTTTGTGGTTCGTTCTACGTAGCCCGCGGCTGCTAGGCCGCCCAAAGCACTCAAGGTGGCGTCCAGGCTTAGCCCTGCGGCGACCGCTATGGACGCAGGACCTGCGCCGCCTCGGCGGGGGATCGCGTCGAGGACTTTTCGGGTGGGTTCGTTAAGTTTGTCTCTGGGGACTGCAGGAGCTCGGGACTGAGAGGCCAGGTCGTCGCCTATTACACCGACCAGGTCGATCATCTCCTCCGGAGAGGTTACGCATACGGCTTTGCGGTCGCGGAGAAGCTTGTGGCAGCCGGCCGACATGCTCGAGGTGACCGGGCCAGGGACGGCCGCCAGGTGTCTGTTGAGCGATACGGCGTGGGCGGCTGTGTTGAGGGCTCCGCTGCGTAGGGCTGCCTCGACCACTACCGTCCCCCTCGACAGGGCGGCTATCAGGCGGTTTCTGATGAGGAAGCGGGCTCGGGTGGGGTGGACGCCGGGCGGGCATTCGCTGATCACGACGCCCCGATCTCTAACGGCGGCGAACAGGACTTCGTGGCTCGCCGGGTAACAGATGTCCACACCGCAGGCCAGGACTACGACCGTTGGTGCGTCGGCGGCCAGGGCTCCTCGGTGAGCCGCACCGTCCACACCGTGGGCACCGCCCGACACGACGGTCCAGCCCGACTCGCCGAGACCGACGCCGAACTCGGCTGCGATGTGGGTGCCGTACGACGTGGCGGCTCGCGCTCCGACGACCGCCACTGACTTGAGACAGGAGAAGCGCAGGTCGGCCGTGCCATGAAGCCACAGACCGAGGGGGCGGCCGGGGCCTAGCTGGTCGAGTTGGGTGGGCCATTCCGGGCTTCCCGGGGTGACCAATCGAGCTCCGGACCTTTCTCCGTTTTCGAGGTCTGCTGCTGGGTTGGCCGCTGCCAGGCGGGCGTGCCAGGCGTTGAGACGGGCGGTGAGGTCGGGGGGACGATCTTGGTGAGCTTCCTGAGCTCGCTTGACTTCCTGGGCTACGAACTCTGGCGGCAGGGTGCGGGCGCGGATCGCCTCCACTACCGATGAGGCCCCGTACTGCATCACTAGACGGCCCATGATGGGGTCGCCGACGTCCGCCGCCCTCATGAGCGCGGCTCTGCCCTTAGCTTCGCTCCTGGCCGAGATTGAGGCCGAGGTCGATGTAGTGGCCGATGCAGCGACCCTGGCCGAGGGGGCAACCGTAGCCGAGGGGGTGATGGCGGGCGAGGTGGTGATCGTGGCCGAGGTTGCGCTCGTGGCGGTGTTAGCGGTGGTGGCCGGGATGACGATCGTGGACGGTGTGGTGGCGACGGTGGCTGGAGCGGGGGAGGTGGTGGCTGGGGCGGCAGCGGTGGATGGGGTGGCGGTAGTGGATGGGGTGGCGCTAGTGGTTGTGGGCGAGGACAACGGCGACGGCGCGGCCGAAGGTCGGGGCGAAGATGTGGATGTGGGCTGGGTGGTGGTCCCCGTCTGAGGCATGATCACGGGCTGATGCTTGGTTTCGCTTTCGGGCTTGGTTGCGGGCTCATGCTGCGTATTGCTGGTCGTTGGGGTGGTGCTGGTGGGCCCAGGCGTTTCCCGCAGCTGATCGACGGGAGTAATGCCGACGTCGACGGCGACGCCCTCGCCCATGCCGGTGGTGGTTTCTGTGGCAGTGCCAGCGCTGGTGCGGCTTGTGTAGGCGATTGTGGCGGTGCCATTGCCTGCGCTGATGGCGGGGGTGACACCCGTTTCGGCGGAGGTGGGGAGGCTCGTGCAGGCGACAACGGCGGTACCCAGTTCGCCGAGCGTATCGGGGCTTGTGCAGGTGGTCGCGGCCGTGGCGGTACCCGTGTTGGCGCCCGGAGCGGTCTCGGCGGCTGCTGGAAGGGTGTTGGTCAAGGCTGTTTCGGTAGGCGCATGGGTCATGCCGTGGTCCGTATGGGGGCTTTGTGGAGCATCTGACCGCGGTAGGCCAGGGGTAGCGGCTGGTGGGGGTGCGAGGGGTGTGTCAGCTTCCGGGATGGAGCTGGGCATGGGGGCTCCTGGAGGGATGGGGTGGGCGATGGCGAGAGCTGAACGGGATGAGGACCTGGTCGTAGTGCGGGAGCAGGTCATGGTGCCGGAGCACGTCGTAGTGCCAAAGCACGTCGCGGTGCTGGAGCACGTCGCGGTGCCAAAGCACATCGCGGTGCTGCATGGGGCGCAGTGTGGGGTGGTGGGGGTTGGGTTTGGGGTGGGTGTTAGGACTTCACTCCTAGCCAGAAGCTGAGGGCGGCGTTGGTTTCGTCCTCCTCCGGGGTGTCCTTGTCGGCCAGGTCGGCGAGGGTCCATGCGACGCGTACGACGCGGTCCAGGCCGCGGGCGGTGAGGGTGCCGGAGTCGAGGCAGGACGTCATGGGTTTCATGGCTTCGTTGGACGGGCGGTAGTCGGAGTGGAGCAGGGAGGAGGGGATTTCGGCATTCGTGCGCCAGGGCGTGCCGGTCAGGCGTTTGGCGGCGCGTTCGCGGGCCAGGAGGACGCGTTCGGCCACTGTCTTGCTCGTTTCTACGAACTGGCGGTCGGCCAGGAGTTCGCGTCTGGACGAGCGGACCACGGTGACCTTCATGTCTATGCGGTCCAGGAGCGGGCCGGAGAGCCTGCCCAGGTAGCGGCGCTTGATCGTGGAGGTGCACTTGCAGGTATCCCCTTGGTCCTCGGCCTGGGCGCACGGGCAGGGGTTGGCGGCCATGACGAGCATGAACCTGGCCGGGAACGTGACCGAGCCAGCAGACCTCGACACCGTCACGCGGCCGGACTCCAGAGGCTGCCGGAGGGCGTCGAGCACGTGGCGGGGGAACTCGGGAGCCTCGTCCAGGAAGAGGACGCCTCTGTGGGCGAGGGAGACCGCTCCTGGACGTACGATCGCGCTGCCTCCGCCGATGATCGCGGCGGACGTCGCCGTGTGATGAGGGCTGACGAACGGGGGTCTGCTCATCATGGGAGCGTTCGGCGGCAGGGCGCCCGCGACGGAGTGGATGGCCGTGACCTCCAGGGCGTGGTCGAGCTCCAGGTCCGGCAGGAGGGTGGGGAGGCGTTCGGCCAGCATGGTCTTGCCGGTGCCCGGCGGGCCGAGCATCCAGAGGTTGTGGCCGCCTGCCGCGCACACCTCCAGAGCCCGTCGGGCGACCGGCTGACCCACGACGTCCGCAAGATCCACCGTCGGGCCGTCGGTGGACTTGGGCAACTCGGCGCACTCCTCGACCCGGGGCTCGGGCTCGTCGTCTCCCCTGCGCAGCCACTCCACGAGCTGGCGGAGGTGTGAAACCGGGATCACTTTGACGTTGGGCACCAGGGCGGCCTCGGCTGAGTTCGCGGCGGGGACGACGACTGTGACGTCACCGTGTTTGGCCGCACCGAGGATGGAGGGCAGCACACCGCGTACAGGTCTGATGCGGCCGTCGAGGCCGAGCTCACCCAGGAAGAACGGCTCCGCGATGCGCTCGGCCGGGATCACGCCAGCGGCGCCCAGAATGGCCACGGCTATGGCGAGATCGAACTGGGAACCGCGCTTGGGGAGGCTGGCCGGGAAGAGACTGACGATGATGCGGGCGTCGGGCCAGGGATAGGCGCTGTTGACCATCGCGGACCTGACCCGATCTCGGGCCTCGCTGAGCGCCGTGTCGGGGAGGCCGATGAGGTGGATGCCGGCCAGGCCGTTGCCCACGTCGGCCTCGACCTCGACGGTGCGGCCTGCGACTCCGATAACGGCCACGCTGCGTGTACGGGCCACGGCCATCTAGATCGCCCCCCGTACGTGACTCAGGGCGAAGTCACCGGCGAAACGCTCGAGGGCGACCACGTCCACCCGTACGGTGCGGAACGTGCGCGGCTGCGCGGCCAGCCACTTGGCCGCGAGCATCCTCAGCCTGGCCAGCTTGACCGGGCTCACGGATTCCAGGGCTGTGCCGTGAGATCTGCCCGATCGGGTTTTGACCTCGACGACGACCAGGGTGGCGCCTTCTTCGGCGATGATGTCGATCTCGCCGTGGCGGCAGCGCCAGTTGCGGGCGATTATCTGCATCCCCTCGGCCTCCAGGTAGGTCACCGCTACCTGTTCGCCTTGTTTGCCGAGGTCTTGGTCGTGTTTCGCGGCCATATGCCACCTCCGTCGTCGGTCTGGTGCTGGTCCGGGCACCGACTTTCGTGGATGAGGGGTGGTGGAGGTGGGGCCGAACGGGGTTCTGGGGATGGAGCGGGCGAGGTGTTTATGGGCTGTGGATAACTGGCCCGATGGCGGCTCGGGGCGGGATGAAGCGCTGCGATGATGAGGCTGCCGGTTCTGGCCTTGTACAGGTCAGTGGGGAGGGGACACGCGCCGGACGGTCTGGTCGGGGCGCGTGAGTGGGGAACCGGCGGGGCTTTGCCGAGGAAGCGGTTGCTGGGTGGATCGCATGTGCTGAATCGTCGGCGGATTGCGGAAGGAAGTGTGCCGCATTGGCTCCTAGCGTGGTGAACACTCAAGCCGACAAGGAGCGTCAGATGGAGATTCGGCCGTTCACCATCGCTGTCCCTCAGCCCGACGTCGATGACCTGAAAGTCCGGTTGGCCCGGACTCGCTGGCCGGACGAACTGCCCGGTATCGGGTGGAGTCGCGGGGTGCCGCTGGAGTTTCTGAAGGAGCTGGTTGCGTATTGGGCCGAGAGTTACGACTGGCGCGCTGCCGAGGCGCGGCTCAACGAGTACCCGCAGTTCACCACCGAGATCGACGGGCAGCGGATCCACTTCCTGCACGTCCGATCCGGCAACCCCGACGCTCTGCCGCTGGTGCTCACTCACGGCTACCCCAGCGCGTTCGCCGAGTTCACCATGCTGATCGAGCACCTGCGGCAGGACTTTCACGTGGTGGTCCCGTCACTGCCCGGCTTCGCCTTCTCCACGCCGGTGGGCGAGGCGGGCTGGGCGATGGCTCGTACCGCTCGGGCCTGGACAGAGCTGATGCGGCGGCTCGGCTACGACCGATACGGTGTCCACGGCGGCGACATCGGCGCCGGCGTCTCCGGTGCGGTGGCCGGCCTTGATGGCGAGCATGTCGTGGGCGTTCATGCGGTGACCGATCCGTACACGGCGGCGGCCACGGCCACGTTCCTGCCCGGCATGGCCGACAGGCTCGACCCGGCGGACCCGGTCGACCAGGCGGCCCTGGAGCGGATGGCCGAGTTCCGCGCCGACGGCTCCGGTTATCTGGCGATCCAGAACACCCGCCCCCAGAACATCGGCTACCTGCTCAACGACTCGCCCGCCGGGCAGCTCGGTTGGATCGCAGAGAGCTTCGAGCGGTCGACCGACCTGCCCTACGACCGGGATCAGCTTCTCACGATCGCCAGCCTCTACTGGTTCACCGGCTCAGGCATCTCCGCCGCTCGATTCCTGTACGAACAGGCTCACTCTTCCGAGTGGGGTGCGCCGCCGGCCGTGCCGCAGGGTTTCGCGGTGTTCAGCGCCGATCCCACCGTCCGCAAGCTCGTCAACCCGCCGGCCGAGGCCCATTGGACCGAGTATGAGCGGGGCGGACACTTTCCGGCCATGGAGGCACCGGAGATGCTGGCGAAGGATCTGCGGGTCTTCTTCGGGGGGTTGAAGTGATCAAACGCCTCTGACTCGACCGCACTTTCGCCCGCCATCTTTGGTTTCGGGGCTCGGGTTGGGCTTCGTCTGAGGGGTGGCGGGTCAGCGAGGAGCGTGGCGTTTGCAAGCGATCAAGGAGTCTCTGGTTTGGGATGGGGGCGGCTCGCTGCTGGGTTTCGCCAGGCGGGTGGGGCGTGGTTGGCGGTGAGGGCGTAGGGGAGATGTCCAGATCCAGACGGCGCTCAGGGCGATGCCTGCTGCGCAAATGAGGATGACGGGGCGTAGACCGATGAATTCGGCGAGGATGCCGCCGGTTATGCCGCCGAGGGCCAGGACGCCTTGCACTGCGAAGGTCATGGTGGCGTTCACCCGGCCGCGGAGCTCTGGGGAGGTTTCGCGCAGGGTGATGGCGCCCATGCAGGTGGCGAAGGCTACGACGATGCCGCCTGTGATCGTTCCGGTTAGGGCGAGCAGCGAGAGTTTCCACCAAAGGGGGCCGGTCAGCAGGCCTACCGCGAGGATTTCGATGGGGAAGAAGAGCACCGAGACGAGCAGTATGCGGTTCTCGCCGTAGCGCTTGGACAGGCGGGCCGTGATCCAGGCGCCCAGCATGCCGCCGATGCCGCTCAGGGCGATGAGGGCGCCTAGCAGGGGCTTGGGGATGTTGAGCGTGTTCACCATGTAGAGCATGTAGATGGCCGTGTACGCCATGGCGAAGAAGTTGATCGTGACGCCTGCGCCCAGGAGAGCGCGGAGTACGGGATGGGTGACGCTGGTCCGCAGGCCCTCCATGACGTCGTTCCACATGCCACGGGAGGTTGCCGGCTCGTTCTTCTCCGGGGTGCGGATGGCGCGGAGCAAGAGGGCTGAGGTCAGGAACGACAATGCCTCCGCCAACACGGCCAGCGGGGCCGTGAAGAGCTGAACCAGGAGACCGGCCAGGCTGGGGCCGCTGACCGACGCCACCGAGTAGGAGGCGTTCAAGCCGGCCATCGCCTCGGTTCGCTGGGGAGGGGCGGCGACTGCTGCCACGTAGGGGAAGTTCGCTGCCCTGAAGAGTACGCCGGCTGTGCCGATCACCAGGGCCACGGTGATCAGCCATGCGACGCTGAGGAGGTCGAGGAGCCAGGCCAGGGGGACTGTGGCGGCGGCTGCGCATGAGACGAGTTCACAGGCGATCATGAGGGGCCGGTGCCGGGTGAGCCGGTCCGCGATGGCGCCTGACTGCAGGCCGAACACGAGGGCGGGGACCGAGGCGGCGGCCGTCAGCAGGCCCATCTGGGAGGGGGAGGCGGCCAGCAGGGTTACCGCGGTCAGGGGGATGGCCAGCTTGGATACCTCCGAGCCGGTGACGGAGATCGTTCGGGCGGCCCAGAGGAAGCGGTAGTCGCGCTGTTTCCTGAGTGGGATGGGCGCGTCTGAGCTGCGGTCATCGTGGTTGGGGTGATTCGAGTTGGAGGTGTCGTCGGGAGCCGCGTGGTTGGGGCGGTTCGAGCTGGAGGTGTCATCACGAGCTACATGGTTGGGGTGGTTCGAGCTCGTGCTGGGGTCGTTGGAGGTGTCGTCGGGAACTGCGTGGCTGGGGTGGTTTGAGCTGGGGGTGCTGTCGGGAGTTGCGTGATGGTGGCTCGAATCGGCGGTGGGGTCGTCGGAGGTGCCGTCACGAGCCGCGTGCTTGGGGTCGGGGGTGTGGCGCTGGGGGATGTGGCGCGCAGTGGCGGCGTGGTTGTGGTGAGGGGCGCGGTTTTCGTTAGTGAGGTTGCGGTCAGGCATTCGATCCTCCGGTCGATGGCGTGGCGGTCTCGGTCATGGCGCCTGCAGCCTCGGACGTGGCCGGCTGGAGGGATGGACTGAGCTGATTGGGGTCGGGCTTGGGCGCCGGCCTCGTGGCTGTTACTGGGGTGCGCGGCGGTAAGGGCCGGGTGGGTTGGTGGTTATGGGCACTTGGGCTGATATGCGGGGTTGGCGTTTGGTGGTGCTGGGCTGAGCGGGGGTTGGCCTGGCCGTTGGGCCTTTTGGCTGGTTATGGCTTGCGGGGGGATGTGGTTTGGGTCGTCGTCGGTTGTGGGTGCCCAGGCCGTGGGCCCGGGGAGCGTCGGGCCGGTGGGTTGATCGCGGGTGGTGGGAGTGGCTTCGGCGTTGGTGTTGTGAGGGTGGGGGACGGGGTGTTGGACGTATTGGTTGGCTGTGGGCGGTGCTTGGGTGGGCGTGGTTTGGGGTGATTGACGAGCGTTCTGGCTGGTGCGGGGGCATGGTGGAGTTGTGAAGGGAACGCTTCATAACTGTGAAGATATCCCTTCACAGTTATGAAGGCAATGCTTCATACCTTGGGACGGGTAATCTTGGCGGCATGAGTGAGGGGCTCAGTGATCCCAGGGCGATGCGGGCGCTGGCCCACCCGGCGCGCCTGATGATCCTCAATCGGCTGGGTCTCGAGGGCAGTGCCACTGCCACTGAAGTGGCGGAGATCGCGGGGATCACGCCCAGCGCCGCGAGCTATCACCTGCGCATGCTGGCCAAGTACGGGTTCGTGGAGGACGCGCCGCCGCGTGGTGATGGCAGGGAACGGCTGTGGAAGAGCGTGAACAAGCCGATCAGCGTCGGAGTCAAGCCGGGCGACCAGCCGGACGTACGGGATGCCAAGGTGGCTCTGATGCTGGCGTTTCGCCGGGAAGCGCATGAAGAGGCGGATCGCGCTATGGCGGCCGTTGAGGCTGAGCCTGATGAGTGGCGGGATGTCACCCGGTTCAACCGAATGCGGATCAGGGTCGACCCGGACGAGCTGGCTCAGCTCAACGAGTCGATCGAGAAGTTGGTCGAGCCGTACCTCATTGCCAATCGCGATGAGAAGGCCGCGCCGAGCGGGGCCAGGATCGCCGAAGCGCAACTGAACCTTTTCCCGGTCGCGAAGAGGCCGACGCCGGGGCTGCCTACCGAGGATCACGATGCGGCCGGCTGAGATGGAACCGGCAAGGGTGGGCCTGGCTGAGGCGGTGGTCGACGTGCGGGATTGTGCGCTGGTCCGCGGCTGAGGCGGTGGTTGGCGTGCGGGACCGTGTTCTGGTTCTCGGCAAGGGTGGGTGGAGGGCCAAGGGTGGGCGGAGGGCCTGGTTGAGGCGGTGGTTGACGTGCGGAATCGTGCTCTGGTCCGCGGCTGAGGTGCGGGTTTGCCCGGGCGGTTGGTGGGGGTGAGCTGCCGGGCGTTGGTCGAGTTACAGGAAGCGGCCGATGTTGGCGTGGTGCATGTCAGATGTTGATGGTGTTTGGTGCCTGGATGACTGAGTGATCACGATGGAGGTGGGTGTGGGGGTAGAGAGCTGGATGTCTGATTGACCGTTGACGGTCAGGCTGGGCTGGTGCGGGAGGTAGACTTTTCGGTGGCCTGTGACCACAGGCCGACTTCGCATGCCCCACTGCGGACCGCGCCATCGGTCCGGGCCATGGGCCCGGCTGGCGGGGTTTCGGGGCATCAGGGCGGCAGACGACGCGCTGCTGCGGCACAACCGAGAACCGCGCCCTTCCGCAGGGCGCCAAGACCTGGAGGACCAGCACATGGCCCCCGTCGTCACCATGCGACAGCTGCTTGAGAGCGGCGTTCACTTCGGTCACCAGACCCGGCGCTGGAACCCGAAGATGAAGCGATTCATCTTCACCGAGCGCAACGGCATCTACATCATTGACCTGCAGAAGTCGCTCTCTTACATCGACCGCGCGTACGACTTCGTCAAGGAGACCGTCGCCCACGGCGGCACCATCCTGTTCATCGGCACCAAGAAGCAGGCTCAGGAGGCCATCTCCGAGCAGGCTGCCCGAGTCGGGATGCCGTACGTCAACCAGCGCTGGCTGGGCGGCATGCTCACCAACTTCTCCACCGTGCACAAGAGGCTTCAGCGGCTGAAGGAGCTCGAGGAGCTCGACTTCGACAACGTCGCGGCCTCGGGGCTCACCAAGAAGGAGCTCCTCATGCGCCGTCGCGAGAAGGACAAGCTCGAGCGCACGCTCGGCGGTATCCGTGACATGGGCCGCGTGCCCAGCGCCGTGTGGGTCGTCGACACCAAGAAGGAGCACATCGCGATCAGCGAGGCCAAGAAGCTTGGCATCCCTGTGGTCGCGATCCTCGACACCAACTGCGACCCCGACGAGGTCGACTACCCGATCCCGGGCAACGACGACGCCATTCGCGCCGTCGGTCTGCTGACCAGGGTCGTCGCCGACGGTGTCGCGGCCGGTCTGATGGCTCGCTCCGGCGCCGCCCGCGGTGACGAGAAGCCTGCCGCCGCCGAGCCGCTGGCCGAGTGGGAGCGCGAGCTCATCGAGCAGGGCACCGGCGACGCCGCTGCCGAGGCGCCGGCCGAGGCTGAGGCGCCCGCCCCCGTGGCCGAAGCTGCTCCTGAGGCCGCCCCCACGGCCGAGGCTGCTCCTGAGGCCGCTCCTGCGGCTGAGGCGGCCCCCGCGGAGGAGACTGCTCCTGAGGCTGACGCCGAGCCGCAGGCCTGACGTCAGCGCTCAGGTACCCGGGGTTTCCCAGGTACGGGCCCGTCCCGGTCGGGTGGGTGAAGAGTCCACCAGGCAGGGCGCGCGCCTTGCTCCGGCGAACGGAACGGCAGGACGAGGGATGTCCCTGGTCCTGCCGTGACCGGGCAAGGAACGGGCCACGAAGACAAGTGAACGGTTGAGCGAGGGGCCGCGGCCTCGCCGGGTGAGTGATCGCCAGGCGAGGACGCTTCCCAGTCAGGCAAGGACCAAGAGCCGGGCTGAGGTCGAGGCTCAAGGTTCAGGGCCGATGCCGAGGCTGAGGCTGTGAGCCGGGATCTGGGCCGTAGGTCAAAGGCCTGGGTCGCGGTCCAGGGCCGGGCCCGTGAGGTCACGGTCCAGGGCCGTAGTTCAAGGGCCGCGGTTCAGGGCCGGGTCCGTGAGGTCGCGCTTCAAGGCCCGGGGCCGAGGCCCTGAGCCGAGGTTCGGGCCGGGGCCTGAGGTCTGGGTCGCGGGCCGGGGCCTCAGGTCTGGGTCCCGAGCTGGGGTTGCGAGCCGAGGTCCGGGTTGCGATCCAGGTCTGGGTCGCAGGCCGGGCCGGTGGTGAGCCGGGCCGTTCCGGGTGACCGGGGCGGATGACCGGGCCGGGTTGGACCGGGCAGTTCAGCGGGCCAGGGTGGTCGGCCGGGCCGGAGAGGGCGGGTTCGCCCGAACCGGGCGCGGCGGGTCGGCCGGGTGGCGTCGGTGCTGGCTGGTGATGGTCCAGGATGGTAAGCCAGGGCGAGGCTGGGCAGTATGCCAGGCGAGCCGGGCCCCGAAACGCAAGACAGAGGCTGACGCAAGACAAAGGCTTCCGTACGGCAAGCGCCCGCCGTACGAACCAAGGGTGAGCAGGCGCGCCGTTGCCCACCTGATCCACGACGACGACGAAATCCCACAAGGAAAAGCAATGGCTTCCGTGAACATGGCCGATGTCAAGCGGCTTCGCGAAATCACCGCTGCCGGCATGATGGACTGCAAGAAGGCGCTCGAGGAGTCCGAGGGTGACTTCGACCGCGCTATCGAGCTCCTGCGCCTCAAGGGCGCCAAGGACGTAGGTAAGCGCGAGGCCCGCACCGCCTCCAACGGCCTGGTCGCGCTCAAGCAGGACGGCGACTCCGCTGCCGCGCTGCTCGAGCTCAACTGCGAGACCGACTTCGTGGCCAAGGGCGAGCGCTTCCAGGAGCTGGCCGCCCAGGTTGTCGAACACATCCTCGAGACCAAGCCCGCCGACGTGGCGTCGCTGCTCGAGTCGTCCTTCGACGGCAAGAGCGTCAAGGAGCACCTCGACGTCGCCAACGCCGCGCTCGGCGAGAAGATCGAGATCCGCCGGTTCGCGGTCCTCGAGGGCGGCTACATCGGTGTTTACATGCACAAGACCGACCCGGCGCTGCCGCCGGCCGTCGGCGTGCTGATCCAGCTCGACAAGCCGAACGCCGAGGTCGCCAAGGACATCGCGCAGCACGCCGCCGCGATGGCCCCGCAGTACCTCAAGGCCGCCTCCGTCCCGGCCGACGTGGTCGAGAAGGAGCGCAAGCTCTTCGAGGAGATGACCCGCGAGGAGGGCAAGCCCGAGGCCGCCATCTCCAAGATCGTCGAGGGCCGCGTGAACGGCTGGTACAAGGACTTCACCCTCCTCCAGCAGGCCTTCGTCAAGGACAACAAGAAGAGCGTGGGCAAGTACGCCGAGGAGAACGGCGTCGAGGTCCAGGCCTTTGTCCGCTTCAAGGTCGGTCAGGCTTAGGCTTAGGCAAGCAACCGGCCAGGCAGGCCCGCCGCTCAAGGTGGGCCGCCCGGCCAAGGCAAGAAGCAAGCCGACAGCCTGAACTTGATTCACCGAACGAAGGAGGCCGCCGCCGTGCAGGACCACCGGGAGCCAGCCCACGAATCCACACGGACGGCGGCTTCCTCATCTCAAAATCCGCACAACCCGCTCAGATGGAAGCGGGTGATGCTGAAGTTGTCAGGAGAGGCGTTCGCCGGTAGCGAGCCGCTGGGCATCGATCCGGTGATCGTCGATCATCTGGCCGATTCGATCGCCGAGGCCGTCAAGGAAGGCGTACAGGTCGCGGTCGTAGTCGGCGGCGGCAACATGTTCCGCGGCGCCACCCTGTCGCAAGGAGGCATCGACCGCGCCAGAGCCGACTACATGGGCATGCTCGGCACGGTCATCAACTGCCTGGCCCTGCAGGACTTCCTCGAGCGGCGGGGCGTCGAGACGCGCGTCCAGACCGCCATCACCATGCAGCAGGTGGCCGAGCCGTTCCTGCCGCGCCGCGCGATCAGGCACCTCGAGAAGGGGCGCGTGGTCATCTTCGGCGCGGGGCTCGGCTCGCCGTACTTCTCCACCGACACCGCGGCGTCCCAGCGGGCCCTGGAGATCGGCGCGGAGGCGCTGCTCAAGGGAACGCAGGTGGACGGGATCTACGACTCCGATCCACGCAAAAATCCGGATGCGGTCAGGTTCGACCACCTTGATTACGGCGAGGTGCTGCTCCGCGACCTCGCTGTCATGGACGCCACCGCGATCAGCCTGTGCAAGGACAACGACCTGCCGATCGTGGTCTTCGACCTCATGGGCGAGGGCAACATCCTGCGAGCGGTACGCGGTGAGAAAATCGGCACGCTGGTGAGTCCCGCAGGCAAATGAGGGAGCGAGCCCGACACCGCCAGCTAGAAGACAGGGAGCCGCTGTGATCGACGAAACCCTCCTCGAAGCCGAGGAAAAAATGGACAAGGCCGTCTCGGTCGCGAAGGAGGACTTCGCGACCATCCGTACGGGCCGCGTCACCCCCTCGATGTTCAACAAGATCAACGCCGAGTACTACGGCACGCCGACGCCGATCCAGCAGCTGGCGTCGTTCCATGTGCCGGAGGCGCGCATGGTGCTCATCCAGCCTTTCGACAAGAGTTCGATGGGCGCCATCGAGAAGGCCATCCGCGATTCCGACCTCGGTGTCAACCCCACCGACGACGGCCAGGTGATCCGCGTGACGTTCCCGGAGCTCTCCGAGGAGCGGCGCAAGGAGTACATCAAGGTCGCCAGGAACAAGGGCGAGCACGCCAAGGTGTCGGTGCGCAACATCCGCCGCTCCGCCAAGGAAGTCCTCGACAAGATGATCAAGGATGGCGAGGCGGGGGAGGACGAGGTCAGGCGGGCCGAGAAGGAGCTCGACGACCTCACCCAGAAGCACGTCGCGAAGATCGACGAGCTGCTCAAGCACAAGGAAGCCGAGCTGCTCGAAGTCTGAGCGGCACGCCGCACGGCGGACCGCGTTCAACTCGCCGCCGCAGGCAGCAGGCCTACGGTGGTCGCGTTGGGCCGGCCGCCGCAGGCGGCGGTTCGCACCTATGGCGGGTCGTCGCAGGCGGTGGTTCGCACTTCCGCGGGTCGTCGCAGGCGGCGGTTCGTGCCTGCGGCGGGTTGTCGTGGGTAAGGGGTTCGTGCCTGCGGCGGTCGTCGCGGGTAGCGGCTTGGGCCTGCGGTGGTCGCGTTGGGCTGGCCGCCGCAGGTAGCGGGTCTTGAACGGCCCTCGCCCCGAGTGGCGGGGGCCGTGGCTCTTGGAGAAACTCTGTGGAAGAACGTACGGCTGACACCAGCTCGAGCGGCGGCGGCCGTACCGGAAGGAACCTGCCCGCCGCGATCGCGGTCGGTGTGGTGCTGGGCGCGCTGGTCATCGGCACGATCTACACGATCAAGGAGCTGTTCCTCCCGGTGGTCGCCGCTGCCGTGGGCGTCGGCGCGATGGAGCTGATCAAGGCCTTCGCCACCCGTGGGATCAAGGTGCCCGCCGTGCCGGTGCTCGCGGGCCTGGTGGCGATGCATGCGGGCGCGTACTGGGGCGGGCCGACGTGGCTGCTGGCCACGTTCGCGGTGTTCGCGTTGGTGCTCCTGGTCTGGCGCATGTTCAGCGACGGGACCGACGGTTACGTACGGGACGCGTCGGCCTCGGTGCTCACGCTGTTCTATCCCGCCATGCTCGCGGCGTTCGTGCCCATGATGCTGCGGCTCCACGACGGCGACCACCGGGTGCTGATCTTCATCGCGGTGACCGTGGCCAGCGACATCGGCGGCTACTTCGCGGGCGTGCTGTTCGGCCGGCACAAGATGACGGCGATCAGCCCGAAGAAGACCTGGGAAGGGCTCGCCGGGTCGGTGATCGCGTGCACGGCCGTCGGCGCGTGGCTGGTGGTCTGGCTGATGCACGGCGCCATCTGGCAGGGCGCGCTGATCGGCGCGCTGGCGGCGGTGCTGGCCACCGTGGGCGACCTGATCGAGTCGATGATCAAGCGGGATCTCGGCATCAAGGACCTGGGCACGATCCTGCCCGGCCACGGCGGTCTGATGGACCGGCTCGACTCGCTGGTGACGACGCTGGTGCCGGTCTGGCTGCTGATGACGCTGTTCTTCTAGCTACCGCTGCTGCGCCTCCAGCGTCTCGGTGGTGACCGGTGAGAGCCAGAGCCACCGTACGGCCTCACCCCCGAACGCGAATCCTGACATGTCTGGCATGTGGGGTGCGTTGGCCAGCATCAGGACCCCCGAATACCGCGGCCCCAACGGGAACGTCGAAGGCTCGTGATACCACTTCGCCGTGTGCCCGTGGCCGAGCCACGTGACCGAGTGCCACGGATACTGCGACAGCCACACCAGCAGCAGCGCCGCGTCGCGCGGGTCCTCGCGGGTGGCCACGGCCAGCTCGATCCTGGCGTACGCGCCCGGCTTGTCGATCCACTGCTCGACCGTGGGCATGCGCTGGCAGCTCATCCCCACCGTGGACAGCACGGTGTAGGCGCGGCCCTGATGCGGCGGCCGTTCGGTGATGCCGACGGTCGGCAGCCGCTCGCCGCTGGCGTCCCAATAGCGTCCCGCGGGACCGAGCGCCCCGTCCAGATGCCCCATCACGAACTGCTGGAACGACGGCCACGACCCCTCGCTGTGCCGCCAGCCCCAGTAGGACCTGGCGTTGGAGAGGCGGGACTGCAGCCCTTCGAGCGCCTCCGACAGCGCCCACGCGAACGGCGACTCGCCCACCGCGTCGCGGGCGTAGCCGGGCATGCCCCTGCTCATGTCGGCCCAGCCGGGGATGACCGCCAGCAGCTCCTCGTCCTCGTACAGGGCGACCCCGTCCCCCTCCTCGAACCACAGCGCGGTGAGCTGCCCGAGCGGCCTGCGGCCGTCCGGGTGGAGGGTGTTGGCCCTGGGCATCAGCGGCGGCAGGCCGGCGTTGATGCGGGCCAGGTCGACCACCGCCGGGGCGGGGCGATGGTTGGCCAGCCAGACGGCGCCGTGCACCGTGCCGTCGGGCGAGCACAGGTAAGCTACCGAGGAGTCCTCGTCACGCTCGACCACGAGCGTCCGGCTGCCGTACGGGTTACCGGCGGCGAGAACGACCTCGGCGCCACCCTCGCCAGATGCCGACCGAAAAATCGCCATACGTGATGACTGTAGATCCGGTGGCAGCCACGATGCGAGCCGTACCGTAACCAGGAATGCCACCTCCGATCCGAACGTTCATTACCCTGATTGACAGCCACTCAAAGCAAAGGCAGGAACGTGTCCCAGCCCCCAGGCCAGCTCACCTTCGTCGCGCCCCGGCGGGCCAAGCCCGCACGGCACCTGGCCGACCTGTCGATGGCCGACCGGCGGGCCGCGGTCACCGAGCTGGGCGAGAAGGCGTTCCGCGCCGACCAGCTCTCGCGCCACTACTTCGAGCGGCTCACCACCGACGTCGGCGCGATGACCGACCTGCCGGCGGCCTCCCGCGAGAAACTGGCCGCGCTCCTGCCCGACCTGCTGACCTCGGTGAGGGAGATGACCACCGACCGGGGCACCACGCGTAAGACGCTGTGGCGGCTGTTCGACGGGGCGCTGGTCGAGTCGGTGCTCATGCGCTATCCCGACCGGGTCACGATGTGCGTGTCCTCGCAGGCCGGCTGCGGCATGAACTGCCCCTTCTGCGCCACCGGCCAGGCCGGCCTCACCCGCAACATGTCCACCGCCGAGATCGTCGAGCAGGTCGTCGCCGGCGCCCGGTCGCTGGCGGCCGGCGAGGTGCCCGGCGGGCCCGGCCGGGTGAACAACGTCGTGTTCATGGGCATGGGAGAGCCGCTGGCCAACTACAAGCAGGTCATCGGGGCGGTGCGGCGGATGGTGGAGCCCGCGCCGCACGGGCTGGGCATCTCGGCCCGGGGGATCACCGTCTCCACCGTCGGGCTGGTGCCCGCGATCGGCAAGCTCGCCGACGAGGGGCTGCCCGTCACGCTGGCGCTGTCGCTGCACGCGCCCGACGACGAGCTGCGTGACACTCTGGTGCCGATCAACACGCGGTGGAAGGTGGCCGAGGTCCTCGACGCGGCGTGGGCGTACGCGGCGAAGACCAAGCGGCGGGTCTCGATCGAGTATGCGCTGATCAAGGACATCAACGACCAGGAGTGGCGGGCCGACCTGCTCGGCAAGCTGGTCCGGAACAAGCTCGTGCACGTCAACCTGATCCCGCTCAACCCGACCCCGGGGTCGAAGTGGACGGCTTCCCGGCCTGAGGACGAGCGGGCGTTCGTGCGGCGGCTGGAGTTCCACGGCGTGCCCGTGACGGTACGCGACACGCGCGGCCGCGAGATCGACGGCGCCTGCGGCCAGCTCGCGGCCGCCGAATAACCCATCCGCCGCGAGTTCCCCGGGCGGAACGGGGCTAGTGGGGTGCGATCGAGCGGGCGGCGAAGCCCTCGATCAGGTCGGCGATCATGGCGGCGCCCCTGCTGTTCAGGTGGATGTTGTCCGTGGTGAGCTGGAGGCCGCGGCCCTTGGAGATGGCGTCCAGGCTGCGGCCGAGCAGGAAGTGCTGCATCGCGGCGGTCTGCGCCAGCCGCCCCTCCGCCTGGTAACGGATGCCGGGAGCCCGGCCCCGCTCCTCCAGGTAAGCCGTCATCCGCTCGTTGAGCGGCAGGTACGTGACGCCCTCGGCCGCCGCGACCCGCCGGACGATCTCGCTGTACTCGGCGGCCCGCCGCACCGAGACCGAGTCGAGCTCCTCGCCGATGACGGGCAGGGAGAGCATCGCCACGCGGGCCATCGTCTCGTCCTGGAGGCGGCGGGCGATGGTGGTGAGGTTGGCGGCGTAGGCCTCCGGGGTGGGGTCCGCGGAGAGTTTCCAGCGCTTGCGCAGGGTCTTGGCGAGTGTCCCGCTGAGCGTGGAGTTCGCGTCGTTCGTGCCGATAAGTACGGTCACCACGTCGGGATCCTGGCTCACGACGTCGTCGAGCCGCTTGACCGTCTCCGACGACGGCTCGTAGTTGACCCCGGCGTTGATCACGGTCGCCTCGGGCAGCCGGGAGCGGAGCATGGCCACGTAGTCGGCGCTCACCTGTGCGCGGGTGATGCTGTCACCCAGGCAGATCATTTTCACCGTCGCCTCCTCTAGGGTGAGTGAATGCTCACTAACCTACCCTACGCCGGAGCCACACGTACGTCCCCAGGCCGATCAGGCACCACACCAGGGTGATGGCGCCGAGCTCGGGGAGCTGGTCGAGGAGGTGACCCCCGTTCGCCGCCTTCATCCAGGCGATGAGCGGGACGGTGAGCCAGTGCAGGGGCGAGGAGCTGAGCAGCAGCATCGCCAGGAACCCCAGCAGCAGCCCCATGATCGAAAGCGCGGGGGAGCTGATGACCGCGCGGCTGGTGAGGGCGCCCAGCGCGGTGCCGGTGAGCGCGGCCAGGGCGTTCAGGACGAGAGCGGCGGCCAGCACGCCGCGCGACGGAGCCTGGCTCACGCCGAGCAGGAGCGCCGCGCCCATGCCGAGCGCCGCGAACGCCACACACGTCACGAACGCCGCCATCAACCCCGCCGCCACCTCCCTGCCCCGCCCGCCCACCTGGATCGCGGACAACTCGCGCTGCCGATCGGGCTCGGTGTCGAGGAGGCTCCTGGTCGCCCAGGCCAGGACGGGGATGATCAGTACGGCGCCGTCCGTGAGGGCCGAGGCCTCGCCGCCGCGCGGCGCCCGGCTGCCGTAGAGGATCGCCAGCATGGCGAAGGCCAGAAGGAGCGCCTGGAACATGCGGTGCGAACGGATGTAGGCGGCCAGCCGGAACGTGGCCAGGGCGATCATCCGGACTCCTCGATCTCGCGGGCCAGGTAACCCTCGCCGCGCATCCTGGCGAGGAAGCCGTGGACTTCGGACGCGGGCACCGTGACGGCCACGACCGTCCCCCTGTCCTCGACCGGTTCGAGACCGGGTGCCGTCGTGCTCTCCTTGAGGCGGCCGTCCACCAGCGACCAATGGCGTATCCCGGGCAGCGAGCGCAGGCCGCCCTGGTGGTCGCTGACGATGACGATGCCGCCGCGGCCCGCCACCTCGCCGGCGATCGAAGGGAGCGCTTCACGGGTGTCCACGTCGAGCCCGGCGAACGGCTCGTCCAGGATCAGCAGCCCGGGCTCCGACATCAGCGCCTGGACCAGGCCGACCTTGTGCGCGCTGCCCTTCGACAGCTCGCCCAGGGCGACGGTGAGGAGGTGGCCCATGTTCAGGCGCTCGGCCCATGGCTCCCAGCGGGCGCCATCGCGTACCCGGGACATGTGGCGCAGATAGGCCGTGACCGTGAACGGCTGGGCGGTCGGGAAGCGGTCGGGAGCGAAGCCGACCACCTCGGGACGCCCGGCGATCGTGCCGGTCGTGGGCCGGGTGAGGCCCGCAAGGAGGCGGAGCAGAGTCGACTTGCCTGCCCCGTTCACGCCGGTCAGCTCGATCACATCGCCGGGGGCGAGCTGGGTGTCGACGTCTTCGATGACGAAAGGATCACGTCTTCGGTAGCGGAAGGAGACCTTGGACAGACGCATGGTCTTGTAACGCTATATGTCGGGTCGCATCGCTAGCATAAAGAGCCCCACAATGGAGACGCCCCCAGCACGTTCTCAAGAGGAGTGGGCTTGAATCGCTTTCCACGCGTCATGGGTATGCGTTCAGGCTATGACCCCGCCGAAGTCGACGCCCTGATCGGGCGGATCGAGTCGACCCTGGGCAGGGGCATGCCCACTGTGGAGCCCGTCAGCGCGGACGACGTGCGGCGGGCCACGTTCCGAGCCAAGCGTGGCGGATATGTCGAGACCGCGGTCGACTTCGCCCTGGAGGCGTTCGTGGTGGCGCTGGAGACCCAGGCCAAGCGGCCGGTACGCCTCGCCATGGCCGAGCCGACCGGCGAGATGCTGCGCGAGGAGTGGTTCGAGACCCAGGCGGCCCGCGTCGAACGGGTGGCCTTCCGCCCGGGTCGCATGGGCACCGGCTACAACGAGGACGAGATCGACGCCTTCCTGGACCGCATCGTGGCCACCCTGCGCGGGACGACCGACTTCCCGGTGACGGCCAAGGAGGTGCGGGCGGCGAAGTTCTCGACCGTGCTGTTCCGGTCCGGCTACCTCATCGCGGACGTGGACTCCTTCCTGTCCGGCATCGCGGACGTGCTGGAGCAGCGCCGTTAGGCGTTCTCGACCACGGAGAGCAGCCCGCCGAGGTCGGGCAGCAGCTGCTGGATGATCTTCTCGTCGGCGGGCCGCTCGCCCTGGCGGTTGATCCACACGCGCGGGATGCCGAGGCGGTGGGCGGGGACCATGTCGTGGAAGTAGCTCTGCGCCACATGCACCCATTGAGTGGGCTCGTACGAGCGCCTGAACGTCTCGAAGTGCGCGTCGGCCGGCTTGTACGCGCCCACGTCCTCCGACGTCAGCACCGCGTCGAACGCCACGGGCAGCCGCCGCCGCGTCTCGGCGATGAGGTCGCGGTCGCAGTTGGTGAGCAGCGCCAGGCGCCAGCCCGCGCCACGCAGCGCCGACAACTCGGCGCCCACCTCGGGGAACACCGGCCAGTACGGGATCGTCGTGCCCAGCACCTGGGCGTCGTCCTCGTTCAGCTCCACCTTCTCGTCGGCGCAGGCCCTGCGGAGCGCCTCGGCCAGCACGTGGCGGTAGCGGAGTGTCGGGCACTCGGCCTGCACGACGTGCTCGTGCCGGTTGTACGCCTCCAGCAGCCGCGCCCCCTGACCCGGCGCGATCAGCTCGGCGCTGGTGCGGATGCCGTGCCGCCAGTCGACAAGTGTTCCGAAGCAGTCGAACGTTACCCATCGCATAGATCTCATAATGAGGGACATGGCGATATCCGTGCGTCCCATCGAGCCGCAAGATCTCGCGAACGTGACCCGGGTGCTGACCGAGAGCTGGGGCGGCTCGACCGTGGTGGCCCTGGGCCGCGGGGAGTTGGTCGACGCGGCCGCGCAGCCGGGCTTCATCGCCGAGATCGAGGGGGAGCCGGCCGGGATCATCACGTACGCCCGGCGTGGCGACTCCGTGGAGATCATCACGATCGACGCGGTGGTGCCCGGCAGGGGAGTGGGGGCGGCGCTGCTGGACGCGGTGCGCGCCGTCGCGACCGAGAGCGGGGCGGCCAGGCTCTGGCTGGTCACCACCAACGACAACACGCACGCCCTGCGGTTCTACCAGCGGTACGGGTTCGACCTGATCGCCCTGCACCGCAACGGCGTGGACCGGGCGCGGGACCTCAAGCCGGGCATTCCCGCCGAGGCCGACGGCATCCCGATCCGGCACGAGCTGGAGCTGGAGCTGCTCCTCTGACCCTCCCGCTCCCCGCGCGCGGGCCGGTGAGGGCCGGCGGGGTCAGTGGAGGATCTGGTGGAGGGTGGCTGTCAGGCGGGTCGCCGGGCCGTCCTCGCTCGCCGAATCGTCCGAGCGCCAGGCCACGTAGCCGTCCGGGCGCACCAGGACGGCGTCGCAGCCGTACCGCGACTCCCAGTGCCCCTCGACGTCGACCAGCTCCGACCCCACCCGGTACACCCGCACGCCTTCGACCGCCACCCGCGCCCATTCCTCCCCGCCGGGCCCGCACAGCAGCACGAACGAGTCGTGGAACAGGTCGTGCACGCCGATCCGCCGCCCGTCGAGGGAGAGCCAGAGGTGCGGGGCCCGGGTGCCGGGAAGGGCGTGTCGTGACACCCCGTCGCCGAACACCGACTCGGGCGGGGTCCCGGCCATCGCCGTGGACGCGTACCGCTGTCCGAGGACGCAGGTGACCGGGTCCACCAGGTCGTCCTCCGGGCCGGAGCCGAACCTGGCGGCCTGGCTGCGCACGGTCACGTCGGCCAGCTCCAGCGCCACCGGGCGGCGCTCGGCCTCGTACGTGTCGAGCAGCGCGTCCGAGGCCCGCCCCGCGAGCACGGCGGCGAGCTTCCAGGCCAGGTTGTGCGCGTCCTGGACGGCCGAGTTGGCCCCCAGTCCCTGGGCGGGCGGCCACACGTGCGCGGCGTCCCCGACGAGGAAGACCCGGCCGGAGCGGTAGCTGTCGGCCACGCCGACCGCCTCCGTCCAGGACGCCTTGCTGACGATCTCGACCGGTACGTCGCGGCCGATGACCGCCTTGGCCGCGGCGACGCAGCGCTCGTCGGTGAAGTCGTCGGGCGACTCCTTGTCCGGGTCGTAGAGCAGGGACAGGCCCCAGTGGTCGGGCAGCGCGTGGGACACGAACGCCGCCGAGGCGGTGCCGCCGGGTTCGCCGACGATCCAGAACAGGGCCCGCTTGGTGATGATCTCGGACAGGTCCGCCTTGATGACGTAGGTCACGAAGTGCCGCAGGGGGCCGAGGCCGGTGCGGGCGATGCCGAGCCGCTCCCTGGTGGCGCCGCCGTAGCCGTCGGCGCCGATCACGTACCGGGCCCTGATCGTGTGCCGCTGGCCGGTGGCGCGGTCCTCCACCACGGCTGTCACGCCGTCGGCGTCGGGCTCGATCGACCGGCACTGCGTGTCGAACCACAGCTCCGCGCCCTTGGCGCGGGCGGCCTCGATCAGGATGGGCTCGACCGTGCTCTGGTCGGCCATGCAGAGCTCGCCCGCGGTCAGCTCGGGCAGCGCCCGCGGGGACTCGTCGCCGAACAGCCACTGCCACTCGCCCGCCAGCGTCGCGCAGCGGGCCACGCCGGCCTCCTCGTCGAAGGGCCGGCCCGCCTCCTTCACGGGTTCGTCCAGGCCGAGCGGCCGGTAGATCTCGAGGGTGCGCGGGTTGATCCCCCGGGCCCTGCCCAGGAGCGACACGCCGGGGTGGCGGTCGACCAGGAGGCAGGGCACGCCCTGGTGGGAGAGGAAGAGGGCCGAGGCGAGGCCGGCGTAGCCGCCGCCGACGATGAGGACGGGGGTCTGCTTCACGACGCCTTCTCCAGGGTGCGGGCGGGGTCGTCGACGGTCGGGTGGGTGCCGTTCCGGTGGGCCTGGCGGACGTCGCGTACGTACTCGGGGGACAACATCGCGGTGATGATCGCGACGCCGCCGCGGCGGACGCGGATCTCGCTGCCGGCGCCCCTGCCGACCAGGCGGATGCGCCGCGCGGAGCCCTCCGCGGGCGCCTGGTGGTCCTTGACCTGGCCCCTGCCGCTCCAGCGCAGGTCCTGGTGCTCGACGGTGGCGTCCTCGGGGACCAGCAGCTTGACCACGCCGCGGTCGAGGTCGAGTCGCAGCTCGATCTCGGCGGGCAGGCCGGGGGAGCGCAGGTCGACGGTGGTCTGGCCGTAGCGGGTGCGGATCTCGAAGCGGCCCGCGGTGGTCCAGTTGCCCAGGCGCCGGGTGACGGCGTGGTCGGTGTGGATGCGTTCGATGTCGCTCATGAGATTGATAGTTGCAGTGAAACTAATTTCACGTCAACTAGTAATTTTGAGGCTAGTATTGGCCCATGGCTCTCGATCGTGGCTCGCCGCTCGCCCTGACCGTGCTGGCCCTGCTGCGCCACCAGCCGCTGCATCCGTACGGGATCCAGCGCATGCTCAAGCAGTGGGGCAAGGACCTGGTGGTCAACGTGGGCCAGCGGGCCGGCCTCTACCGGACCATCGACCGGCTGCTGGAGGCCGGCCTGATCAGCGTCCGGGAGACCGAGCGCGACCAGCAGTACCCCGAGCGCACGGTCTACGAGCTCACTGCCGAGGGCGGGACGGCGCTGCTCAAGTGGCTGGACGAGATGCTGGCCACGCCCAGGCAGGAGTTCCCGCAGTTCCCGGCCGCGCTGGCGAACGCGCTCATGCTCGCCCCGGAGGACCTGGCGGCGGCGCTAGAGCGGCGCGAGCGGGCGGTCGCCGAAACGCTGGCCGGGCTGGAGGCGAGCCTGGCCGACGATGCCGACCTGCCGCGCATCACCATGCTGGAGATCGAATACCTGCGCGAGGTGACGGCCGCGGAGACCCGGTGGCTGCGCGCGGTCATCGACGACCTGCGGGCCGGGCGGCTCACCTGGTCGCGGGAGTCGCTGGAGGAGGTCGCGGCGGAGCGAGAGTGACCGGGGCGGGCTCGGCCCGCGGCCTGTGCAGCAGGGCCACGATCACCGCGGTCACCGGGGCGGCCAGGAACGCGCCGATGATCCCCCAGAGCAGGCCGCCCACCGCGATCGCCACCAGGATGATCACCCCGGGCAGGTCGAGAGCCTTGCCGTAGACCTGCGGCGCCAGCACGTGCCCCTCGATCTGCTGAATCGCCACGGTCACCCCGACCACGATCAGCGCCACCAGCCAGCCCTTGGCCACGAGCGCCACCACCGCGGCCAGCAGCCCCGCCGTGAACGCCCCCACGATCGGCAGGAACGCCCCCACGAACGTCAGCACCGCCAGCGGCAGCGCGATGGGCACGCCCAGGATCCACAGCGCGAGGCCGATGAAGAACCCGTCCACCGCACCCACGATCGCGATCCCGCGGATGTAGCGGCCGATCACGGAGAAGATCAGGACGCCGGTCTCGGTGATGCGGGCCCTGGCCGAAACGGGCGCGAGCTCCACGAGCCAGTGGAAGAGCCGGTCGCCGCCGTGCACGAAGTACACCGACAGGACGAACGCCACCGCCGCCCCCACCACGATCTCGCCCGCGGTCCTGACCCCGGCCAGCGCGCCCGTGGCGATCTGGCGGCCCTGGGCGGTCAGGTACTCCTTGGCCTGCGCGGCGAGCTTACGCGGATCGACCCCGAACCTGGAGGTCAGGTCGTACAGGTTGTCGAGCACCCTGGTGAGGCTGACCCGCAACTGCGCGATGCTGTCGATGGTGGGCGGCACCAGCAGCGCGATCAGCCCTCCGGCCAGCACGATCCCGCCGACGAAGACGATCGCGGTGGCCAGGGCGCGGTTCACCCCGCGTGACCTGAGCCAGCGGGCCGGGGGCAGCAGCAGTGCCGTGATGAACACGCCGACGATGACCGAGATGACCACCGTGGCGATCTGGTTGAGGCAGAAGCCGACCACCGCGATCAGCGCGACCCAACCGAGCAGCCGCCACGGCCCCATCCCCTGCCCCCTATCGTGCCTGGTCAGAGGCCTTCCCCGGGGGGATGGGGGGCAACCCTGGTCAGGCGGGCGGCGTCAGGTGGAGGCGCTGGGAGCGCTTGTTCTCCTCGTACGTCTCCCGCGCCGCGCCGGTCGTGCCGCCGACCTCCGCGACCGGCACGTCCCACCACGCCTCGGAGGACGGGGCGTCGTCCGCCATCGGGTCGGTGCGTACATAGATGACCGTGGTCCTGGAACCCGAGCGGGCTTCCTCGAGCGCCTTGCGCAGGTCGGCGACCGACTCGGGGCGCAGCACCGTGGCGCCGAGGCTGGCCGCGTTGGCGGCCAGGTCGACGGGCAGCGGCCCGCCGTCGCGATGCCGGTACGAGGTGCCGAGCCGCTCCGCGCCCACGCTCTCCGACAGGCGGCCGATGGAGGCGAACCCGGAGTTGTCCACCAGGACGACCACCAGCTTGATCCCCTCGGAGATCGCGGTGATCAGCTCCTGAGCCATCATCAGGTACGAGCCATCGCCCACCAGGACGAACACCTCGCGCTCCGGCACCGCCATCTTGACGCCCAGCCCGCCGGCGATCTCGTAGCCCATGCAGGAGTAGCCGTACTCGACGTGGTAGTTGCCGGGCCCGCTCGGCCGCCAGAGCTTGTGCAGGTCGCCGGGCATCGAGCCGGCCGCGCACACCACCACGCCGTCCTCGGCCGCCGCCGCGTTGACCGCGCCGATCACCGCGGACTGGGGCAGCGGCGAGCCCTCCAGCGAGTAGGCCCGGTCCACCGCCGCGTCCCACTCCCTGGTCAGCTCGGTGGCCCGCGCGCGGTAGTCCTCCGGCGCGCCCCTCCAGCCCGCGAACGCCTCGACCAGGTCCGCCAGCCCGTCGCGGGCGTCGCCGACCAGTTGCAGGCCCGACAGCTTGGCGGCGTCGAAGGCGGTGATGTTGAGGTTGAGGAAGCGGGCGTCGGGAGCGAAGATCGTCCGGGAGGCGGTGGTGAAGTCGCTGTAGCGGGTGCCCACGCCGATGATCAGGTCGGCCTCGCGGGCCAGCGCGTTGGCGGCCGTGGTGCCGGTGGCGCCGATCGCGCCCACGGCGAGCGGGTGCCCGTACGGGAGCGCGCCCTTGCCGGCCTGCGTCTCGGCGACCGGGATGCCGTACGTCTCGGCGAAGATCCGCAGCTGCTCCGTGGCCTCGCTGTAGATCGTCCCGCCGCCCGCGACGATCAGCGGACGCACGGCCGACTTGACCAGCTGGGCCGCCCGGAACACGGCGGCCCGCTCGGGGCGCGGCCTGGGGACGTGCCAGACGCGGCGCGCGAACAGCTCCTCCGGCCAGTCGTGGGCCTCCGCCTGCACGTCCTGCGGCAGCGCCAGCGTCACCGCGCCGGTCTCGGCCGGGTCGGTGAGCACGCGCATGGCGGCCAGCAGCGCCGACGGGAGCTGCTCGGGGCGGTTGATCCGGTCCCAGTAGCGGGAGACCGGCTTGAAGCAGTCGTTGACCGAGATGTCGTACGAGCGCTGGTCCTCCAGCTCCTGCAGCACCGGGCCCGCCACGCGGGTGGAGAAGATGTCGCCGGGCAGCAGGAGCACCGGCAGCCGGTTGATCGTCGCGCCCGCCGCGCCCGTGATCATGTTGGTCGCGCCGGGGCCGATGGAGGTGGTGCAGGCCAGGGTGGCCAGGCGGTTGCTGGCCCGGGCGTAGGCGGCGGCCGTGTGGACCATGGCCTGCTCGTTGCGGCTCAGGTGGTAGGGGAGGTCCTCGGTGGAGGTGGCCAGCGCCTGGCCGAGCCCGGCCACGTTGCCGTGACCGAAGATGCCGGAGCAGCCGCCGAAGAACCTGCGCTCCACGCCGTCGCGCTCGCTCCACTGCCGGGCCAGGAAGCGCACGACGGCCTGGGCGACGGTCATATAGGTCATGAAGTCCTCCCGAACGGCAGTCTCGGGTCTGTGGGCTGGCTTTCCCAGGAGGAGCGGATCCACGCGTGGCGGGGGTCGTCGCAGAAGGCCATCGAGCGTTCCTCGGCCGGGCCCGCCAGGACGTTCAGGTAGTAGAGGTCGTAGCCGGGGGCGGCCATGGCGGGGCCGTGGTAGCCGTACGGGACGAGGACGACGTCGCCCGAGGAGACCTCGGCCAGGGTGTCGATGTGGCCGCGTTCGGAGGAGTAGACGCGCTGGTAGGCGTTGCCCTGGCCGGCCACCTCGAAGTAGTAGATCTCCTCCAGGACCGCCTCGCCGGGGTGGTCGGTGTCGTGTTTGTGCGGCGGGTACGACGACCAGTTGCCGCCCGGGGTGATGACCTCCACGGCCATGAGCTTGTCGCAGTCGAAGGCGCCGGGGGCGCAGAAGTTGTTCACCTGGCGGGTGGCCTGGCCCGCGCCGCGGATCTCGACCGAGACCTGGTCGGCGGGCACGTAGCGGGGCTCGAGGGCGCGGGTGGCGAGGGCGGAGGGCAGGGCGATGCGCCCGGTGCCCCGGAGGGTGACGTGGGAGCCGATCGGGACGTAGGCGAAGTCGCTCGGCCCGCTGAAGACCGAAGGCCGTCCCGTCAGCTCGAACGTCGCGGCGGAGGTGGTGACCGTGCAGGATCCCGACAGCGGGAGGACCAGCGTCTCCTCGTCGCCGGTGTCGAACGAGACCGGTGTGTCCGCCAGGTCCACGATGCGCAGGCCCGAGTACGTCCAGCCCGCCAGGGACGGGGTGATCTCGACGGACCAGGGGCCGTTCGCGGCCTTGCCGAACGGAACGTATGTCATGCGCGGGTCTCCCGTACCAGTGCCGCGGCGTTGTCCACCGCTTTCGCTACGTCGTCATCCGGAGGGTAGAGCAGGGCTCGGCCCACGACGAGGCCGCGTACGCCGGGAAGGCTCAGGGCGCGGTCCCAGTCGGCGTAGGCGGCGTCGATGTCCGGCGGGTCGCCGCCGAGCAGCAGCGCGGGCAGGGTGGTGGCGGCCATCACGCGCTCCATCTCCGCCACCGCCGGGATCTTGAGCCAGGTGTAGGCGGAGGTGGTGCCGAGCGCCTGGGCGATGCTGATCGCGCGGATCACGGCCTCGGGGGACAGGTCGTTGCGCAGCGCCCCGGACTCGGAGCGCCGCGCCCAGAAGGGCTCCACCATGGCCGGCAGGCGGTGGCGGGCCAGGTCGGTGACGGCCCGGGCGCAGGACTCCAGGGTGGCCACCGTGGCGGGGTCGGCCGGGTCGATGCGGAGCAGCATCTTGCCGCCGTCCAGGCGCATCTCGTCGATCGAGGCCGCGTCGAAGCCGGTGAAACGGTCGTCCACCTCGAAGACCGAGCCCAGCAGGCCGCCCCGGTTCATGGAGCCGAAGGCCAGCTTGCCCTCCAGGGCGCCGAGCAGGAGCAGGTCCTCCATGACGTCGGGGGAGGCGAGGATGCCGTCCACGCCGGGGCGGGAGAGCGCCACCTGGAGGCGGTCGAGCAGGTCGGCGCGGCTGGCCATGGCCAGCGGGCGGTCGCGTACGCCCAGGGCGCCGCGGGCCGTGTGGTCGGCGGCGATGATCAGCAGCCGCTCGCCCTCGCCGGGCAGTCCGCGCCGCTGCCGCCGGGCCGCGGCCTCGGCGATCTCCTCCGGCCGGGTGGCCCGGATCTGGGTGAGCCGCTCGTAGCCGGAGGCCCTGGGCAGGGTGAGGTCGCTCAAGAGCCCGCTCCGTTCAGCAGGTCTTCCACCTCGGCCGTGGACGGCATGGCGTCGGCGCAGGCCAGCCGGGCCGCCACGAACGCGCCCGCCGCGTTGGCGAAGCGCACCGTCCGCTCCAGCGGCCAGCCGCGCAGCAGCCCGAGGCAGATCGCCCCGCCGAACGCGTCACCCGCTCCGATGCCGTTGACCACCTTCACCTCCACCGGTTCCGCCACCACGCTCTCCTCGGAGGTACGCGCGAGAACCCCCTCAGGGCCCATTTTCACGATCGCGACCTTCACTCCCGCGTCCAGGAGCGCCTGCGCGGCGGCCTCCGGGTCGCGCACGCCGACCGCGTTCTCCACCTCGTCGAGGTTGCCGACCGCGACGTTCGCGTACGGGAGCGTCCGCCGCGCGGCCTCGTGGGCCGCCTCCCGCGACTTCCAGAGCGACGGCCGCCAGTCGAGGTCGAACACGGTCCAGCCCGACGTGCGCGCCGACAGCGCGGCGGCATGGGCGGCGGCGCTCGGCTCCTGGCTCAGCCCGGTCAGCGAGAACCAGAACAGGCTCGTCTCCGCGATGGCCCCGAGGTCGAGATGGGACGGGGAGATCTGCAGGTCAGGCGGGTGCTCGCCACGGTAGAAGTAGATCGGGAAGTGGTCGGGCGGGAAGATCTCGCAGAACGTCACGGGAGTCGGCGGGCCCTCGACGGTGCTCACGAAGGCGTCGTCCACGCCGAACCCGCGGATCGCCCTGCGGACGAACTCTCCGAAGGGGTCCGCTCCCACGCCGGTGATCACGGCGGAGCGCAGCCCGTGGCGCGCCGCGGCCACGGCGACGTTGGTGGGGCTGCCGCCGAGGAACTTGCCGAAGGATTCGACGTCGGCCAGGCCGACACCGGTCTGCAGCGGGTAGACGTCGACGCCGGAGCGCCCGAACGTGATCAGGTCGTACAAAGCACCTCCAGGATGGAGCTTACCTTCGACACTATGGCATATTGTCATGACATTCGGATGTCCGCTATGTAACCTAATGTCCCTCAGCTCAAACCCCCGGGCGACTCACAACGCGCCTGTTCGGACGGTTGGCTCCCGGCCCGCTGAGCAAAGACACAGCGTGTGAGCACTCTCCGCAATTTTGGCCAGGCCTTTACGTCATATGGATGTCATGACATATTGGCCCAGGGTGTTACCTCCTTACGGACCTGTCGGAGGGTTTGGATGGCATTGCGGAAACGGTCGATAGGTGTGGTCGCGGTCATCACCGCGGCCGGGCTGGGGCTCGCAGCCTGCGGCCAGTCGTCCGGCGGCGGCGGAGGCGGTGACGCCATCGAGCTGACGATCACCCAGAACGCCATCGCGGGCGGGAAGAACGCCGCCGGCGCCAACTTCATCGCGAACTGGGTGATCCCCAAGTTCGAGGCGGCGCAGAAGGTGAAGGGCAAGAACGTCAAGGTCAAGTTCCTCCCCAGCGGCGTCGACGACGAGCAGTACAAGACCAAGCTCTCCCTGGACCTCAAGTCAGGCAAGGGCGCCGACGTGATCGACATCGACGGCATCTGGGCGGGCGAGTTCGCCGAGGCGGGCTACCTCAAGCCGCTGGCGGACCTGGTCGGCGCGGACGCCGACAGCTGGGACGGCTGGTCGCAGATCCCCGAGGCCGTCCAGGGCCTGGCCACGTTCAACGGCAAGAAGTACGCGCTGCCCGTCGGCACCGACGGCCGGGTGCTCTACTTCAACAAGACGCTCTTCCAGAAGGCCGGGCTGCCGGCCGACTGGCAGCCGAAGAGCTGGCAGGAGGTCCTCGACGCCGGGACGAAGCTGAAGTCCTCCGGCGTGCCCGTGCCGATCCAGATCAACGCCGGCACGGCGATGGGCGAGGCCACCTCCATGCAGGGCGTGCTGCCGCTGCTCGCGGGCGCGGGCGGCGAGGTGCAGAAGGACGGCAAGTGGGCGGGCGCCTCCCAGCCGCTGAAGGACGCGCTCGGTCTCTACCAGAAGATCTACGGCGGCGGCCTCGGCGACCCCAAGCTCCAGCAGGAGGCCAAGGGCCGCGACAAGTCGTTCCAGCAGTTCGCCACGGGCAAGATCGGCATCCTGATGGAGGGCGACTACTTCTGGCGCGGCGTCGTCAACCCCGCGACCGGCGTGGCCAAGATGGCCGACCGCGACCAGGTCGTCGGCTATGCCATGATCCCCGCGATGGAGCCCGGCAAGGGCATCCGCGGCCAGGACTTCGTCAGCATGTCGGGCGGCGCGCTGCGTGCGGTGAACCCCAACAGCAAGCACCCGAAGGAGGCCTTCGAGCTGGCGACCTTCACGCTCTCGCCGGAGGGGCTGAAGGAGGAGACCAAGGACGGCAACGTGCGCATCACGCCGCGCACCGACGTCAACAAGGAGATCCTCGCCGGTGAGCCGCTGCTGACGTACATCTCGGAGAAGGTGCTGCCGCTGACGGCCTACCGGCCGCCGGTGGCCGTCTACCCGCAGGTGTCGGTGGCGCTGCAGGAGGCCACGGCCGCGGTGGTGGGCGGCACGGCGCCCGACCAGGCGGCGGCCGACTACCAGAAGAAGCTCGAAGGAATCGTCGGTGGCCCTGGCAACATCGCCTCCTGAGGCCACCGAGGCCGCCGCGCCGGGCCGCTACAGCTCGGACGCGGCGGGCCTGGGCAGGCTGCGGGCAGGGGCCTTCGTGGCCCCCGCCCTGCTGCTCGTCGCGGTCTTCCTCGTCTTCCCCGCGCTCTGGGTGCTCTATCTCGGCCTCACGAACTACCGCCTGACCGGCGCCGCCGCGGCGGCGCCCCAGTTCGTCGGGCCGGCCAACCTCATCGACGCGGTCTCCAACCCGGAGTTCTGGAGCTCCACCTGGCTGACGGTCGAGTTCGTGGCGGGCTCGGCCGTCATCGGGCAGGTCGGGCTCGGCTTCACGATCGCCTGGTTGCTGCGCGACCGGCGCGGGCCAGTGAAGCGTGTGGTCGAGGGCCTGGTCATCCTGGCCTGGATCCTGCCCAGTGCGATCGTGTCGTTCCTGTGGGTGGCGCTGCTCGACCGCGACGCGGGCACGCTGAACGCGCTGCTCGGCATCCAGGGCTTCGCCTGGCTGCTCGACCACCCCATGCTGTCGATCATCGTGTTCAACATCTGGCGCGGCACGGCGTTCTCGATGATGTTGTACGGCGCCGCGCTCGGGAACGTGCCCCCGTCGCACCTGGAGAGCGCCCGCCTGGCCGGGGCCTCCGGCTGGCAGCAGCTCAGGGACGTGGTGTTCCCGCACATCAGAGGCCACATCCTGACGAACCTGCTGCTGATCAGCCTGTGGACCTTCAACGACTTCACCCCCTTCCTGCTCACCGCGGGCGGCCCCGACGGCAAGTCCGAGGTGCTGGCCGTGCACGTGTACAAGGTCGCGCTGCAGAGCGGGGAGCTGGGCCACGGCGCCGCGGTCTCCACGATCATCCTGCTCATCAACCTGGTCGTGGCGGTGTTCTACCTGCGGCTGCTCCGGAGCAAGAAATGACGCGTTTCGTGCTGGGCCGGATCGGCTTCTACACGCTGATCGCGGTGCTGCTGGCCTTCTTCACGATCCCGCTGCTGTGGCTGGTGACGGCGCCCTTCACGTCGAACCCGACGTACCAGGTCACGGTGCCCGACTTCACCTTGGAGAACTTCAAGGCGGTCGTCGAGCATCCGTACGCGCTGCCGTCCCTCTACAACTCCGTGCTGCTGTCGGTCGGCACGGCCGTCCTGGTGGTGATCATGGCCGGGCTGGCCGCGTACGCGCTGAGCCGGGTGCGGCTGCCCGGCCGGGACGCGCTGCTCTACGCGTTGCTGCTGCTGTCGTCGATCATCACGGGGACGGCGGCGATGGTGCCGCTGTTCCAGCTCGCGGTGGAGCTCAACCTCATCGACTCGCAGCTCGGGCTGATCCTCATCCTGACCGGCGGGCTGCTGCCGGCGGCGATCTTCATGCTCAAGGACTTCATGGACTCCACGCCGAAGTCGTACGAGGAGTCGGCGCGGGTGTTCGGGGCCACGCCGCTGCAGATCGTGCGGCACGTGGTGGTGCCGCTCGTACGTCCTGGTCTGGCGACGGTCGCGGTCTGGGCCGTGGCCAACGTGTGGGGAAATTTCCTGATGCCGTATCTGCTGCTGAGGGACGTCGAGCAGTATCCGGCGGCGGTGATCACGTACACCCTCTACACCGAGGGCGGCCAGGCCAACCTCAGCATGTTGTCCACGTTCGGCCTGCTGTACTCGATTCCCGTGGTGCTCATGTACCTGTTCGTCAGCAAGAAGTACGGCTTCCGCTTCCACGGAGGGATCAAGCGTTAATGGCCGGAATCGAACTACGCGGGCTGACCAAGGTCTATCCCGGCGGGGTGAAGGCGCTCGACTCGCTCGATCTGGCCATCCCCGACGGCGAGTTCTTCGCCCTGCTCGGCCCCTCCGGCTGCGGCAAGACCACGCTGCTGCGCACGATCGCCGGCCTGGAGACCGCCACCGGCGGGGCCGTGGTCATCGGCGACCGGGACGTGACGGGCGTGCAGCCCGGCGGCCGGGACGTCGCCATGGTCTTCCAGGACTACGCGCTCTTCCCGCACATGGATGTCACGGACAACATCGCCTACCCGCTGCGCATCAAGAAGGTCGCCAAGGGCACCCGCCGCGACAAGGCCGCCGAGGTGGGGGCGCGGCTCGGGCTGGAACAGCTCATGGACCGGCGGCCGGGCCAGCTCTCGGGCGGGCAGCAGCAGCGGGTGGCGCTGGCCAGGGTGATGGCCACGCAGGCGCAGGCGTTCCTGTTCGACGAGCCGCTGTCCAACCTGGACGCCCGGCTGCGGCTGGAGGCGCGTACGTTCCTGAAGAAGCTCCAGCGCGAGCTCGGCGTCACCACCGTCTTCGTCACCCACGACCAGGCGGAGGCCCTGGCCATGGCCGACCGGATGGCCGTCATGGAAGCCGGGCACATCCGGCAGATCGGCACGCCGGCCGAGGTCTTCCAGCGGCCCGCGAACACGTTCGTGGCCGGATTCATCGGCTCGACACCCATGAACCTGCTCGACGGCGTCGTACGAGGTGACACGCTGGAGGTGGCAGGGTGCAAGGTGGCGGTCCCGGCCTCGGCCGAGGGACGGCTCTCCGACGGGGAGAAGATCGTGTACGGCGTGCGACCCGAATACCTGGCCTACTCGCCCGAGCCCGGCGGGGGCGCGCTGGGCGGCAAGGTGGCCATCGTGGAGAACCTCGGCGCTTCCCACCTGGTGACCCTCGACGTCAACGACGTGACCGTGCAGGCTGTCGTGCCCGAGGGGAGCGAGCCCGAGATCGGCGACGACGGCTACGCGACGCCCCGGCGCGACCGCGCCCTCGTCTACCGGGACGGAGAGCTTGTGTGAGAGGGCACTGGAGCCTGGACGACCGGCTGGAGCGGATCCTGCGCGAGGTGCCCTTCGAGGTGCCCGCGGGGACCGCCGCCGTGACCGTGCGGCTGGCGTACGACCGGTCGCAGGGTGTCATCGACCTCGGCTGCGGCGCGCCCGGCGGTTTCCGCGGCTGGTCGGGCGGCGCGCGTGACGAGTACACGATCACCCCGGACTGGGCGACGCCCGGATACCTGCCGGGCGAGCCTGAGGCGGGCACGTGGCACGTGTGGCTGCGGCTGCACCGCATCCCGCCGCAGGGCCTCGACTACTCGCTGGAGATCACCACCTCGGCCGTCACCCCCGCCGAGCCGGTGGCCGAGGAGCCGCCGCACGGGGAGCGCCCGCCCCGGCGGGACGTGCCCTCCATCGACGGCCTGCGGTGGTTCGCGGGCGACTTCCACGCCCACACCCTGCACAGCGACGGCAGCCTGACCATCGCCGAACTGGCCGAGCTGGCCCACGGGCGCGGCCTCGACTTCCTGGCCGTCACCGACCACAACACCGTCAGCCACCACCCCTGGCTGGGCAAGATCGACCGTGGGATCACGCTCATCCCGGGTCAGGAGGTCACCACCGACCGGGGCCACGCGAACGTGTTCGGGGAGGTCGGCTGGGTGGACTTCCGGCAGCCCGCCGACTCCTGGGTGGAGCACGCCGAGCGCGCGGGCGGGCTGATCTCGATCAACCACCCGCTCGGCGGCGACTGCGCCTGGCTGCTGCCCATCACCCGGCGGCCCCGGATCGCCGAGGTCTGGAGCTCCGGTTGGTGGGACCGCCGCTGGGGCGCGCCGCTGGCCTGGGCGGACGCCTGGCGCGACGACGTGATCGCGATCGGCGGCAGCGACTTCCACCGCCACGGCTCCGACGGCCTGCCCGGCGGACCGACGACGTGGGTGCTGGCCGAGGACACGAGCTCGGTGCTGGACGGCGTGCGCGCCGGGCGCACCGCCGTCTCCACCGGCCCCGACGCACCGGTGCTGCTCAGGCTGGGCGACGAACTGCTCGCCCTGGACGCCGACGGCCTGGTCCTGGTACGCCCCGACGGCAGCCGGCAGGTCGTACGCGGGGAGCGCGTCCTGCTGCGGGCCATCGACGGACGCCACCGCCTGGAAACTTACGAGAACGAGGTGATCGCACTGTGCGAGTGAAAGTCGCCAACGCGCCCGTGAGCTTCGGCGTGTTCGAGCTGGCCACCGAGCCGCCACCGTTGAGCGCCGACGAGATGGTCCGGGCGCTGTCCGAGGCCGGGTACGAGGGCATCGACTCCGGGCCGATCGGCTACCTGGGCACCGGATCCGGGCTCGCCGACCGGCTGGCCGGGAACGGGCTGCTGCTCGCGGGCGGCTGGGTGGACCTGCCCTACGGCGACGCGGCGGCGTACGAGGCCGGGCTGCCCGCGCTGGAGGCCGCGCTCGACGTGTTCGCCGCCGCGCCGCCGGCGCCCGAGGGGTTCGGGCCCCGGCCCACGCTGGCCTGCTCGGGGTCGCCGGAGCGGTTCGCGCGCCCGGGTGGGAGCGTTCCAGGATTGGCGGCGTCCGAGTGGGCGGGCTACGCGGCCCGGGTGCAGAGGGCGGTCGACCGGTGCCGCGAGCGCGGGCTGGAGCCCGTGTTCCACCACCACCTCGGCACCTACGTCGAGACCCCTGACGACGTCGAGCGGCTGCTGGAGCTGACCGACGTGCAGCTCTGCCTGGACACCGGCCACCTGCTGCTGGCCGGGGGCGAGCCGGTGAGCGCGCTGCGCGACTGGTCGGGCCGGGTCGGGCACGTGCACATCAAGGACGGCGACACGAAGATCCTCGCCCAGGCCCTAACCGACGGCGTGGACCTGCGCGAGCTCATGGGGCGCGGCGGATTCGCCCCGCTCGGTGAGGGCGAGCTGGACCTGCCCGCCGTGGTGCGCGTCCTGGACGAGATCGACTACGCGGGCTGGGTCGTCATCGAGCAGGACACCCTGCCCGGACGCCGCACCGTCGCCCAGAACATCGCCGACCAGGCGGCCAACCGCCGCAGGCTGGAGGACTTGGGACTGTGAGAATCGCGCTGGTGGGATGCGGCGCCGTCACGCAGGCGGTCTATGTGCCGTTGCTGTCGAGGCGGCGCGACCTGTTCGAGGTGGTCGCGGTCTGCGACCTGTCGCGGACGCTCGCCGACGCGGTGGGTGACCGGCTGGGCGCCGCCGGGCGCTTCACGTCGGTGGCTGAGCTGCTCTCGGCCGGGGGTTTCGAGGCCGTGCTGGTCCTCGCCTCGGGCTCGCACGGGGAGACGGTCGGCCGGGCGCTGGCCGGCGGGTACGCCGTGCTGTGCGAGAAGCCGCTCGCGCTGACCAGGGCCGAGGTGGCCGGCCTCCCCGAGGGGCGGCTGATGGTGGGCTACATGAAGCAGTACGACCCGGCCGTGCGCCGGGCCGAGGAACTGCTGGCCGAGCTGGGCGGACCGGAGGCGATCAGGTCGGTCGAGGTGACCGTGCTGCATCCGAGCGGGGAGTCGCAGCTGGCGTTCGCGAACCTGACGCAGGCGGGGGACGTGGATCCGGGGCTGCTCGACTCGTTGCGGGCCGCCGAGCGCGACCTGGTCTCGCGGGCGCTGGGGGAGTCGGCGCCCGAGCAGGTACGGGCGCTGTACGGGGTGGCCTTGGGCTCGATATGCCACGATTTGTCGCTCTTGAGGCGCTTTACCGGGTCGCCTGCGGAAATTTCGTATGTTGAGGCATGGGAGCCCGCGCCGGGGTCCATCGAGATCACCGGGCCCCTGCCCGCTCGGGGGCGGTTCTCGATCCGCTGGCACTACCTGGAGGACTACCCGGCCTACCGCGAGACCGTGGCCATCCACCACGACAGGGGCTCGCTGGAGCTGGTCTTCCCCTCGCCCTACCTGATGAACGCGCCCACCACGCTCACCGTGGTCTCCGGCGCCGAGAGCCGCACCGAATACCGCGACGTGACCGAGGCGTTCGAGGTACAGCTGGCCGCCTTTCATGCTTTCGTGAACGATGGCAAGCCGCCCCTCACCGACGCGGGCGGCGGGCTGGAGGACATCGTGACCGCCCAGCGGATCGCCGCTCGTTACGCCGTACAGCATGATCTGCCCATCGGAGGGGAGGCCATGAGCGAGCGGAGCGAGCGACCAATCAAACACAGTAGCGTCGCGCTCATGCGACCGACGGAGGAGGGCGCATGAGCACCGAGATCGTCGTCGTACCGCACACGCACTGGGACCGGGAGTGGTACGAGCCGTTCCAGCGCTTCCGGCTGCGGCTGGTGGCGCTGCTCGACGAGGTGCTCGACACCATGGAGCGCGAGCCCGCCTACCACTTCACCCTCGACGGGCAGCTGGCCTGCGTGGACGACTATCTGGAGGTGCGGCCCGAGAACCGCGACCGCATCGCCGCGCTCGTCGAGTCGGGACGGCTGGCGGTGGGGCCGTGGCAGATCCTGCTCGACGAGTTCCTGTGCTCGGGCGAGAACATCGTGCGCAACCTCGAACTGGGCATGAGCCGGGCGGACAAGCTCGGCGGGGCGATGCCGGTGGGATACCTGCCCGATATGTTCGGGCACACGGCGCAGATGCCGCAGATCCTGCGCAAGGCCGGGCTGCTGCACGCGTGCGTCTACCGCGGGGTGCCGTCCTCGGTGACCACGGACGCCTTCGCCTGGGTCGCGCCGGACGGGACGGCGCTGCGCACCCAGTACCTGCCCGCGGGCGGCTACGGGAACGGGGCGCACCTGTTCTCGGACTCGGCCGGGCTGACCGAGCGGGCGGCCGCGTTCGTCACGACCATGCGGGAGTGGCACGGGCCCGATGGCGCGCTGCTCGCCATGTACGGCACGGACCACTCGGCGCCGGTGCGCGGGCTGCCGGAGATGGTGGCGGCGATCGGCGCCCGGATGGACACCCTGTCCGGATATATCGGGAAATATTCCGGTGAGGTGGACGGGCTGCCGCGCGTCGAAGGCGAGCTGCGCTCCCACGCCCGCGCCAACATCCTGCCCGGCGTCATCTCGGTCCGGGCCCACGTCAAGCAGGCCATGGGCCGTGCCGAGCGGATGGTCGAGCGCTACGCCGAGCCGCTGGCCACCCTCTGGGGCGCCGAGTGGCCGGGCCGCTTCCTCGACATGGCGTGGTGGCGGCTGGTCGACGCCAGCGGACACGACTCGGTGACCGGCTGCGGCGTGGACGACACCGCCCAGCAGGTGGCCGCGCGCATCGCCGAGGCCGAGCACCTCGGCCAGGCCGTACGCGACATGGTGACCGCCCGGCTGGCCGCATCGGTGCCCTCCGACGGGGTGCTCCTCGTCAACCCGACCCCCGCCGCGCGCAGGGGCGTCGTGGTCGTGGACGTGGCCGGCACCGACCCGCTGGTGGACCCCTCGGGCGCGCCGGTGCCGGTGCAGCCGCTGGAGTACGCGCCCACGCTGCTGCTGGACGAGGAGATGGACGCCGCCACGGCGCTGACCTTCGTCCACGGCACCGAGCTGTACGGGCAGCACATCACGGCCTGGTCGGTGGAGGGCGAGACGCTGACGTTCACGGTGGCGCGGGAGACGTCGGCCGTGATCGACCTGGACGACCTGCGCGCGGCGACCGGCGGCGTGCGGCGGGTGCGCATCCTCGCCGAGCCCAGGCGCACGGTCGCCGCCCTGGTGGAGGTCCCGCCGCTTGGCCACACGAGCATCCGGCCGGTGCTCCGCGAGCAGGTGCACGGGTCGCCCGCCGGCGAGGGCCGGCCGGCTCCGGCGCCGGTGCGCGGCGACGAGGAGGTGCTGGACAACGGCCTGCTGCGGGTCACGATCGCCGGCGACGGCACGCTGACGCTGGTGAGCGCGGACGGCACGACGGTCACGGGAGCCGGGCGCATCGTGGACGGCGGCGACGTCGGCGACACCTACAACCACGCGCCTCCGGCCGACGACCTGCTCGTGTCGGAGCCGTCGTCCGTCGAGACGGAGCTGATCTGCTCGGGTCCGCTGGTGGCGGCGGTGGACGTTCGGCGTACGTACCGGTGGCCGGCATCGGGGGACGGGATCGACGGCGCGCCCGAGCTTCCCGCTCTCTCGCGGGCCCCGCGGACCGAGGAGATCGTCGTCACCACCTGCGTCGAGCTGCGGGCCGGCGAGCCGTACGCACGCCTGCGCGTCGAGTTCGACAACCGGTGCGCGGACCATCGGGTTCGGCTGCACGTGCCGCTGCCCGCCCCGGCGACGGAGTCGCACGCCGAGGGCCAGTTCGCAGTGGTCACCCGCGGGCTCACCTCGGAGGGCGGCTGCGGTGAGACCCCGCTGCCCACCTTCCCCGCCTCCTCGTGGGTGGCGGCCGGAGGCGTGGCGGCGCTGCTGGAGCACGTGACGGAGTACGAGCTGGCGGACGGCGAGCTGGCCCTGACGCTCCTGCGTTCGGTCGCCTACCTGTCCCGCAACCGCAACGCCCTGCGCCCCGAGCCGGCCGGGCCGCAGCTGCCGACCCCGGCCGCCCAGTCACGCGGGATCCGCTCGGTGAGCCTGGCGCTGATGCCGTACGCGGAGTCCTGGCAGGAGGTCGTGCCGCAGGCCGAGACCTTCCGCCACGACCTGCTCGTGGTCCCGGGCCAGGGCGACCGCGCTTCGGCGCTGCCCGATCCCGCGTCCGGGCTGTCGGTGACGGGCGACGGCGTGGTGATGACCTCGCTGCGGATGCGTGACGACCGGCAGGAGCTCAGGGTCGTGGCCCTCACGCCGGCCGCCACGGAGGCCGTCATCGAGGGCGCCTTCACCGAGGCCCGCCACGCCGACCTGCGCGGCCGCCCCGGCGACCGGCTCCCGGTCGCGGACGGCGTGCTCCGCCTGGCGCTGAAGCCGTGGGAGATCGCGACGGTTCAGCTCTCCGGATAGCCGCCCCAGCGCCCGCTCGCGCCTCGGTTCAGCTCTCCGGATGGCCGACGAGCCGCCTCAGCGCCTGCTCGCGCGCCTCCCTGGCCAGGTCCTCCTCGGACCGGGGCAGGCCGAGCGCCAGCGCCCGGTC
This sequence comes from Nonomuraea sp. NPDC003707, assembly GCF_053587055.1. NCBI lineage: Bacteria > Bacillati > Actinomycetota > Actinomycetes > Streptosporangiales > Streptosporangiaceae > Nonomuraea > Nonomuraea sp. NPDC003707. Next base: position 65,801 of record NZ_JBSFNK010000014.1, on the reverse strand, counting down.
CAGGTCCGCCAGCGCGCCGCGGAAGTCGCGGAGCGCGATCCGGACCTGGCCCCGGCCGTGGAGTGCCCGGGCGGCGTTGCGGTCCAGGTCGAGCGCGTCGTTGTAGGCGGCTTCCGCGTCCGCGGGCGAGCCGGCCCGCCAGAGCGCGTGGGCCAGGAGCGTGCGGGCCGGGACGTCTCCCGGCATCCTGGCCACCGCCTGCCGGCCCAGGTCCACCGCCTCGTCCGGGCTGCCCATCGACAGGCAGACCTCGGCGAGCGCCGTCAGGACCCGTACGGTGGCCAGGGCGTCCTGCTGGCTCTCGAACTGCGAGCGCGCCGCGGTCAGCGTCTCCCTGGCCGCCTCCAGGTCGCCCTCGACCCTGGCCACCTCCGCCTTGAACGCCAGCAGGTTGGCGAACTGCCGCTCGTCGCCCTGCTCCAAGGAGCGGCTGGCCGCCACGTCCGCGAAGCGGCGGGCCGAGATGAAGTTGCCCTCACCGAGCGCGGCCTCGGCGGCGGCGCGGAAGTCGGCGGGCGTGTGCTCCTGCGGCCGGTCGCGGGCAGGCGTGACGTGGTGGGCGGTGCGGATGGCCTCGACCAGGCGTTCCTGGCCGAACTGGTACCACAGGCTCCTGGCGCGCTGCTCCTCCGTGAGGATGTGCCGGGCCACCAGGGCGTCCACCACGGCGTTGGGCATGTCGGCGGTCTGCGTCAGGCCTCGGTAGGCGGTGCCGCGCGTGCCCCGCTCGGTGATGAAGGTCGTCTCGATCCAGGCGCGCAGCTCCGGTTCGGACACGCCGGTCTCCAGGCTCACGTCGCGGACCGCGCGGTCGAAGTAGGCGGCGAGGATGCCGGCGAGGTCGCCGAGCTGGGCGAGCAGCTCCGCGGTGATCGTGTCGTCGTAGTCGCCCAGGCCGGACCACAGCGCCGCGCACGCGATCTGCAGCTCGAAGGGCGAGACCCGCTCGCTGACGATCTCGACGCTCTCGCCCAGCCGGTCGGTGTAGGTCGTCTTGCGCAGCCGCTCGACCAGCCGCTCCGCCACGCCGGGCGCGTAGCGGTGGCCGCTGTGCGAGGCCGGTCTCGTCACCGCGGCCACCGCGGACGCCTGCCCCAGGCCGTCGAGGCGCACATAGGCGAACGGCTGAGGGCTCAGCAGCCCTTCGTAGCCGCTCAGCGTGGCGAGCTGGTCGTCGCGCACCAGGAGCAGCAGGTTGAGCGGCAGGTCCCGCAGGGCCTGGGCCAGCTCGCCGATGAGGCGGTCGCGCTCGGGCAGCCGGGCGGGGAAGGCCGTGAACAGCTCTTCCATGTGGTCGATCGCGGCCAGCACCCGGTGCGGTGCGGCGCCGGCGAGGATGCTCTCCAGCGCCGAGCCGACCGTCTGCCCGGGGTCGGGGGTCTGGCGGGCGGGGGTCCAGCTGCTGATCAGGGTGAAGCGGTAGCCGCCCGGCCCGGACGCGTGCGCGAGGGGCCAGGTGGGCTGGTGGATCAGCCGTCCGACGGGCAGCGTCAGCGTGCGCGGCTCGTCGTCGAGCAGCGGGAGGACCCCGGCGTGCAGCAGGGACGTCTTGCCGACGGCGGCGGGGCCGTGGAGCACCACCACCCGCTCGGACAGCCAGGCGTCCCGCAGGTGGCGGGCCTCCTCCGACCTGCCGTGGAACAGGGCGGACTCGGTGCGGCGGAAGGGGCGCGGGCCGACGTACGGCTCGGGATTGCTGGTCATGGCGTCCCCCGGAGTCCGGCGGCAAGCTTGTCGTTGAGCGAGCGCGGGGTCTCCCACAGGATGCGGATGCTCTGGGCCTGGAAGTAGCGCGCGAGGTATTGGCGCTCCTCGGCGGAGTGGTCGTCCGGGTTGAGCTGGATGCTCGTGTGCTCCCTGCGCATGGTGCCGGGCAGGCCGTGCAGCAGGGTCCGGAACATGACGTGGAACGTCCAGTCGCGCAGGCCGTAGCCGATGAACAGCAGCGCCTTCGTCCGCAGCGCGGTGCGGACCGGGAAGGGCAGCAGCGTCATCGGGTGTCCGCCGCGGAGGGCAGCGGACGACGCGTTGGTGTGCCTGCCGTCCTGGGCCAGCCTGACCAGGAAGTCGAGGTAGTCGTCCTCGATGAGCACGATCGAGTGCGGCTCCTTGTGGTGGCCGTGCAGATGGAACACGAGTGGCCGCTCCACGCACGGGGTGAAGGCTGGTTCACGAAAAGGACTCCCGGTCCAGTCGTCGGAAGACATCGCATACCACGGACACAAGTCCCAGATGGGCTGTTTCCTCGCCTGCTGCAGCGCCAGGAACATGAAGTCGTCGTAGTTCGTGGTGATGTACAGGGGGAGAGGGTAGCGGGCCAGCACGGCGTGCACCGGGAATTGATCCGTCCGGTCGGGCGGGGTCGCGTTGGCGAACTCGGCCCTCAAGAATTCGCGTTTCGTCCTGGTTGCGTCACGATAGACCATCGTGGTCGCGTATTGCATCACGCGTGCCAGATTGTCGGAATCCGCGTACGGGTAGTTGATCTTGCCGGCCCATTTCGCGGCGAGCTGGCCACCGAGCGGGAGCCGCTCCGCGCTGGCTCCCGCGCCGAGAAAGGGGATGCAGTCACCATTGTTGAGATCCCCGATCAGCAGATCCCAGGCGGCCTCGTTGTCGCGGTCGATGCCACCGGCGTGCACGCGTCACCGCCTTCCGGTTCATGGCGGCGAGGTGCGGAACCCTTCAGAGGGTCCATGAAAGGGCCGCCGCAGTCAATAGCCGAGAATGGCCGCATGGTGGCGCGGCGTCATCTCCGACATAGCTCAATATATGTTAGTAATCCCGGCAAAGAGCGCTTTAGGTGACAGAGTAAACCGCCATTAAGGGCGGTCCGCTTCAGGGGGAAATGCTCTTTCCGCTGGGTGCGGACGCGACCTGCGGCGGGCAGATATCGCATTAGGATCGGTGGCGAAAGCCGAATAGCGACCAGTGGCGGTGATCGTGATGGAGGACGTCGCGCGGCAGGAGCGCCGCCCCACCCTCTGGGGGCGGGAGATCCCGTTCCGCAACCGCTGTTTCACCGGTCGTGAGCGTGAGCTCGCCGAGCTCCACAGCCGGCTCGCGCAGCATTCGACCGCGCTGGTCGGCCAGCCGCCCCAGCCGGTCTACGGCATGGGCGGCATCGGCAAGACCGAGATCGCCGCCGAATACGCGCATCGCCACGCGGAGGACTACGACCTCGTCTGGTGGATCAGGGCCGAGCAGGAGGAGACCATCGTCAACTCGCTGATCGGGCTGGGCCGCAAGATGTCCCTCGACGGCTTCCGCCCCGACGATCGCGACTACTCCGCCAGGCTGGTCCTGTCCGCCCTCGCCAATCGCGAGCTCTACGAGCGATGGCTGCTGATCTACGACAACGTCGAGAGCGCCAACGCGGTGCAGCACTACCTGCCCAGCGGCGGCGGCCACGTCATCATCACCACGCGCGACCGCCACTGGCGGCGGGCGATGGACCTCGACGGGATCGAGGTAGGGGAGTTCCTTCCCGACGAAACGGTCAAGTTCTTTCATAGGCGGGTGACCGCCCTGGCCGACCCGGGTAGATCCGGCTCCGTGGAAGCCGAGGCCGACGCGAAGGAGCTGGCCAATCAGCTCGGAAACCTCCCGCTGGCCGCCGAGCACGCCGCCGCGTATCTGAACGAGACCGGCACCAGCATCTCCGAATACCTGGAGTTGTTCCGCGACAACGCGCACGCGCTGCTGGCCAGCTCGGTCGACATCAAATACCCGCAGACCGTGGCCACGACGTGGAGCGTCTCGCGCAGCAAGATCTCGCCGGAGGCCGACGCGCTGTTCAAGCTGCTGGCCAGCCTCTCCGCCGAGCCGATCGCCGAGGAGCTGCTCGTGCAGCCCGCCGTGGCCTCCAAGCTGCCGCCGCCGCTCGACCGGGTGCTGAGCGGCGTGACCGAGTTCCGCAGGGCGGCCAGGGAGCTGGGCCGCTACTCCATGCTCAAGCTCGACGGCGTGCGCAACGTCGTGCAGCTGCACCGCGTCGTGCAGGCCGTGACCAGGGACCGCATGGTGCGCGAGGACCCGGAGGCCGCGGCCCGCTTCCAGGAGGCAGCCCACCTCCTGATGGCCGCCTCCGATCCCGGGGCGGTCGACCGCGAGGACAGCGAGCAGATCTACCAGCGGTCCCTGCAGCACCTGGTGCCCTCGCGGGCGGTCGAGTCCGCCGACCGCCTGGTCCGCAAGCTGATCATCAACCAGGTCGAGCAGCTCTACCGCCGCGGCGGCCACCAGGAGAGCCTGCGGATCGGCCTGCCGACGCTGGAGCTGTGGCGGCAGCGGTTCGGCCAGGACGACAAGCAGACCCTGGCCCTGGCGGTCCAGGTCGGCAACGCGCTGCGCACCGCCGGCCAGTGGGAGGAGAGCCTGCGCCTGCACGCCGACACCCTCCAGCGGCTGCGCGACAACTTCGGAGAGCTGGACGCCGTCTACCTGAGCTGCGCCCGCGTGCACGACGTCGGGCTGCGGCTGCTCGGCCGCTACGCCGACGCGCTGGACAACGACCTGAGGCTGCTGCCGCTCTTCGAGCAGCAGCTGCGCCCCGACCACCCCGACACGCTGCGGATCCGCAGTAACGTGGCGGTGAGCCTGCGCTGCCTGGGCCGCTTCCAGGAGGCCCTGCGCTACGACGACGAGACGCTGGCCGAGCGGCAGCGCATCTTCGGCCCGGTCGAGCACGCGACGCTGAGCTCGCAGTTCGGCCGCTCCCGCGACCTGCGCGGGCTGGGGCGCTACGAGGAGTCCCTCGACCTGATCCGGCGGATCAGCAACGCCATCGACCGCAAGAACCAGCCATGGAACCAGTTCCGGCTCCTGGTCGCCATCGACTTCAGCGTGGCACTCAACCGGGTCGGCCTCTACGAGGACGCCTTCGTCCAGGGCGTGAAGGCCTGGGAGCGGCACAAGTCGACCCTCGGCATGGAGCACCGCCAGACGCTGCAGTCGGCCACCAACCTCATCAACGACTACCGGCTCACCGAAGACCTGGCCGGAGCCCAGCGGCTGGGCGAGGAGACGGTGCTGAGCCTGGAGAAGGTGGCCGGCCCCCACCACCCCAACACGCTGGCGGCCTACAACAACCTGGCCATCGTGCTGCGGGTCAGGAACAATCCGGGCGGCGCCCGCGGGCTGAGCGAACGAGCGGCCGAGGGGATGAAGGCCCTCCTGGGCGACACCCACCCCAACACCCTCATCGCCATGTACAACCTGGCCAGCGACCTGGCCGCGCTGGGCGAGGTGGGGCAGGCCCGGAGGCTGGGCGAGACCGTGCTCGAGCGCAACGTCACGACGCGGGGCCCCGACCACCCCAACACCCTGGCCGCCATGGCCAACCTGTCCCTCGACCGCAACGCCGACGGAGACAAGGACGGCGCCCAGAGCCTGCGGGAGAAGATGCTCGACGGCTACCAGCGCTCGATCATGCCTGACCACCCGCACGCCCGGCTGGCCGCCCAGTACGGCCGGGTCAACCTGGGCATCGAGCCCATGAACGACTGACGGTCTAGATCGAAAACCCGGGATTGGCGCTCAGCCAACGCGCACGGTGCCCGTCCCGGAGCTCGGCCGCCCGCCGCTCGGCCGAGGCGGGCACCGGCTCGTGCAGCCACTCGCCGAGCCGGCCCAGCAGCCCGTTCACCAGCACCTCGCCCGGCCCGGTCAGGCCCTCCGAGCCGCTCGCGCGGGTCAGCGCCTCGAACGTGATGGCCCGGCGGTAGGCGAATTCCGCCTCCGCCCGCTCGACGGCCGGGCTCGCGTGGCGTTCGTCGGCCGGGCTTGCGTGGCGTTCGGCGCGCCAGAACGCGGTGATCGCGAAGTTCGCGAAGCAGCCCTGCAGCAGCGCGCCGAGCGGTCGCGGGTCGGAGCGCCAGGGCGCGTACCAGCGGCGTCCGTCGTCGGGGCCGGTCAGCTCGACCATGTCCTCGACCGCGCCGAGCACCAGGTGCCACACCTCGTGGACCAGGCTCTCCGCGAACGCGACCGGGTCGGGCGGCGGCGAGAGCGCTATCGCCCCGTACGCCCAGCCGGACGTCGCGCTGGCGGGCCGCGCTCGATCCCGGCCCTCCAGCGGCACCAGCGTGGTGAAGACCGCCGCGATCGTTCCGGCGGCGTGGTGATGCCGTTCGCAGAGCACCTGCCAGGCGCGGCCGAGCTCGCGCTGCCACCACACCGGGTCCGCCTCGCCCCGCCTGCCGAAGCCCGCCAGGTACGGGTCGACCGCGTCGAGCCTGACCGCCAGCCCCAGCCCGTCCGCCTGCGCGTGCAGGGACGGGATCGGGACGAGACCGGACGCCGCGAACGTGCCGAGCCCCGGGACGAACGCGCCGGGGCCCAGCTGCGGGCCGGGCGGCGGCCGCCGCCCGGCCCGCAGCGCCGCGCCGGCGCTGAAGGAGACGAGATAGCCGAGGTCCGGATCCTCGCCGTCGCGCAGCCGCCGCAGGCAGTCGACCGCCCAGCAGCCCACCTGGGGGAGCACCAGCAGCTCCGCCATGAGCCGCGGATCGCTCTCCTGCAGTTCGGCCAGCGCGCGGAACGCGGCATCGGCGTCCGTCCCGCGCACCTGCCGCCGCACGGCCTCCACGAGCAGCTGATTCCTGTGGAGCTGGATCTCCCGGAGCCGGGTCAGCAGCTCGGAGGTGAGGTCGTCGTCGACCAGGCGGTGGCAGATCTCGTACGTCTCAGCGGCCGAACACTCGTTCAGCCATCGCACGGGACGGCACCGTTGTTGGCATCCTCCTGCCACAGCCGATCCCACGGCCCCCTTCGCCCGAGGATCTTGCTCACCAGCCCGTCGAGGGTGGCGTCGTCGAGTTCGGTCAGTTGGAGCAGCGTCATGTCAGTCAGCTCCGCAAGCCCGGTGCCAACCGCGTGAGCCGGTTCCCCCATAGAGAGTCCCTCCTAGGCTGCTGTCGAGATCATACGACGGCGCTTTGCCCGAATGAAATGCCGGTGAATACGGCTCGGTTTTCGGCCGGCGCCAAACCCGGGTGACGACCTGCTTGTGGCCACCCACAACACACACCGTGTGACTTCGTTGGTTCTACAATTGCCGCAGGTCAGAGGCATGACGAACACTGGGCCGCATGAACCTTGGCCCTGTCGACTCCTCTCAGGTCCCGCGTTTCGCCGGGCTCGCCACCTTCGCCCGCCTGCCCAGGCTCGACCAGGTCGAGCGGGCCGACGTGGCGGTCGTGGGCGTGCCGTTCGACACCGGCGTGTCCTACCGGCCCGGCGCCAGGTTCGGCCCGGCCGCGGTGCGGGAGGCCTCCCGGCTGCTGCGGCCGTACCACCCGGGGCTGGACGTCTCGCCGTTCGAGCGGGTGCAGGTGGTCGACGCCGGTGACATCGCGGCCAACCCGTTCGACATCGGGGCGGCCATCGAGAGCATCGAGGGCGCGGCGGACTCGATCGACGCCAAGCTCGTCGCGATCGGCGGCGACCACACGATCGCGCTGCCGCTGCTGCGGTCCGTGGCCAGGAAGCACGGCCCGGTGGCGCTGCTGCACTTCGACGCCCACCTCGACACCTGGGACACCTATTTCGGCGCCGAGTACACGCACGGCACCCCGTTCCGGCGGGCGGTGGAGGAGGGCCTGCTGGACACCGAGGCCGTCAGCCACGTCGGGATCAGGGGCCCGCTGTACGGCAAGAAGGACCTCGAGGACGACCGGCGGCTCGGGTTCGGCATCCTGACGGCGGCCGACGTGCTGCGGCGCGGCCTCGACGAGGTGATCGACGTGCTGCGGCAGCGCATCGGCGACCGGCCCCTGTACGTGTCCGTCGACATCGACGTGCTGGACCCGGCCCACGCCCCGGGCACGGGGACGCCGGAGGCGGGCGGGCTCACCAGCCGGGAACTGCTGGAGATCCTGCGCGGCCTGGCCGGCCACAACCTGGTCGGGGCCGACGTCGTCGAGGTGGCCCCGGCGTACGACCATGCGGAGATCACCTCGGTCGCCGCCTCCCACGTGGCCTACGACCTCGTCAGTCTGCTGGCGTTGCAGGAGCAAGCATGAGCCTCACCGAGATCGAGACGTACGGGGTCGAGCGCATCCCCGACGCGGACCGCAACGCGCGCCCGATCGACCTGTTCCGGCTGGCGTTCGGAGGCGCGAACACCTTCGCCACCTGCGTGCTCGGCGCCTTCCCCATCCTGTTCGGCCTGTCGTTCTGGCAGGGGCTGGCCGCGACCGTGCTCGGGCTCGTGGTCGGCGCGCTGATCCTGGCGCCGCTGTCGCTGTTCGGGCCCCTCAACGGCACCAACAACGCCGTCTCCTCCTCCGCCCACCTGGGCGTGCACGGCCGGGTCGTGGGCTCGTTCCTGTCGCTGCTGACCGCGATCGCGTTCTTCTCGATCTCGGTGTGGTCGTCGGGGGACGCGCTGGTCGGCGGGGCCCACCTGCTGGCCGGGCTGCCCGACACCGACCTGTCGTACGGCGTCGCGTACGCGCTCTTCGCCGTACTCGTGCTGATCGTCTGCGTGTACGGCTTCCGCTTCATGCTGTTCGTCAACAAGATCGCGGTCGCGGCGGCGTCGCTGCTGTTCGTCCTGGGGGCGTTCGCCTTCGCCGGGGACTTCGACCCGTCCTATCCCGGTACGCTCCCGGCCGGCGACCCGCTGTTCTGGCCGTCGTTCATCGGCGCGGCGCTGATCGTGTTGTCGAACCCCGTGTCGTTCGGCGCCTTCCTGGGCGACTGGTCCAGGTACATCCCGGCCATGACGCCGAAGTCCCGGGTGATGGCCGCGGCCTTCCTGGCGCAGCTCGCCACCATCCTGCCGTTCCTGTTCGGCCTGATCACCGCCTCGATCATCGCGACCAAGGCCGCCGACTACATGGACCCGGCCGCCCCCAACTACGTCGGCGGGCTGCTGGCCGTCTCGCCCGGCTGGTACTTCGTACCGGTCTGCCTGATCGCCCTGATCGGCGGCATGTCCACCGGCACGACCTCCCTCTACGGCACCGGGCTCGACTTCTCCAGTGTCTTCACCCGCTTCTCCCGGGTGCAGGCGACGGTGTTCATCGGCACGCTGTCGATCGTGTTCATCTTCATCGGCCGCTTCGCCGCGAACCTCACCCAGAGCATCTCCACGTTCGCCACGCTGATCATCACGTGCACGGCGCCGTGGATGGTGATCATGATGCTCGGCTACGTGACCCGCAGGGGCTGGTACGACCCCGAGGCGCTCCAGGTCTTCAACCGGCGCCAGCGCGGCGGCCGCTACTGGTTCGCGCACGGCTGGAACTGGCGCGGGCTGTCCGCCTGGCTCGTCTCCGCGGGCCTCGCGCTGCTGTTCGTGAACCTGCCGGGCCAGTTCGTCGGCCCGCTGGGTAACCTGGCCGGGGGAGTGGACATCTCGCTGCCGGTGGGCCTGGCCGTCGCGGGCGTGCTCTATCTGGCGCTGCTGACGGCGTTCCCGGAGCCCCGCGAGGTGTACGGTCCCGAGGGCCCGCGCCTGGTGCGCACGGCCGACACGCCGATCCTGCCCATCGTGGAGACGGTGGGCTAGCGAGTGCCCCAGGAGTAGGTCTGCTTACGCAGCTTGAGATAGACGAACGACTCCGTGGCCCGCACGGCGGGGATGGCGCGGATCTTGCTGAGGATCTCCAGCAGGTGACCGTCTCCCTCGCAGACCACCTCGACGATCACGTCGAAGGAGCCTGCCGTGAGGACCACGTAGTCGATCTCGTCGATGGCCGCCAGCTCGTCGGCCACGGCCTCCAGGTCGCCCTCGCAGTTGATGCCGATCATGGCCTGCCGCGGGAATCCGAGCGTCAGCGGGTCGGTGACCGCGACGATCTGCATGACGCCCGCGTCCTGCAGGCGCTGGACGCGCTGACGCACGGCGGCCTCCGACAGGCCCACCGCTTTCCCGATCGCCGCGTACGGCATGCGCCCGTCGGACTGGAGCTGCTCGATGATCTGCTTGGACAGATCGTCGAGCACCACCGGCCCGGCATTGGCGTTGTTGCGGCGTACGCGGGGCGGCGTCGTCATCGACGGAATCCTCCTACTGGTCCGGCGTTACGGGTGCGTTCCCGCTGAGTTGCCGTCCTGGTGCGACATGTTGTCAGTTCCTGGCGGCCTGTCAAGCGAATTCGTAGCAATTTGGTATCTTCACCACGAAATCCCTTGTCGAGATGCACCTGCTCTGTAAGAGTCGCGGCATCTCAGCCACCCACTTGGAGGGCGCATGATCCGTCTACAGAACTTCATCAATGGTGAGTTCGTGGACGCCAAGAGCGGCAAGTTCTCCGACATCATCGACCCGTGCACAGGCGAGGCCTACCTGCAGGCCCCTGTCTCCGGCCCGGAGGACGTCGATGCCGCCTTCGCCGCCGCTGCCGCCGCGTTCGAGTCGTGGGGCAGGAGCACGCCGGGTGAGCGGGCCAACCTCCTGCTCAAGGTCGCCGACGCGATCGACGCGCGGGCCGATGAGATCAACGAGGCGGAGTGCCTCAACACCGGCAAGCCGCGGGCCCGGATGGCCGAGGACGAGACCCCGGTGGCCGCCGACCACTTCCGCTTCTTCGCGGGCGCGGCGCGCACCCTGGAGGGCCCCACGGCCGGCGAGTTCCTCGCCGAGCACACCAGCGTCATCCGGCACGAGCCGATCGGCGTGATCGGCCAGGTCACGCCGTGGAACTACCCGATGATGATGGCGGTCTGGAAGATCGCCCCGGCCCTGGCGGCCGGCAACACGGTCGTGCTCAAGCCGTCCGACACCACCCCGGCCTCCACGCTCAAGCTGGCCGAGATCCTCGGCGCGGTGCTGCCCGCGGGCGTCTTCAACGTCGTCACCGGCGACCGCGAGACCGGCGCCCTCGTGGTGAGCCACCCCACCGCCTCCATGGTCGCCATCACCGGCTCGGTCGGCGCGGGCATGTCGGTGGCCAAGAGTGCCGCCGAAGACCTCAAGCGCGTGCACCTGGAGCTCGGCGGCAAGGCCCCGGTCGTGGTGTTCGAGGACGTCAAGGACCTGCGCAAGGCCGCCGCCGACATCGCCGTCGCCGGCCTCTACAACGCCGGCCAGGACTGCACCGCCGCCTGCCGGGTGCTGGTGCACGAGAGCGTGCACGACGAGTTCGTGGCCGCGCTCGCCGAGGCCGCCGCCGCCACCGTGACCGGCGACCTGGGCAACGAGGACGCGCTCTACGGGCCGCTCAACAACGAGAACCAGCTCTCCAGGGTCCAGGGCTTCATCGACCGGGCCCCGGCGCACGCCAAGGTCCTCACCGGCGGCCACCAAGTCGGCGAGAAGGGCTACTTCTTCGCGCCGACGATCGTCGACGGTCTCAAGCAGGACGACGAGATGGTGCAGAACGAGGTCTTCGGCCCCGTGATCACCGTCCAGACGTTCGCCGACGAGGCCGACGCGCTGGCCAAGGCCAACGACGTGAAGTACGGCCTGAGCGGCTCGGTCTGGACCTCCGACCACGGCCGGGCCATGCGGATGTCCAACCGGCTCGACTTCGGCGTGGTCTGGGTCAACACGCACATCCCGTTCGTCTCGGAGATGCCGCACGGCGGCTTCAAGCACTCCGGGTACGGCAAGGACCTGTCGGTGTTCGGCCTGCACGACTACACCCGGGTCAAGCACGTCATGCACTACATCGGCGAATAGGACAGCGGCTGGGATGACTGAGCTGAATGCGATAGAGCTTGAGGACGTCGTCAAGGAGTACCTCTCGCATGGCGAGGTCGTCCAGGCGGTCAAAGGCATCACCCTGGGCATCGCCGAGGGGGAGTTCTTCTCCCTCCTCGGCCCGTCCGGGTGCGGCAAGACCACGACCATGAGGATGATCGCGGGGTTCGAACCGCCCTCGAAGGGGCTGGTGCGGCTGCACGGCAAGGACGTCACGGACGTCCCGCCCAACAAACGCGACATCAACATGGTCTTCCAGTCCTACGCCCTCTTCCCGCACATGAGCGTCTGGGACAACGTGGCCTTCGGGCTGAAGCAGCGCAAGACGCCGCAGGAGGAGATCAAGCGGCGGGTCGGCGAGATGCTGGAGATCGTCGACCTCACCGGCAGGGAGAAGCGTCGCCCGCGCGAGATGTCCGGCGGCCAGCAGCAGCGCGTGGCGCTGGCCCGCGCGCTGGTCAACCGGCCGCGGGCGCTCCTGCTCGACGAACCGCTCGGCGCGCTCGACCTCAAGCTGCGCCAGGCCATGCAGATCGAGCTCAAGCGCATCCAGCGCGAGGTCGGCATCACGTTCGTGTACGTGACCCACGACCAGAACGAGGCGCTGACCATGAGCGACCGGATCGCCGTCATGAACGACGGCCTGGTCGAGCAGCTCGCCGGGCCGCGGGAGATCTACGAGCGGCCCGCGACCGCGTTCGTGGCCGGCTTCATCGGCACCTCCAACCTGCTCACGGGCACCGCGAGCGGCGGCGAGCTGAAGATCGGCGGCGGCCGGGTGCTGGTGCCCGGGCACGACGGCGACGTGACGGTGACCGTGCGGCCCGAGAAGATCACCATCGACACGGTGGAGCCCGGCCAGGGCCTGAGCGCCGTGCGCGGCACCGTCGCCGAGGTGGTCTACCTGGGGACCTACAACAGCTACGCCGTGAGCCTCGCTGACGGGGCCGAGATCACGGTGTTCCAGCAGAACGCTCTTGACGCTTCGGCCACCGCGGAGCGGGGGGACTCCGTGTGGCTGTCGTGGCAGGCGCAGCACTCATATGTGATTGGAAGTAGATAGCAGCTCATGAACCACCCCATGCTCCGTTCCCGTCGCGATTTCTTCCGGGTCGCCGGGTTCTCCGCCGCAGGGCTCGCGCTGGCCGCGTGCGGCGTTCAAGGACAGAAGGCCGCTCCGCCGAAGGCCGACGCGGTCAAGGATTTCTGGGCCAAGCAGACCAAGCACGGCAAGGTCGTCTTCGCCAACTGGCCCGAGTACATGCCCGAGGACAAGGCCCCGCTGGAGAAGTTCAAGCAGGCCACCGGCATCTCGTACGAGTACAAAGAGGTCATCCAGGAGAACGCCGAGTTCTTCGGCAAGGCCGACCCCGTGCTGCGCGCGGGGCAGTCGCTGGGCTACGACATCGTCGTCATGACCAACGGCGTCCAGCTCCAGCACATGATCGAGCTGGGCTACGTGACGCCGCTCGACCACTCCCAGCTCCCGAACTTCGAGGCCAACGCCGGCCAGAAGTACAAGGAGCGGGCCTACGACCCCGGCAACAAGTACACGGTGCCGTACACGTCGGGAGTGACCGGGATCGCGTACAACACCAAGTTCGTCAACGAGGACATCACCAGCATCGAGTCGCTGTTCGACCCCAAGTACAAGGGTCATGTCGGCATGATGGCCGACGCCCAGGAGATCGCGAACTTCGGCATGTTCGCGCTGGGAATCGCGCCCGAGAAGTCGACCGAGGCGGACTGGAAGAAGGCCGGGGAGAAGCTCAAGGCGCAGCGCGACGCCGGAATTGTCCGGAAATATTACGATCAAAACTACATCGACGCTGTGTCCAAGGGCGACGTCTGGCTCACCATGGCCTGGTCGGGCGACGTCTTCCAGCGCCAGCTCGCCGGCGAGCCCGTCAAGTTCGTGGTGCCCGAGGAGGGCGGCACGATCTGGACCGACAACATGCTCATCCCCAAGAACGCGGCCAACCCGGTGGACGCGCTCATGCTCATGGACTACCTCTACCAGCCGGTCGTGGCCGCCGAGCTGGACGAGTTCATCCAGTACGTCACGCCGGTCCCGGCCGTGCAGGACCTGCTGAGGGAGAAGGCCAAGGCGGCCAAGGGCAAGGACAAGAAGTCCCTCGAAGAGATGATCGACAGCCCGCTCATGTTCCCCACCGAGGCCGACTACGCCAAGCTGCACAACTACACCCCGCTGACCACCCAGCAGGAGCAGGTCTTCAACCCGATCTTCCAGTCCATCACCCAGGCGTAGCGCATGAGGCGGCTCACCCCCTACCTGCTGGCGCTGCCGAGCTGGATGTGGCTGGCGATCTTCCTGGTCGTCCCCATGGCCGCGATGGCCTCGGTCTCCCTGCAGACCGGCAACGCCATCGACGGCTTCGCCATGACGTTCAGCTTCTCCAACTACAGCGACGCGCTCGGCCGGTACAGCACCCAGCTGGTGCGCTCGCTGCTCTACGGCGGCCTGGCCACCGTGGCCATGCTGGTGATCGGGTACCCGGTGGCGTACTGGATCGCGTTCAAGGGCGGCACGCGCAAGTCCGTGTACCTGTTCCTGCTGCTGCTGCCGTTCTTCGTGTCGTTCGTGCTGCGTACGATCTCGTGGAACTTCCTGCTGTCGGACAACGGCATCCTGTTCGGCACGCTGAAGGGCTGGGGGCTGCTGCCCGAGGACTTCCACGTGCTGGCCACGACGGTCGCGGTGGTGGGCGGGCTGACGTACAACTTCCTGCCGTTCATGATCCTGCCGATCTACGTGTCGCTGGAGCGGGTGGACCCGCGGGTGATCGAGGCGGCCCAGGACCTGTACGCCACGCGGACGTCGGCCTTCCGGCGGGTGGTGCTGCCGCTGTCGCTGCCGGGGGTGTTCGCGGGGGTGCTGATGACCTTCGTGCCCGCCACGGCCGACCCGATCAACGCGCAGATCCTCGGCGGCACGGCCAACACGATGATCGGCAACATCATCCAGACCGAGTACCTGACGAACCTCAACTACCCGACCGCCTCGGCCCTGTCGTTCACGTTGATGGCGGTGCTGCTGGTGGGCATCTTCATCTACGCCAGGGCGCTCGGCACGGAGAACGTGCTCGAGGCGGCGGCCCGATGAGAGGGATCAGGCTCGGCGACCGGCTCCTCCACATCTACACCTGGATCATCATCCTCTGGCTGTCCTCGCCGATCGCCGTGATGATCCTCTTCGGCTTCAACGACAAGAAGAGCAAGTCGAACACCTCCTGGCAGGGCTTCACGCTCCGCTGGTACGCCGAGCTGTTCGACATCTCCGACCTGACCGTGGCGCTGCGCAACTCGCTGGTGATCGCCGCGGTCAGCACGATCATCACGGTCGTGATCGGCACCATGCTGGGGCTGGCGATCGGACGGCACCGCTTCCGCGGCAAGGGGGTCACGAACTTCCTGGTCTTCGCCGCCATCTCCACACCCGAGCTGGTCATGGGCGCGTCGCTGCTGTCGCTGTTCGTCTCGGGGAACGTGCCGCGCGACGCGAACACGATCATCGTCTCCCACGTGCTGTTCTCGCTGTCCTTCGTGGTGGTGACGGTACGCGCGCGGATCGTCACGCTGGACCCGTCGCTGGAGGAAGCGGCCAGGGATCTGGGGGCGACGGCCTGGGGGACGTTCAGGCAGGTCACGCTGCCGTCGATCATGCCGGGCGTGCTGGCGGGCGCGATGCTGTCGTTCGCTCTGTCCATCGACGACTACGTGGTCACCAGCTTCGTCAACGGCTCGACCGTCACCTTCCCCCTGTGGATCGTCGGTGCGGTCAAGACCGGGATCCCACCGCAGGTCAACGTCATGGGTACGCTGATCTTCGGCATCGGGGTGCTGATCGCGATCGGAAACGCGGTGGCGGCACGGCGCCGTACCTAAATATCCTCCACGAACTTCGTAGGGAAGTGGGATTTGTGGATCCGCTGAAGGCGCTTGCTGACGCGGAGCGCAAGCCGTACTGGCTGGACAGCCCGGCCAGACCCGAGCCGCGACCGCGGCTCGACCAGACAACGAGCGCCGACCTGGTCGTCGTCGGCGGAGGCTTCTCAGGGCTGTGGACGGCCCTGATGGCCAAGGAACGCGATCCGTCCCTGGACGTGGTCCTGCTCGAAGGACGCAGGATCGGCTGGGCCGCCACCGGCCGCAACGGCGGGTTCTGCATGGCGACCCTCACCCACGGCCTGGCCAACGGCCTGGAACGGTGGCCGGACGAGATCGGGCGCCTGGAGCGCATGGGCGTGGCCAACCTCGACGAGATCGAGCAGACCCTGGAGCGCTACGGCGTCGACTGCTCCTTCGAGCGCACCGGGGAGCTGCACGTGGCCACCGAGCCGTGGCAGCTCGACGGGCTGCGCGAGCATCTGGAGCTGATCTCCGAGCTGGGGCTCGACTACGTGCCGCTCGACCAGGATCAGGTGCGCGCCGAGGTGAACTCGCCGACCTACCTGGGCGGGCTCTGGGAGCGCAGCGGGTGCGCCATGCTCGACCCGGCCAGGCTGGCATGGGGGCTGCGGGAGGCGTGCCTGCGGCTGGGGGTGCGCGTCCACGAACGCACCCCGGTCCGCTCGCTGCGCGACGACGGCACGACGATCACGCTGCGCACGCCGTACGGCGCGGTCGTGGCGCGGCAGGTGGCGCTGGGGACCGGGGTGTTCCCGCCGCTGCTGCGGCGGCTCAAGCACTTCGTGGTCCCCGTGTACGACTACGCGCTGATGACCGAGCCCCTGACGGACGACCAGCTCGCCGAGGTGGGCTGGCGCAACCGGCAGGGCGTGGGCGATTCGGGCAACCAGTTCCACTACTACCGGCTGACCGACGACAACCGGATCCTGTGGGGCGGCTACGACGCCGTCTACTACAACGGGGGTCTGGTCAAACCCGAGTACGAGCAGCGCGACGAGACGTTCGTCAAGCTCGCCGAGCACTTCTACGACACCTTCCCCCAGCTCGACGGGGTACGGTTCACCCACCGGTGGGGCGGGGTGATCGACACCTGCAGCCGGTTCAGCGCCTTCTACGGGCAGGCGCACGGCGGGCGGCTGGCCTACGCCACCGGCTACACCGGGATGGGCGTGGGCGCCACCCGCTTCGGCGCGAACGTCATGCTCGACCTGCTGTCGGGCGAGTCCACCGAGCGGACCGAGCTGCGGATGGTCAAGGAGAAGCCGATGCCGTTCCCGCCGGAGCCGGTGCGGTCCGGGGTCATCCAGTTCACCCGGTGGTCGATCGCGCAGGCCGACCAGCACCAGGGCAAGCGCAACCTGTGGCTGCGCGCGCTCGACCGGATGGGGCTGGGGTTCGACTCGTGATCCTGACCACGCGAATCGAGTTCGTGGTCGACGGCCTCACGCTCGCCGGGGACCTGCGGGTCCCCGGCGGCGCGGGGCCGCGGCCCGCTCTGGTGTTCACGGGGCCGTTCACCGGGGTGCGCTCCCAGGTCACAGGCCTGTACGCGGAGCGGCTGGCCGAGCGGGGGTACGTGACGCTGTCCTTCGACCATCGGAACTGGGGGGAGTCCGAAGGGCTTCCGCGCCTGGACGAGGATCCGCAGGGCAAGCTGCGGGACCTGCGGGGGGCGGTGTCGTTCCTGCGGTCACGGGCCGAGGTGGACCGGGATCGGATCGGGGCGGTGGGGGTGTGTCTGGGGGGTGGCTACGCGCTCAAGTTCGCCGCCTTCGACCCCCGAGTCCGGACATTTGTCGGTATAGCGGGTGCGTACAACAACCCGTACTCCATGCGCTCCGGCATGGACTACCAGGCGGCGCTGGCAGGCTTCACGGACGTCCTCGAACGCCAGGACCAGGGCGGCGCCGTGGAGTACATGCCGGTCGTCTCCTCCTCGCCCCCGGAGGAGGGGGAGGCCGCCATGCCGGGCGACGAGCCGTACGCGTACTACGGCACCTCACGGGGCGCCTCGCCGCACTGGTCCAACTCGGTGACCAGGGCGAGCGTGCGGGAGCTGGTCACGATGGACAACATGATGGGAGCGGACTTCCTGTCACCCAAGCCGGCGCTGATCGTGCACGGGGTCGTCGACCGGTTCTGCTCTCCGGAGGGGGCCGAGGAGGCGTTCCGGCGCCTCGACCAGCCGAAACAGCTCGTCTGGGTGGACGCCAAGCAGCACATCGACCTGTACGACCGCGAACCGTACGTCACGCAGGCCGTGGACGCCACCACCGCCTTCCTCACCGACCACCTCTGACCACCACCCGGCACCCGGATCGGCAAGATCATGTGAAGACTTGACCAGCGGCCCACCGAGCACAATGGCCTGATCCGCACCGCATGGCATCCTCGCTTGCGACCCCCGACGATCCTTCGGAGGTGGACGCGTGCGTACGAGGTGGATGCTCGCCTGGCCGATGCTGCTCCTGACCGCGGGATGCGGCGCCGACCAGGCAGCCGTCATCCCCGCGGCGGCCAAGCCTCCGCCGAAGGTGGCCCGCTGCATGCTGAGGATCGCAGCCCCGCGCGCCGGGGTCGCGGCCCGCATCCAGCTCGTACGCGACATCTCCGCCTACATCGGCACGCGCCCAGGCCGCATCGTCTACGGCGTCCTGGACCTGGTCACCGGGATCCACTTCGGGCAGGGAGAGCACGAGAACGACATCATCACCGCCAGCGGCGCCAAGGTGGACATCCTGACCGCGCTCCTGCACCAGCGCACCCGCGACCTGGACGAGGAGGAACGCGACCTCGCCGTCCTCATGATCACGGAGAGCGACAACCTCGCCGCGGACGCCCTGTGGTCCCGCGTCGGCGCCTCCTCCGCGATGAGCGCCTTCTACCAGAGCGTGGGCCTGACGGAGACGACACCGGGACCCGCCATTTTCTGGGGCGGCACCCTCACCAGCCCCGCCGACCGCATCCGCCTCCTGAAACTCCTGGTCAGAGGCAGGAAAGGCCGAGAGGGCGACCTGACCGCGGCCGACCGCCGGCTGGTGCTCGGCCTGATGTCCCGCGTCCAGAAGGACCAGTCATGGGGCGTCAGCGCCGCCGCCCGCCCGGGAGACCGGGTGGCCCTGAAGAACGGCTGGACGCCACGCCCGTTCATCTCCGGCACATGGGCCATGACGAGCTACGGCCGCATCTCGGGCCCGGGCCGCGACCTGCTGCTGTCGGTCCAGACCGACCACCAGCCGGGCCCGGACGCGGGCATCCAGACCATCGAGGGCGTGGCCCGCCTCATCCGCAACCGCCTCGACTCCCTCGCCCCGACCATCACCCGCCCCTGCATCGGCAACCCCATCGCCTGATCATCCGCGCCCTACCGCCGTCACCCTCACCGGGCAAAGGTCTTCTCGGGGAGGCGCTTCGCGCCGAAGGGCTCAGGCGTTTCTTATTCGGGCGCCTGGCGGCGCAACCCCCGCTCGCTCCGCTCGCCAGATGCCCCACCCGTTGACCGGCGAAGTGGTGGTCCGACCGACGCCCACCCCGGACCGGCGTGCCGCAGGGGTGTCGTTGACCGATGAGGCAAACGCGAATTGGCCTGCTGGACCGGGCCCATCGAGCCCGCTTCGCCGCACCGCGGTCCGTACTCCCGCCCCGATACCGCGTTGTTCATGGCCTTCGGTCGGCGTCAACTCGGTCTGTGCGGCGTGGGAGGTGGGCCGCGTGGAACGCCGACGGGCACGGCATCCGAAGACGGAGTTGACACCTCGGTCGGGACGGAGCGGCCCGAGCCGTCGTGCCCGTCTATCGGGCTTGGCCTGACAGGAGTGCCGTCCAGACCGCGCGAGCTTCAATGATGGAGCACTGGTGGGTCTCGTGAACCACGTCCCCGGCTTCGGTCTGCAGGGTGCGGCGGATAAGAGTCTGGCCGCCGCCCTCGCACAGCTCGTAGAACATGGCCCTGCATGTACATGTCCACGCCACGACGCGGACGCGATCCAAGGCACCAAATGGTTCCAGCCACGTGAGCCGGACGTGATCACGTTGGGCCATGGGTACGTGCGGACTCAGGCAGCCTTCGCCGGCCCTCATGACACACCTGCGGCCACGATGCTCGGCGCTTCGCGAAGTTCGGCGTATCGAGCAGCGATCCTGCGCGCGGCCCGCTCCGGCTCGAACGCGGAATGATGTGCGTACAGCCAGCGGCCGGTCTGGGAGCGGCGTCCTGTCCACCATCGGTACCAGAAGCCGTCCGTCCACACCACGAGCCCGGTCCACACCGACACCAGCGCGAGGCCACGCCCTTCGTGGACGTCGGCGGGGATCCTCATGCACGCCAAGGCTGCGTGGAGTTCGTGGGCGGTTTCCAGCGCTGACAGGGGCCGTATGGGTTCGAGACCGACCGGTTGACGCGGCTCGGGGCAGCAGGCGCACCGATTCCACGCGTTCGACTGATCGTGCCGCATGTGACGTTCCCTCCTGTTGGGGGACGTGGCCTCGGGTCATGCCACGCAGGAGGAACGGTAGGTGCGGGTCAACGGCGGAACCCGCATGGTGGTGAAGGTCAAGGAGCCGCACAAAAGTGCGGGTCAGACGATGCCCGCCCGGTGAGCCAGCCCGCGAAGCTGCGGAGTGCTGACACGGTGCTCCCGCTTGAGCAACTGAGTCAGCAGTTCGCGGGGACGGCCACCGTAGCGGACAAGCTCGGGTGAGAGCCGTTCGGCTTCGAGGAGCATGTTGACCGACGCGGCGTCCTTGCGCTGCATGGCGTAGGCACGGGCGAGGTCGAGATGCACCTGGGCGCGACGTCTGACCAGGCCGTCAGACAGGTGTGCCAGGTTGAGGGCATCGCTGCTGCCGATCGCTTGGCGGGTGTCTCCGAACTCGACGGCCGCCGAGATCTCGTGAATGGTCACGTTGGTCGTGCCGAACGCGGTCCAGAAGTCGTTGCGGTCTTCGCCGAGAGAATCGGCGATCTGCCGGGCGCGCGCGAGGAAGGTGCGCACCCCGGCCTGGTCGTACGCAGCGGCAGCGGCCGTGACGGCGACCAGGTAGAGCGCGCCCACGATGGGCAGAGCGCGCGGCGTGGGGCGCTTGGTGGCGCGCTGCAACGCGTCGGCTGCCTGGAGAACCAGGTGCAGCGCGCGTTCCGTCTCGCGAAGCCGTATCAGGACGTAGCCGAGCCGGTAGGCGCTCACCGCGGCGAGAAGGGGCCTGTCGGCTTCCTGCGCGGCGGCCAGCGAGCGGTCTGCGGCCACCCAGGCGAGTTCCGCCTCTCCCACGCGGCGCAGGGTCGTGGTGGCGGAGTGGTAGGTCAGCGAGCGAAGGGTCTGGTACGCCCGGCGCTGGGCGGCGGGGGCATGGCGGCTGCCCAGTTCGGTGGCCACGATTAGGCGAGGCAACCGCCTGCCGACCTCGTCGTACTGGGTGGCCTGGTAGAGCCGGTTCACGCGGCGGATCTCGTGCCGCAGCCACACGACGCTCTCGGGGGAGCCTTGCGCGTGCTGGGGGTTGATGAGGGCAGAGAAGCCGTCGTAGCCCATCATCGCCTGCCGGATGGCCGATGCTGCCTGGTAGCGCGTCATCGCGTTCGTCTTCTTCATGGTGAGTTCGTCCACGGGCAGGCCGAGGATGTCAGCGAGGGCGTTGAGCACGGTGTGGTTGTCCACGGCACGTTGCCCGCGCTCCACCTGGCTCAGCCAGCTCTCGGAACGGCCGACGAGACCGGACAGGACCGCTTGGGACAGTCCACGGCGACGGCGTGCCCGGGCGATCCGCCGGCCGATCTCCCCGCGGGCGTCCATGCCATCACCCCTGTGTCTGTCGCTCCCCGACAACGGTGTGTAGCTCCTGCATGATGCGCTCCCAGGATGGCATGCGGGACTGTGGCGGGGCGGCGGGATCGAACAGGACCCGCACGCCCATCTCCCGAAGCGTGTCGAGACTCCGCTGGAACGCGAGATGCCGGGCGAGCGCGTCCTTCAGCAGCGGTACGGCCAGGATCGGGACGCCGAACCCCATCACCTCGCACAGCAGCCCGACTGCGAAGGTGTCGGCGATGCCGTTCGCCCACTTGTTGATCGTGTTGAACGTGGCCGGAGCGACGATCACCGCGTCTGCAGGAGGGAGACCCTTGGGATCCTCTGGCATGCGGTACGTGCTGCGGACCAGATCACCGGTCAGACGCTCCAACTCCGAGACATCGACAAAGCGTTCCCCCATCGGTGTGGTGACCACATGCACCTGCCACCCGGCTGCCCGAGCCATGGGGACCAGGTGATGGAGATCGGCGGCGGCAGGTGCGGCACAGGCGATCACATAGAGAACACCGCGCGTGCCCTCGTGGGGTTCCATGCTGGTGATCCTAATGAGCGGCCGATGTCCGCTCTCGGTGACCGCCCTGAGAATTCGTGCAGGGCATGTGAGCCGACCAGCGGGAATGATGTTGCCATTTCCCCAGGCAGGACTCGCCCCTACCGAGGTTGCCCGGGCAGCAAGGACATAGACGAGGTTCGGCCGTGTGCCCGCTGCGGTCTTCGGGGCCCGCGTCAGGCGGAGTCGGCGCGTATGGTTCGCCTGGCTTACGGTGCTCCGCACCGGCCCGCGCCGGGTCGGCGGGAAGTGGGATGGTGGAGTGCGGCGCGATGTGGACGGCGCTCAGCACGGCGTATCGGCACTCGGCCGGCGCCCGGGAGGCCTGTTCGAGGCTTACTGAGTCCGAAGGAACGGCGGTCGAATGGGCGCAGGTTTGGCAGACGGGCCGGGAACTGCCAGAGTGACGAGATGTCACGACTTGTTCCTGAATTGATCTGCTCCGACATCCAGGCCAGCTTGGCCTTCTATCGCCTGCTGGGCTTCGAGATCCGCTACGAGCGGCCCCAGGAGCGCTTTGCCTACCTGGAACGTGACGGGGCGGACCTGATGCTGGAGCAGCCGCTGAGCCGGGACCGCCTCTACCCGCGCGCGGAGCTGGACCACCCCTATGGGCGCGGGATCAACCTCACTGTTGACGTGGATGACGTAGACCGGATTCACACCGCGCTGCTTGCTGCCGGCCATGAGATGTGGCTGCCGTTGGAGGAGCGCTGGTACGAGCGCAGCGTCGACGCCGTGGGCGTGCGCCAGTTCGCGGTGCAGGACCCGGACGGCTACCTACTGCGGGTCTCTCAGCAAGTGGGAACCCGCCCTCGATAGCCACCGATGTCATTGCCGTAGGTGATCGTTTCTGCCAAAGCGCCAGCAGGCCAACGCCGACGAGCATGCGGTAACCGGGGTCGCGTCCGAGGGGTGCGGGGACCGGCAGGTCCCCGCCTGGGGGTGTGGGGGCTTGCCCCCACAGGGCGCTGCCCGAGCGCTCCATCGCACGTAGCGCGCCCCCAATCGTGAGGACCGAGCAGTTGGGGGGTCGAAGGGGGGCTCTGCCCCCCTGGGAGGCGCTGCCCGAGCCAATGTCGGGCGTAGCGCCCCCCGTTGTGAGGACCATGCTGGTTTCCGGGATCAGGCGTGGGTCAGGACTTCTTCCGGGATGACCTTCGGTACGCCGCGCAGCCCGATCAGGGCCAACACGGCCACTACGGCCAAGAGGGCAGCAGTGACCAGGGCGGTCACGTGCAGGCCCTCGATGAAGGCCGTCTGTGCTGCTCGCATGAGTTGGCCCGCCTGGTCCGGTGGCAAGGTCGTGGCTGTGCTTACCGCGCCTGCGATCGATTCCCGGGCGGATTCGACGGTGGAGAGGCCGGTGGGGAGTTGGAGGTTGGTTCGGTAGGCGGTGTTCAGGACCGTGCCGAGGATGGCGATGCCCAGTGCGCCGCCCAGTTCGAAGGCCGTTTCCGAGACGGCGGCGGCCGCTCCCGCTCGCTCCCTGGGGGCCGTGGCGAGGACGTTGTCGTTGTTGACGGTGAAGGTGAAGCCGACCCCCAGGCCACCGATGATCATGACGGGGAGCAGGGCGAAGTAGTTCAGGGAGGGGCCGAGCGTGCTGTAGTAGAGGAACGCGCCGGCGTTCATGGCCAGGCCCAGGGCGACCACGCCGTTCCTGCCGATGCGGTGGATCAGCTTGGCGGCCATGATGCCGCCCACCGCGCCGCTCAGGCCGCCCGGCAGTTGCGCGAGGCCCGCCTGGAGCGGGGACCAGCCCAGGACGAGCTGCAGGTACCAGCCGAACATCAGCATCATGGCCGACATCGTGAAGATCGCCAGCAGGTTCGTGACGATGGACGCGCTGAACGCCCGCCGCCTGAAGAGCCGGACGTCGATCAGCGGCTCGGGCAGCCGCGTCTGGCGCCACACGAACAGGCCCAGCAGCAGAACCCCGGCCGCGCCCGCCACCAGCACGTCGGCGTGCTCCAGGCCCTTGTGCGCCGCCTCCTTGACCGCGTAGACGGCCGTCACCACGCCGGCGAACGAGAGGACGACGCTGATCAGGTCGGGCCGGCCCGCGTGCGGGTTGCGCGATTCGGGCAGCACCAGGATCCCGCCGACCAGCACCAGCAGCATGATCGGTACGTTGATCAGGAAGACCGAGCCCCACCAGAAGTGGTCGAGTAGCAGACCGCCCACGACCGGGCCGATGGCGAACCCGGCGGCGCTCATCCCGCTCCAGATGCCGATGGCCGCGGTGCGCTCGCCCGGGTCGGTGAACACGTTCCGGACGATTGACAGGGTGGACGGCATGATCGTCGCTCCGGCCACGCCGAGCAGGGCCCTGGCCGCGATCAGCAGCTCGGGGTTGGGCGCGTACGCCGTCACCACCGAGGCGGCGCCGAACGCGGCCGCGCCGATCAGCAGCAGGCGCTTGCGGCCGATGCGGTCGCCGAGGTTGCCCATGGTGACGAGGAGGCCGGCCAGCGCGAAGCCGTAGATGTCGCCGATCCAGAGCAACTGGGTGGAGTTCGCGCCGAGGTCGGTCACCAGCCTGGGCAGGGCCAGGTGCAGGACCGTGAGGTCGAGCGAGAGCAGCAGGGTGGCCAGGCAGGCGATGGCCAGGCAGGACCATTTGTTCTTCATGCCGCCTACTGTCGGGAGCGCGGCTGACGGCCTGCCTACCGCTCGCTGACCGCCTCGCTGGAAGGCTCGGCTGGCGGCTCGCTGACCGCCTCGTTCGGGGGTCCGGCTGAGCGGGCGTTCACCTCGTCGAGGGCGGCGGTGATGCGGGCGCGGGTCTCCTCCGTGATGTACCAGTCGCCCGGCACCTCGTCACGAGCCTGGACGAGCAGCGCGCGGGCCTCGTCCAGGTCGCCCTGGAACAGCGCGACCTGGCCCAGCCCGAGGCGCGCCCACGCCATCGTCTCCGTCGAGCCGTTCCTGCGTGACATCTCGGCGGCGCGCAGATAGTCGGCCCGCGCGCCCGTCGCGTCGGCCTGGTTGAGCCGGGCGTCGCCCCGCTGGCACAGGGCCTCGGCGATCTCCGTCTTGGCGCCCAGCTCGGTTGCCACCGCCAGCGCCTCGTCGGCCAGCGCGACCGCGGTCGTGAAGTCGCCCTTCGCCTGGTGGAGAGAGCCGAGGCCGGACAGCGTCATCACCATGCCCCACCGCTCCCCGATGGCCTTGAACGCGGCCAGGCTCCGCTCGAAGTTGACCAGCGCCTCGGCGGCCCGGCCGGTCGACTGCAGCAGGAACGCCACACCGCCGTAGGACAGCGCCTCCTGCCAGGGCTTGAGCTCGTCGGCGCGGCTGATGAGCGCGATGTAGACCTCGTCGTACTCGCCGGGCGGCCCTGTGTAGGCCGAGAGCAGCATCGTGAGGAACTCCAGCCGCATCGGCAGGGCGTAACGCGGCAGCAGCTGCCGCGCCTCCGCGAGCCGCGCGCGCAGCTCCTCGTCGATGCCGCCGGTCCAGGCCCTGATGAGCACGCACATGACGTACTCCTCCTCCATGCCCGGCGGATGCCGGAAGCCGAGCGCGGCCATGAGGTCGGCGGCCAGGTGGGCGCTGGTGACGCGGTTGCCGCGCATCCACCAGTAGCAGCCGCAGGTGGCCAGCAGCCGCAACCCCAGCTCCGGCTGCCCGGACGCGGTCGCCCAGCGGATCGCCGCGTCGAGCTCGTCGCTCTCCTCGTCGAGCCGGACCAGCCACTCCAGCTGCTCACCGGTGCGCAGCAACGGGTCGGCCGTCATGACCAGGTCGAGGCAGTAGCGGGCGTGCGCCTCGGAGATCGACTCGGCCTCGCCCGACTCCGCCAGCCGTTCCGCGCAGAACGCCCTGATCGTCTCCAGCATCCGGAAACGGCCGCCCACGAACTCCACCAGCGACTTCTCCGCCAGCGAGAAGAGCACGTCCTCGGGCAACCCGCACACCTGCTCGGCCGCCTCCGGCCGTGCGCCGCCGACGAACACGCTCAGCCGCCTGGCCAGCCGCTGCTCGCTCTCGTCCAGCAGGTCCCAGCTCCACGCGACGACCGCGTGCAGCGTCTGGTGCCGGGGCAGCGCCGTACGGCTGCCCCTGGTCAGCAGCCTGAACCGGTCGTCGAGCCGGGCCGCGACGTCGGCCACCGGCAGGGTGCGCAGCCGCGCCGCGGCCAGCTCGATGGCCAGCGGCAGCCCGTCGAGCGCCCGGCAGATGCGTACGACCGCCGCGGCGTTGCCCGCGTCGACGGCGAAACCAGGCCGTACGGCGGCGGCGCGGTCGGCGAACAGCCGGGCCGCCGGATAATCCAGGGGGCTGCCGGCCTCGGGCGGCGGTAGCCGCAGCGGCGCCACGGGCAGGATCGACTCGCCGGTGATGCCGAGCGCCTCGCGCCCGGTCACCAGCACGCGCAGCTCGGGGCAGGAGGCCAGCAACAGGTCGGCCAGGTCGGCGGTGGCCGCGACGACGTGTTCGCAGTTGTCCAGGACCAGGAGCAGCCTGCGGCCGGCCAGCGCGGTGACGAGCCGGGTGGCCGGGTCGACGGTGAGCCGGTCGGGGCTGGGCGGGGCGTCGCGGATGTCCAGGGCGGACAGGACGGCCCCCGGCACGCCGGCGTCCTCGGAGACCGGCGCGAGCTCCACGAAGCACACGTCGCCGGGCTCCTGGTCGGCCGCCTCGGTCGCCAGTCGCGTCTTGCCCGCGCCGCCGGGCCCGATCAGCGTGACGAGCCGGTTGGTCCGCAGCCTGGCGGCCACCTGCTCGATCTCCTCGGCCCTGCCGACGAAGCTGGTGAGCTGGGCACGCAGGCCCTGCCGCCGGGACGCGGGGGCGGCGTCGGGAGCGGGGGCGCCGAGCGCCGGGTCGGCCCTGAGCACGGCCAGGTGGGCGGCGGCCAGCTCGGCCCCCGGCTCGACGCCGAGCTCCTCGTCCAGGATCTTCCTGGCCTCGTCGTAGACGGTCAACGCCTCGGCCTGCCGGCCGCTGCCGTAGAGGGCACGCATGAGCAGGGCGCGCAGCCGCTCGCGCAGCGGGTGGGCGGCGGCGAGCTGGCTCAGCTCGGCGACCAGCTCGCGATGCCGGCCCAGGTCGAGGTCGGCCTGCACGCGGTCCTCGGTGGCGGCCAGCCGCAGCTCGGCCAGCGCCGCCGCGGCGGCCTCGGCGTGCGGGGCGTCGGACAGCGGCGCGCCCCGCCACAGCTCGAGCGCCTCGCGCAGGAGCGCAGCCGCCCGGCCGGGATCACCGCCGGCGAGGGCCTGCCTGCCCTGCTGCGTCAGCAGCTCGAACCTGCGCGCGTCCACGTCCTGAGGGTCGGCCACCAGCCGGTATCCCGCCGGATGGAACTCCACCAGGTCCCTGCCCAGCGCCCGGCGCAGCCTGGAGACCTGCGACTGCAGCGCGTTGGCCACGCCCTCGGGCGGTCTCGGGCCGTACATGCCGTCCACGAGCTGCTCGCCGCCGACGATGCGACCGGCGTGCAGGGCGAGCAGCGTCAGCAGCGCGCGCACCCGGGGACCGCCGAGCGCGACCGGCTCGCCGTCCTCGTCCAGCGCGCTGGTGGGCCCGAGGATCTGGAAGCGCATGCGTCGATTATCGCGGTTGCGGCAGCAGCGCGGTGATCTCCGCGTAGGTCGGCAGCGGAGGGGCCTGCCTGCCCTGGGCGGCGGACACCGCCGCGAGCGCCCCGTGGAGCGCGGCCCGGTACAGCAGCGACCCGGTGCTCACCCTGGCCACGCCGGCCTCGGCGAGCTGGGGGAGCGTGGGGCCGTCCGGCTGGTAGAGGACGTTGAGGGGGAGCGGCGTGCTCGCGGCCACCTCGGCGATCTCCCGCAGATCGCTCATGCCGGGCACGAAGATCCCGTCGGCGTGGCCGTAGGCGGCCACCCGGTCCCGCGTGTCGCCGGTCTTCAGCCAGTATGTGTCCGTACGGGCGTTGACGAACACGCCGTGCCCCTTGGCCGCCTCGATGATCCGCTGGTGCAGCTCGATCGGGCGCAGCGTGCCATCAGGGCGGCCGTCCTCCAGGTTGATCCCCGCGACTCCGAGCGCGGCGAGGCCCGCGACCAGGTCGGACACCTCGGCGGGGTCGTCGCTGAAGCCGCCCTCGATGTCGACGGTGACCATGACGCCCAGGTCCTTGATCGATTCGGCCAGCTCGATGGTCTCCGCCCTGGTGGCGCCGGCCGCGTCCGGTCTGCCGAACGCGGCGGCCACGCCGAGGCTGGTCGTGCCGATCGCCGGGAAGCCCTCCCGGGCCAGGAGGGCGGCCGAGCCGTAGTCCCAGGCGTTCGGCAGCAGCAAGGGATCGCCGGGGCGGTGCAGGTCGTGGAAGTTCATGAGCGGCTCACGTCGAGAAGGGCTTCGAGCACGCCCGCGGCCAGCGCGAGCGCGTGGGCGGGCCCGGGGCAGGGGCGCACGCCGTGGCCGAAGGTCAGATGGGGGGCATGGCCGCGCGAGAGGTCGAACCGGTCGGGATCGGCGAACACGTCAGGGTCGCGGTTGGCCGACACCAGGTCGATGGTCACCTCGTCGCCGGTCCGCGTGTCGAGCCTGCGGGTGGCCTTGAGCGGCGGGTCCTGCCTGAGCGTCTCGTGCAGCAGCGCCTCGGGGTCGGCGCCGGGTCCGGCGTGCCCGAGGGCGTTCTCGATGAGCGCCTCCGTGGCGGCGTGCCCCTGCAGCAGCAGGGTGATCTCGGGGATGGTGGCCTGTTCGAGCAGCTCGGCGACGGCGGCGTCGGCCTCCGGGCTCTCCTCGCCGGACAGGTAGCCGGTCGCGGCGGCGGCCACGGCGCCCGTGTCCTTCACGCCCAGCGCGGCGCCGAGCACGGCCGTGGGGACGCCCCGCCAGTCGCCGCCCCGCTCCAGCGTCATGGCCCTGGCCGCCGTTCTCAGCTCGGCGGGATCAAGGGCGGCCAGCCGCTCCTCCAGCAGGCGGCGCCGCCCGGCGTGCGTCTCTCCGGTGCTGAACCTCGACACCTGGGCGCGGAGCCAGGCCAACGTGCCCTCCTCGGCGTCCTGTCGTACGGGAGGCGGCACGTACCTCGGGTCGGCGAGCACCGCCTCAGCGGCTGAGTGGCGTGTGATGAGCATGGTTCCACGCTAGAACGGCGTCATTTCGTCGCGGGTCGAAGGATGGGGGCATCAGGCCGCCAGGCGGTCTGTCCGCTCGGGGCGTTCGGGCTCGGCCGGGACGGCCTGGGTGCGCACGGCGGGCCGCTTCGCGACCGACACCAGCGCCATGGCGACGAGCAGCGCCATCTCGGCCAGCACCACGCCCCGCTCCAGCGGGCCGTAGTAGCCGGCGCCGCCGATCAGCGGCGAGGTGATCGAGGCCGGGTGGGCCGCCAGGTAGAAGGCCAGCATGGCCGCCGAGGTCACGCTCAGGGCCCGGACCGCGTTCCACAGGGGCGCCGCCTCCCGGCCCCTGGCCAGGGTCCAGCCGGCGACCGGCAGCGAGGTGAACACGACGGCCGCCGCCCACCGGTGGATCTCGCCGGTCAGCGAGCCGACCTGCGAGTTGCCGGGGTCCGTGGGGAAGATCGCGCTCATCATCAGCCCCGCCGCCCCCGCCAGCAGCAGCACCCTGGTGGCCGCGGTGCGCGCCGGGTCGCTCGCCGCCAGCCCGTACGCGAGACACAGGCACGCCCCCGCCAGTGCCAGCATCCCCACGAGGACGGGCACGAGCCCGCCGGAGACCAGCGCATAGTCGCTGAGCAGCGGCTGCGTCGGCAGGGCGACCTGCGCGTACGCCAGAGCGCACACGGACACCACCGTGCCGGAGACAGCGCCCCAGGCGCTTTGGACTGGGGTCATCGGGCCACCTCATCGTAGATCTGCTCGAACCGGGCCAGCGACGACCGGTCATCGTGGGTGAGAGCAAGCTCCCTGCTGGTCTTGCCGAGCCGGGCCCGCAGGTCGTCGTCGGTGAGAATGTTCGTCAGGTGCCTGGCCAGCGAGATCACGTCGCCCGGCTGGAACAGGTATCCGTTCTCGTCCACCAGGTGCGGCAGCGCCATCGCGTCGGCGGCCACCACGGGCAGCCCCATGGCCATGGCCTCCAGCGTGGCGATGCTCTGCAGCTCGGCGATGCCCGGCATGGCGAACACGTCGGCGGCGGCGAATGTCTGGGGCATGAGCTCGTCGGGCACGAAGCCCAGGAAGGAGACCCGCTCGCCGACGCCGATGCGGGCGGCCAGCCGCTCCAGCTCCGCGCGCTGGTTGCCGCGGCCGACGAACACCGCCTGGGCGTCGGTCCGGTTCAGCACGAGCGGCAGCGCGCGGACGATCTCGTCCAGGCGCTTCTCCTCGTCCAGGCGGCCGACGAACAGGATGGTCGGCCTGTCGGGCAGGTCGAACAGCTTGCGCGCCCACGCCTTGGGTTCGGCGCGCGGGTGGAACCTGGTCAGGTCGATCCCGCAGGAGACCGCCTCGACCTCGCGGCCGAAGCCCTGGTCGGCCAGCAGCTTGGCGGCCAGCGGGGTCGGGGTGGTGATGCGGTCGGCGCGGTTGAAGATCCGGCTGAAGTCGCGCCACGCGAGCCGGCCGGCCTTGATCCGGAGCCGCTCGGGGATGTGGCAGAACTGGAAGAGGTTGTCGGGCATGAAGTGGTTGGTGGCCACGATGGGCACGTCCGCGCGCCGGGCGGCGGCGATGGCGGCCCTGCCGACCACGAAGTGGCCCTGGGCGTGCAGCACGTCGGGACGGATGCCGGCGATGAGCCGGTCGAGCCTGGCCGGCACCGTGAACCGCATCGTGGGGTGGACCGGTATCGGCGCGGAGCGCAGGCGGTGCACGATCACGTTGTCCACGACGTCGGCGGTGGGCGGGCCCACGTCCGACTGGCAGACCACGTGCACCTCGTTGCCGCGCGCGGCCAGGCCGGTGGCCAGGCGGTGGGTGAAGTAGGCGGCGCCGTTGACGTCCGGCGGGTAGGTGTCGGTCGAGATCAGGATCCGGCGCGGCCGCTCGGGGGCCGGGGTGGGGGCGGTCTCGGCGATCTGGGGGAGAGAACGCAGGGGCATGGCCATGGAAGTGACTCCGGTTTCACAAAGGGGTGGGGGAATGAGTCGGGGGATTGTTGCGGGACTCCAGCGGGCTGGTGCGGGCCAGCGCGACGGTCCCGGCCGCGGTCAGGAGCGCCGCCGCGACCGGCACGATGCCGGTCGGCACCGGCTCGCCGAGCAGCAGCGCGCCGAACGCCACCGCCGTGAGCGGGTCGGCGATCTGGAGCGAGGCGAACGAGACGCCGAAGTGCCCGACCGCGTAGGCCCGCTGGAGCATCACCAGCGCCAGCAGCAGGGGCACCGGCAGCGCCAGCACGTACCACCAGTTCCAGGTGCCGTCCAGCAGCACGCGCATGAGCGTGGCCGTCGCGCCGTAGAGCACGCCCGAGCTGGTCGCGAGCAGGGCGGCCCGGCCCGCCGGCGAGGCCGCCCGCGAGGCGGCCCACAGCAGGACCGCCGCGACTCCGGCCACGCCGAGCAGGGTGAGCACTCCGTCCGGGCCGAGGTAGGTGGGACCTTCCGAGTTCGGGACCAGCAGGACGAGCCCGACCAGCCCGGCCGCCACCACACCCGCGGCCGCCAGCTCCTTGGGGGAGGGCTTGCGGCCGTGCAGCGCTGCGGCGAGGGGCAGGGCGAACAGCAGGCTCGCCACGCCCATCGGCTGGACGACGGTCAGCGGCCCGAGCCCGAGTGCCACGATGTGCAGGCCACCACCCGTCAGAATGGACGCGCCGCCGATCAGCCAGCGCGGTTTCCGCAGCAGGGCGAGCAGCCCCGGTTTGGCCGACCCGGCTGCTTCGAACTGCTGCAGAGCGGCTCCGAGCGCGAAGAACAGCGAACCGACCAGGGCGATCGCCGCGGCCAGCACAGTCATTTCGCACTCCTTTCAGACGGATGGTTGCCAGACAGGGTCAAACGGACGTGTCCGCGGGAAGACGTTCTGGGGAAGCCTGGATGGCGCGTCGCTTCCTGAGCCATCTCACGAGCTCGACGAGCGCGGTGATGGACACCGCGATGCCCAGGCCGAGGAGCAGGCCCTTGATCGGGTCGTTCTCGAAGGCCATGCCGCCGAAGAAGCCGATCAGCCCCGAGTACACCGCCCACGAGCTCGCCGCGATCGCGTCGAAGAACGTGAACGAGCGCAGTGGATGCCGTACGGCGCCCATGGTCAGCGTGGTCGCGGTGCGACCGCCGGGGATGTACCTGGCCACCACGAGGACGAGGCCGCCCCGCTCGGCCAGCGTGTCGCGGGCCCAGACGAACGCCTTCTTGTTCCGCAGCCTGCCTGCCGACTTGTTGCCGATCAGGTAGGAGATGTGGTCACCGGCGAAGGCACCCAGAGCCGCCGCCACGATGACCAGGGCCAGGTTCGTCTCGCCGGAGGCGGCGAACACCGCGGCGGTGATCACTGACGTCTCGGCCGGCACGATCGGGAAGAACCCGTCGAGCAGCGCGAGCCCGAACAGCGCCGCGTATAACCAAGGTGATGACATCACCTGCTGGACCAGGTCGAGAATGGCATGCGACATGAGTGTTCACTCCGATCGTTAGGGCACCCACACAGCGTGTCTGCGTGGCACGGCCGGGGACATCGGGGATGCCCCGGGTCGAACGCGGACCCATCCCTTACGCGGATCAGGGCCGGTACCCCATGAAGGTAGAAACTCCGCAGGTCACGGCACATCGGACGATCGGCACGCACCGCCCCCTACTTTCGTCGGGGGCTCGGTTCCGACCTCCGGGTGACACCATCGATCAAACCGGTTTCCGCAGGCCGAAACAGGAGTGGAGGTAGGCGCTTTCGGGGTGGGGCTAGCTCTACCGCGGCAGGGGGCGCCGCCCTACCCTGACTTTCGTCAGGGTCGCCGGCTGACTTCCGGCGGCATCCGCGGGCGCGGGAGGCGGCTACCGTCGGTCCGGTGAGACGTCTTCGCCGGGAGAGCCGCCGCCAGGTGGTCTACGACCTGCTGCTCTGGGCCGTGCTCGGCATCTTCGTGGCGGCCATGGGCCCCGACCCGTTCGTGGATCCGGCCGCCTTCGCCATGGTGAGCCTGCCCAGGATCGGGCTGGCCACGGTCGCGGTGCTGGTGGGCCGCCGCTGGCCGCTGGCCGCGCTGGTGCTGCTGTTGCCGCTGGGGCCGTGGCAGTTCAGCGAGGGGTTCGCGACCGTGGACCTGAGCTGGCTGCTGCCCAGGCGCAACGTGAAGATCCTGCCGCTGCTGGCCAGCTCGCCGTTCATCATGTGGTACGCCTACCTCACCGGGCGGCGCCTGGCCGTGCTCTGGCCCGCGCCGCTGGCGTTCTGCCTGATCTCGGCCGTCGGCGTGGGCGTGGTGCTGGCCAAGGGCGGCGACCTCGCTCTGTGGGTGTCCATGGTGACCGCGCTGCTCGGCACGTACGTGGTGCCGTACCTGCTGGGGCTGCTCAGGCGCAGGCTGCTGCAGGGGCGCACGCAGGCGAGGCTGGCCGCCGAGGCGCAGGCGCGGCTGCGCGAGCGGGCCAGGATCGCGCGGCAGATGCACGACTCCCTCGGTCACGACCTGGCCTTGATCGCGGTGCGGGCGGCCGGGCTGGAGATGGCCCAGGGGCTGGCCGAGACGCAGGTCAGGGCGGCGGGGGAGCTGCGGCTGGCGGCGGCCGACGCCACGGACCGGCTGCGCCAGATCATCGGGCTGCTGCGCGAGGACTCCGACGCGGCGCCGCTGTCACCCGTGAACGAGGACGTGACCGAGCTGGTGCGGCGGGCCAGGGACTCCGGCATGCCGATCACCCTGGACCTGGTGCCGGGGCCGGTGCCCGACCTGGCGCACGCGGTGGTCCAGGAAGGGCTCACGAACGCCGCCAAGCACGCCCCCGGAGCCCCGGTCGGGGTACGGGTCTCGCCGGAGCGCGTCACCGTGCGCAGCGGCCGGCCGCGCGCCCGGCCCCTCGCGCTGCCCGGCGGGCTGGGGCTGGCGGGCCTGCGCGAGCGCGTCCGGCTGGCCGGGGGCACCTTGACCGCCGGCCCGGCCGGCGAGGGCTTCGAGCTGGACGTGAGCATCCCCCGCGCGGGGGAGCAGGATCCCCGCGGCTCGGGAGGGAATCACCGGCCCGCCGGGCGACGCTCGGAGCATGACTGAACGCAGACCGGGGATAGGCCGCGTCACCGCCGCGATCGTCGCGATCGCCGCGATGCTGCCGTACCTCACGCTGAAGACGCTCTGGCTGACGGGACACCCGGTGGGGGTCGCCGATCCGGCCTTCATGACCGACCCGGCGATGATCGGGCTCAACACGATGACGTTCGGCATGGAAGCGGTCGGGCTGGTGCTGGCGCTGGCGTTCACCATGCGGTGGGGACTGCGGCTGCCGGCCTGGCTCGTGCTGCTCCCGCTCTGGGTCGGCACGGGCCTGCTGGCCGTGGTGATCGTCACCGCGCCGATCATGGTGCTGACCGGGGGGTTGGCGGTCTTCGAGACCGGCGGGGCCATCGAGCCGTGGATCTACATGATGGTCTACGGCGGGTTCGTCGCGCAGGGCGTCGGCCTCATGACGGCCTTCGTGCTCTACTCGCGCGATCGGTGGCCGGGCGTCTTCACCACCCGGATCGATCACGCGTTCGCGAGCCCGACCCGGTCGTTCCAGACGGTCGTGGCCTGGGGCGCGCTGCTGGTGGCCGGGCCGATCGGCGCGGCCAAGCTCGCCGGGGGCCTCCAGGACCGCGTCGAGGGCCTGCTGGCCGTCGCCGGGGCGGTCGCGCTCGTGCTGGCGGTCCGGCGGCGCGGGCGCGGCCCGTTCTGGGTCCCGCTGGTGGCGGCCTGGCTCGGCTCCGGCTCCCTGTTCAGCGGCGGGCTCTACGCGATGATCATCAGCTCCGTACGGGCGCCGCTCGGCGCGCCGGGGGCGGAGCTGACCGAGCTGTTCGGCATGCTGGCGGGGCTGGTCATGGGGATGTGCGGGGCGTTCCTGCTGGCCGAACGGTCAGGTGTGGGCGACGTTCAGCCGGCGGAGCACCCGCTTGAAGGCGAAGATGGAGAACGCGATCGCCAGCCCGCTGATCACGGCCACCGCTGAGGTCCTCAGCACCATGAACCCGCCGAGCGACCCGGCCAGATA
This sequence comes from Nonomuraea sp. NPDC003707, assembly GCF_053587055.1. Lineage (NCBI taxonomy): Bacteria > Bacillati > Actinomycetota > Actinomycetes > Streptosporangiales > Streptosporangiaceae > Nonomuraea > Nonomuraea sp. NPDC003707. The sequence continues at coordinate 30,792 of NZ_JBSFNK010000014.1, read as the reverse complement.
TTCATGGACGGCCAGGGCGATGCTGAGCGTCGAGTTCATGAGCAGCACGAACGCCCACAGCAGCGTGATCCTGGCGAAGAACCTGCGGACCCGCTCGTGCTTGAGCACCGCCGACGGCAGATGGATGTAGTCGAGCGTGAGCTTCTGCACGAGCGGCCGGTTGAGCCGGACGGAGGCGAGGAACGCGATGCTGATGCAGATCGTGCCCATCTCCGGCTGGATGAAGAACCACATCCACGTGCCGGTCCAGAACGCCACGAGGGCGCGGACCGTGATCGCGAACGCGGCCAGGAACATGGTGGCGGGCACCTTGACCCGCCTGATCAGCCGCCACCCCACCCCGATGTAGACCCAGGCGACGGTGGCGATGAGCGCCCCCTTGAATCCCAGGACCATCATGGCCAGGTAGAACACCGCCAGCGGCGCCACGACGCCTTCGAGCAGCCTGGGGGCCGCCTGCCGGGCGAGTGCCGTCAGGCGTGGAAGGTGGACCGGGGGATGGTTCAAGGCTGCTCCGCAGATAGGCCGATGATCAGCGTCTACCCGGGCTTCGGGGGACATGGCTTGCCAGATGGACCGCTCGCCGTAACCAGCGCGGCATCACCCGCGTCCCGGGAAGCACGCCGGTGGCTTACCGTACCCGAGGAGAGGTGATGCGACTGCCTCTTTTGACGCGTTCCATCTGTTTCCACGAAAACAGCGAGGTCTTACGGCAGGCTTTCAACTGAGTGACGAAGTGGCGAGCTTCGCGCCGAATCCGAGGAACAGAGCGCCGACTCCGGTGGTCAGACCGGCGCTGAGCTTCTTGCGCCGGCTGAACTGGTTGGCCAGGAAGGTCCCGCCGAAGATCAGCGCCGTCAGGTAGAGGAAGCTGAACACCTGGATGATCGCGCCAAGGATGAGGAACGACAGCGCGGGAGTCGCGTAGCCCGGGTCGACGAACTGGACGAAGAACGAGACGAAGAAGAGGATGGCCTTCGGGTTCAGCAGGCTGATCACCAGGGCCTTGCGGAACGGGCGCGGCTGGCGCTCCATCTTGACCTGCGGCTTCTCCTCCTCGGTCGCCTTCCTCGATCGCCAGGCGCCCCTGATCATCTGGAAGCCGATCCACGCCAGGTAGCCGGCGCCGGCGTACTTGACGATCATGAAGAGCAGCGGGTTGGAGCGGAGCAGGGACGCGGCGCCGGCGGCGGTGAGGAACATCAGCACGGTGTCGCCGATGAAGACGCCGGCCGCGGCCCGGTAGCCCTGGCGGACGCCGTTCTGGGCGGCGAAGCTGAGGACGTACAGGGAGTTGGGGCCGGGCAGCAGAATGATCAGCAAGGCGCCGATGACATAGGTCCAGAAATTAGTGATGCCGAAGAACATGCGTCTTACTCCAGGGGGAGGACCAAACCGCACATCACGATATCTCGCCCGGCGCGTACCATATCCCGCCGTATACCTGCCTGTAGCCGAGCGCCCGGTACGTGGCGTCCACCAGCGCCTGGCCGCGCGCGTTGATCCCGAGGCCGATGCCCTGCTTGTTCATCGAGTAGCCGAACGCCAGGCGCGCCGCCGGATCGCAGAAGCCGACCGAACCGCCCATGCCCACGTGCCCGAACGCGCTCGCCGACAGGAGCGCGCCCTCCTGGTCGGCGGGCGGCAGGTGCCGGTTGTCCGCCGCCTTCACGAAGCCGAGCGAGAACCGCGACGGCACCGCCAGCACCGCGTCGGTGCCCGCCGAGGCGGTGAGCGACATGTGGACCAGGTGCTCCCCGGTGACCAGGCCGCCGCCGCCCAGCGACAGCGGCCGGTACATCCCGGCCAGGCCGCGGGCGTTCGTGATCGCCCCGATGGCCCCGAACTCGGCCGCGTGCGCCGCCCGGCTGTCCGACTCGCCGGGTGTCATGTAGCCGCCCTCGTTCGCCAGCAGCAGCGCGGGCATCGAGGCCGGGTCCGTGAACGCCTGGACGTAGAAGGAGGGCGGCGTCGCGGGCGGGTCGGCGGGGATCGTCGGCGCGACCCTGTGCTCGTACTCCTCCGGGAGGCCCAGCCAGAACTCCAGACCCAGCGGCTCGGTTACCTCCTCGCGGAAGAACGTCCCGAGCGAGCGCCCGCTCACCCGCCGTACGACCTCCCCGACCAGGTAACCGAACGTCAGCGCGTGGTACCCGTGCCTGCTGCCCGGCTCCCAGAACGGCTCCTCGCCCGCGAGCCTGTCGGCCATCAGATTCCAGTCGTAGAACGCGCCGGGCGGCAGCTTCTCGCGCAGCACGGGCAGCCCGGCCTGGTGGGCGAGCAGGTGCCGGACGAGCGTCCCGCCCTTGCCGCCGGCGCCGTACTCGGGCCAATAGCGGGTGACCGGCGCGTCGAGGTCGAGCTCGCCCCGCGAGGCCAGGATGTGGGCGCAGAGCGCCGTCGCGCCCTTGGTGCACGACCAGACGTGCCCGATCGTGCCGCTCTGCCACGGGACGCCCGGTGCGGCCTCGCCGCCCCACAGGTCGACGACCACCTCGCCGTCGACGATCACGCACACCGACGCGCCCACCTCGCCGCGGCGGGCGAGGTTGCCCTCGAACTCCTCCGCGACCTGGGAGAACCGGGAGTCGCAAGTGCCCTGCACGCTCATTTCCCGAATCCATCACGAAAGCCGGACCCTGTAAACCTTCGGGCTTTACCGCCAATCCCTATGTGTTTAATATGGAATACAGGTGGGCTCGCTGATGCGCTGGGGCTGGCGGCGCTGCTGTCCGTGGGTTCGCCGTTCGAGATGGGCGCGGTTCGCGTGGCTAGGGGTGGCCACGTGGACCGCGCCCTTTGACTGCTCGCGTCAATTTGGGTCTTGTCCTCTGGTGGAGGTCCGATCTACGCTCCCCATACTCGTTAGTAAGGTTTCCTAATGAACGAGTGAGGAGCTCACCCCCATGCATCGATCCGTGCGGCTCGCCGCCATCGCCGCGATCGTCGCCGCCTCCTTGCAAGCAGCCCCAGCGCAGGCCGCGACCACGTACGAGGCCGAGAACGCCACCGTCTCCCAAGGCGTGGTCGAGTCGAACCACGCCGGCTACAGCGGCACCGGGTTCGTCAACTACGACAACGTCACCGGCTCGTACGTCGAGTTCGCCGTCGACGCCGCCACCGCCGGCCCCGCCACCCTCACCCTGAGGTACGCCAACGGCACGACCGTGAATCGTCCGATGGCCATCGCCGTGAACGGCACCGCCACCACCAGGGACTTCCCCGGCACCGGCGCCTGGACCACCTGGCAGGAGGCCACGGTCACCACCACGCTCAACGCCGGGACCAACACCGTCCGCGCCACCGCCACCACCGCCAACGGCGGCCCGAACCTCGACCGCCTGGTCCTCGGCACCCCCTCCGGCACCGGCACGCCCGTCCAGGCCAACGGGCAGCTGCAGGTGTGCGGGGTCAAGCTGTGCAACGAGCACGGCAAGCAGATCCAGCTGCGCGGCATGAGCAGCCACGGCCTGCAGTGGTACTCCCAGTGCCTCAACACCGCCTCCCTGGACGCGCTGGCCAACGACTGGAAGGCCGACGTCCTGCGGATCTCCATGTACATCCAGGAGGACGGGTACGAGACCAACCCCCGGCTGTTCACCGACCGGGTGCACAACCTGATCGAGCAGGCCACCGCCCGCGGCATGTACGCCATCGTCGACTGGCACATGCTCGATCCGGGTGACCCCAACTACAACCTGTCGCGGGCCAAGACGTTCTTCACCGAGATCGCCCAGCGGCACAACGGCAAGAACAACCTGCTCTACGAGATCGCCAACGAGCCCAACGGCGTCTCCTGGTCCACCATCAGGAACTACGCCAACCAGCTCATCCCGGTGATCAGGCAGTACGACCCGGAGACCCCGATCCTGGTCGGCACCCGCGCCTGGTCGTCGCTGGGCGTCTCCGACGGGGCGACCGAGTCCGAGATCATCAGCAACCCGGTCAACGCCGCCAACATCATGTACACCTTCCACTTCTACGCGGCCTCTCACGGCAGCGAGTACCTCAACACGCTGTCCAGGGCCGCCGACCGGATCCCGATCTTCGTCACGGAGTTCGGCACCCAGACGGCCTCCGGGGACGGGTCGAACAACTTCACGCGGTCGCAGCAGTACCTCGATCTGCTGGCCCAGAAGAAGATCAGCTGGGTGAACTGGAACTACTCGGACGACTTCCGCTCGGGCGCCGTCTTCACCGAGGGCACCTGCCCGAACGGCACCTTCGCCGGCACCTCCCGTCTCAAGCCCGCCGGGGTCTGGGTCCGGGACCGCATCCGCACCCCTGACGACTTCTGACCCCCTTCCCGGTCCGGCCAGGGTCCTCCCGGACCCTGGCCGGTCCTTTTCCCCCACCCGCGCGTTGCCAGAGGGGCGGAGGGGCAGGGCAGGATGTGACATGTGCGGATTTGCATTCTCGGGCCGCTGGAGGTCGAGGGCGACGGGGGACCGATCGCGGTCGGTGGGTTCCGGCTGCGGGCGCTCCTGGCCGTGCTGGCGCTCGAAGCCGGCCGTACCGTCACGACCGAGCGGCTGATCGACGCCCTCTGGCCGGACGACCCGCCCGCCAACGCGGCCAACGCGCTCCAGACGCTGGTCAGGCGGCTGCGGGTGGCGCTTCGCCCGTACGAGGTGGTGGAGAGCAGGCCGGGCGGTTACGCGCTGGCCGTGGCCCCCGACGACGTGGACGCCCTGCGGTTCAGGCGGGCGGCCGCGAGAGGGGCCGGAAAAGGGGCCGGAAAAGGGGACGGCCTGGAGCTCTGGCGGGGGCCGGCGCTGGCCGATCTGACCTCCGTGCCGCTCCTGGCGAACGCGGCCGCCGCCCTGGAGCAGGACCGGCTCTCCGCCGTCGAGGCCCGAGCCGAGGCCGGGCTGGCGGCGGGCGCGCCGGTCGATCTGACGTCGGAGGTCGCCGCGCACCCGCTGCGTGAGCGGCTGGGCGCGCTGGCCATGCGGGCGCTCGCCGCGGAGGGACGGCAGGCGGAGGCGCTGGAGCTGTTCGAGCGCACCCGCCGCACGCTCGCCGACGAGCTCGGCGTCGATCCCGGGCCCGAGCTGCGCGCCGCCCATCTGGCAGTCCTGTCGGGAGAGGTCCCGGCACGCCCCGCGCCCCCGATGGCCCAGGTCAGGCAGCGGGGCAACGTACGCACCCCGCGGACCAGCTTCATCGGCCGCGAGGCCGAGCTGGACCAGCTGGGCACCCTGCTCGGCCGGGCCAGGATCGTCACGCTCGTCGGCCCCGGCGGCGCGGGCAAGACCAGGCTGGCCACGGAGGTGGCGCTCCGGTCGGCCGAGGCGGTCTGGATGGTCGAGCTGGCCCCGGTCAGCGACCCGGCCGACGTCGCGGGAGCCGTGCTCGACGCGCTCGGCCTGCGTGACGATCGCCCGCCGTACCGGCTGCCCGCCGGGGTGAGCGGCCCGGTGGAGCAGGTGGCCGAGGCCCTCGCGGGCCGCTCCGCGCTGCTCGTCCTGGACAACTGCGAGCACCTCGTCGACGCCGCCGCCGAGCTGGCCGAGCGGCTGCTGACGGAGTGCCAGGACCTGAGGGTGCTGGCCACCAGCAGGGAGCCGCTCAACCTGCCGGGCGAGCACCTCGCTCCCGTCCCGCCGCTGGAGCCGCCGCCCGTGGGGGCGAGCGCCGAGCAGGCGGGGGCGTACCCGTCGGTCCGGCTGCTGCTCGACCGGGCCGGGGCCGCGCGGCCGGGGTTCGCCGTCGACGGCGGGAACGTGGCCTCCGTGGTGGCGCTCTGCCGCAGGCTGGACGGCATGCCGCTGGCCATCGAGCTGGCCGCGGCCCGGCTGCGCACCATGACGCCGAGGCAGCTCGCCGACCGCATCGACGACCGGTTCAAGCTGCTCACCGGCGGCAGCAGGACCGCGCTGCCGCGCCAGCAGACGCTCAGAGCGGTCGTGGAGTGGAGCTGGGAGCTCCTGGGCGAGCAGGAGCGGGTGCTGGCCAGGCGGCTGGGCGTGTTCGCGGGCGGCGCGACGCTGGAGACCGTCGAGGCGGTCTGCGGGGGAGCGGCGGACGTGCTGGGCGCGCTGGCCGACAAGTCGCTGGTCCAGGCCTCGGCCGAGGGCCGCTACTCGATGCTGGAGACCATCCGCGCCTACGCGCTCGAACGGCTGGCCGAGGCGGGCGAGGTCGGCGAGTACCGGCGGCGGCACGCGGCATACCTGGTGGACCTGGCCGAGCGGGCGGTGCCCGAGCTGCGGACGGCCGCGCAGATCGCCTGGATCGAGCGGCTGTCCCCCGAGCGCGACGACTTCGCCGCGGCGCTGCGGTACGTCATCGACGAGCGGGACGCCGGGTCGGCGCTGCGGTTGTGCGCGGCGCTGAACTGGTACTGGTGGATGACCGGCTACCGAAAGGAGAGCGCGACCTGGGCCATGCAGGTGATGGAGCTGGTGGGTGACGATCCGCCTCCCGGGCTGGCCGCCGCGTACACGGCGTGCATGTTCGCGTACGGCGTGGACAAGTTCGGCACGATCGTCAACGACCGGCCCGCCATGCTGGCGCTGTCGGGGCTGATGGACCGGCTGATCGGGCGGGCCGAGCGGGAGGGGCCGCTGCACCCGATGATCAGGCTCAGCAGGGCCGTCATGGCCGCCGCCGCGGGGGAGGACGACCGCGCCGCCGAGCTGATCGAGGCGTACATCGAAAGCGACGATCTCTGGTTGTCCAGCTCCGCCCTCATGGTCGGCGGCCGGATGCGCAGCGAGGAGCGGCTGGAGCGGTCGGTGGCCGGGTTCAGGCAGCTCGGGGACCGGTGGGGGCTGACCGAGGCGCTGCTGGGCCTGGCCGAGGTGCGGGCCGCCCGGGGCGCGCCGACTGGCGACCTGATCGCCGAGACCTGGTCGCTGACCAGCCGTTGGGTCGGCTCGGACGAGGCGATCTCGACGCTGCTCAGGCTGGCGGAGCTGCGGTTGCGGACCGGCGACCTGGACGGCGCGCGCGAGGACCTGGACAGGGCCAGGGCCAGCATCGACGGGGAGACGACGGCGTACACGCGGCTGCTGCTCGGCCTGGCCGAGGCCGCGCACGCCTGCCACCTCGGCGACCTGGACCGGGGTCTGGAGATCTACCGCGGGCTGTTCGCCGTGCTCGCCGAGGCCCCGCCGATGGCGCAGCTGGCCGCCGCGCTCAGGACCGCGTACGGCCGGGCGCTGGCCCGCGCCGGCGACCTGGCCGCCGCGCTCGAACAGCACCACCTGGCCCTCGAAGTGCTGGGCACGTCCAGCCCGGACCGGCCGCTGCAGTCGCAGGTGCTGGCCGGGTTCGCGCTGGCCGCGCAGGTCGAGGGCGACCAGGAGCGGGCGGCCGTGCTGTTCGGGGCGTCGGCGGCGATCGAGCCGTGCGACATCTCGCCCGACACCGTGGAGGGCGCGCGGACGGCCAGGGCCGCGCTCGGTGACGAGCACTACGACGAGTGCTTCGCCAAGGGCGCGGCCATGTCCAGGCAGGAGGTCTACGGGATGGTCGGCAGCACGACGTAGGAGGGGCCGTGCAGGGTGGTGGTGCCCTTGTCCAGATTCCGCCCGAATCGGGGGAAGTTCGAGCCCGCCACGTCGATCCTGATCCGGTGCCCGGGCAGGAAGGCGTTCGAGATCGCGCCCAACTGCACCGTCACCTCGCGCACCTCGCCGGGCACCAGGCCCGTCAGCCTGGCGATGCCGTCGGTCAGCAGCTCGGCCCGCCCGTCGGGGTGGACGTCGATCAGCTTGGCCGTCACGTCGGCGCTCGTGGCGGTCGAGGAGACCCGCGCGACCAGCTCGACCGGGCCGCTCACCTCCACCCGCTCGGTGAGGGGCGCCGTCCGGTGGCGCAGGACGTCTCCTCGCCCGTCGAGCGGCCGCTGGTCGAGCGGGCCGAACGCGGCGAACGTCATGACCGCCCCGCCGACCGTCGGCACCGGGCCGCCCGGGTCGCTGACGAACTCCGCCACCCCGCCCTCCCCGGGCGTCGCGCCGAGCCCGCCGTCGAAGCCCAGGTGGTACGGCACGGGCCTGGCCCGCCGGACGGGCCAGTCGTCCTCCTCGCGCCACGCGTCGTCGCCCATCACGAAGATCTTCACCTTCGCCCGGTCGCGCAGGGGCGCCCCGCGCAGCCAGTGGTCGAACCAGTCGAGGTGCACCCCGGTCCAGTCGATCGCCTCCTGGCTCGCCTGGTCGCCGTAGTCGCGCCCGCAGATGTCCCGCTCGTGCGTGAAGTGCGTCCACGGGCCGACGATCAGCCGGGACTCGCCGCCCAGCCGCTCGAAGTGCTCGATGGAGCCGTCGCGGAAGTAGTCGTACCAGCCGGTGCTGACCAGCGCGGGCACCTCGATGTCGCCGTGCCGGACGACGCCGCCCCTCCAGAGCGGGTCGAGGGGGTCGGGGGTGTCCATCCACGTCGAGTAGAAGGGCACCAGGTCGGCCAGCAGCGGCTGGTCGCTGAGCGGCAGCCGCTCCGACAGCTCCCGCAGGCGCTCGTCGAGCCCGTGGGGCAGGCCGATGGCCGCCAGATACCTGCCCTTGTCCTCCTCCGTGGCCGTGCCGAGCGCGATCCGGCGGTCCAGCTCGTCCACGGCCAGCACCATCGCGCTGACGGTGAGGATGATGTTGAGGTTGGGGACGCCGCCCGGCTGGTAGACGCACTCGTACAGGCCGGCGGGGGAGACGTGCGGCGCGACGGCCTTCAGGCCCTCGGGGCGCTCCTGGGCCGCGAGGAGCTGGGTGATGGCCAGGTATGAGTCCCCATACATCCCGACATTTCCGTCGGACCAGGGTGCGGTCGCCGCCCAGCGGACCGCGTCGTATCCGTCGGCCGCCTCGCCGCCGATGAACCGGAACTCGCCCTGCGAGGCGCCGGTGCCGCGGACGTCCTGGATGACGACCGCGTACCCGGCCGCCACCAGGCGGGGCACGTCGAGGTGGTACCCGGGGCCCGTGGCGCCCCGGCCGTACGGGGTGCGCGACAGCAGCACGGGGAAGCGCCCGCTCTCGGCCGGCCGCCACAGCGTCGCCAGCAGCTCGGCGCCGTCACGGGTGGTCATGGTCTCGGTGGTCTCGATCATCGGACTCTCCTGTTGTAAGCACGAAGGGCGAGGGGCGCGAAGAGGGCGAGCAGGGCGGCGGTCCAGCCGAGCGTGATCCACACGTCGGAGGCGTGCAGGCCGCCGGTCAGCAGCCCGCGCAGGGCGCCGGCCAGGTGGGAGACGGGGTTGACGCCCATCCACCAGCTCAGCCAGCCGGGCATGTCGGTGGCGGGGACGAAGGCGCTGCTGCCGAACGTGAGCGGCAGCAGCACGGCCGTCGCCATCCCCTGCATGGACGTGACGGACTTGGCCACCAGCCCGATCCAGGCCGAACCCCAGCTCAGCGCCATGGCCAGCAGCAGCACCAGCCCAAGCCCGGCCAGCGCGCTCAGCGGGCCGGTCGTGACGCGGAAGCCGACGGCGTACCCGACGACCATGGACATCACGATGGTGATCAGCAGCGTGAGCAGGTCCGCCAGGATGCGGCCCGCCAGCGGCGCGGACCTGGCGATCGGCATGGTCCTGAACCGGTCGAACACGCCGTTGCCGATGTCGGTGGCCAGGTTCATGCCGGTGGTGATCGTCGACATGAGGGCCACCTGGACGAGCACGCCGGGCAGCATGTACGCCACCGCGCCCGCCCGGTCGCCGCCGGCCGCCCCGCCGAACAGGTACACGAAGATGACGATCATGAACACGGGCTGGAAGAGCAGGCCGAAGAGCTGGCCGGGATGGTTCTTCAGGGGGATCAGGCTGCGCCAGGCGAGCGTGAGGCCCTGGGAAAGCGCGGTGGTCATCGGTGGTCTCCGGTCAGGGTGAGGAAGACGTCGTCGAGGGAGGGCAGGCGCAGGGCGTGCTCGGCGAGCACGATGCCCGCGTCGTCCAGGTCCCTGAGCAGGGCGGGCGGCGCCGAGAGGTCGTGCACCGGGACGCTGACCACGCCGTCGGCGGCCTTCGCGCCGAGGAGGGCCTCGGCCTTCTCCAGGTCGGCGGCGCGCAGCGGCCGTACGTCGAGCCGGTGCCCGCCCGCCAGCGCCTTGAGCTCCGCGGGCGTGCCGGACGCCGCGACCCGGCCCCGGTCGATGACCAGCAGGTCGTCGGCGAGCTGGTCGGCCTCCTCCAGGTACTGCGTGGTCAGCAGCACGGTCACGCCGTCGGCGGTCAGCTCCCTGACCACGTCCCACAGCTCGCCCCGGGCATGGGGGTCCAGGCCGGTGGTCGGCTCGTCGAGGAACAGGATCCGGGGGCGGCTCACCAGGCTGACGGCCAGGTCGAGGCGGCGGCGCATGCCGCCCGAGTAGCCGCTCGCCGCGCGGTCGGCCGCCTCCTCCAGGCCGAAGCGGGCCAGCAGCTCCTTGGCCCTGGCCCTGGCCGCCGGCCGCGACAGGCCGAGCAGGCGGCCTATCAGCAGCAGGTTCTGGGTGCCGGTGAGCTTCTCGTCCACCGAGGCGTACTGGCCGGTCAGGCCGATCAGCTCGCGGACCTTCGCGGCCTGGCGGGTGACGTCGTACCCGCCGACCAGGGCGCGGCCCGCGTCGGGGCGGGCCAGGGTGGCCAGGACGCGCACCGCCGTGGTCTTGCCCGCGCCGTTCGGGCCCAGGACGCCGAGCACGGAGCCGGTCCGCGCCGCCAGGTCGACGCCGTCGAGCGCGCTCTTGTCGCCGTATCTCTTGACGAGCCCTTCGGCTTCGATCGCGTACTTCATGTCTCCGAGGGTGTCCGGGCCCGCTGGCATCCACCTGGCATCGACCTGTCAGGGGGATGGTGCATGTCCGTAACTTTGGGCCTTTCCTCCGTGCGGCAACGTCTTCAATCTCGGGTCAGGCGCCGGACACCATCCGATCCCGAGCGCCCGAGGAGGACGAGGTGCGACACCGATTAGTCATCCTGCTGGCAGCCCTCAGCCTGATCAGCCTGACCGGCATGTCAGGGGCGGGCGCCGCCGCGGAGCCCCCGGCCAACAAGCAGTACCGCGTGCAGGGCCCGGCGGACGCGCGGCAGCGCAGCGCCGTCGCGGCCACCGGAGCGGCCATCGAGGAGGTGGCCAAGGATTCGGTCCTGGTCACGGCCACGGCAGCCGAGGTCTCCGCCATCAGGCGGCTCGGCTACCGGGTGGCGGAGGTGCCGCGCCCGACATCCCCGTCCGGCGTCGGGACGCTTGACTTCCCGCCGGCGGACTCCGGCTACCACAACTACGCGGAGATGAACGCGGACATCAACGCCCTGGTCGCGGCGCATCCGAACATCGTCAGCCAGTCCACGTTCGGCACCTCGTACGAGGGCCGGGCATTGCCCCTGATCAAGATCAGCGACAACGTGGGCACGGACGAGAACGAGCCCGAGGTGCTCTTCACCGCCCACCAGCACGCCCGTGAGCACCTGACGGTCGAGATGGCGCTGTACATCATGCACCTGCTGGCCGACAACTACGGCACGGACTCCCGGATCACCAACCTGGTCAACACCAGGGAGATCTGGATCATGCCGGACCTCAACCCGGACGGCGGCGAGTACGACATCGCCACCGGCTCCTACCGCTCCTGGCGCAAGAACCGGCAGCCGAACTCCGGCTCGTCGGCCGTCGGCACCGACCTGAACCGCAACTGGGCCTACAACTGGGGCTGCTGCGGCGGCTCGTCGGGCTCGACGTCCAGTGAGACGTACCGGGGCGCGAGCGCCGAATCGGCCCCCGAGATCAAGGCGGCGGCCAACTGGGTGCGCAGCCGGGTCGTCGGCGGCGTGCAGCAGATCAAGACCAACCTCGACTGGCACACCTACAGCGAACTGGTCCTGTGGCCCTACGGCTACACCCTCAGCGACACCGCGCCCGGCCTGACCCAGGACGACCGGGACGCGCACGCCACGCTCGGCCAGAACCTGGCCTCCACCAACAACTACACGCCCGAGCAGGCCAGCGACCTCTACATCACGGACGGGACCATCGACGACTGGATGTGGGGCGCCTACAAGATCTTCAGCTTCACGTTCGAGATGTACCCGACCGGCTCGAACCCCGGCTTCTACCCGCCGGACGAGCAGATCGTCCCGCAGACCACCCGTAACAGGGAGGCCGTGCTCCGCTTCCTCGAATACTCGGACTGCGTCTATCGGATCATCGGCAAGGAGTCCCAGTACTGCGGCACCGGCAACCCGCCGCTGACCGTCTACTCCGACACCTTCGAGACGGCCGCGGGCTGGACGGTCAACCCGTCGAGCACCGACACCGCCACCCTCGGCCAGTGGGAGCGCGGCGACCCCGAGGCCACCACCTCCAGCGGCGCCAAGCAGCTCGGCACCACGGTCAGCGGCACGAACGACCTGGTCACGGGCCGCCTGGCGGGCTCGGCCGCCGGTGACTTCGACATAGACGGCGGCGTCACCTCGATCCAGTCGCCGCCCATCACGCTGCCGTCCACGGGCGCGCTGAACCTGTCGTTCTCGTGGTACCTGGCGCACGGCTCGAACGCCTCCAGCGCCGACTACTTCCGGGTCCGCGTGGTCGGCACCACCACCACGACGGTCCTGAACCAGGCGGGCGCGGCGTCCAACCGCAACGGCGCCTGGGCCACCGCGACGGCCGGCCTGAACGCGTTCGCGGGCCAGACGGTCCGCATCCTCATCGACGCCGCCGACGCCTCGGGCGCCTCCCTGGTGGAGGCCGGCGTGGACGACGTCAAGATCACCCAGCAGTCGTAATCCGCTGCGTCACCCCGCCGCACAGGATCCCGGTCCTGTGCGGCGGACTCATGTTTGGGTCTTGTAAGGACGGGCTGTCAAGGCTACGATCGCGACAACTCTTAGGAAACTTTCCTAAAAGTAAGCCCCACCGACATCACCGGTCCGCGCATACACCCCCCAAGGGCCCGTGCCCACCTCCACGGGCCCGTGCCGTACGGCTTGCGCTCTCACCCCCCGGTGCAAGCCGTACGGCACGCCACCCCTGAAGGAAGAACTCGTGAGACCTCGCGCGATCCTCCTGGCACTCTCCACCCTCGCACTCACCTTGTACGCCCTCCCGGCCCAGGCCGCCCCTCTCGCCCCCGGGGCCACCGCGACCTTCGTCAAGGTCTCCGACTGGGGCTCCGGATTCGAGGGCAAGGTCACCGTCACCAACGGCACCACCACGGCCATGAACGGCTGGAACGTCCAGTTCGACGTCCCGGCGGGCTACTCGATCCCCTCCGCCTGGGACGCGGTCATGTCCCGCAGCGGGCAGCACTACACGTTCACCAACCCGAGCTGGGCCTCCCCCCTCGCACCCGGGGCCAGCGCGAGCTTCGGCTTCAACGGCAGCCCCGGCAACTTCCCCGGCATCACCGGCTGCACGCTGAACGGGGCCTCGTGCGGCGGCTCGACGGCAGGGGCCCCGGGCCGGCCGGGCGCCGCCTCGGCCACCGCGACCGGCAACGCCATCTCCCTCACGTGGGGGGCGTCCTCGGGCACGGTGACCGGCTACCGCGTCTACGAGGGCAGCGTTGTCAAGGCCACGGTCACGGGCACCTCGGCCACGATCGGCGGGCTCGGCTCGTGCGAGACCCACACCTACACCGTCAAGGCGTACAACTCCGTCGGGGAGTCGGACGCCGGCGACCCGGTCACCGCCACCACCACCGGCTGCACCGGGGGCGGCGGGACGCTGCCCAAGCACTTCCTCACCGGCTACTGGCACAACTTCGCCAACGCCGCGGCCGAGCTCAAGCTGTCGGCCGTCCCCAACGAGTACGACCTGATCGCCATCGCGTTCGGCGAGGCCACCGCCACGGCGGGCGAGGTCGTCTTCGCGCTCGACCCCGGGCTGTCCTCGGCGGTCGGCGGCTACACCGACGCCCAGTTCAAGGCCGACGTGCAGGCCCTGCACCAGCGGGGCAAGAAGGTCATCCTGTCCGTGGGCGGCGAGGCCGGGCGCGTGCAGGTCGCGAGCGCCGCCGCCGCGACGAAGTTCGCCGACTCGGTGTACGCGCTGATGCAGTCCTACGGCTTCGACGGCGTGGACATCGATCTGGAGAACGGCCTCAACGCCACCTACATGGCCCAGGGGCTGCGGGCGCTGCGAGCGAAGGCCGGCTCCGGGCTGATCATCACGATGGCCCCGCAGACCATCGACATGCAGTCGACCGGGGCGGAGTACTTCAAGCTCGCCCTGAGCATCAAGGACATCCTCACGGTCGTCCACACGCAGTACTACAACTCCGGGTCCATGCTCGGCTGCGACCAGGCGCAGGCGTACGGGCAGGGCTCGGTAAACTTCATGACCGCCCTCGCCTGCATCCAGCTCGAGAACGGCCTGCGCCCCGACCAGGTGGCGCTGGGCCTGCCGGCCGGGCCGGGCGCGGCGGGCGGCGGCGTCGTCTCTCCCTCCCTCGTCAACCAGGCGCTCGACTGCCTGGCCAAGCGCACCAGCTGCGGGACCTTCGTGCCACCGCGCGCCTACCCGGACATCAGGGGCGCGATGACCTGGTCCATCAACTGGGACGCGAGCAACAACTGGTCCTTCTCCAAGACCGTCAAGCCCCACCTCCAGGGAATGCCATGAAATTTCGCAGCAAACTCATCGCATTACTCGCCGGGATCGCCCTCGCGCTGACCGGCGCCGGATTCTCGACCGCCACGCCCGCCGCGTTCGGGGCCGTGCAGCAGTTGGCCGCCGCCTGGGCCCCGTGGACCTCGTACGCGATCGGCGCGGTCGTCACCTACAACGGCGTCGACTACGTGTGCATCCAGGCCCACACCTCGCAGCCCGGCTGGGAGCCGCCCAACGTGCCGGCCCTCTGGAAGGTCGGCTCGGGCGGCGGCAACCCCGGCGCGCCCGGGCAGCCCGGATCGATCAACACGTCCGTGACGAACTCCAGCATCTCGCTGAGCTGGGGCGCCTCGTCCGGCACCGTGACCGGCTACCGCGTGTACGAGGGCTCGACGCAGCGGGCCCAGGTCACCGGCACCAGCGCGACCGTCTCCGGGCTCGGCACGTGCACGACGCACACCTACACGGTGAAGGCGTACAACTCGGCGGGCGAGTCGGCCGGCCGTGACGCGACCGCCACCACCAGCGGCTGCACCGGCGGCGGCGGGACCAAGATGCCCGGCGCCCCCTACCTCTACATGGGCTGGGGCGACCCGCCGAACCCCGGCACCGTGATGGACGCGACCGGCGTCAAGTCGTTCACGATGGCGTTCATCCTGTCCGGCGGCGGCTGCAGCCCGGCGTGGGACGGCAACCGCCCGCTGACCGGCGGCGCCGACCAGCAGGCCATCAACACGATCAAGTCGAAGGGCGGCAGCGTCCAGGTCTCCTTCGGCGGCTGGCAGGGCAACAAGCTCGGCCCCAACTGCTCCACGCCGCAGGCGTTCGCCAACGCGGTCCAGCAGGTCATCAACGGCGTCGGTCCCGCCGTCGTGGACTTCGACATCGAGAACACCGACGAGTTCGAGAACTACACCGTCCAGGACCGCATCCTGAACGGCCTCAAGATCGTCAAGCAGAACAACCCGAACGTCAAGGTCGTCGTCACCTTCGGCACCTCCAAGACCGGCCCCACCGCGCCCGGCGTGCGGCTCATCAACCAGGCCAGGGCGCTCGGCGTGCCGATCGACAACTACACGATCATGCCGTTCGACTTCGGCGGCTCGAACATGTACCAGGACACGGTCAACGCCTCCGAGGGCCTGAAGAACGCGTTGAAGAGCGCGTTCGGGTGGAGCGACGCCCAGGCGTACGCGCACATGGGCATCTCGGGCATGAACGGCCTGTCCGACCAGCAGGAGACGACCTCCCCGTCCACGTGGACGCAGATCCGCGACTGGGCCAACTCGCACGGCCTGACCAGGCTCGCCTACTGGGCCGTCAACCGTGACCGCCCCTGCCCGGGCGGCGGCGTGGTCTCCAACTGCAGTGGCATCTCCCAGTCCAACTGGGAGTTCACCCGCATCACCGCCGGATTCTGACCCGCTGAGCGGCCCGCCCCCCGCGCCGGGGCGGGCCGCGCGTGGAGGTATCGCATGAATCTCCGAGGACCGGTCGCGCTCGCCCTGGCGCTCGTCGCGCTGCACGCAACCCCGGCAGCCGCCGCCAACATCCTGGCCAACCCCGGCTTCGAGTCCGGGCTGAGCGGCTGGACGTGCGGCACCACGTCCGGCGCGCAGGCCGTGTCGTCACCCGTGCACGGCGGCACCCGCGCGCTCCAGGCCACCCCGCAGGGCAGCGACTACGCGCGCTGCCAGCAGACCGTCACCGTCAAGCCGAACACCGCCTACCAGCTCTCGGCCTGGGTCCAGGGCAACTACGTCTTCCTCGGCGCCACCGGCACCGGCGGCACCGACCCGCAGACGTGGGGCGCGCCGGGCGCGGCGTGGAGCCAGCTCAAGACCTCCTTCACCACCGGCGCCTCGACCACGTCCGTGACGGTGTACGTCAACGGCTGGTACGGCCAGGGCGCCTACCTGGCCGACGACGTGGTGCTCGACGGCCCCGGCGGCACCCCGGACACCCAGGCGCCGACGGTCCCCGGCAACGTGTCCGTCAGTGGCGCCACGAGCTCCAGCCTCACCGTGAGCTGGGCGGCGGCCACGGACAACGTCGGGGTGGCCCGCTACGAGGTCTCCCGCGACGGCGGGGCGCCGGTCGCCGTCACCGGGACGAGCCACCAGGCCACCGGGCTCGCCGCGGCCACCACGTACCGCTTCAAGGTCCGCGCCTGCGACGCCGCCGGAAACTGCTCGGCCTACACCCCCGAGGCGAGCGGCACCACGACGAGCGGCGGCGGGGGCGGCGGCCTGCCGAAGCGGGTGATGGTGGGCTACCTGCACGCCTCATTCGCCAACGGATCCGGATATATCCGGATGAGTGAGGTGCCGAACGAGTGGGACATCATCAATCTCGCCTTCGGCGAGCCCACCTCGGTCACCTCGGGCGACATCAGGTTCCGGCAGTGCCCGGCGGCCGAGTGTCCCAACGTCGAGCCCGAGGCCGACTTCGTCGCCGCCATCAGGGCCAAGCAGGCACAGGGCAAGAAGGTGCTGATCTCGATCGGCGGCCAGAACGGCCAGGTCCAGCTCACGACCGCGGCGGCCCGCGACAAGTTCGTGGAGTCGGTGTCCGCGATCATCGACAGGTACGGCCTGGACGGCCTGGACATCGACTTCGAGGGCCACTCGCTCTACCTCAACCCCGGCGACACGAACCTCGCGAACCCGACCACCCCGGTCGTCGTCAACCTGATCTCGGCGCTGAAGTCGCTCAAGAGCCGGTACGGGGCCACATTCGTGCTGACCATGGCGCCGGAGACGTTCTTCGTCCAGCTCGGCTACCAGTTCTACGGCCCGGGGCCGAACGGCACGGCCGACAGCAGGAGCGCCTCGTACCTGCCCGTCATCCACGCTCTGCGGAACGACCTGACCCTGCTCCACGTGCAGGACTACAACTCGGGGCCGATCATGGGCCTCGACGGCCAGTACCACACGATGGGCGGCCACGACTTCCACGTGGCCATGACGGACATGCTGCTGGCCGGCTTCCCGATCATGGGCAACGCGGGCAACGTGTTCCCGCCGCTGCGCCAGGACCAGGTGGCCATCGGGCTGCCCGCCGCACCGAACGCGGGCAACGGGTTCACCACGGTGGCGGAGGTGCAGAAGGCGTTCGACTGCCTGGCCAAGGGGGCCAACTGCGGCACCTACCGGCCGCGTGGCGTCTACCCGAACCTGCGCGGCCTCATGACCTGGTCGATCAACTGGGACAGGTTCAACGGCTTCGAGTTCTCCCGGAGCCACCGGGCGTACCTGAACGGTCTCACCTGACGAGCTGCGTGGGCTTGAGCGGGATGCCGAGGCCGGGCGGCCGGTAGGTGGGCAGCGCCTCGCCGTACTCGTGCATCCAGGCGTGGTCCACCAGCAGCCGCATCCGCCCGCCGCCGGGCGGGCCGCCCTCCTGCACCGGGGCGGCCCGCCCGGCCAGGCGCGCGACCGCCTCCGCGACCAGCCCGGTGTCGGGCGGCGACAGGTCGCAGTGGTCGTCCGGCCCGATGATCAGGTCCACGTCGGGCGGCAGCGGGTAGATCGGCCGCGGCAGGGCCAGCACGCGCGGCGGCGGCGCCATCGGCCAGCCGTCGCGCACCGCCTCCAGCAGCACCGAGCGCGCGGTCCGGCGCGCGAACAGCCCTTCGGCCAGGGCCCAGCTCAGCGCGCCCACGTCCGCGCGGTCCTCGCCGCAGGCGTGCAGGCACAGGTACGGCACCAGCGGGATCCCGGCCCCGCTCGCCTGCGCCCACCCGCTGCCGCATCCGGTCAGCACCAGCAGCGCCAGCATCGCCCGGTAGGCGGTGTCGGCGTGCGGCGTCTCGAGCCGCCCCGGCACGAGCAGGCAGCGCCCGCCGGTCTTCTCCGCCGTCACGCCGAGCTCCCGCGCGATCTTCAACGTCCGCGACGCGGCCACCCCCGTGCACGCCTCCTGCCAGGCAGGCGTGTACGGCTCACCCGGGTCCGCGTACCCGGACGGCCACACGCCGGGCAACCCCGGCCGGCCCACCCCGTAAACGGCCAGCAGCAGGTCGAACACCGTCGTCACCAGCTCGTCGCCGTCCCGCAGCACCGGCACGCCCCGCCGCAGCACGCCCGGCCCGTCGTCGAAGCGCGGCAGCAGCACCTCCACCGCCTCGCCGCCGTACACGCTCAGCCGGTCGCACCCGCGCCCCAGCAGCCCGCCCGGCACGTAGGCGTCCTCGCGCGCCCGCAGCCGCACCAGCGACGGCAGGTCCGTGCGCTCCATGGCGTGCTCGGCGAACGGCGTCCTGTCCAGGAAGAACTCCTTGAGCAGCACATGCCCCATGGCCATCGCGAGCGCCCCGTCCGTGCCGGGGCGCACGACCAGCGTCTCGTCGGACAACCGCGTCGGATGCGTGCCGATCGCGACCACCTTCTGGCCCTTGTACCGCCCGGCGATCACCCAGGGGGTGTCCGGCGTGCGTACCAGCCGGTTGTTCTCCCCCCACAGCAGCACGTACGCCGCCCGCGCCCAGTCGTCGGCCGCCGGGCCCGCGAACCGCGGTCCCAGCACCTGCTCCGGCGCGCACGGGTGCTCGGTCAGCACCGCGCCGCCGAGGTCGGCGATCAGCCCCGCCAGCGGCGAGGTGGACAGCGCCGCCACCCGATCGGGCCCGTGGGACGCGGCGGTGTGCACCATCGCCGCCGCCGCCAGTTCGGCCGCGGAGGCGTCGTCGAGCGGCACCCGCCGCTCTCCTCTGAACGGCCGATATTGCTGAGAATTCGCTGTGAGTTTCGCCCAGGCGGCAACCGGGTCACGGACCCCGTCCCGCACCTCGAAATAGAGCCTGACCAGTGCCTGGTTGACCTGCGATCCCCCCATGGAAAAAGTTCAACACAGACAGTGATGCTCTATCGCCATACGTATCGGCATGTCGGGGATAAGAATTGGAAGCCCTGGTGGAAACCACTGCCGGAGTTACGGCAGGCTAGAGGCCGCCATGGATTACGCAGTTCTCACGGGGATAGTCCTCGTCGCCGGTGTCGTACTCGCTCTAGTCGCCCAATGGCGGGATTGGCGTCCACCGCTCGTCGTCGCCATCGTCGTCGGCGTGGCCGTACGCCTGCTCATCATGTACACGTCGGCCATCGATTCGTGGCAACCCGTCGACTTCATGGAGAGCTTCAAGCCCGCGGGCGAGGCCGTGCTGCGCGGCCAGGACCCGGTGCTCGCCAGCGAGGGCGGCTGGCACTTCCTGCCGACCATCCCGTACGTGTACGGGATCCTGCTGTGGCTCGGCATCCCGTGGGAGTACGCCGGGCGCCTGGTCACCGTGGTCGCCGACATCGCGCTCATCCCGCTGGTGGCCAAGCTGGCCGGCGGCCCCAAGGCATCGCTGCGGGCGCTCCAGTACGCGCTCAACCCCCTCGCCCTGATGATCGCCGCCATCCATGGCCAGGTCGAGCCGGTCGCGCTCGTGTTCGGCGTGGCGGCGTTCGTGGTCGCCCGCGGCCCCGGCGCGCTGGAGCGTCCCGGCATCGCGACGGATGTGGTCGCCCGGGTGCGCGCCGGCGTGGCCGCGTACGGCGTGCGCTCCTCGATCCCGCGCGTGCTCGGCCGCGGCGGCATGCTGCACCGCGCGCTGCTGCCGGCCCCCGGCGACAGGGCCGACCTCAAGCGGGGCGCGCTGGCCGGCGTGCTGATGGGCCTGGCGCTGTGCGCCAAGAGCTGGCCGATCTGGCTGATCCCCGGCATGCTGCTGCTCCTGCCCAACCTGCGCTCCCGGGTCGCCGCGATGTTCACCACCGGGATCGTGCCGCTGTTCTTCCTGGTCACGCTGCCGGTCTTCGCGGGCACGTCCCTCAACCAGATCCCCGCCGTCATCAACACCATCCGCGACATCCGCCCCATCGTCGGCGAGTGGGGCTGGACCCCCTGGTACACCGGCGGCGACTGGGCGCTGCGGCCCGACCTGGCCTCGTTCGGCACGAACCTGATCTACCTGTGCGTCGTCGCGGCCGTGCTCTACTGGCGGCGCGCCGACCCGATCGACATGACGACGGCCATCCTGCTCGTCTTCATGGTCGTGACGCCCCGGCTCGGGGCCCAGTACCTGATGTGGTTCATGCCGTTCCTGGTCGCCCGGCCCACCAGGTTCGCCTGGCCGGCCATCGTGGGCGTGTCGATCTGGTCCGGATACGGCTACCTCTACATGACGCAGTTCGACGTCAACAGCTGGTGGTACCTGCACCAGGACTGGTCGCGGGCGTCGATCGTGCTGCTGCCCATCCTGGCGCTGGCCATGCCCTGGGGCCGCCGCGTCGCGACCACGGCCCCAGGACTGGCTCCTTTCGTCGGCCCGTCGAAGCAGGCCAAGGTCAGCTCACCGGCATAGGCCCTCCCACAGGATGATCCACTGGTCGGGGTGGACGTGGGCCACGACGGTGTCGCGGGCGACGCCCGCCGCCTTCAGCGCGGCGTCCACCCCCTGGTAACGGGTCTTCAGCGAGGCGCGCACCGAGCCGCCGACGCCGCCGAAGCCCAGCTCGACCAGCTCCTGGTAGGAGCGGCGGGAGGCGACGAGCGGCTCGGGCCTGCGCTGGACGCGCAGGATCGCCGAGTCGACGGACGGGACGGGGCGGAAGCTCTCCCTGCCGATCGTGTCGCCGAGCCGCCAGTGGAACCACGGCCACGACTCCACCGTGACCAGGCTCCAGCGGCCGTAGTCGCCCGACCGCTTGCGGGCGTACTCCCGCTGGGTGAGCAGCGTCGCCGACGTCAGGGCCGGCGCCCGCAGGCACCAGTCCACGATCTTCGACGTGATCGAGTACGGGATGTTGCCCACGACCGCGAACGGCTCGCGCGGCGCCCGCGCGGCCGTGAAGTCGCCCCTGACCACGTCGATCCTGGGATCGCTGCGCGTACGGGCGGCCAGCCGCCCGGCGAGCAGCGGGTCGATCTCGTAGCCGACGACTCGCGCGCCCGCCTCGGCGAGCGCCAGGGTGAGCACACCCTCCCCGGCGCCGGGCTCCAGCACGAGCCCGTCGGGAGCGGCGGCCTTCACCATCAGATCGACGGCATGCCGGTCGGCCAGGAAATTCTGCGAGAGCGTGCGCCTCGCCCGGTCTCTGGGCGTGCGACCGCCGCCGCCATTCCTGGCTTTACGCTGAGTATGCGAATAGTTTCCGTGCGCGAAATTCTGCGCCACAGCACTTGCCCTTTCGGGTCCTCGAGATTGACAGGTCTCGAAGGGCCCTGGGCGCGCGTGCGGACGCTACAGCCTCAGGTGTTCGCGTCCGCTAGCGGGCCAGAGCCCGGCCGTGGCGGATGCGAATGAAAACCGGGCAGGAGAACATGCATGTCATGCCGGTCACAGTAGGCAGCGGTCCGCCGTCCGGGCAACGGAATTAAATGTGATGCGCGGCCGGCGCCGGGTTCGGCCCGTGTTCCCGTGGGGCGCGCCCGGCCCGCTCACCGCGACGTGCCGTTCCGGCCGCGCGGGCCGATCTTCGGCGGGAGATGAGCGCTTTGAGCCCGCTTTGAGGTGGTTCGGGTAGACCTTTACCCATGGACCGACCGGCCAGGGTGCTCGTCGTGGACGACGAGCCGAACATCCGCGCCCTGCTCTCCCAGACGTTGCGGCTGGTGTCTTTCGAGGTCAGGACCGCGGAGACGGGTGCGGAGGCGGTGACGGCCGCCAGGGAGTTCGACCCCGACATCGTGGTGCTCGACGTGATGCTGGAGGACTTCGACGGGTTCGAGGTCGCCAGGCGGCTGGGCGAGCGCGTCCCCGTGCTGTTCCTGACCGCCCGCGACCGGGTCGAGGACCGCGTCCAGGGCCTCACGCTGGGCGCCGACGACTACGTGGCCAAGCCGTTCAGCCTGGAGGAGGTGGTGCTGCGCATCCGCGCCATCCTGCGCCGAAGCCGCTCGACGCCCCGCAACGACGTGCTCCGCTACGCCGACCTGGAGCTGGACCCCGCGGCCCACCAGGTCTCCCGGGCCGGAGTGCCGGTGGACCTGTCGCCCACCGAGTTCAACCTCCTCGAATACCTCCTCACCAACGCCGGCAGGGTGGTGAGCAAGGCGCAGATCCTCGACAGCGTCTGGCACTACGACTTCGACGGCGACTCCAGCATCGTCGAGTCGTACGTCTACTACCTGCGCAAGAAGATCGACAAATGGGAGCCGCAGCTCATCCACACCGTGCGCGGCGTCGGCTACACGCTGAGGACCCCGCGGTGAGGCCCGAGGTGAGGCCCGCCGCCTGGACCCTGCGCACCCGCCTGGTCATGGCCGTGCTCGGCGTCGCCACGCTCGGGCTGGTGCTCTCCACCGTGGCGGGCGTCGTACTGCTGCGCGGCAGCCTGACGGACCGGGTGGACAAGCAGCTCGAACAGCTCACCAAGATGGCCACGATCAAGAACGGCCAGCTCTTCGGGTCGATACGGACGCTCACGGCGTCCCCGATGAACGACGTCGTCTCCGAGGTGCTCACGAAGCGGGTCGCCGCCATCCAGCAGATCATGGTGTTCGGCTCCGACGGCACGCTGCAGTACAGGTTCGGCGCCTCCGGCCAACCCGGCCCCGTCGTCGACGAGGGCAGGACCGGCGAGAACTACACCGCGCCGGGCACCTCGGGGCCCTCCTGGCGCGTGCGCGCCGTGAAGGCGTCCGACGGCAGCACCCTGGTCTTCGCCCAGTCGCTCGCCGAGGTCGAGCAGACCCAGACCTCCGCCATCGCCATCTTCGTCGCGGTGGGCGCGTGCGTGCTGCTCCTGATCGGCCTGGCCGCCGGCGCCCTGGTACGCCTCGGCCTGCGCCCGCTGACCAGGATGGAGGCCACGGCCGGCCACATCGCCCGCGGGGACTTCGACCGCCGGGTGCCCGCCGACGACCCGCACACCGAGCCCGGCCGCCTGGCCCGCGCCATGAACGTCATGCTCGACCGCCTCCAGTCCGAGATCGCCGCCAGGACCGACTCCGAGGCCCGCATGCGCCGCTTCCTCGCCGACGCCTCCCACGAGCTG
Source organism: Nonomuraea sp. NPDC003707 (assembly GCF_053587055.1). Classification (NCBI taxonomy): domain Bacteria; kingdom Bacillati; phylum Actinomycetota; class Actinomycetes; order Streptosporangiales; family Streptosporangiaceae; genus Nonomuraea; species Nonomuraea sp. NPDC003707. The sequence goes on along the minus strand of NZ_JBSFNK010000014.1, from coordinate 7,271 downwards.
CGCACCCCGCTCACCTCCGTGCGAGGCTTCGCCGAACTGCACCGCAGGGGCGGCGACGCCGGCGAGGCGATGCACCGGATCGAGGACGAGGCCGCCAGGATGGGCGTGCTGGTCAACGACCTGCTCACGCTGGCCCAGCTCGACGAGGAACGCCCGATCGAGCGGCGGCCCGTGGACCTGCTGGAGGTGGCCGCCGACACGATCCGCGACGCCCGCGTACGCGCGCCGGACCGGCAGGTCAGGCTCGCCGCCCTCGACGGCCCCCTCGCACCCGTGACGATCACGGGCGACGACGCCCGCCTGCGCCAGGTGGCCGCAAACCTCGTCGGCAACGCGCTCTGCCACACGCCCCCCGACGCGTCCGTCACCGTCAAGGTCGGCAGATCGGACGGCCTGGCCGTGCTGGAGGTGTCCGACACCGGGCCCGGCGTGCCGCCCGAGCACGTGCCGCACCTGTTCGACCGCCTCTACCGCGTCGGACGGGGCAGATCCAGGGCCGACGGCGGCGCCGGGCTCGGCCTGGCCATCGTCTCCGCCATCGTCAGCGCCCACGGGGGCCGCGTCGAGGTGGACACCGCGCCGGGCGAGGGCGCGACGTTCCGCGTCCTCCTACCTGGCTCCGAGGCGGCTCCCAGCTCGCTTTGAACGGCGCTCGGCACATTCGGAGGCATGACGAAGACACTCATCGCGCCCCCGCTGCTTATCGGGTTGCTGGCCGCGTTCGCCGTCGGCTGCGGCAGCCAACAGGGTGACACGGGAGTCGCCTCCGTGGCCGTGGGCTCCTCCGCGAAGCCCTCCGCGAGCCCCGCCCCGACCGGCACGACGGACCCGCAGGAGCAGGGCAGGAAGTTCGCGCAGTGCATGCGCGACCACGGGATCCCCATGGAAGACCCGGACCCGAACGGGGGCGGCGGCCTCCAGGCGATCGGCGAGAACGCCGACAAGAAGAAGGTCATGGACGCCGTCGCGGCCTGCCAGGCCTACGCCCCCTTCAAAGACCGCAAGAACCTCGACCCGGAGCAGGTCGACAAGCTCCGCGAGCTGGCCAGGTGCATGCGCGAGAACGGCGTGGACTGGCCCGACCCCAACCCCGACGGCACCTTCTCCAGCGGCACCGCGCTGAAGCTGGACCGGAACGACCCCACGTTCAAGAAGGCATTCGAGATCTGTGGCAAGAAGTTCCCGAAGCTGGGGGAGCGGAAGTGACGCAGGTCAAGGAGCCCTCGACGGCCGCCCGCGCCTTACCGCCCCGCCGTCGCCGCCCTCTGCGGGCACTGGCCTGGACGGGCGGCGCCGCGCTGCTCGCCGCCGCCGTCGCTGCCGCCGCCGTGGGCTTCGGCGGAGACGGCACCGGTACGGCCGCCGCCACCCGTACACCCCCGGCCACCGCCAAGGTGACCCGCACGACCCTCACCGAGACGAAGACCGTGGACGGCACCCTCGGCTACGGCGACCCCCTGACCGTCACCGCCAAGTCCCAAGGCACGATCACCTGGCTCCCCGGTGAGGGCACCACGATCACCCGGGGCCACGCCGTCTACAGCGTGGACGCCGACCGTCGCCCCCTCCTGTACGGCACCATGCCCCTCTACCGCACGCTGGAGGACGGGGTCGCGGGCAAGGACGTCGAGCTGCTCGAACGCAACCTCGAGAAGCTCGGCTACACCGGATTCGACGTGGACGGCGAGTTCACCTGGGCCACCAGGGAGGCGGTCGAGGACTGGCAGGACGACCTCGGGCTCGACGTCACCGGCAAGATCCAGCCGGGGGACGTCGTGGTCGCCGACGGCCCCATCCGGGTCGCCGACCTGAAGAAGGCGCTCGGCGACAGCGCGGGCGGTCCCGTGCTGACCGCCACCGGCACCACCCGCCAGGTGCTCGTCAACCTCGACGTTGCCGACGAGCACCTGGTCAGGAAGGGCATGAAGGCCACCGTCGAGCTGCCCGACGGCACCGAGGTGAACGGCAGGATCACCCGCGTGGGCAAGGTCGCCACCGAGACCGGCAGCGGAAACGACACGACCACCACCGTGGAGGTCGAGGTGTCGGTGAGCGGGCTGAAGAAGTCGTACGACGCCGCCCCCGTGGACGTCACGATCGTCTCCGACCAGCGGAAAGACGTCCTGGCCGTGCCCGTCGGCGCGCTGTTCGCCCTGGCCGAGGGCGGCTACGGCGTACAGGTCGTCGAGGGCCCGGCCACCCGCTACGCCGCGGTCGAGACCGGCATGTTCGCCGACGGCCGGGTCGAGGTCACCGGCGTCCAGGAGGGCACGACCGTGGCGGTGCCCAAGTGATCGTCGAACTGCACGACGTGAGCAAGGACTACGGCGACGTGGCGGCGCTCCGTGGCGTCTCCCTGGGCATCGAGCACGGCGAGCTCGTCGGCATCGTCGGCCCGTCCGGCTCGGGCAAGTCGACCATGCTCAACATGATCGGCACCCTCGACCGCCCGTCCGGCGGCCTGGTCCGCATCGCGGGGCACGACGTGGGCTCGCTCACCGACAAGCAGCTGTCCGCGCTGCGCGCGAACGTCATCGGCTTCGTCTTCCAGCAGTTCCACCTGGCCGCCGGGGTCAGCGCGCTGGACAACGTGGCCGACGGCCTCCTGTACGCGGGTCCGTCCCTGCGGGAGCGGCGGCTACGGGCGTACGAGGCGCTCGAACGCGTCGGCCTCGGGCACCGGCTCGGCCACCGCCCGCACGAGCTGTCCGGCGGCGAGCGCCAGCGCGTGGCCATCGCCCGCGCCGTGGTCGGCGAGCCGCGGCTGCTGCTGGCCGACGAGCCCACCGGCAATCTCGACTCCCGCTCGGGAGCGGGCGTGATGGAGCTGCTGCGCGAGCTGAACGCGGGCGGCACCACCGTGGTCGTCATCACCCACGACCGCGACATCGCGTCCTCGCTGCCCCGTCAGGTCGAGATGCTGGACGGCCTGGTCGTGGAAGGAGCCCGGGTATGACTCTTCTGGTTGCGGCCCGGATGCGGCCGCGCGACGTGATCAGAGTCGGCGGGGCGGGCCTGCGGGCCAGGCCGCTGCGGGTGTTCCTGTCGGCGCTCGGCATCGCCATCGGCATCGCGGCCATGCTGGGCGTCGTCGGCATCTCCGCCTCCAGCCAGGAGGACCTCAACCGGCAGCTCGAAGCGCTCGGCACGAACCTGCTCACCGTCTCGCCCGGCCAGACCCTGTTCGGCGAGGCGTCCCACCTGCCCGCCGAGTCGGAGGGCATGATCGGCCAGATCGACCCCGTCACCGCGGTCACCGCCACCGGCACCACACCGGCCAAGGTCTACCGCAACGACCACATCCCCGAGGCCCAGACCGGCAGCGTCTCCGTCACCGCCGCCCGCCTCGACCTCATCGAGGACGTCGGCGCCACCGTCGTCAGCGGCACCTGGCTGAACGAGGCCACCCACCGCTACCCGGCCACCGTGCTCGGCGCCAAGGCGGCCGACCGGCTCGGCGTCGTCCAGGCCGGTCCCGACCAGCGGGTGTGGCTGGGTGGGCAGTGGTTCACCGTCGTGGGTGTGCTCGCGCCCGCGCCCCTGGCCCCCGAGCTCGACACGGCCGCCCTGGTCGGCTGGCCGGTCGCGGAGGAGCGCCTCGGCTTCGACGGGTACGCGACCACGATCTACACCAGGGCCCAGGAGCAGTACGTCGCCGCCGTCCGCGACGTCCTGGCCGCCACCGCGAACCCGGAGACGCCCAACGAGGTCGAGGTGTCGAGGCCGTCCGACGTGCTGGCCGCCAAACAGGCCACCGACGCCACGCTGAACGCGCTCCTGCTCGGCCTCGGCGGCGTCGCCCTGCTGGTCGGCGGCGTGGGCGTGGCCAACACGATGGTCATCTCGGTGCTGGAGCGGCGCGCCGAGATCGGCCTGCGCCGCTCCCTCGGGGCCACGCGCGGCCAGGTCCGGGTGCAGTTCCTCGCCGAGTCGCTGCTGCTGTCGGCCATCGGCGGCGTGGGCGGCGTGCTGCTCGGCATCGGCGTCACGGCGGCGTACGCGAGCCTGCAGAGCTGGCCCGCGATCGTCCCGGTCTGGGCGATGCTCGGCGGCGTCCTCGCCACGCTGGTCATCGGCGGCATCGCTGGCTTCTACCCGGCCGTACGGGCCGCGCGGATGTCGCCGACGGAGGCGCTGGCCACTCCATGAGCATGTCCGATTTCGACAAGAGAACGGCCCAGAGGAAGGAGTAGCTTCGCCGTCATGGACGTGATCGACCGTGCTGAGACATATCTGCAGCTCCACGGCCGCCTGCTCGACAGGTTGCGGTTCGCGGCGCTGTTCCGGGACGGGCCCCGCGAACGGGTGCTCGACGTGCTGCGCTGCTACCAGAACACCGACGGCGGCTTCGGCCACGCGCTCGAGCCCGACCTGCGCGGCGCGGGCAGCCAGCCGGAGCCGGTCGAGGTGGCGTTCTGGATCCTCGACGAGCTGGACGCGTTCGACTCGCCGATGGTGGCCGCCGCGTGCGACTACCTGGCCGGGGTCGGCACGCCGGACGGCGGCGTGCCGTTCGTGCTGCCGTCCGTCCGCGACACGCCCCGCGCGCCGTGGTGGGAGACCCCCGACGACCCGCCGGGGAACCTCGTCCCCACCGCGTCGATCGCGGGGCTGCTGCACAAGCACGGCAGCACGCATCCCTGGCTCGCCGCCGCCACCGACTTCTGCTGGTCGCGGATCGCCGCCCTCACCGAGATCAGCCCGTACGAGGCCCGCGCCGTCGTGACGTTCCTGGACCTGGTGCCGGACCGCCCTCGTGCGGAGGCGGAGTTCGCGCGGCTGCGTGACGCGCTGCTCGCGAACGTCTCGTTCGATCCCGACGCGCCCGGTGACGCTCACTTCCCCCTGGATTTCGCGCCGTCGCCGCTGCGGCTCCCGATGTTCACGGAGGACGTCCTGGACGCCCACCTCGACGCCCTGCTCCGCGCGCAGTCCGACGACGGGGGCTGGAGCGGGAACTGGCTGATGTGGACGCCGCTGGTGGAGCACGAGTGGGGCGGCTACCTCACCGTGCACCGGCTCAGGACGCTGCGGGCGTACGGGAGGCTGCCGGGGTTCTGTCAGTGAGGCGGAGTACGTTGGAGGCATGTATGTGGAACGGCCTCCGACCGCCGACCTCGCGGGCCGTCTCGCCTGCGTGTGGCATCAGGTCAGCGAGGCCGACGCCACGCAGCTCGTGGTGCCCGACGCCTGCGTCGACCTGATCTGGGGGCCTGAGGGGCTGTTCGTGGCCGGTCCGGACACCGGGCCCATGCCGACCCCGATGGCCTCCGGCGACACCTTCGTCGGCATCCGCTTCAGGCCGGGGGCGGTGGGCGACTTCTTCGGCGTCCCGCTCCAGGAGCTGCGCGACCAGCGCGTCAAGGTGTCCGAGCTCCCGTCCCTGCGTGACCAGCGCGTCCGGGTGCCCGACCTCCCGCCCCCGCATGATCAGGCCGTCGGGGTGTCCGAGCTTTCCTCCCTGCACGGTCAGCGCGTCCAGATGCCCGACCTCCGGCTGTCCCTCCGCGATCAGCCCGTCCGGCTCTCCGAACTCCCGTCCCTGCGCGTCGTGGACGCCGCGCCTCCCGGGCGGCTCGACGCGATGCTCGCGGCGGTCAGGGGCCGCCTGGCCCGCGAGGTCCCCGCCGATCCCGCGGGCGCCGCCATCGCCGGCGCGCTCAGGATGGGCCGCTCGGTCGGCGAGGTTGCGTGGGACCTGGGGTTCAGCGAGCGCCAGCTGCACCGCCGCAGCCTGGTCACGTTCGGCTACGCGCCCAAGATCCTCCAGCGCATCGTCCGGTTCCAGCGCGCGCTGGCCCTGGCCCGCGCCGGCGTCCCCCTGGCGGAGGTGGCGGTCACGGCGGGCTACGCCGACCAGGCGCACCTGTCACACGACGTCAAGCGGCTGAGCGGGGTGTCCATGCGCCACCTGGTCTCACCCGCGGGGTAGCTTGCCCGACACCAGCGCCTGCGCCCATCCGGCGGTCGGGTCGCTGTCGATGAACAGCGCCCGCGCCAGCAGGCTGAGTGGAATGGCGAGAATGGCGCCCAGCGGGCCCAACACGAAAGTCCACACGATCAGCGAAAGAAATGTCATCGTCGTCGACAGCCCCACGGCGTCCCCCAGGAACTTGGGGAGAATGAACGACTGCGTGACGACATTGGTCACGGTGTACGCGGCGACGACGAGCAACATTTTCTGCACGCCGCCGTCCAGCAGCGCGAGCATGGCGGGGGGCAGCAGGCCGATGATGAAGCCGATGTTGGGGATGTAGTTGGCGATGAGCGCCAGCACACCCCAGAGCAGCGGGAGCGGTACGTCCAGCAGCGTCAGGGCGATCACGTCGAGCACCGCGTAAATGATCCCGAAGACGGTCGAGACGATCAGGTAGCGCCGAGTTTTGTGCGCGAACGTGGCCAGCGCGGGAACGAGCCGCGCCCCGTTGCCCGTGCCGGAGGTGAGTATTCTCGCCGTCACCGGAGCGTCGAGACACATCGCCAGCAACAACACGACAATGAGAAACATCGACGACAGAATGGCGATCACACTGCCCAGCAGAGCCTGCGCGAATTCCACGATCTTGCCGGGGTCGAACGCCGCCAGCCCTTTGTTGAGCACGTCGTTGCTGACGCCGTGCGTGGTGGCCCAGTGCTGGGCGTCGGAGAGCAGTTGCTGGAACTGGGCGGTGTACGAGGGCAGCAGCGAGGCGAGCTGGGTGGCCGAGATGACCAGGATGCCGACCATGCCGAGAAGCACGAGCACGACGATGAGGAACGGCACCGCGACCTGGAGCCAGGTGGGCGCGTGCCAGGCGGCGAGCCTGCGCCGCACGGGGGAGACGGCGATGACGAGCACCAGCGCCAGCACGATGGGGCCGGCTATCGACGCGACCTCTCGGATTCCGTAGAGGACGATGACGGCGGCCGCTATGCCCACCAGGATGATGAGCGCCCTTGGCGCCGCTTGCTCTCGCACGCCCGGTACGTACCCCTGGTAGGCGTGCGTACCGTCGATTTGACGGTTCCCGGAGGCGTACATAGAGTTCACCAGTCCCGAGAGGGCGGCGCTTGATCGTCGATCTCACTCGGGGGCAACCTCCCTTCCACTTCGGTGCGAGACGTGCGCGTCTGGTTCTGAGGGCTGGTAAGTTAGAGGGGTTGTCCCGGAAACGGGGCGGGTCTTAATTCCAGCAGGTCGAGCAAGTCGGGTCAATTTGACAGGGACTTGAACGGCTGAAAGAATAAAGACACAACGAAATGAACGCCTCCGAGCGAAAGACCGGAACGGT
>NZ_JBSFNK010000013.1:0-313764 GCF_053587055.1 Nonomuraea sp. NPDC003707 | reverse complement strand
ACCTGGGTGGACTACCAGGGCGCCGGCCCCGACGGCACCGCCTACCTCCAGGGCTACCCGCAGGAGCTCGTGCTCACCACGCTGCTCATCTGCGCACCGTTCACCGGCTTCACCCTGCCCCTGCTCGAGGAGTACTACTTCCGCGGCTTCCTGCTGCCCCGCCTCCCGCAGCTCGGCAAGTGGGCCCCGTTGTTCAACACCTTCTTCTTCTCGGTGTACCACTTCTGGGCCCCTTGGACGGTCCTGTCGAAGCTCGTCTTCCTCTACCCGGGCGTCTGGCTCGCCTGGAAGAAGCAGGACATCCGCATCTCAATTGCCATGCACCCCGGCTCGGCGCTGCTGATGACCGTGGTGGGCGTCATCGCCCTCGCCTCCGGCGCCTACTCGATGTAGGACCGCCCGAAACGCGGTGGATAACTCTCCATCCCCAACGGGACACTCTCCCGATCTCCCCGAACCAGCAAGATCCAGGGTCTCAGGTGTCCAGCCCACGGGTGGAACGCCCGACGGGAAGTTCCCCGCCATCATGGACAAGATCCTCTCCGAGGCCGGCATCCAGACCGTACTCACCGGCATCCGGATGCCGCGGATGAATTCGCTCATGGAGCGGTGGGTGCGGTCATGCCGCCGTGAACTCCTCGACCGCTCCTTCTGTGGAACGAACGCCACCTGCAGCACGCTCTTCGCGAGTACGAACGGTTCTACAACCAGCACCGAGCCCACCAAGCCCTGGGCCAAGCGGCTCCGCCACGCACCGTCCCGGATCCGATCACGGTTCCCGGGCAAATCATCGACCTGAACATACGCCGAAAGACCAGCTCGGCGGTATCCTCCACGAGTACTCACATGCCGCTTGACCTGCACGGATAGAATTATCGGCAGGCGCAGGTCTACGGCGACCGGCGTCGCCCGGACGCCCGTACGCGGGGCGCCGCGCTCCCGGTCGTAGACCCGCTCTACGTGCCGGGCGTGGAGCCGGCCGATGAGCCCGTCGACTCCGAGCGCCCGCGCCTTCAACCGGCCGACCAGCCCCGCAATCGGCCCTCTCCGCCTAGGAACCCCTCCGCAGTGACCACCGACCGGGCAGACCCACCATCGAGCTCCCGACGAGACGCTGACCTGCGGTCACCCGCAGGGTGCACTCACGGTCGAGCAGGCTCGGGTTCACGCCGATCGACCCAGGCGATCATCGGCCGGCCGAGTCAAGGGGTCATGGCCAAGGGCCGCTCGCGGCTATCGCAGACCAGGCTCGTTCGGCACCGATGCCGTCGGGGGACCGAGGGGCCGGGCGAGAGAAGTTCGTGACCGCTTCTTCGCACAGTGGCCCACCGAAGGAGGCCGTTCAGGTTTACAGTGCGTCCAGCCAAGGGAGCACGATGAAATTTGGGATATTAGGTCCGCTGACGGTGTGGCGAGAGGGTGAGCAGCTCGATCTCGGCACGCCCAAGGCTCAGGTGCTGTTCGCGGTTCTGCTGTGCCAAGCGGGCAATCCTGTCTCGGAAGATCAACTGGCCGTGGCACTGTGGGGGAACACCCCTCCGAAGAGCGCCACCAAGAATGTGCAGACCTACGTCCACCGGCTCAGGCGGCACCTGGGCGACCCGGCTCGCGTCGTACGGCAGGGCTCCGGCTATCTGGTGCCGGTGGCCGGGGACGAGCTGGACGCGGCGAGGTTCGAGCACCTGGCCGGCTCAGGGCAGGCGGTGGAGGCCGCCGGTGAGCCGGAGGAGGCGACCCACCGCCTGCGCGAGGCGCTGAGTCTCTGGCGCGGGCCCGCGTTCGTCGGCATGACCGATGTCCCGGTGCTGGCCGCGGAGGCCTCGCGGCTGGACGAGGTCCGCCTGTCGGTCCTGCAGTCGCGGATCGCCGTGGACCTGAGGCTGGGATGCCACGCCGGGCTGCTGGGCGAGCTGACCGCGCTCACCAGGGAATACCCACTGCGCGAGCGGCTGCGCGCGCAGCTGATGCTGGCGCTGTACCGCTGTGGCCGGCGGGCGGACGCGCTCGCCGAATACGCGCGGGCCCGCAAGACCTTGATCGAGGAGACCGGTCTGGACCCGGCCGACGAGCTGCACGACATGCATCAGAGAATTCTCACCGAGGACCCCTCGCTCGACCTCGTTCCTCGCTTCACGGCGACGATCACGAGCTCCCCCGTGGGACCGAGCCCGTACACGCAGGCGCACCGTGACCTTGCCGCGCGCCTGCCGGACGAACCGGGCATCGAGCCGAGCGAGGAGGCGCGGCACGCGCACCCGCGTGCCCTGTCCGCCGACGGTCCCGTCCATGCCACGGCCCCGATGCCTGAACCTCAAGCGGCCCCCACCCCCGCCGAGTTGCCGCCGGACATCGCGGATTTCACGGGCAGGGACGGCGAGGTGGCAGATCTCACTGAGGTCCTCACCAAGCCACGGCCGGGCACGGTCGCCATGGCCAGCATCGCGGGTCTGGGGGGCCTGGGTAAGACCACGCTCGCCGTGCACGTCGCGCACCGGATCGCGGATCGTTTTCTCGACGGCCAGCTCTATGCGGACCTGCGCGGCGCCTCCGCCGAGCCTGCCCGCCCGGAGGATGTGCTCGGCCGGTTCCTGTTCGCGCTGGGCATCAGCGCCACCGGCATACCCGAATCCCTGGAAGAACGCGTGGCGCTTTACCGGAGCTGCCTGGCCGGACGCAGAATCCTCATCCTGCTCGACAACGTCGCCGGGGAGGAGCAGGTCCGGCCGCTCCTGCCCGGGGCTCCCGGCACGGCCGTGCTCCTCACCGGACGTGTCCGGCTGGTCGGTCTCGAGGGCGCGAGCCTGCTGGAACTCGACGTCTTGCCGTCGGCCCAGGCCATGGGCCTGCTGAGAAGGATCGTCGGCGACGAGCGCGTCCAGGACGACCCGGATGCGGCTCTGGAGATCACCCGGTTGTGCGGCCGGGTGCCGCTGGCGGTCCGCATCTCGGCGGCCAGGCTCCTCGGCAGAAGGCAGTGGAGTCTGGCCCACCTCGCCGGCGTCCTCGGGGAGGAGCGGTACCGGCTGGACGAACTCGTGGCGGGCGACCTCGACATCCGCGCGGGATTCGAGATGAGCTACCGGATGCTTCCCGCGGGCGCGCAGCGGGCCTTCCGGCTGGCCGGACTGCTCGACGCGCCCGATTTCGCCTCCTGGGCGGTGGCGGCCCTCCTGGACGTGCCGGTACGGCAGGCGGAACACGAGATCGAAACCCTGGTCGACGCTCATCTGCTAAACCTCACCGGGACGGATGAGACGGGCAGGCTCAGGTATCGGTTCCACGACCTGATCCGGTTGTACGCGCGTGAGCGGGCGCAGCGCGAGGATGGCGAACCCGAGCGCCAGGCCGCGCTCGGGCGGGCCCTGGGTGCGTGGCTGGCGCTGGCGGAGGTCGCGGCGGAGCACGTCCCGGGCCCCTGCTACGCACTCATGCACAGCTGTGCGCCGCGCTGGCGACTGCCTGCGGCGGTCTCCGGCCCGCTGCTGGCCGACCCGATGGCCTGGTTCGGCGCGGAGCACGCCGCGCTGATGGCGGGGGTCGCCCAAGCATGCGAGGCGCGCCTGACCCAACTCGCGTGGGACCTCGCGGGGTCCACCGAGACGTACCTCAACGTGCGCGGCGTGTATGACGGCTGGCAGCGCATGCACGAGCAGGCGCTCGCGCTCTGCCGTGAGACCGGCGACAAGCGCGGCGAGGCCGTGCTGATGCGCGGCCTCCTGGAGGTCACCACCTGGAGCTCACCGGCGGGCCCAGGACCGGCGATGACACGGATGCGGGCCGGCGCTTCGCAGCTCCTCGACCTGTTCACCATGCTGAACGATCCGGTCGGAATGGCCGACGCCTTGGCGACCCTGGCCTGGAGCATGACGGCCGACGGGAACGGTGGTGCGCAAGCGCTCGCCCTGGCGGAGCGCGCTCTGCGGACGGCCGCCGACGCGGACTACCTCGGTGGCCAGGCGCGGGCCTATCACGTGATGGCGATCATCCACGGCGAGGACGACCCTCAGGGGGCGCTCACGGTCCTGGAGCAGGCGACGAAGGTTGCCGAGGTGCTCGGCAACCCTCACTACACCACGACGGTCGCCCAGTTCCTCGGCGCGGCGAAATCGTTCTGCGGTGACACCACGGGCGGCCAGGAGCTGCTGGAGAGCTCCTTGGAAATGGCGCGGCGGTTGAACTACCGCTATCTGGAGACGTTCTCGCTGCTCTATCTCTCGAAGCTGTTTTTCGCGGTCGGGGACGAGCGGGCCAGGGCGACCGCCGAACTGACGCTGGCCCACAGCGAGGCCGGAAACTTCGGCCATTATCTCGCCGACGCGCTGAGCGTTCTCGGACAGATAGACCTGGCCGCAGGAGACGTGCCCGCCGCCATCGCCACCCTCGAACGCTCGGTCCGGGTGTGGCGAACCCGCGGCTCGATCCCGTACCTGGCGCGGACGCTCCGCGCGCTCGGCGACGCCCACGGCGCCGCCGGCGGCCACAGCACGGCCAGAGCCGTCTGGGAAGAGGCCCGCGAACTGTTCCGCGGAATCTCGCACCAGGACGGCGTGAGAACGCTGGACGCCCGGCTCAGGTGAAGGGCGACCGGGCTCTTCTGCGGCACGCCGCCATGGACGGCCGCCGCGCAACACCACTGCAGGGCGTCCCTCGCCGCCCTCCGAGACACCGTGAGGGGCGGCCGGTGCACCGTGGACGGCGCTCAACCCCCGGCACGGGCAGAGAGAGCGGGCACCGGCACTCCGGCGGCACGGTCACGGTCGTCAGCGAGCCTACGGCCCGCGGCGGCGCCCGCGCGGTGTTCACCCCGGCCGCGACCGGCGACCACCCGGAGTACCGCCTCGCCGTCCCCGTGGCACCGTGCGGCTCACCCCTGGCCGACACACCCTGCTCTTCGCCCTGGCCGGCGGTGGCCGGAGCATCCCACTGGACGAGCTGAGCCTGATCCAGGCGCCGGGCCCGGCGGACGTCAACGAGGACATCACGGTCGACAACAGCGCGCTCGGGTACCTGGTGATCTCCGGCGCCTGGCCCTCGGGCACCGGCGTGGCCGGCTTTTACGGTGGCAACCACGCCTCCCATGCGCCCGGCGACGGCACCGCCACGGTCCGTCGGCGACCGTCCCCGCCGGCCGACGCCCGTTACGAGGTGAAGGTCTCCTGCACCGCCGCCTTGAACCGCTCCCGCACCGCCGCGGGCAGCACGCGGGTCCCGGTGAACCAGGCCGTCCGCGGCGTGCCCGACACCCGTGGCGGCGAGTGGGTGTCCCTGGGACATCCCCCTTCACCGCAGGCCTCGGCGGCGCGGTGGAGCTCAGCGACGCCGCCGACGGCCACGTCGTCGCAGACGCCGTGCGCTTCTCGTGCCGCGACTGAAGCCGCTGATCGCGATCATCGGGCTGTGGGCGCTGTGCCTGGTCGCCCTTGCCTACGTCGGCGACCTCACCTCGGCGGTGATCGTGTTCTGCCTGGGCGGCCTGGTGTGGGCGCCGTTCACGTCTGTCGCCTACGGCTTCCTGCAGTCGTGTGTCGAGCCGGAGGAGCAGCAGCAGGTCCTCACGCTCTGGACGACCGGCTCGACGCCGGCGCGGGCCGGCCGCTGATCGAGCCGACCGGAGCACCGGAGGCTGGTTCTCTCCGGTGCTCGGACCATGCCACTGCCTCCGGTCGCAGCTCTCACCGTACTCAGAAAAGGTCAGCCTGAGGAGTGAGCTCAGCGCCTCGCGATGTTGTACTGGATGGTGTACTGCCGCGCTCCGCAGCAGTTGGGGTTACTCGGGTTGGGAGTCCGGATCCAGAGCTGCCCGAGGTTTCTGCTGCCGCTGTGTACTCTGACCGTCCTCATGACCGAATATGCATTGGAGTCGCCGTCGCACATGATGCCACCCCGCTGGGCCTCCCAGTTGTTCGCGTTCGCGAAGTAAAGGTCCGGATTAATGCATGCGCCCCTGGGGAAACCGTTCTCGCGGATCACGATCGACCGCAACCGCGCAGACGTGGGGGACCTGTAGGCCCAGGTGGCGGTCACCTTGATCGGGTAACTCCGGCCGCGGCTGTCCTTGACTGTGACATGGGTGATCACGGACTGGACCGGCCTGACGCGCTTGACGTAGCTTATTTTTTCGCTGGGCGAGGCGTGCGCAGCGGGCGCCATGAGTAACCCGGCTCCGAGGGTGGCGGTGAGAGCCACTCCAATCGCGGGAACCCGGAGTCGCGTGAGGGGTCGCACTGATTCTCCTTCATCATTCAAGGCATTCCTGGACAGACGATCATCTAACCGGTCGGAAGACAATATTGAGGAGCGCGGTCAGCCCGAAGAGTAAGCGTCGAACCGGGTGGAGGTGGAGCCGACCGGCCGTATCTCGGTGCCGTCCCGGCAGCGTCGCCAGCCAAAACGCCGGGAGCGGACACAACGCCTGCGATTCTCTTCCGCTTGCCGGTCGTTGCAGTTCCTTCCCTTCCAGACGTTTTTCGATTTACGCCGACCAACTCTATACGACCTCGGTATATCCAGGGAATATGGCCGGCATACGGGCTCTGGATCTCGCCGGAACCTGATCTCGGCTGGATTTTATGAATGCTTCAACATCCATGCTTCCCACCACTCCGGAAGTCGTGCGGGTGGTGGACTACTTCAGGGATCACACTCGGACGAGTTCAACGCCAACCAAAATCAAAGTCTGCTGTACGAATGATTTCGGCAGGAATGCGCTCGGAGGCCGTCAAGGGAGTCTGACGGGAACATGATGCGTACTGTATTAGCGGGGGTCTGTCCAGTGAACGGCGTGCGCCGTGAGGCGCTGTGATTTGAGTGGAGGTGGGAGACCTTCGCCTACGTGTACCGCTTCATAAGTCATCGCAGGGTGCTTGATCTGCGGCTTTGACCTGTGGAGGTGGCACGGGCAAGATCGCGGCTTGTGTCGGTTCGTCTGCTGTATCTGATCGTGGTTCGGGTGTTCGGCTGGCTGGCGTTGCTGGGACGTGGTCAGGCGTCCAAGGACGTCGAGCTCATGGTGCTCCGGCATGAGGTGGCCGTATTGAAGCGCCAGGTCGCCCGGCCGAAGCCGGACTGGGCTGATCAGGCGATCCTGTCAGCGTTGGCCCGCTTCTTGCCGACGGTGCTGCGGGCTCATCGGCTTGTCACCCCGGGCACGTTGCTGGCCTGGCATCGTCGTTTGATCAAACGCTCTTGGACCTATCCTCACCGCTGGCCGTCCCGCGACGAGCACGAACGTTCGGGACCTGGTCGTCCGCCCGGCACGCGAGAATCCGACGTGGGGGTATCGGCGCGTACACGGTGAAGTGGTTCGGCTCGGCATTCAGCTCAGCGAAGCGACCGTACGGCGGATCCTGCGGGCCCGCCGGTCCGGTCCGGCTCCGCGAACCATCGACACTTCCTGGCGGGCGTTCCTACGCCTGCAAGCGAAAGGGCTACTGGCCTGCGACTCCTTCCACGTTGACACGATCTCCTTGACGCGCTTGTACATCTTGTTCGTGATTGAGGTGGCGACGCGGCGTGTGCACGTCGTGGGCGTGACCGCCAACCCAACGGGCACGTGGACGGCTCAGCGGGCCCGCAATCTGCTCATGGACTTCGGGGAGAGGGCCGGCTCGTTCCGGTTCCTCATTCGCGACCGGGACGCCAAGTTCACCGCCGCCTTCGATGAGATCTTCACCAGCGAGGGCATCACGGTGATGAGAACGCCGCCGCGGACGCCTCGAGCCAACTGCTACGCCGAACGTTGGGTTCGTACCGTACGTGCCGAATGCACCGACCGCATGCTGATCTACGACGAACGGCACCTTCGATCAGTCCTGGACGAGTACACCGACCATTACAACAGGCATCGACCACACCAGTCCCGCCAGCAACGCCCACCTGATCACGACAAACGGGTCGTCGTGCCGATGGAAGGTCGGATCAAGCGTCGAAGAGTGCTCGGCGGAGTGATCAACGAGTATCACAGAGCCGCCTAGCTGATCCAGAGAAACGCCAGCTCAGACCATGTGTCTGGGTTTTGAAGCGGTACACGGCACCGCCCCGGTCGACGCCGCCGAGCACGCACTTCTCCACGCCTTGTCTTTGCTCAGGCTCACGCTGAAGACCGTGAGCGAGGCTGCGGCCAGCAGCGGGGAAGGGAGCCGGTGGCCTGTTCGCGACGGGTCACCGGCTCTCGTCATTCGATCGCCGACGCGACCAGCTGGGAAGGATCTCTTTCCAATTGGTTCGCCGTGTGCAGATACAGCATCGTCGTGTTCAGGTCTTCGTGGCCGAGGGCCTCCTTGATGTCGTTCGGCGACGCGCCCAGGTCCTTCGCGATCGACGCCCACGTATGCCGCAGCACATGCGGGGTCACCTTCGCCTGGATCCCAGCCTGGCGGGCGATCCGCTCGACCAGCTTCGACGCCGACGACCGGTAGAAGCGGCCGTCCGTGTCCGTCACGAAGATCCGCCCCGACAGCTCGGCCACCTCGACGCCGGCGCGGCGCGCCCGGTCCTCCAGGTACCGGTCCAGCGCATACCCGGTCTCCACCGGCAGACGCCTGATATTCGGCTTGTCGCCCTTGCCGACGATCCGCAGCGTCCGCGCCCCGCGCGCATATCCGAGCGCGCCCAGCTCGGCCGCGACCGCCTCCTCGATCCGGATCCCGGTGTGCACCAGGACCCGGACGAATGCCGCGGTGCGCAGCCTGGCCGGCCCGAAGTCGGCGTCGGCCGCCGCGACCAGGTCGTGAGCCTCGTCTCGAGTCAACGCGGTCGTCTCGGAGTGGTTACGCGGCACCTTCGGCCTGCGGGTGCCCTTGAGGTGGTTGACCTCGATGACGTCCTCGTACGCCAGGTAGTCGTACCACGACGACACCGCCGAGATCCGCCGCGCCATCGTCTTCGCGGGGATCGGTGCCCCGGCCTGCAGCTCAAGCCACCGCTTGTAGACGTCACCGTGCCTCTTGCGCGCCTTCAACGGGTCAAGCCCGGTCTCGGTGCAGAACGCGAACCACCGCGTGATCTCGCGCCGGTAGGCATCACGCGTATTCGGCGAGTCGTACGACAGCAGCCACGCCATCGTCGCGTCCTGGGCGAAGCCGAGCAGAGACGGCGGGAAGACGAGCCCGCCAGCCCCGCTCGGCTGGCGAATCAGCTCGGCGGTCATGCGCTGACCGTGGGGTCAGTGAGCGTCAACTCAAGCATGGGACCGCCGGGAGCCTGCACCTGGTAGCGAACCTCGCCGCGATGGACCAGTTGCGCCAGCACGACGCGGAACTCAGCTTCGGGGCCGGTGAAGAGGTCGGCGAGCTTGGCGGCGCACTTGGCAAGGTGAGGCGGAGGCGCCGAGGGGGGATGGTCGCCGTCGGGATGCGGGATGCGGTCTTCGCTCATGACCGTCTCTTTCGCGAGGGGTTGGCCCTCACAACGATAGCAAACGATCTATGGTCATAAGCTGGATTATGACCACCTGTTAATGATCTCGAGTTTAGCTCACAGAACGTCGCATTTACATCACTCCGCCGCCCTCCTACATCGGGCTGCGGTCCAATAGAGGCGTATCTGCAGAGGAGCCTCCACCGGCGAACTCGTCTTTAGTCAAACAGCGGTCATCGCTACGGTCCGGTGAGCGCCCCCCGATCGTCACAGGAGTGCCGATGTCCGGTCTGTCCGACATCCTCATTCAGCTCGCCATCGGCGTGGTCCCGCTCGGCATCGCATATCTGGCATTCAGGGCTGCCACCGAAGCCAAATTCAAGGCGACGCTTGAGAAGGCGGCCGAGGATCCCGCTCAAGCTCTCCGCGACCAGATCGCCTCGGTGGACAAAGCCTTCACCGAGGCTACCCGGCTCATGGACAATCTTCGGCGGGAGTTCGAAGCTCAAGAAGCAGCACGGGATGCCCTCATCGCCCAGGCCCAGGAGCAGCAGCGACTGCTGGAGGTGAACGAGGAGCAGGCCGAGAAGATTCGGCAGATCCTTGTCGGCGAGACGAAGGCCACCATCCGGGCCGAGCGGCACCAGCAGTGGATGTTCTTCGCTCTGGGCGTGGTCGTGTCGATTCCGATCGGCATCATGATCAACTTGTTCGTGCCCTAATCATGAGACCTGATGCGGCAAGCCGACGTTCCGGATTTTGGGGGTGTACCTCCCTCGGCGCGTGCGCGTGGTCTGGCGTCGGCCCCCGCAGATCGCGCCATCGAGCCGCGGCCCCTACGATCGCGGTGGCCGCACGAGGGATGGCGCGGCGGAGATCTACCCCGGCCCCGAGTGCGATGAAACAATCTTCGCATGAGCACTCTCGCTGAACGCCTCCGCGCCGGAGCAGCCCAACGGTACCCACACGAGCAAGCCGCCGTCGAACTCCTCCTCGACTTCCACGAGCCTGGCGGCAGTTGGACTTGGGTCTCCGACGAGGATTTCACCAACTCTTGCGTCGTGGACGACGGCACCAGCGCTACGATCGACTGGGACCGCGCACGAGAGTGGTAC
Organism: Nonomuraea sp. NPDC003707; assembly: GCF_053587055.1. Classification (NCBI taxonomy): domain Bacteria; kingdom Bacillati; phylum Actinomycetota; class Actinomycetes; order Streptosporangiales; family Streptosporangiaceae; genus Nonomuraea; species Nonomuraea sp. NPDC003707. The sequence goes on along the minus strand of NZ_JBSFNK010000013.1, from coordinate 303,292 downwards.
AACTCCCAAGATTTCTCAGTCACCGTCAAGAATCTCCGTGCTGCCCTCGACTTCGCTATCAGCCTTGGCGAGGAACGGTTCAACTTCCGGTGGATGGAAAAGCCGGAAAGTGACGTGCTCGCCACCGCCGCGGCCCGCGCCATCAACTGGAGATCCAGGTAGTAATGGGTCTGTCAGGGCCCGGCTGCCGGATCGCTGACCGGGCCCTGAGCTGCGAAGCGCGCCGTTACGCCGTCAGATTCAAAACACCCTCTGAAGCGTGGACGCCTGGCCATGCTTCAGGCGCTTGGCCACCGTGTTGGCCACTTCTGTTGACCCTGGCCAACCCTCTAGCCACTTCGGTTGGCACGCGACCAGATGCCATGTCACCTGACAGCCGGTGAGGCGTCGAGGAGGGCAAGGTCGTCATCGGCGCGGGAGGCTAATTAGCGCCGGTCAGGGAAGATCGCGCCACAGCGGCCGGCGCGGCGTCGGGTCGGTGGTCACGCGGTCGCCTCTGCCTCGCCGATGGCGAGCCGGTAGAGGGTGTCGCGGTCCAGCCGGGATACGCCTTCGGCGAGGCGGACCAGCCGCTGGACCGCCCTTTCGTGAGCGGTCATGGGCAGGCCGAGCGCCGCGCAGTTGATGCGGTGGATGGCGACCCGGAGCGGGATGTTCGCCGGGCGGCCGCCCTCGACGGTCTGGACCTCGACGAGGTAGCCGGAGTGGCTCCAGTGGAAGATGCCGAGCCCGTCGATGACGCCGCCGTTCCACACGTCGGGGTAGCGCTGGACGAGCGTCTCCATGTGGGCGACCACCCGGACGGGGTCGGCGTCGAGCGGAATGTAGGCCTCACCGAATGGCAGCACACCGTCATTGCTGCGTGGGGTGAGGACCGGGAACGCGGCGGTGACGTCCTGGTCGTGCTTGTCGCGGACGGTGACGTCCCACACGCGGCTGGCGTGGCCGGGGGCGAGGGCGGCGCGGCGGGCGAGGGTCTTGCCGAGCCTCGCGTTGAACTGGTCGCCAGAGATACGCTTCATCTCGCGGGGCCCGTCCTCGCTCATCCACGCCACGGTGTAGGTCGGCGAGGTCTCCGTCACGGACACGGGGCAGGTGGCGCCTGCTGCCGGGATGACCTGGCCGTCTCCCTGCTCCAGGTCGATGGTGACCTCGCACGGCAGGTTGCAGTAGAGCGCCAGGTATGTGGCGAGCTGGTCGGACAGGTGGGAGGCGTTGACCGCCGCCAGCATGATCGGGTTCGGGAGCCGGTCGCATTCGATGCGGTACACCGGGTCGTTCTCGGTCTTCTTGACGTGCTGGTTGATCAGGCTGTCGGCGTTCGCGTGGTGGCCATGGAGCAGGTCGATGAGCCGCGCGCGGACGGCCACTGCGGTCTTGACGGGTATGGCGGGCTTCAGCTCTCCCTCGCGGGTGGTGGCGATGGACAAGGTGTTCTCCCATTGTGATTGCGGTACCGCTGTCGCTTACGGCGAGCGCCGCCGAGGAGCCCCGCGCGCCCACCATGCTGCCCGTGGTGCTCCTCGCCCGCACCCGGATGGCGTTCCTCCTCGCCCGCGCCAGCATCGTCGCGAACAACCGGCCGGAGATGGTCTCGATGAAGTCGCAGGGCAAGCAGCGCGTCGGCTTGGGAGCGTAGGAAGTCTGGCCATATGACCGATGCCCTCGCGGGGGACGGGTCGATGCCTTCCTGCTTGAGGATTTCCCAGACGGTGGAGGGCGCGACCTTGATACCAAGGGTGGTGCGTTCGCCGTGCACGCGCCGGTAGCCCCATGCCGGATTCTCTTTGACCCGACGCAGGATGAGGACGCTGATGGATCGCACGGTGGGCGGCGCCCGGGTCGCTCTTCCGCCAACTGCGAGCATGACGCTGCCTGAGCAGGTCGCGGTGCCAGTGTAGGACGGTGTCCGGGCGGACGAGTAGTCGGAGTCGGCGCAGGGCTTCGCGCGGGGCGAGTCCAACCAAGGCATACGTGACGGTCAGGTAGGCCAGGCGGAAGAGCACAAGTGATCATATTGCAGCGACTCCGCCCCGCTCGAGAGCCAGAGCCGCCGCACGTCCGGATCAGGTGACCCGCAGGATGACCTGCACGGATGACATTATCGGCAGGCGCAGTGAGGGCGCAGGCACCTGGGGTGAACCGCCCGGCTGGCGCACGGTCCGAACATGCGCATACCGGGGAGGCGGCGGCCGGCTTCGCGCTGGCGACTGACCACACCGTTCACGACGCGTTGGCGCCGTAGAGTTCCCGGTGCCACAGATCGGCACAGATACGTTCGATGCCGGCCGTCAGATGGCGGCGGTAGGTGGTGAACGGCAGGTCGAGTCGTTCGGCGGCCAACTCCTGGGTGAGCGTGCCATGCAGGAACGTGACAGACAGTGCCCGGTGGAGCTTGGCCGAGCGTGGGTCATGGCGTAGGTCGTCGATCGCCTGGCGGAGCAGGTCACCCAGTGCCGTGGCCGGGTCCTGCCCGGCCCGCTCGGCGATCAGCCTGGTGCGCGTCAGAGGGGAAGCGGCCAGCGCGTCCAGCCGCGACAACTGGCGCAACGCCTTGCGAACCGCCTCGACGAACTCCGCCTGGGACAGCACCGCCAGCTCCGCCGTCTCGGTGTCCGGCCCGTCGGCGGGACCCGTTACGGGCAGGTGGTTCACCCGCTCCAGCCACGCCCGCGCCGACACCGCGCGCCAATCATGAGCGAACAGCGTGTACGCGTCCTCCCCCAGCCGCGGCTGCTCGGGGATGTCCCGCATCCCATACCGCCGTAAACGCTCCACCCACGCCTTGCCCAGACGCTTTACCGCAATATACGACCAGGCCATCCGCTCGGCCCGGAGACAATTACCGATCACCCGCCACTGAATCACATCCATCACCGGCGAATTCTCGCAATGAGGCGGCAGCACCCATAGCCGGCTGACCGCCAGATGTTCACCGGCGCGCAACGGCGTGGAGGCGCGCGCATGCGCCCACGCCATGGCCACGATGGGATCGGCCGTCAGTTCTTGCTCATCGAGTTCGGTCAGACGCAACCACGCTGTGAAGGCCACGACCTCGCCGGTTTCGGTCCGTCGATACAGCCGGAACGCCTCCGGCTGACGTTCCGCCCAGAAGGCGGCGCAGGCGGCGGACGCCGCACCCTCCGCTGCCGTGGCCACCCGGACCAGCGTGCCGACGTCCTCCTCGCGCAGCACCTCTTCCTGGAACTCGCCCTCGTCGCGGCAGCGGTGGAAGTCGGCTGGCGCCTCGTTGTCGCGATGCAGGTAGAGCAGTGCCGCCACCGCGCCTAGTACGTCCGCGTCGCTCGCCGTACGCACCCTCTCCGCCAGGTGCGCGTGGATGCGGTCGTGCATCGCCGCGTACCCCTCGGGATCCCGCCATCGCAGGTCCGCCTCCAGCACCTCCCGCACCACGTCATGCGGAAACAGCCCCAGACGGCTCGACTCCACGAACGGCAACCGCCGCAACCAGCCGAACAGCCTGCTGGCGTCTTGCGGTAAGGCCGCCCGCAGCAGTTCCTCCGTCGTCATGTACGCATGCGCGCAGATCTCCAGAGCATGCCGATGCGCCGCCGAAGGCAGCTCGCCCACCAGCTGATCCAGCAACGTGGCCACCACGTCCTGATTCGGCATCCACCGCCGGCCGGCCCCGCCGTCCTTCACCGCCACCGCCGCCCCCAGCAGCAGCGCCAGCGGATGACCACCGGCAAACGCCAGCAGCACCTCGCGCAACTCGGCCGCCACCCCGCAGGAGTCCAGCAGAGCCTGCGCGTCCGCGGTCGACAGGTCGCGCAGCGCCAGCACCTCCAGCGCCCCCGCCCATCCCGAGTCGGCCTGCCATCGCAGGTCCGGCGGGTTTCGCCCCGCGATCACCACCAACGCCCCCATGGGCACCCGCGGCAGGAACCGCTCGCGCAGCCATCCCTCCAAGCCCTGAATCCGTTCGAAGTCGTCGACCAGCAATACCGCGTCCGCTCCCCGCAGCACCAACTCGGCCTCGGCCTCGAACGCCGCCGGCGACGGCTCCACCGTGCGCCCGTCCACCACCGACAAGGGCCGCCCCGCCACCACGGCCCCCTGCGCAAACCGCCGCAACAAAGCCGACTTCCCGATACCGCCGGGACCGTGCACGTACAGAACGCTGCAGCCGCCGCCGTACAACGCCGCGTCGAAAACCGCGAGCTCTTCCTCCCGCCCCACAAACGCCATCTCACGCGCCGCTTGCAGGCGCGATCCCAGCAACCCGGACGTATTACTACTCCCCGATGACATATCCCCTAATCCCTCTCCGAACACCCGGCCGGCACTGCTGTCAAGTCCCGGTACGACCTCTCGGACGCGCTGGCCGAATTCTCGGTGAACCATCCACAGGTCGGCCAGTCAGCCAAGAATTCAACAGGACTCGCCATGAAGCTTCGCCCCGTCTCCTCTCGAACTTATGAAAAGACAACGAGCCGTGACGATACCGCCCGCTGCCCACCACAAGTACAGCAGGCTGTACCTCCAAACATTCGCCCGCGTCGTACAACGCGAAAATAACCCGTTCAATGCGCGGATCGTTCACGTGATGAATTCGGCATTCCGGCGCGCACTCCGTCCGACCGAAAATGAGAGCTCCTTCCGAATTACGACGCACTGGAGCAACGGAACCTCCACGCTGCACCTGATCAACACTTCGCTCCTTGAGGATTTCCCAGGGATTGCGAAGGGAACCCTGCTTTGATGCGGTGGCGATCGACGATGCGCTGGACCTGTTCGCGCCGCTGCGGCCGCGCTCAGCGCGACCTCTGGTGGCAATCGGGTATTGGCCGCGATGCGGAAACACCCTGGGCCTGGCCGTCGGGGTTCAGGCATCGAATCGAGGGGCTGAAGGCACAGACGGACGGTGGGCGCGGAAGAACTCGATGATGTCGTGGGCCAGCAGGTCGGGTTCTTCGTGGGCGGCGAAGTGTCCGCCGCGGGGCATGTGCGTGTAGCGCGTGATGTTGTAGGTGCGCTCGGCCCAGCTGCGTGGGGGCCGGCTCAGGTCTGCGGGGAACAGGGCGACTGCTGTGGGCACGCTCACCCGCTTCACGCGTCTGGTCAGGCCGTGGGCGTACTCGTAGTAGGGCCTGAAGGAGGTGGAGATCGTGGCGGTGAACCAGTAGAGGGAGGCCTGGGTGAGGATGAAGTCGTCACTGAAGCGTGAGGACAGGTCGCCTCCGCAGTCGCTCCACGCACGGTACTTCTCGACGATCCAGGCGAGCAGGCCGACGGGTGAGTCGGTCAGGCCGTGGGCCAGGGTGAGGGGACGGGTGTTCTGCTGGTGTTGGTACCCGCCTTCCTGCTCCTGCCAGGCCGCCACGGAGGCGAGGTGGGCCTGCTCCTGCGAGGTGAGGCCGTCCGGGTCGTAGTCGGCCGGGGCTGCCACGGCCAGCAGGTGGATGCCGACCAGCGCCCCGGGTTGGGCCTCGGCGAGCCGTGAGGTGACGCCGGCGCCCAGGTCTCCGCCGTGCGCCGCGTACCGCTCGAAGCCGAGTTCGTCGCGCATCAGCCAGTGCCAGAGGTCGTGTGTCTGCTCCGCATCCGTGAGCGCGGGACGCTGGGGTGAGAAAGCGAATCCGGGCAGCGAAGGAACGATCACGGTGAAGGCGTCCTCGGCTGCTCCTCCGTACCGGGATGGGGTGGCCAACCGGTCGGCGAGGGGGATGAGTTCGAGGAAGGAGCTGGGCCAGCCGTGCGTGAGGACGATCGGCAGCGCGTCCGGGTGCTCGCCGTCGAAGCGGAGGTAGTGCACCGGTGTGCCGTCGAGGTCCGCGAGGTGTGACGGGAGGGCGTTGATGGCGGCTTCGTGGGCTCGCCAGTCGTAGCCGGAGGCCCAGTACGCGACGAGGCGGCGGAGTTCCACGGTGTCGGTGCCGGCCTGCCAGCCGTCCACCGGCCAGGGCTGGGGCCATCGCGTGGCCTTCAACCGGGCGCGGAGCTCGTTCAGCTCTGCGTCACTAACCGTGATCATGGGTTTGTTGCTCGGCATGGAGTTCTCCTTGGTGTGCTGCGTGTGCCGGCGTACGTCGCCCTCACCGCGGCCGCTGTCTCGCGCCGATGCCGGCTCATGTGGGCGTGGAGTCGTCGTCGGGTACGCCGCTGCCTTCGTAGGAGCCAAGGTTCTCGATCAGGTCGAAGAGCTCGGGGTGGTCGGTGAACCGGTCGCGGTGCACTTGAGCGATCTTGTCGCCGATCTCGGGGTCGGGGTCGTCGGTGAGGTCCAGTGAGACCATGTTGGCCGCGAGTGGCAGGCCGATCGCGTCGATCTGGAGGTGCAGCGGGTCGTACATGTAGGTGCGGTAGGCGTCGATGTCCTTGAGCGCGTACATGGCGCCGTAGTGGAACTCGCCGCCGAAGTCACGGCCGACCATGAAGAACTCGACAGCGTCGAGCTTGTCGCCGAGAGTGCGCAACAGGTCGAGCGCGTGCTGGACCTGGTCTTCGGGAGCGTCGGGCTTCAGGGCGATGCGGATCTGGTGGTAGATCATGGCAGTTCTCCTTCGAACGGAAGCTGATACAGCGAGTTGTTGCGTTGAGGACTCTAGGTTCTGCTTCCTCTTAACACAACTAGCTGTTGCTTTAATTCCCGGCTTAATGCACCCGCAAGTTGTACTAGGTTGGCGACGCTCTAACCTGGCCGTATGGCAGGAGAACCGCTGAAAGACGTTCAGCATCTGCACGCCGACGCCGCCAGGGTTCGGCCGGGCGGGCGGACGGCGCGCGTGCGCGAAGCCGTCATCGATGCCACCATCGCGGAGTTGAGCGAGGTCGGCTACGCGGCGCTGCGCGTCGATGCGGTGGCCGAGCGCGCGGGTGTCAACAAGACGACGATCTACCGCCGCTGGGGCAACAAGGTCGGCCTGGTGTCCACAGCCCTCATTGAGCGCCGTGGCCAGTTGGTGCCGCCCGCCGACACCGGCAGCCTGCGCGGGGATCTCATCGAGCTGCTCAAAGAGATCCGGCTCGGCCTCAACGTCCCCTGGGTCGCCGCACTGCTGCGCGAAGCCGGCCCGCGCACTGCCGCGAACGCCGATCTGTACGAACTCCTCGACAGGTTCTGGCCGGCCCGGTTCAAGGTCTCAGGAGTCATCTTCGAGCGCGCCGTCGAACGCGGCGAACTACCCGCCGACACCGACCCCGACTTCCTGCTGGAGATGCTCTCCGGGCCGCTCTACTTCCACTGGCTCATGCTCGGCCACCCGCTGGACGACGACTTCCTCGAGCGAATGGCCGACTTCGTACTCCATGGCGCACAGGCCAGGCCACCGGGCGCAGGGGGGTCGGAGAGCGGCGGCATGTAGCCAGTTTCAGTCTGTGTGCTGGTAGGCGGTGTACGTGAGATAGCCGACGTCGCCGCCCTCGTACCATGTGGACTCATCATGCGGCGCGCACGAGGTCGGGGTTGGCGATGAAGGCGCGACCGAAGCTGATCAGGTCGGCGCCGAGCCCCAGCCAGTGATCGGCGACTGCCCTGCCAGTCTGCCGGGGACTCATCGGGGAGGACGGGTCTCGGCACCCCAGATGCCGGCGCCGGGCAAGAGACGCAGACCTGTCCGGTGGCCACCCACCGCCTCGACGGTCATGGAAACGGCTTTCGCCTCGGGCGCGGATGACAGCCCTCATCGGCGTCGTCACGGGCAACCCCTTTCTGATGGTTCGGTGGTGGTTGGGGCGCGGATCCGTCCCGCTCGGGTTCTTGGGTGTTGCGGCCGTCCCGGGACGCACATTCATGCTCGCCGCCCTCGCACCGCGTTCGCGTCGGCGAACATCGCCTATGAATCTCGACTACGTAGATTCACGGTCGTGGCGCACGCCGGTTGGAGGTCAGGGAAGCTGCAGGTCCCTGAGCTGCCGACGGGAGGTGATGCCGAGCTTGCGGAAGATGCTGCGCAGGTGCGCGTCGATCGTGCGCGGGCTCAGGAACAGCTGCGCGCCGACCTCCTTGGAGGTGGCCCCGGTGGCTACCAGCCGTGCGATGTGCAGCTCTTGGGCGGTGAGCGCGTCGGCCGGCTGGGCGGTCCGCTTGCGTGGTTGCCCGCCGGTGGCGCGCAGTTCGCGGGCTGCGCGCGCCGCGAACGCCTCCAGGCCCATGCCCGACAGCAGCTCGTGCGCGATGCGCAACTGCTCGTGGGCGTCCTTGCGGCGGCCTTCGCGGCGCAGCCACTCACCGTAGACCAGGTGGGCGCGGGCGAGATCGGTCACCCTCCGGCAGCCGCCGAGCCGCTCGATCGCCTCGCGATACAGCTCCTCGGCGGCCGGCCCGGTGCTCATCAGCGCCCGCGAGCGCGCCTCCACCCCGAGCGCCCACTGGGTGCCGCTGGCACGGGCCCGCGGGCTGAGCCGCTCCAGCGCGGCGGCCGCGCGCACCGGTTCGCCGGCGCGGACGGCCGCCTCGATGAGCTCGGGCAGGGCCGCGCTGCTGTGCGCCAGTTCGTCGTAGTCGCATGGGCCCGTCGCGGCGGCGAGCGCGGCCTCGTAGTTACCCAGGCCGTTGTGCAGCACCGCCAGCGCGGCCTGGCCCAGGGTGACAACTGTGCCCTCGCCCCGTTCGGTCACATCCCGGACCGCGGCTGCATACAGCTCGGAGGTTTCGCTCTGCCGGCCGCGATAGGCGGCGAGCACGAGCCTGGCGTGGGGCAGCGGTGGAGCCCCGATCGACTGCGTGATCGCGCTCTCCTCGGCCGCCAGCTCGGCGGCGCGGGAGAGCTCACCGTTGTTCACCATGATGGTGGCGTGGAAGTTGAGCGCGGTGGCGAGCGTGGCCAGCGCGCCGGCATCGCGAGCAAGGCGGACGTGGCGGCTGGTCAGCTCGTAAAGAGTCTCGTCGTCGAACAGCATGAACGCGACGCGGCAGGCCAGCCACAGTCCGCGGCGGCCGTCGTCCTCAGCCCCGAACTGGTCGCGGAACGCCTCCAGTGCCCGCCGCAGACCGGGCGCGCTCGCCTCATACCCTTGCGTGAACCTCGTCACCACTCCGTCGAGCAGGAGGTCGAGCGGTCGCGGCGGCGTCGAGGGGGCGGGTGCAGCCCGGGCGGCTTCTGCCGCCTCCAGCACCCCGCGGCCCTGACCGAGCGGACCGGCGTGGATGGCCGCCTCAAACGCCTGCAGGTATGTCTCACGGGCCAGTGCGGCATCCAGCGGAGCCAGCGTCTTAGCGGCGTCCAGCAGCATCCCCGGCACATCGCTGCCGCGCGTCAGAACAAACGCGATCTGCGCGCGCAGCAGCTCGACTCGGGCGTGTTGCAGCGCGTCCAGCGGTCCGGCCGCTGCGACCGTCAGCAGCTCCGAGGCGGCGTGGGGTGCGCCGGCCTCATGCTTGGCGTGCGCGGCGGCCAGCGCGCGCCGGGCCCGCTCAGCCGGCTCGGGGGTCAGCACCACCGCCCGCTCCAGGAACGCGGCCGCCGCGGCCAGCCCGCCGCGGGAGCGTGCCCGGTCGCCTGAGTGCTCCAGCTCCGCGGCGACCGTCTCGTCGGTGCCGCGCACCGACTGCGCGCGGTGCCAGGCGCGGCGGTCGGGATCGGTCTGCGGGTCGGTGGCCTCGGCCAGCGCGTGGTGTGCGCGGCGGCGGTCCGGCGCCGTGGCGGCCCGGTAGATGGCCGAGCGCACCAGCGGATGCGAAAACCGCACCCTGGCGCCGATCTCCAGCAACCCTGCCGCCTCCGCCGGTACGTCCGCCTCCGCGCCGATGCCCAGGTGCTCGGCCGCGCGCCACAGCAACGCCGCGTCGCCGACCGGCTCGGCCGCCGCGACCAGCAGCAACAACTGCGTGTCGGCGGGCAGTCTGCCCGACCGGAGCCGAAAGCTCTCCTCGATTCGGCGCGGCACGCCCAGCGCGTCCGGCAGCCCGAACCCGCCCGCCAACTCCGCCGACGGCGCCGGCTCCGCGCCGCGGGGCAGCTCCAGCAGCGCCAGCGGGTTGCCGCGCGCCTCGGCGATGATCCGGTCGCGTACCCGCTCATCCAGCGGCGCATGCACGGCCGCAGCCAGCAACGCCCGCGCGTCGGCCTCACCGAGCCCGTCCAGGCACAGCTCCGGCAGCCCGGCCAACACCTCGACGCCACCTCCGTCAGGGCCGAGGTCGCGCAGGGCGAACAGCAGCGCCATCCGCTCGGCCTCCAGCCGCCGCGCCACGAACGCGAGGATCTGCGCGGAGGCCGCGTCCAGCCACTGCGCATCGTCCACCAGGCACAACAGCGGTCGTTCCTCGGCGGCCTCGGCCAGCAGGCTGAGTGTCGCCAGCCCGACCAGGAACCGGTCGGGCGGGTCACCGGCGCGCAGCCCGAACGCCACGTCCAGGGCGGCCTGCTGCGGGTCGGGCAGCGCGCCGAGCCGATCCAGCAGCGGCGCGCACAACTGGTGCAACCCGGCGAACGCGAACTCCATCTCGGACTCCACACCGGTCGCGCGCACCACCCGGTACCCGGCCGCAGCGTCACGGGCATGCTCCAGCAGCGCGGTCTTACCGATGCCGGCCTCCCCACGCATCACCAGCACGCCGCTGCGTCCGTCCCGCGCCTGGGCAAGTAATCGTTCGACGACCTCACGCTCGGCGCGTCGATCCCGAAACATCGTTTGGTTCCCCCGCGGGAGTCAACCCGTGTCCGCCAACATCGCTTTCCGCCCAAGACTAGGCGATTCCCGCCGAAGTACTACTAGGCGATTGTCGCCGATGCGAACAGCACCAGCCCGCGGCGAGGGTGATACCGCGAGTCCTGCCGTCGCAGATTGCACCGGCCGGCTGGCCACACCGCCCTGACACGCGGCGAAACCGCCGCGCGGAGAGAGGAACCACGATGGTCCTGTTCACACCCGATGACACGGCAATCCTGCTCATCGACCACCAGCTCGGCACCATGAGCTGGATAGGCTCGGCCGACCATGACGAGGTCAAGGCCAACGCGCTCGCGCTGGCCAAGGCCGCGGTGGCGCTGGACATGCCGCTGATCCTGACCACCTCGCTGGAAGATCACGCGCAAGGGCCGCTGCTGCCGGAGCTCGCCGAGATCGCCCCCAAGCAGTTCGAGGAACGCATCCAGCGCACGGGCGTGGTCGACGCCATGGACGACCCCGCCTTCGCCGCCGCGGTCAAGGCCACCGGTCGCCCCAACCTGATCATCGCCGGCGTCACCAACGACGTCTGCACCGTCTACCCCACCCTGACCGCCCTCCAGCGGGGATACCGCGTCCAGGTCATCGCCGATGCCGGCGGATCGATGACCAAGCCGGCCGACGACATCGCCCTGCGACGCATGGAGAATGCCGGCGCCGAGATCGCCTCGACGAACATGATCCTCACGCAGCTGGCCCGCAGCTGGTCCTCGCCGGCCGGCCAGAAGCTCCTCCCCATCGTCGGCGCCCTCATCCCCACGTCATGAACACTCCACACGACTCGGCGCCCGGCCCGGTCTCGAGGCGGGTCGACGGTCCGGTGCCCGACGGGTTCGAGCACACTACCGTCACCGCCAACGGCATCACCCTGCACGCGGTGATCGGCGGCTCGGGCACACCGGTACTCCTGCTGCACGGCTGGCCCCAGACCTGGCGGGCCTGGCGGCACGTCATGCCGATCCTCGCCGAGCATGGATACCGGGTCATCGCGCCCGACCTGCGCGGCCTCGGAGACAGCACCCGCGCCCCCGGCGGCTACGACAAGGACACCCAAGCCGAGGACATGCGCGCCCTGCTGTCCCGGCTCGGCATCACCGGCGAGGTGCGCCTGGTCGGGCATGACATCGGCGGCATGGTCGCCTTCGCCTACGCCCGCCGCCATCCGCAGCAGGTCGCGCGGCTCGCGCTCGTCGAGCTGGCTCTGCCCGGATTCGGGCTGGAAGGCGCGATGAACGTCGCCACGGGCGGTTCCTTCCACTTCGGTCTGTTCATGACGCCCGAAGTGCCGGAACTGCTCCTGGACGGAACCGAGCACGCCTTCATGACCTGGTGGTTCAACCGGCTCGCCCATGTCACCGCCGCGTTCCCGCCGGAGGAGATCGCCGCCATCACCGCCTACTACGCCGGACGGGAGGCCCTGCGCGCGAGCTTCGGCCACTACCGCACCCTGCTGCAGGACGGACGGACCAACCAGGCCTGGACCGAGAGCGGGGCCGTCCTGCCGATGCCAGTGCTGGCCGTCGGCGGCGAACACAACGCGGGCACCCGGCTGGCCGAGGCCCTGCGCCCGATCGCACCACACCTCTCCGCGGCGGTCATCAAGGACAGCGGGCACTTCGTCCCCGACGAACGCCCCGAAGACTTCGCCCAGCAATTGATCGACTTCCTCGCTTGAAGGAGAACACCATGAGCATCCCGTACCTGGCCCAGCCCGAACAGCAACAAAAGCTGGAATGGCTGAACGGGAGCACCTTCTCCGTCCTGCTGGACGCCGCCACCACCGGCGGTCAGCTCACCGTCGGACGGTTCGACGCCCCCAAAGGGGAGGCTCCGCCGTTCCACATGCACACCCGGGAGGACGAGGTCTTCATGCTGATCAAAGGCACCGCTCTGCTCTGGGTCGGCGAGCAGGAGCTGGAGCTGTCCGAGGGCGGCATCGTCTACCTGCCCCGCAACATCCCGCACGGCTACCGCATCACCTCCGACCGCGCCGACCTGCTCCTGATCGCCACACCCGCCGGCATCGAGGACATGTTCCGCCAGGCCGGCCACGACCTGTCCACCGCGAGACCCGAGGGCTTCGAGATCTCCAAGGACGTCCTGGCCGCAGCGGCCGACGCCCACGGCCAGATCACCGTCGGCCCACCCCGATAAGGAAAGCACCATGAAAGCAACCAAGTCATCGTCATGACCGGAGCGGCGAGAGGCGGCGGCACGCCACTGACCGCGCGTTTCCTGGACAACGCTGACACCGTCATCGCCACCGACCTCAGCGACGAGGCACTGAAGCGGCTGACCAAGCGGACCGACCACCACAGCGCGCTGCATCCGTCGCGGCCGACCTCTCCGCCGAATCGGGCGTAGCGCGACCGGCCGAAATCGCCCGCGACGTCGCCGGCCATGCCGATGTGATCCTCAATGCCGCCGGCCACTTCCCGCTACAACCGTTGGCGCCGCGTGCTCGACATCAACCTGGCCGGCCCCACCTCATCGTGCAGGCGCTGCTGCCGCTGATGAAGCACCGAGGCTGGGGCCACTTGATCAACTTCTGCTCCGGTTCCGTCTTCGACGGCACCCGCGGCCAGACGCACTACGTCAGCGCCAAGGCCGGGATGGCGATTCATTCGCTGCCGACGCTGCCACAGGCGGAGCCGGAGCAGATGGTCGCCCGCATGTCACCGTCGCACCTGCGCCCGTACGTGCCAGGGCGAGTGCTGGTGATCCGCCCGGCCGTCTTCTCCGTGGTTCCGAGATCGACGCCCTCTCCGAACCACCTTCCAGGCGTGACCTCCGAGAATTCGCGTTCCATGCCCGACAGTGCGGCCGGCACGGTGAACACGAGGAGCATCTGCGGAAGTTCGCCATGGATGGGGACGAGGGCCTGTTCTCAACCACCCAGCCGGGTCATTCCCGCAGGCGCACACACCAGCCGAGAACGCGTCGGCCCTGTTGAGCCCCGGTGAGCAAGAGATGAGCAGGGAAGTGGACTGGTTTGTAAGTTCAGGCCCCGTATACGCTCACCGGTGCGAGATCGCTCCCCAGAAAGAGAACGCTATGAAGTCGTACCTGCGTAAGGCCCTCGCCAGCTACGCAGCCGCACTGGCGGTCATGGTGGCCCCTCCCCTCCCCCGCATTCGCTATCAACCACGCAGACTGCAACGTGTCGTACAGTCGTGAATTTCTGCGAATTCAAAATGGTCTGGACCGCCGCTGCTTCGCGGACGGCGGCACGATGAGCGTGGCCATCTACGGGTCGACCTCGTCTCCACAGGGAACAACAATGTGGTAATCGAATACATCGATGACTTAGGAGGGCCCTCAAGAGCCTTCCTGCTTGAAAAGTGAAACCTCTGGGACTTCACTGACAACTCGTCGGGGATCAACGGCATTCCAGCGACGGGAACTGCGCCCCACCGCGCGGCCGACTCCAGTGGCCGCACCTATCGACCTCACGCGAGCCCGCGTGTGCCCCACCAGCCGAGAACGCTTCGGCCCTGGCCGCGGACACCGCAATAGCGGAGGCGAGCATCGCGGTCGTCCACGGCCGTGCGGGGTCCTCATGCAAACGTTTCATCCCTGGCGACAATCGGCTCGCCAAGGGATCAGCGACTCGCGGACATGTGGTTTAGATCGCAGGGCCGCGAACCTTCCTTCCCCGGGCGCTTTCCAACCCAGATGTACGACAAAACATAAACAGATCGAGAAGGGGCATCCATAGATGCGATCAAAGCTGGCCACCCTGTTCCTCGCCACGCTCGCCACCGGGAGCTGTGTCCTCGCCGGTGCCTCGCCCGCCTCGGCCACGGAGTCGCAGTACGGCAAAAGCAAATGGATCAGTGCCGAGAGCGGCTGGCAGAACGCCGGCGTGTACGTCGAACCCGGTGACCTGGTGCAGATCTACTACGTCAGTGGCCGGTGGACGGTCGACCACCGCGAGTTCCCCTATGTGTCCTCGCGCGGCTACCCCTGGCACATCGACAGCGAGATCTACCAGGGATGCAAGATCCTCAGCCAGTACACGTACGGCACGCTGATCGCGAAGGTCAACGGAGACCACTACAGAGTCGGCACCAGGGCCTCCATCCGGGCGCGCCAGGAAGGCTTCCTCCAGTTGCGCATCAACGACGCCGACGGTTGCCTCCGCGACAACGACGGCGCCGTCCGCGTGAAGATCACGGTCACCGACTAACCAGGGCTCGTATGCAGCGGATAGTCACCGGACCTTCCGCAGCTCAGTCGGTAGGTTACCGCGTGTCCAGGTCTCCGGCTCGCGTACATTTTGCGGCCTCCCCTGCTGGGATGTTCCATGTGGGTGGGGCGCTGTCGGCTCCGTACACCTGGGCGGTGGCGCGACAATCCGGAGACACGTTCGTGCTCCGTGTCGAGGACACAGACACGGCCGTAACCGGCCGGAGCGGACTCAGGGCAATCATCGACGCCTTGGCGGCGACCGGGATCAGCGCCGCGGGTCCGGTCTTCGAGTGCCCGTATTTCCAGTCGGACAATGCCACCCGGCACCGGAAAGCGGTCCTGCGGCTGTACCCGGCCAGCCGGGCGTACTACTGCGACTGCACTTGCGAGCAGTTCAAGAGCGGACAGGGTCCGAGCACCTGGGGGTATGACGGGTTCTGCTGCGAGCAGGGGCTGGAGTTCGTCGGAGGGCGGGCGCTGCGGTTCCGTACGCCGGATGGGGGCGAGACGGTGGTTGAGGATCTCGTCCGCGGTAAGCCGATCTTTCCCAACAGCGCGCGCCGTCGCCGGACAGCATGCGGTCGTAGGCAGCCTCTACCTCGTCCAGAGGGCTGGTCTCGATCATGGGCTGCACGCCCGTCAGTGCGGCGAGGCGCAGGTTCTCCTCGACATTGCGGGCGGTGCCGGACGGGTGGCCCTGCACGGACCTACTCGCCGCGCGATGAGCTGGAACGGGCTGACCTGGATGGATTTCGGCGTTGCGCCGAGCACGATGAGCTCGCCGTTGTGACGCAGCCCGTCGATGGTGGCGCCCATGGCGTCGGAGCCAGCCGCGGTGGCGAGCACGACCTTCGCGCCGCCCAGGGCCGACACCGGCGGTGGCGGGAGCCAGGGTGCCGAGTCCGGACCGAAGGCATCCCGTACTGTGGCTCGGCATGGCTGATTTGCCAAGTGCGGGACGACAGTAGGGCGTTCCGGTTGGCGCGCCGTGCCGGCATGCGCGGCGCACCTGACCCCCACCCGGCTCTCGGCATTGCGGCCATTGCCATCGGGTTGGAGGGGTGCTTCGTGTCCCAGATGCTGTCGGGAGATGTCGTTGATGTCCCGTCACGCTGGGCTCGGCGCTTTTCATCCTCTTCCCTGCGGTGCTCGCCGCCATCTCGGGACCTCGGCCGTGCGCGAGACCTCCGTCGTCCTGAGGATACGAGGGGCATGGCGGCGCGCGAGGCGTGGAGAGGCCGTGCAGGTTCTGGCCGGTGGCGCTGCGGCCCGGCCGTCTCAGGCGCGCGTGTCGTGCTGGTGGGCGGCCGGGTCGCCGCGACCTGGACCGTCGAGGCGGGCATCGTGGCCATCAGCCCGCTGCGCGGTTTCACCCGAGCCGAGCACACGCGGGCAGTGTTGTATTCGCTCCCGTCGCGGCAGAGGACGGCCATCAGACCGACCTGCGGTAGTGACGACCTGCTGACAACTCGGATGCGTCGCCGCCCCAGGGCTCAGGAAGGTGCCCGTCCGCTGGGTGTGACACACCCAGCGGGCTACGAGGAGCGCCGATTCAGCACGCCCTCGTCGTCCGGGTCGAGCCGCGCCCAGACTTCGGCGAGGTTGCGCAGGTGCTCGTCGTCGAGCCGGTCGAAGAAGAGCCTGCGCAGGTCGCTGTGCTGCTGGCGCCATGCCTTGCGCATGAGCGCCCTCCCGTCTTTGGTCAGGACCGCCGTGAAGCCACGTCCGTCGTCGGCCGTCCGTCGCCTCTCGATCAGGCCACGACGCTCGAGCCGGTCGGCGAGCCGGGTGAACCCGCCGGTGGACATCAGGCGCTGCTGGGCGAGCTCTGACATCCGCATGCCGTTCCGACCGGCCTCGCCCAGCAGTGCCAGCACGCTGTACTCGGCCATGCTCACGTTCAGCGGAGCGAGGCCGGCCTCGATCTCACGCCAGATTCGATCGTGGGTGAGCAGGAACCCCCGCCATGCCTGGTCTTCAAGCTCTCGCAGCCTGTCGGTCGCCATGAGCAGCACGGTATCGACAGGTCATCTCGAGAACCAACCGATGTGTCTGCCTGCGCAGCAAACCTTGTTCGCGGCGGGGACATGGCGTTGGCAAGCCGGTGCGTGTCCTGCTCGCCCCGACGTCGAGCGCGAGGAGACCCGGGCCCATCGTTATCTGGGGTTGTCAAACGAACTTGCTGGTCAGCCGCATGAAGCTCGATAAGGCACGTCAGGCACGTAGACGTCAGCATGCCGTGCATGGCCGGCATCGGCGCGAAGGTATTCGGGCGTGTGCGGAGGCGATTGATCAGCAATGGGCCGTTGCGATGGGGCGTCGTTGCGCGGCGTGGGCGGGTGGGCTCTATGGAATTGCCGACTGGGCGGCCGTGGACGCCGGCTTCTCCGACGAGGATGCCGCTGGGGGCGCGCAGCATCGCCACTCCGCGGGCACGGCGCAGGGTCGCGGCGTCCGGAGTGGGTAAGCGCCATGGAGGCGGGCGCCGGTGCCGTCCGGCAGCAGGATCCAAGCGGCGGCGAGGCCGCCTGCCGGATCGCCAGGGCAACCGGATGGTGAGGGTCGTCGCCGGGCCGCCAGAGCTGGTTGTCCCAGCCACGCGCGCCGATCCGCAACGGGTAATCCGGCCAGGTCGGGCAGCAGACCCCACCCAAGTCCGTGCTGATCTCGACTCCGGTGTGAGTCGTGCGAAGCAACAGTAGTCGGCCCCCGTTGGTGACGACGGAGCCGAGTCCGGAATGTCCTCGTAGCTGGTGGCCAAAAAAGTGAGCAGGAAACTGGACTGGGACACCCGGTTTTCATGCAGCCAGTGCGGCCACTCTAACCACAAGACGATCAAAAGACGCCGAGTCAGAAGACCTGGCGGGCACCCTGGTCCGGGTTCCGGCGTCCGCCAGGTCAAGTGGTTGATCAGGCCGCCAGCAGCACGGATGTCGTCATTTCGGCCGACCCGTCGGACCGCACCAGTGCTCCGCGCGGGTCGTCTTCCGCGGCTGCCGACTCCTGATTCGCCCTGCTGGGTGTCAGCTCATGGCCTGCCGGAAGTACTCTTCGGCGCTGGTCGTCGGTGCTGCCGAGCCGCCGTGCCTCGAGCCGTCGCCCCGAGCCGCGCTCCATGGCCTGGTGCAGTTCCTTCAGCGTCAGCACATCCCCGGCCATTCGCACGGTGCGTCCGGCGGCCGAGGGGTCGAGAGCCGCTTCGACGGTCCACTCGGCAGTATCGGCGTAAGTGGAGAAGTCGACGGGCTGGTCCCCGTCACCCCAGTAACTGAAGGTGCCGGTCTCCCAGTCGACCCACCGGTAGAAGGGCATGTTCAGCACCTCCAGGAAGGCGCCGCAGAGGACCGTCGTGGTTGCCACGCTGCTGCCTCGGAATGCCTCGGCGGCCTTCCTGCGCAGGTCGGCGAAGTCGTTGTCGCCGTAGTCGAGTCGGTCTATACCGAGGGAGAAGTCTGAGGGGATCCAGCGCGGAACGCCGGCCTGCTCGGCGGCACGCAGCAGGTTGACCTGGCCGTCGATGATGACCTCCTGGCGCGGACCTGCACGTCCCGTCGGCGCAGACTGTCGATGATCAGACGGCCCAGGCGGCCGGTGGCGCCGGCCACGAACACAGTAGACATGGATGCTCCCTGTAAGGGTGAGACGGAACGGGGACCCGCTGAATGCGGCAGCCCCCGGCTGAACACCGGACAGCGATTCATGTGCGGCTAGGAGAACTGGCCCGCAGGACTGGTTGGACGAGTCTCTCTCTGCTGGATGCGCTCGAAGAGAGGCCAAGCGGCTTTGCACGGGGCCGGCCATTCGCTGGTCCGCGGCCCTGTGTTGCCCCAGACCCCGTCGCGCGAGCTCTGAGAAGGTCTGCGACGTCAGTGAGTCCGACCTCGATGCGTCCGTAGATGCGGGGGTTGAGCAGTGTCGTGCCGTCGAAGTCTCCGGCGGAGGCGAAGAACGCGACCGGGATCGTCAACGCCTGGAAAAAGGCGAACAGTGGCCGCAAGGCGTGCTCCAGGACAAGCGCATGGTGGTCACCTCCGCCCGTCGCGGCAAGGAGGACGGGCTTGTTCGCAAGTGCGTATTGGTCGACAAGGTCGAAGAAGTGCTTGAACATGCCGGGGTACGTACCTCGGAACACAGGTGCGGCGGCGATGAGGAGATCGGCATCCTCGGCGAGCCGGAGCGAGTCTTCAACCTCGGGCGAGAGGTCATCGCGCTCGATCGCTCCGGTGAACCCCGCGCCCAAGCGGTACACGTCAACCCGGGACGCCTCGATAGGGAGCATGTCCTTCAGGGTGTCGAGGACAACGTCGACCAGTCCCATCGTCTTGGACGGCTGGCTCGGGCTGCCGTTGACGACGACGACGCGTAGGAGCGGACCGGTGTCCGCAACGGCGGTCATGCCGCGCTCTTCTCGCGCAATGCGACCTCGCGGCGCACGACAGGTGCCACCTCGGTGCCGAGCAGTTCGATCGCCTCGAGGTGCTCCTTCTGCGGCATGCCGCCGAAGCCCATCTGGATGATGGCGCGGTTGATGCCGTACAGCTCGTGGTAGGTGAGCAGCTTGTCGATGATCTCCTGCGGGCTGCCGACCAGCAGTCCGGCCGCGGGCGACGACTGCGCGTCGAACGCGGCCCGGGGAAGCCGGAGGCCGACGCCGCGCTGGTGGTTGTTCTCCGTCATGCCCCTGGCGAAGTAGGGGTACATGGTGTCGCGTGCGCCCTGGCTGGTCCGCCCGACGAACCCGTGCGAGTTCATGCTGATCGGCAGCGCGTTCGCGTCGTGCCCGACCTTCGCTGCGGCCGCTCGGTAGAGCTGGACTGTCTCCTCGTGGTAGGTCATCGGTCCGAGCAACAGGGCCAGGGCCATGGGCAGGCCGAGGTGGCCGGTGCTGATGGCCGACGCGGGCGATCCGCCGACCCCGACCCAGATCGGGATGGTGTCGCCGTCGGCGCGGGGTGCGATGTCAGCGTCGACCAGCGGTGCGCGGAAGCGGCCCTGCCAGGTGAGCGGGTTCTGGTCGCGGATCTTCAGCAGCAGGTCGAGCTTCTCGCGGAACAGGTCCGCGTAGTCCTTCAGGTCGTACCCGAACAGCGGGAAGGACTCAGTGTAGGAGCCGCGACCGGCGATGATCTCGGCGCGGCCGGCGGACAGCAGGTCGATCGTGGCGAACTGCTCCCACACGCGTACGGGGTCCTCCGAGCTGAGCACCGTGACCGAACTCGTCAGCTTGATGTGCTCGGTCTTCTCCGCGGCGGCGGCCAACAGGATGGCCGGGGCTGATCCGACGAAGTCGGTGCGGTGGTGCTCACCCACGCCGAAGACGTCCAGGCCCACCTGGTCGGCGACCTGCGCCTGCTCGATCGTCTCGCGGACGCGCTGCCGCGGGGACGGCAGAGCCCCGGTGGACGGGTCCTCCGTCAACTCCCCGAACGTCATGATGCCGATCTCGAATGGCATGTCGTTTCCTCTCTCCGATCTGCGGCGCCGCGCGCCTCCGACCGCTGATCCACACCTCCGTAAATCTGTCTGCGCAAGCAATTATTCCCGGCGCTGCCTGGCGCCTGCGCTACATACTTTGCGCGGGACGGGTCAGCCACGTGAGACCTCAATGACGAGCTCAGATGCAGAATCGGGTTAACACCAAGGGTCAACTAGTTGCCTGCGAAGGCAACTAGTGAGCTCCTTTACGTGCGAGTAGGTCGTCAACAGTCCTCGCGTATCCCGGCGATGCCTGCACGGTACGTGCCCGCCGGGCGCAAGCCGTCTACCACCTGACCGCGAGGTTCCTCAGCACCTACGACACTGTGAAGGACGAACGAGATGGCCAACAGCACCCTGTCCCAACCGGCGAAGACGACGATGCCACGCCGCGTCCGGCATCTCGCCGCAAGTCTTGTCCTCCGTGCTCGCGGCGAGCTCAGATAGAGCAGGGACCACATCATGGCCTGCGACCATGTCAGACCGCCAAGCCTGATCACCGTGTAATCGCAGGCAGCAGCCCCAAGTCGAGTTTCCGCACCCCACAGGCACCCTGATCCCGATCTATCGCTGCGCCGAGCAGACCGTAGCGTCAAGGGTGAACCCATCGACGCCTGGTATTCCGGCAAGGCCCACCAGCACGCCGGCAACCTCCAGGCACTGTCGGCACCCGGCGGACTTCCGTTGTGATCGCCGAGGTCGAACCCGGCTCCGTTCACGACCTCACGCGCCTCCCGGTGTGTTCGATGACGGCCAGGATGGAATTGGGCGATCCCGATGGGCCTTCGTGGGAGCTGCCGTCTGAAGACGCCCTCAGGCGGAAGCGGCCAGACAACCTGTGGCGTCTTATGACGAAGGTCAAAACCATCGTTTTGTAGGCGGACTGCTACCAGGCCGGTGTGCAATACCGCAGTGAAGATCATGAAGCTGAACCCGCTCAAGGCCCGGAGAGCGGGACGGCCATGGCTGGCGACAGCGGTCACGCTGGTGGTGCTCGCACTGGCGTACGTTTCAGGACAGTTACTGGCGGACTGGGTCCCGCAGGAATACGAGACATACGAGACCCCAGCGGTGTGGCCGCAGCTCACCCCAGGTGCTCCGGCGGTCATCATCACCGTCCTGCTCGCCGCCTGGGCACTGAGCCGGCAGACGATGGACCGGGCTCGGGCGAGGCGGGTGCCGGCGCCCACCGCGACAGAGCTGGCCGCGCTACCGGTCAAGGACCGCGAGGAGCTGCTGATCCAGCGCCAGCAGGCGCGCACCCAATGGATCAGCGGAACAGGTGTCCTGCTGAGCGTGGCCTTCACTGCGTTTGGCCTGATATACACCGCGCTGACGCTGGAGGCGACCCGCGAGGTACAGATCACCGACCGCTACACCAAGAACATCGAGCAGCTGGGCCCAGCCAAGCTCGACGTCCGCCTAGGCGCGATCTACGCGCTGGAACGCCTGGCCCGAGACTCCCCGCGCGACCACGACACCATCTATGACGTGCTGACAGCCTTCGTCCGCGAGCACGGTCCTGAGCTCAAAGCCAAACCGCCGGCGAAGCCAGCCACTGACATCCAGGCCGCCTTGACCGTCATCGGCCGTGGAACCGCCGAACCGTACTATTTGCCCCTTAATGCCGACCTCGGTGGGATCCGCGTTCCCGGCGCGAACCTGGTCAATTCAAATCTCATCGCATCGGATCTCCGCTTGGCTGACCTGAGCGGGGCGGACCCGAGCGAGGCGGACCTGAGCAAGGCGAACCTGAGCGAGACGGACCTGAGCGAGACGGACCTGAAAGGCGCGGACTTGAGAGGCGTCAGAGGAATGACGCCTGATCAGATCCGCCGGGTTGCCGTCACGGACAAAACCACTCGGCTCTGACGAACGATCAAGCCGCCCCCGACGCTAGGCCGGTGCGCGGCATGGTCTGTTTGGCGGTGCCGGATCGGGCACGTCGTCCAGCCAATGGGTTCGAAAAGATCTTGAGCTGTTCACTACGCTGGTTGCCATGTCCAGTCCCGAGGCGTCAAGACGCGCTTACGTTGCCCGTTGAGGGTGACGGTCGTGGGATCAGCCCCGGGCGCGGTGTCGGTGTTATCACCGGTCCGTTTCCTGGAGTCGCCCGCCCGCACCCGACGTGCGGCTCTCACCGCATCGAACGCTCCACGTGTTTTTCCCGGGGGTCAACATTGGTGTTCGCCTGTTTCGGGTCCCACGGGGTCGTGATGGTGTTCCCGCGGTAGCGGTAGCGGGTCACAGCGACTCCGGAGGCGCCGGTGAACACGACCCGGTTGTGGGCGAACCTCCACCCGACGTCGCAGAAGCGGCGTCGAAGCTCGGGCATTCCGATCCGGTGGGTCCCGCGTTCGTACTTGGCCCGTAACCAGCGCATGATCCGACCCCACGCATAGTGGTCGATCGCGTTGAATATGGCCTTGGACACCCGCATCGGAAGTATCTCGCCCAGCCCGTCAGCGCCCGGTTGATGCTCGTAAGCAATTCATCCGGCTGCATATGACGGGTTGACCTGAACGTCTTCGCCTTTGTCCTTGATCGCCTGGACAGCCTTCTTGGATGGCGTGGTGTAGACGTAGTACTTCTGCGTTCCACTGGTGTCGGCGCTGAGTTGCTGTTCCGGGACGGTGACCTGGTGACGCAGGGCAAGTATCTCCATGTCTTTGTCCCGATCGCTCATGGGCAGTAACCGCAGTGCAGCGAAAGTGTTCGTGACGGTGAGGTAAGCCAGGCGAAGGAGCACGGCCGATCATCATGCCGCACGCGTTCGCCTTTCCTGGTGGCTGGAGTTCGTGTCGCCACGCGAAGCCATCGCAGAGTCCTGACCTGGGCGGATGTGGTTGCCGGCAGGCGCAGTGCTACCGAGCCGCCGTGCTCGGCCCCGTCCATCAGTTGTGGTGGCCGACGATGGCCG
This sequence comes from Nonomuraea sp. NPDC003707, assembly GCF_053587055.1. Classification (NCBI taxonomy): domain Bacteria; kingdom Bacillati; phylum Actinomycetota; class Actinomycetes; order Streptosporangiales; family Streptosporangiaceae; genus Nonomuraea; species Nonomuraea sp. NPDC003707. The sequence goes on along the minus strand of NZ_JBSFNK010000013.1, from coordinate 280,074 downwards.
TGACACGGATTTCGACGCGCATCTTCGGCGCCCCGAGGGCTTGGACTCCGGTTTCGGTCCAGATGGGCGCTCTGTCGCCCATGCGCTTGCCGAACTGCTCCACCATGACGCGATTGTGGACCTCGCCGATGAAGTGGGGGGAGTCGGGGATGTGGTACGAGTTCACGTGGGTGACGTCGCGCCACGTGGCGCCGGCGAGGGCAAGGGTCCGCTCGACGTTGTCGAATGCCTGAACGATCTCGTCCTCGAGTGACTCGGGGAAGTTCCAGTCGTCGTCCCACCCTCCTTGCCCCGACGTCTCAATGCGATCGCCGATTCGCACCGCCTGGTTGTAGTGCATATTGGCCAACTGCGTCTCGCCGTACCCGGGCGTGGCGAAGAACTCCGGCATGCTCATGGTGGACCTCCCTAATTAACTTCACATCGTCGCCTGCACCGACGGCGAAGACCGCCAGGCAGATCAACGACTACATCGACTGAGTAGCAGGTCAGGCGTTCGGCCCGTGGATGATGCGATGGATGGTGGAGCGACCGACGTCGCCTTCGGCGTAGCGGCCGCGGATGGAGTGCCGCGTGGGGGCGCGCGCCCGAGACGGATCTGCACCCTCGCAGGTCGCCGGGGTTCAGCACCGTCGGCTTGTTGGCCGCGACGATCAACGACCACGCTTCCGCTGCTGCTGGTGGCGTTGCTGCGCCTGCTGCGCGATCTCGCCGCCGGCCTTACCCCTCGATGGCCGTCCGGCTAGCTTCCTTCCGCGCCCAACTGGCGCAACAGACCGCGATTGTCGGTGCGTACCCACTCCTCGACGAGAGGACGGACGAAGGTGCCTTCGATCCAGGTCTGGCAGGCCATACGGTCGCCTTCGGCCACGACGATGCCACGCCGGATCGACCGGTCGTCGAATGCCTGGCGCACCGCCGCGAAGTAGGCATCCAACCCGGCGAAGTCGGATTCGAAGCCGTCCGGCCCATGGAAGCGGAACTTCTCCGTGTCGAAGTACGTTGCCGCCTCGGACAGATCCTCGCCCGACACCTCCAGCTCGCCGGCACGGATCAGGCGTGCCACGACCTCGTCCCTAGCGCATTGTTGTGTCATGGCGCCAGCCTGCCCCGCTTCACGTGCGGTTCACATCGGCGATAATCACCTAGTTCGTGCGGAGATCACCTAGTGCCATCCGCAGCATCCGATCCCGAGAACCTCGCAGGAGCGGTGCTGCTCCGCACCATCGACTTCTACGGCGACGACGGACCGTACGGGCACCTGCCGCGAGTTCCGCACGGCAAGCAGGTCCGCGACTTCGCCGACGGCTGGCGGGAGCATACGCCTGCTGCGGCCGGGTGAGGCCGACACCGCGCTCATGCTTGAATCGCCCCGGCTTTCGTGGAGGCTCCATCAAACTCGGCGCGGTTCAGTTCTTCGTACATGCGGCGTCATGAATGGCCTTGTTCATGCGCGTGGGCCGGAAGCGTTGCCGGCCGGGGCTTCGTGTGGCAGGTGGACGGATCCGGCGCTGTTTCATTCGGTTGCCAGGCCGACCCGGGTGCGCAACCGGTGGAAGATCTCGCCGAGCTGAGCCACCTCATCTGCGGTGAGTGCGTCAAAGACCAGGTGTCGTACGGCGCGTACATGGCCGGGCGCGGCCTGCTCGATGGCCGCCTGTCCGGTCTCGGTGATGCGGACGAAGGCGCCACGGCCGTCGTCGGGGCACCCCTGTCGGGATACCAGATCCCGTTTCTCCATCCGCGCGACGTGGTGGGAGACCCGGCTGCGCTCCCACTGCAATGACGTCGCCAGGTCGGATATCCGCATGCGTCCTTCGGCGGATTCGGTCAGCACGGCGAGTACTTGGTAGTCCGGGTTGGACAGCCCGGTGTCGGCCTGCATCTCGCGGTTGAGCGTTGCCAGAAGCTCCGCGTTGAGACCCATCCATTGCCGCCACATGCGCTGCTCGTCGTCGTTCAGCCACGGGATGTCATTCGTAACAGCCACCCGGGCAGTCTAGCAGTTAGGTGACACATCATGTATGGTTCATGTCATATAGGTGATGCGTCACCAAAATCGTGGCGCTCATGGATTTCAGGAGTTCCGACGTGACAAGCACCGCAACGACAACCGCTCTGTCCGGCCTGTCCGGCGACTACGTTCTCGATGTCGCCCACACTCGGATCGGGTTCGTCGCCCGGCACGCGCTGGTGACCAAGGTCCGCGGCCAGTTCAACGAGTTCGAGGGAGGCGTGCACATCGACGCGGAGGAGCACGGCAGAAGCACCGCGGACGTCACCATCAAGGTCGCGAGCATAGACACCCGCAACGGGCAGCGTGCACACCCGTGACCTCATTGGACTCGACATCGCTCCCCGGCCGGTCGGCGAGCTGCCGATCTGGGTCGGAAGCGGAGGCACTCCCGCCTCTGCATTCCGAGCGGGTTCACTGGGACTGCCCCTGGCACTCGGCCTGGTGCTCGGGCCGGTTGGCCAGTTCACCAGCGGGGTGACGAGGTACTACGAGGCGTTCGAGACCGCCGGCCATCCGCCGGTGAACGCGCGGATCAGCATCACCGCCCACGGCTATCGGCGCAGGGCTCGTTGGCGCTGCCGAGCCGCCGTGCCTCCAGCCGCCGTCCCGAGCCTCGTTCCATGGCCTGGTGCAGTTCCTTCAGCGTCAGCACATCCCCGACAACCCGCACGGTGCGACCGGCGGTCGAGGGGGCGAGAGCCGCTGCGGGCCACTCGGCAGTGTCGGAATAGGTGGAGAAGTCGACGGGCTGATCGCCGTCACCCCAGTAGCTGAAGGTGCCGGACTCCGTTCGAGTACCTCCTCCTGCAGTACACCTGGGCCGTGGTCACCGGGAAGGGCAAGCTCGACCCGCTCGACAACCACCACTACCCCGGCGTCAAGCCGACCAGCGCCGAAGAGTTCTTCCGGCAGGCCACGAGCTGACACCCGCCTGCGGCAAGCGTACGAACCGGCCACTCGAAAGACGCCCCGCACGCGGGCCTTCTCCTCTTGCCGAGATCCTTGCTCGCGACCGCCTGATCGGGTTGAGCTGGTTCGTATCTCTCCTGTTCCTGGTTGACGGGTGCCGAACAACCAAATGACTGTGCATCTTCTGCGCGGAGGACTTGAACCGCCGGTCCTGCGCACACCGCTGGTCCGGATCGACGGAGGCGATTTGTCTGAACACCGAAGGAATCTCATGGATCTTGAACTGTCCGGCCGCGTCGCCATCGTCACCGGCGCGTCCAGGGGCATCGGCCTGGCCATCGTCCGCACCCTGGCCGAGGAGGGGGCACTCGTCGTGGCCGCCTCGCGGACCAGGGCGGAGAAATGCCCCGACAACGTGGTGCATGTCTCCGCGGACCTGATGGATCCAGAAGCGCCCGCGCGGGTGGTGGCGCGCGCGGTGGAGGCGTTCGACAGGGTGGACATCCTGGTCAACAACGCCGGCGGACCCCCGCCCGGTGTGGAATTCCCCGGAGGGGGTTCATGACCTGCGATGACGCGGACTGGCGGACGATGTTCGAGTTCAACCTGTTCTCGGCCGTACGCATGATGCGCGCTGCGATGCCGGTCATGGTGGCTCGGGGCGGCGGCTCGATCGTGAACGTGTCCACGGTCCAGGCCAAGCAGCCCAGCGCCATGAACGTCGACTACGGCGCCGCAAAGGCCGCCGTGAACAACGTCACCAAGGCCGTCTCCGAGGAGTACGGCGCCCAGGGCATCCGCGCGAACACCGTCTCGCCCGGACCCACGCTCAGCGACGTGTGGACAAGGCCAGGCGGGGCCGCCGACGTGTTCGGCGCCACCTACGGGACGTCGAAGGAGGACGTCATCGCCCGGATCGTTCCTGAGACGCAGGGGCTGACCATCGGGCGTATGGCGCACGTCCAGGAGATCGCCGACGCGGTCGCTCTGCTGGTCTCCCCACGCTCGGGCAGCACGACCGGTGCGGGCTTCGCCATCAACGGAGGATTCCTGAAGCAACTGTAGTGCCATGGCCCTGGCGGGAGGTTGTGCGCTGGGGATGTGCCGCGCTGGTCAGCGCGGCTCCAGCGCGGTGATGTTGATCTGCTCCGCCCACGCTCGTCGCATTGGAATGCGTAGTCGAGGGAGCGAGTCTTAGGCGATTTCCGCCGACGCGAACGTAATGCCGCCGATGCGACCTTGAAGACATGACAAACCGAAAGGAGTTCGAATGAGCATTGGCCTCGTGCGTAACCCGGGCGACGGTTCCGTGTTCCGCTACTACCACAGTGAAATCGAGCAGGTCGTATCGACCACCGAGACGAATGGAGCAGTCACCGTCTCGCGTCTGAACATGGACCGCGCCGGCGCACCACCCCTGCATTCCCACAGTCGAGAGGACGAGAGCTGGGTGATCCTGTCCGGCCGCGTCCGGTTCTGGCTCGGGTCGACCTCGCTCGACAAGTGCGACGTGTACGACGCCGAACCCGGCGCCTATATTTACGCACCCCGATTTGTGCCCCACACGCTCCAACCGGTCACGACGACCGCAGAGATCCTGGTCATCAACAACCCCGGAGCCCTCGAAGGCTACTTCCAGTCGATCGGGGCCGACGACGAGCGCCACGACGCGGATCACGTCGACCTCCTCGCTGAGTATGGCGTGACCGTCCTCGACAACCCGCCCCCTGCCTAGGGCATCGGGTTCGGTGAAAGTGGGAGAGGCGGTCGTCCCATGAAGGCGGCCGCTGGGGCACCTTTCGCCATCCCCGAGAAGCGGAGTCGTAAGCGACGCGATTGCCGAGCCCGGACCGCTCACGGGCGGTTCAGACTCGGAACCTGCGCCTGCCGACGATTCCGTCCATGCAGGTCAAGCGGCATATGAGTATTCGTGGAGGATGCTGCCGAGCCGGTTTCGTTGGCGTATGTTCAGGTCGGTGATTCGCTCTGGATTCGTGATCAAGTCCGGGACGGTTCACGGCGGGGCGGCTTGGTACGGGGCTTGATGGTCTCGGTGCTGGTCGTCCCCATCTGATGACTGCCGGCGTCGCACTGAGCCTGAACGGCGGCGCGACATGGCCAACCGCCTGGAAGCCCGCAGCGACAACGTGTTCATCGGTATCAGGTGACAGCACTGCCGACGAAGCGAAGGCGCGACAGTATCTGAACGACACGATCTATCGCGCGAAACCAAATAGCCACATGGCGGGTGCGCGCCAACCGCCATATCCATTGAGCAACTCCGTCCGGGATCTTGAGGCCCCAAGGTCATCACCCTTGGCACCAGCACAAGGATCGCGGTAGCCGTGGGCGGTCGGGGGGCCTCGGGATCTTGCTTCGCTGAGGCGCACGACGTGATCCGGGCCGCACCGCGCCACAGAAGCACCGGTCTCCCAGAGAGCCCCACCTACCTCCACGCCGCCATGGCAGACCTGCCAACGGCACCTACATCCAGGATGGGGAGGTCCAGGCGCCTCCAGCCACGACGCACGCCATCACGATCTTCGGCAACGTTTCGCGGACTCACCCCCACATGCTCGCCCCGCACTCCCTCACACACGTCGATGCCACCGAATGTCCCGGCCGGACGCGATAACGGATGTCTCCGCCCGGATACCACCCATACGAAAGGCAAACCCCCATCATGACCCTCTCTGTGAAGCTCGCCGTCATCTACTACTCCTCCACCGGGTTCAGCGCCCAGATCGCCAAGGACATCGCCGAGGCAGGCGAAAAGGCCGGCGCGGAAGTACGTCTGCTGAAGACCGCCGAACTCGCGCCCGAGGCCGCGATCGCCTCCAACTCGGCATGGGCTGCGCACGCGGCCGCCAGCTTGGAGATCCCGGTGGCCACCCCCGGCGATGTGGAGTGGGCCGACGCTGTGATCTTTGGTACGCCGACCAGGTTCGGCAACGTGTCCTCCCAGCCGAAGCAGTTCATCGACACGCTCGGAGGCCTGTGGGCGCAGGGAGTGCTGGCCGACAAGGTCTACAGCGGCTTCGTCACCACGGCGACCAACCACGGCGGCCAGGAGACGACGCTGCTGGCCCTGTACAACTCCATCCACCACTTCGGCGGCCTGATCGTCTCACCCGGCTACACCGACCCGGTCAAGTTCGTGGACGGTAACCCGTACGGCACCTCTCACATCGACGCTCAAGGCAACAATCCCATCGGCGACCAAACCCGTAACGCCGCCCGCCACCAGGCAGAGCGCGTCGTCCGCATGGCCGCGGCTCTCAAGCAGGGCCTTGCCGCGTAACCACAACGCAGTGTCTGAGTTCAGGGTCTGAGGCGACAAATCGACGGCGGCACGATGCTTCTTTGGCTTGTCAAGCGAGGAGGCCGACTACCGGCCGTCCTACCGGTTCCTGGCCTGGTACATGAACCGCAAGGGCTACACCGTCGGCCATCACCACCTCGGTGACGACCAGCCCGAGGCCGTCGCCCAGCAGTACCACGCCGGACACACCTGGCTCCACCAGAGCCGCACCACCCCGGCCACTTCGGCCGATCCCCGAAAGGAACAGCACTCATGAGCAAGCTCGCCCTCGTCACCGGCGCCACCTCCGGCATCGGCAAGGCATTCGCCGACCGCCTCGCCGCGGAGGGCTACGACCTGATCATCGTCGGCCGCAACAACAACCGCCTCGAGGAGTTCGCCGACGCCCACCCAAACGTCACGGTCCGCACCGTCGCCGCCGACCTGTCCACCGACGACGGCGTCGACACCGTCGCAGAAATCTGCGCCAGTGAGCCGCTGACCATGCTCGTCAACAATGCCGGCGTCGCCCACTACATGCCGCTGGCCGAGCTGCCCGCCGACAAGGCCCGCGAGCTCGTCCACGTCAAGGTGGTCGCCCCTACCATGCTCACCCGCGCCGCAGTGGCTGGCATGCAGGAACGAGGCGAAGGAAAAATCGTCAACGTGGCCGGCATGATCGCGTTCAGCGGTCCCGCCGACAAGTCCGTCATGCCGCGCCGCGCCATATACGCCGGCTCCCTGGCCCACCTCGTGGCCATGTCCCAAACCCTCAGCGCCGAACTCGAGGGCACCGGCGTCCAGGTCCAGGTGCTGTGCCCGGGCGTCGTCGCCACTGAGTTCCACTCACGTCAGGGCCTCGACATGAGCGTCGTGCCCCGCATGAGCGCCGAGGACGTCGTCACCGCCGGGCTGCGCGGCCTCGAACTCGGCGAAGTCGTCTGCGCCCCCGGCGTCGAGGACACCGGCCTCCTCGACGCCGTCTTCGAGGCCGACCTCGCCGCCTTCGGCGGACAGAGCCCACGACTCGCCACGCGCTACCGGGCCAACTGAATCGCCGCCTCGTTCGGCTTCGACCCGCCCACGGGTACGTTCGACGCCCGCACCACTTCGCTGAACACCACGGAGGGCATCGGGCCGAAGTGGGTGCGCGACTGGAACCGCGCCTTCACCCTCAAAGGCATCGGGCCTAGGTAGCGACGAGCTGGCGGGTGATGCTGGGATCGCTGATTCTGGTGTCGTCCGCCAGCAGGAACGCCTTCGACAAGATGACCGACAACATTCCGCCGTCCTCCTCGAACGGGAGGAACACCGATGAGGCGGAGCGGTCGCGGCCCGGGACGATGCACAGGTAGGCGTCGTTCGGCTCCATCAGGATGTTGCCCGACCCCAGATGAATCCGATAGGTGCGCAGTTGCCCGCGCACGCGCAGGAACCGGTCGGTCAGCTCCACCCGGTCGGCGATCTTCAGCCGGGGCAACAGCCGGGCCAGCGCGTCCCGCCGCGTGCAAGCGGTCTCGCTCAGTTCGCCGAACCCGTACGACTGCCAGTAGCCGTCGTGCCCGGCCGCCGCCTGCTGGTCGAGCCCCAGGGACCCGACCCCCACGGCCAGGTCGGCGTCGCGCAGCAGCTCCGACAACACCAGCGGCGGCACTTCGGTGAGCGGCGCGTCTCCGGGAAGATCCACGTGGCGGAACCGGATCGCGTCGGTGGCGGCGCAGGAGGCCGTGCCCCAGGCGTCCCGCTCGGGGTCGGAGGCGACCCGCATGCCCCAGCTCGCCTGCCAGCCGGCGAGCGTCTTGACGGCCGCCCCAATGTCGCCGCCGCACTCGTAGTCCCAGTGACCGATCGACAGCCCGCTCCAGCCGCGCTGCTCCAGCAGCGCCTTGGCCTGCCCATAGCGCACGAAGTGGCCTTTGAAACGGTCGGAGTGGGTGCGGGTGCGCTCCTCGGCCGGGGTGAGCAGGTAGACCTCGCGGAACGCCTGCTTGAACGGCTGCCTGATCCCCCGCTCCAGCAGGTGGTCGCGCCAGCCGCGCACCCCCTCGGCGCTCTCCAGGATTGGGTGCCACAACCGGACGGGCGTGTCGGCGGCCGGACGCACGGATCCGCCGCTCGCGCCGGCCAGTGCCCAGCCGCCGCTCCTGACCGGCAGCCCGGCGAACCCGTCGGGGAGCCTCCAGATGAGGGCACGGGTGTAGGGGCCGGTGACCGGATGGTCGAAGAAGTACCGCTCGGCCTCCTGCCAGGACAGCTCCCGTTCGACGATGAGCATCTGCTCCAGGCGCAACCGTTCGGCGGCCTGCGTGCGTTTGAGGTCTTTCAGCGTGGCCTTGAGATCGGCGAGCACGGGATCCTTGCGGATGGACTGGGGCGCGGACTTGACGACGCGCCCGGACGCGTTGACGAACCGCAGCACCGGCCCGTCGACGTCGAGCCGGACGACGCAGTCGCCGGCCTGTTCCTCCCGGACCCCGTCAGGGCCGAGCCCGAAGGCCGGGACCGTCCGGTCGACGAGCTGTTCGTGGCTCAGCCCCTCTTGTACGGCCACCGCGTCGAGGGCATCGGACACCTTCGCCAGCAGGGCCGGTCTGCGCAGCTTGGCTCGCACGCGCGCGAGCACGCCCACCGTGTCGAGGCCGCCTCGCTTGGCCAGCACGTTCAGTGCGGCGTTGGCCAGTCTCTCGTTGCGGCAGACGGCAGCGCCGCCGGTGCCGTTGCGCCCGATGCCGCAGTTGATGGCGACGTCGCCGAGCAGCGTGGACACCCAGGGCGCGTCGATCACCTCACAGGTCCACAGCATGCCGCGCAGCGGGAGGGCGGTGTGGCGAGCGAGGAAGACCCTGCCGCCGGGCTCGCGGCTCTCGCGATGGGTGGCCACGCGGGAGAGGATCTCGCGCAGCACTGCCACGCCGTCGTCGGTGAGCAGCGTACGGACCTTGGCGAGCCAGGGTTCGCTGGGCCTGTGGGCCTTGGCCTTGCGCCAGTGTTTCAGCAGAGGCAGCACGGCGGGGTGAGCCAGCCGGGCGGCGTACTTCCCTGCCATGGCACGGCCGATGGGGTCGCCGTCCCAGACCAGGCTGCGCACGACCCCGGCCGGCCCGTGCTCCGAGGGCTCGGTCAGGACGCGCTCCAGGTCCTTGCTTAACGCGGCCCGGCCCGGGCTGCGGTGGGCCGGGTGCCACGGCGGCGCGTCACCAAGGATCTGTCGGCGCTCGGAGTATCCGAGCGCCGCGATGGCGGCCAGCGGAATCCGGTACAGCTCGGCGTGCCCGGTGTGACCGCAACTCGACAGCGCGTCGGCGATCTCCCACAGAGAACGCGTGTCCTCGAACGTCCAGGGGATATCGCCATCGGCCACCTCATGCACCAGCCGAAGCACCTCCTCGGAGTACTCGTGGCCGCCCTTGTCGCCCAGGCTGAGCCGCAGTTGCGCCCACATGCCGAACGCCCTGCGCCCGGCCTCGTCGGCGCCAGGCCGCCCGCCCGCGTCGTACCGGGCGAAGAGCTCACGCGGCAACCCCTCGATGCGGTAGTTGAGCAGATAGCCGTAGGACTGGGGAAAGTTGTCGAGGACGCCCATGTCAGCCTCCGGCCCGCGGCACGAGGCGGACGAGCTCGCGCGCCGGGCTCGTGTCGGGCCGAGCGGGAAGGGCGATCTCAACTGAGCACCTGGCGGTGGCGCTCTCGTCGCTGAAGGTGGCCGTGGCCATGGGGGGAGCTCCATCGTCGTCGGTCGGTCAACGTGACGGGCCATAGTTATCAACGGGCACCGACATTTAGCCTCACTCGTGGAGCTGCCCAAGGCATGCTTGGCAGTTTCGTAGAGTGTCCGGGTGGTTCTCCCAGTACGGCTTGCTTCCCGACCGGCAGACCTGGCCCGCGAAGCTCATGGACTCCTCTCTATTGATTGAACTTCCCCCCTTTCCCCGAACACTTGACCTGAGGTCACCCCCGATCGAATGCGAGCCCTTGCCGGCGCGTCTGTCATCGCACACCGTGGGGGAGGTGGGGCAGATGGCAAAGACACGTGTGCAGGTCAGTAGGCGATGCGGTTGTGTGGATGCGGAAACGGGACGTCAGCGAGGCGTCACGTGTCCGCGTCTGCCGGTAGATGACGATCACGGCAGCTGGTATTTCGCGGTCCAGGTACGCGGCCGCGGCAGCGCGTCCGCCAGGGCGGGTATGCCGACCGCGAGGAAGCCCGGGCCGCTGGCCAGGCTCTGATCACCGCTGACCGCGACGGTGCAGGGGCCGGATGCAACGTCGGGCAGTGGCTGGCACGCTGGCCGGCCACCAAGGACGCTCTGCGTCCGTCGACCCAGCAGGGCTACGCGACACACATCCGCCTCGACCTCATCCCCCCACCTGGGACGGATCCGGCTGCTAAAGCTCACCTCTCGCGACATCAACGTACTGCTCGCGACGCTCGCGTCCCGTCCCTCGCCGACCGGTCGCCGATTGTCACCCGCTACCGTGGTGCGGATCCACGCCACCTTACGGACCGCGCTGAACGCGGCGGTGCGTGCCCGGCTGATCCCGGTCAATCCGGCCAACGGAGCCGAACTCCCCCATCCCCGCCGACCGCACCCGGTCGTCTGGACCGCCGGGCGGACGGCCCGGTGGCAGCAAGCGGGAGAACGTCCGGCGGTGGCGGTCTGGACCGGACAACAGCTCGCGGCATTCCTGACCGGCGTCGCGCAGGACCGCCTGTACGCCGCCTGGTGGCCGGCCGCGCTGCGCGGACTGCGCCGCGGCGAGCTGGCCGGGCTACGCTGGACGGACGTCGACCTGCAGGCCGCGGAGCTGACGGTGGCGCAGCAGCGCGTGCACGCCGACGGCCAGGTCGTGGTCGGCCCGCCGAAGAGCGCCGCCGGCTGCCGGGTGGTGGCCCTGGACGCGGAGACCGTGCGGGTGCTGACCCGGCACCGCGAGCGGCAAGAGGAGCTGAGCGCGAGGGCGGGCACACACTGGCAGGACTCGGGATATGTGTTCACCACCGCGGACGGTGCGCCGCTGCGGCCGGACTACCTCGCCGGCCGGTTCCGCCGGCTGGTGACCGCCTCCGGACAACCGCCCATCCGGCTGCACGATCTACGCCATGGCGCCGCCACGCTGGCGCCGGCCGCACGCACCGACCTGAAGGTGGTGCAGGCGATGCTGGGGCACGCCAGCATCGTGCCGACCGCCGACACCTACGTCTCGGTGCTGCCCGAGGTGGCTCACCAAGCCGCCCGGGAAACGGCCCGGCTGGTACTCAGAGCCGCGTCCGCGCTAGAGCGGACGCTCGGCGGCTGACTCAGCTTTGCCCCATGCCGCCCCAGCGCACGGGCGCAGCTGGAGTTTCCGCAGGTGGAGAAGCGCGCCCTGCAGGATTCGAACCTGCGACCGTCGGATTAGAAGCTCCGGGGGTCGCGATCCTGACCGGGCGCTTCGGCATCGGCCACCGGGCTTATCGCCCAGGCCCTGCTGACGTGACTCCCGCGGCGGTCAGTCGCAGCCGCAGCCGTCACAGCAACAGCCGTCCTCGCCCGGGCAGCAGGAGCAGCAGTTGCCGCAGCAGTCGTAGCCGGAGCAGTCGAAGCGCTCGCAGAAGGAGCCCTCGCGGTCCTCGTCCCAGGCGGGCCGGTACAGGCCGCACGTGCAGCAGGTCAGTGCGGCACACGCCAGCGACAGCAGCCCGCCGGGATCCCGCTTCGGCGGCCGTTGTCCCGGCGGCGCGTCGGGGTCGCCGGGCGGGTGGCCGGTGCCGTGGGTTGCGGCGGTGGCGAAGGCTCGGGAGACGGCGCTGCCGGTCTCCCGCACCAGCAAGGCGCGCGTCAGGCCAGGTCGGGGCAGGTCCAGCTCGTCCACGGCGGCGCGCAGCTCGGCGTGCGCGGCGTCGCAGTGGCGGCGCGCCTCGTCCAGGCCGGTGCCGGTGACTGCCAGCGGGTTGTACGCCCCGGACGCCCGGTCGTCTGCCAGGTCCTCCACCGCGTCGATCAGGTGCGCCAGCTTCCCGAATCCGCGACCGGCCGCCTCCAGGGCCTCCCGGTTGTGCGGCTTCCCCGCGAGCACCGCTGTGTGCGCGAACGCGGCGGCTACGGCGTCCTCAGTAGGCCCCGTCAACTCTCGTAACCCGGGCGCCGCGCTGCTCCTCGGGGGCGCCTGGGCGTGGGCGCGTTCCAGGAGGGCCTGGCGGTCGGCCGCCGCCGTCAGCGGGGTGGGGTCGAACTCCAGCGTGCCGGCCATGGCCGTGCCGGCTGAGGACCAGCGGCCCGCCAGGCGGGTGGCGCCGGCGGCCACCGGGCGGCGGGCGTACACGCCGTCCCCATCCGCCACGTGGTCGCTCACCTTACCGGCCGCCAGGAGCAGCGACACCGAGGCCGCCAGCCGTACCCCCTCGGACTCCACTACGTCGGCGCCCTTGAAGCCGCGTAGCGCACACGGGCCCGCCCTCCGGCGCGACGTGGACGTGGGCGACTGGGCTTCGGTGAGGACGGACACGAGCAGGCCGTCGTAGTTGGTCACCAGACGGGACAGGTGTCCGTGCTCGTCGCGGAGCGCCAGGCAGAGCCCGCACAGGTGGCCCATCCAGTCCGCGTAGAGCCCTTTGCACAGGACGTGCCGACACGGGCGGACAATGCCGAACATACATCCCCTTATGTGCGTATTAGAGAGCCAACCGTAGCACCGGGCCGCCGGTAGATACCGCGGCGGCGAACGGATCGGCAGGAAGGAGAAGGTGCCCTCACCGACCGGCCTGGAGCACTGCGCCTGCCGACCTGAAAGGACCAAAATCGTTTGGACAACGGGTACCCACATGGCCATCGTTTGCCGTGATCGGATCCGGCTCGGTGCGCAGCCGCGCCGCTTGTCTGACCACCACCCGCGGGCAACGGCGGAAGCCGTTAGAAGCTCAGAACGGATGGCCAGCGGCAAGTCGTTACGTCTGGGCCCGCACCTGACCAGCTTGGGGTCATCCGCCGGAGCAGATACACCCTCTGTCGACGTGGTGCAGGCCCGACGGGGGCGCTGAGCTCGTCGTCGCGGTCGGCGTGGTGTTTTCGCGCGACCGCGTCGTCGCGATGCGGCCGTCCTTCCGGTTCACCGACTTCGACCGCATCTCGGGGGAACTGGGCGAGTACGGATGCACGCCGAACGTCTACCTGTACCCCATGACGACCCACTAGCCATCCCCGCACCGCCACGACCGGCCCTGGCTGCGCGGGACCTACACGGCTGGTACAAATGGGGCATGAGCGAATCCGTCGGGTATCCCCCGCGGCCGAATGTGCCGGCGGCCCGGCGTGTCTACAGTCGGACGTACCGTGTGTGGGCCCGGGTGCTCCTGTGGACGCCGATCGCGCTCACGGTGGTCGGCGTCGTCCTCGGCCTGGGGCTGTTCGCGGCCGCTGACGCCGACCCGACGCACAGTTCGTCCGCGCTCGGCTATCTCGGCCTCGTTGTGTGGGGCGCCCTCGCGGTCCTGTCACCGGTCCTGCTCGGGTCGTTCATCGCCGGGCTGGTCATGCTGAACCGCACGCGCAGTTGAGGCCGCGGCGGGACGCGGCCCGACCCAGAGTGCCGCTGCGCAGGCAGCCAGGCGGAGAAGCGGCGCCGGGGCGGAAGGCGGGTGGACCGGATCGATGCCTACACCAGCGTGCCGCGGCCACCTGACGGGGTTCGTCGAATCAGTCGCCTGGCAGGCGTGCTCCGGTACGCGCCTCGATGACCGCCATGACGGCTGCCGCTTGCGCCGGCCAACGAGTGCGGCAGGGTCGGCGCCGTGCAGCGCGTGCGGATCCAGTTCCGGGATCATGGCAAGCCGCCACCTGTTGGCCACGTACTCCAGAAATCTCCCACCTGTGAGGTTCCACGACATGTGCCGCGCCTGCGCGTCCTGGCTGAGCCATTCCAGGACGGGCACCCGCGCGGCGTAACCGAAACCGCCGGGGACCAGTATGCCGTCCAGATAGTCGTTGCCCGTGCTACGGCGAGGACGTCGTGTTACGTTGAAAGCGCCTCGTCGAGCTGCGGGCTCGGTGGGGTAGGGATAAGCGGGTCGGCTGGGCCGGGCCCGGCGGTCTCCACACGTTCGGCGCCGAGACCGTTGTGCCTTTCTTCTCGCTCGATGGCTCAGTGCTGTCTGAAACCCTTCGGCCGCGAACTCCTCCCTGAACGCGGAGGAGAAGAGCTCGGCGATGCGCTCCCCCAGGTCCATCACCAGGTTGCGGGCCTGCTGGACCGTCCACGCCCCGGCCGGACGCGCGGTTACCCCACCCAGATGCAGCCGCCGAGGGCCGTGGTCGATGAAGACCAGCACATACAGCCGTTTGAGCAGTACCGTCTCGACCACCAAGAAGTCGCACGCGTTGATCGCGTGGGCTTGAGCGGCCAGGAACTGCCGCCAGGTCGGCCCGGCGGGGCGCCGGATCGACACCCGAGCCATCCGCACAATGAGCGCCTTGACCGGCCGGCGGGTTCCGGGCCGTCCCGGGCGCCGACTGTCGGTGAAGGTCCACTTGTGTTCGGGTACGACCTCGTTCGGGAGATGACGTCATACGCGGACACGTGTCCGCGAGGACTGGACATAGGGGGATTCCGGATGAAGGCGATTGTGGTGACGGACAAGGCCGCGGGAACGGCCGGGATGACGCTGGTGGAACGGCCCGAGCCGCAAGCGGCGCTGAACGACGTCGTCGTTCAGGTTCATGCGTCGGGGTTCGTCCCGACTGAGATGGCATGGCCCTCGACCTGGACCGATCGCCTCGACCGTGACCGAACACCGTCGATCCCCGGGCACGAGCTGGCCGGAGTGGTCACCGCTCTCGGCTACGGCACCAGGGGCAGGTCGGTGGGACAGCGGGTGTTCGGCCTCACGGACTGGACTCGCGACGGCACCCTGGCGGAGTATGTGGCCGTCGAGGCACGCAACCTCGCACCGCTGCCCGGCGACGTCGACTTCACGGTGGGCGCGAGCCTGCCGATCTCGGGACTGACCGCGTGGCAGGGACTGTTCGAGCACGGCCGCCTTCAGGCAGGGCAGAGCGTCCTCGTGCACGGCGCGGCCGGCGCAGTCGGGTCGATGGTGACGCAACTCGCACGAGAGGCCGGCGCCTACGTCATCGGCACCGGACGCGCCGCCGACCGTCAGAAGGCGCTCGACTTCGCCGCGCAGGAGTTCGTCGACCTTGAGAACGACGCGCTGGAAGACGTCGGCGAAGTCGATCTGGTTTTCGATGTCATCGGCGGCGACATCGGCAGGCGGTCCGCAGGCCTGATTCGAGCCGGAGGAACACTGGTGTCCGTCGTCGGGCCGCCCGAGGCGCGGCCCGCCGACGGCCTGGCGATCGACTTCGTCGTCGAGTCCGACCGCGCCCAACTGAGCGAGATCGTCCAGCGGGTGCGGGACGGACGACTGCGGACGAACATCGGCAACGTCGCGACCCTCGACGATGCCGTCGCCGCCCTCAACCCGACCGAGCGACGCAAGGGGAAGACGGTCATCCGCGTTCGTCCATAAGGACTCGAGAACGCGATCATCGGGCGGCAGGTCGGCACAACCAGGCCGGCATTCCCCGGGCAGCTCGTGCTGATCCGCTCTGACCTGTCGAAGGATGTCGACCTGCTGGTGCTCCGTCACGATAACCAGATGCTCCGCCGTCACCTCGGTGGCCGGCCGCGGTGGGAACCCGCCGACCGGCTCCGGCTGGCGGCGTAGTCTTGGCTGGTTCGCCGTCGCCAGTGGGCGGAGCTGTTCCCGGTCACCCGGCGACGATCCTGCGTCGGCATCGCAGCCTCGTGGCGCGTAAATGGACCTTCACCGACAGGCGGCGCCTGGGTACCCGATCGCTGCCTCCACGGTGTGGGAGATCCTGCACGCCGCCGGTATCGATCCCGCACCCCGCCGGGCCGGGCCGACCTGGCGGCAGTTCCTGGCCGCTAAGCCCACGCGATCATCGCGTGCGACTTCCTGGTGGTCGAGACCATACTGCTCAAACGGCTGTATGTGCTGGTCTTCATCGAGCACGGCACCCGACGCCTGCACCTGGCCGGAGTGACCCCGCACCCGACTGGAGCATGGACGGTGCAGCAGGCCCGCAACCTCGCCATGGACCCGGGTGACCGCATCGCCGAGCTGCGGTTCTTGATCCACAACCGGGGTCCGCTCTTCACCTCCGCCTTCAGAGAGGTCTTCGAAACCGAAGGGCTGCGGATCATCACCTCGCTGCCGCGGACGCCGAGGATGAACGCCATCTGCGAGAGCCCGCCCGCGACGTGACCGACCTTAACGACCTACGATCCACCCGCCGAAAACCCGTCGTCGCGGGCATGATCAGTGAATACCACCACGCCGCTTAAGCGCAGCTCAGACCACGTAACTCACCGATGTGCGTACTTCCCACTTACGCGGCTGCTTCTGGTCGCACATGATGGACTTGGATTCATCGATGACCAGATCTCCTGTCACGATAAGGAAGGCATCATGCCCCCTTCCATCGTCGGACACGACGGCCCCCTCACCGACCGCCACTTCCCGCTCGGTGACACGCCGACCACCTTCGGCCGCAGGCAAGACTGCAGCGTGGTGCTCTCCAGCGAACGAGCTTCGCGCCGCCACGCCGAGATACGCCACGAGGCAGGGCGTTACATCCTGCACGACCTGGGAAGCCGCAACGGAACGCTGGTCAACGGCAGGCGCGTCACCTCACAGGTGCTCCAACCGGGCGACCTGATCACGATCGGCGACGAGCAGTTCCGCTTCCTGCCCTCCGACGACGTCGCCACGGTCTACGGCGCATCCCCGCTGCCGCAGGCGAGGCGACCCGCCCCATCGGTCGATCCGGGGCCGGTACTCCGGGTGACCGTCTCCGGCGGTGGGCCTGTCGGGCTGAGCTTCGCGCTCCTCCTGGAGCACCTCATGGGATCACGGGTCGTCGTCACTGTTTACGACGGCCGCTGGACCCAGGACGGTGCTCAGGTCGCGTGGAAGGGGCAAGAGCAGGGAAATGTACGGCGCCAGCAGGTCGTCACGGTTCAGAGCCGCCAGTACCTGAACCTCCCCGACCCGGTGCAGGCTCGGCTGTTCAAGCCCGGGGCGTACTCCGAGATGTGGCCGCCCGGCCCCGACTCCATCCGAGGACAAGCCCCGCGCAACCTCCGCATCGCCTACATCGAGGACACGCTCCTGGAGATGGCCGCCGAGAAGTCCGACCGCATCCGGCTCGTCCCCACCCGCTTCGATCCCGACGAGCATGGCGACAGCGCGAAGCAGGATCATGTGCTCGCCATCTGCGAGGGTGGCCGTTCGCGCACGCGGGAGCATTTCACCGGCAAGTTCGGCACCGCCGACAGCTCGATCTACTCCCTGAACGGCAAGCACCTGCAGGATGTCGTGCTGGGCTTACGCGTCAAGTCCGACCTGCCTGACGCCATGTCGGTCCTGCTGACCGTGGCCCAGAACCGCTACCTGCTCAACGCCCTGGGCGGCGAGGGTTTCCTCAACATGCGACTCACCGACGAGGAGGCCGAGGAGGTCATCGGCATCGATCCCGTCCGTCGCGTGTTCGAGGAGTGTGTCGCCGCCAACCCGTGCATGATGGGCCGCACCGACGACGGCGACTTCCACTGCTCCACTCACGGCACCTTGTTCCTGCCCGCCCTGATCAAAGGGTCCGCCCTGTGGCGGCGGGTGCAGGAAGGGCTGGCGATGTTCGGCGTGGCCGAGTACAACCTCAGCGCCGTCACCGCCTTCCGGCTCGACATGGTGCAGCGGCCGCGCTTCACCGCGCGCCTGCACGCCCCTACGTCCGCCACTCCGGGCACCTACGGCTTCCTGCTCGGCGACGCCGCCAACGCCATCCACTTCTGGCCGGGTCGCGGGCTCAACAGCGGGCTGGCCTCGGCCATCTCTCTGGCCCGGTCGCTCAACCAGGCCTGGCGCGGGCGGGCCTTCCGCGACGCGGACTTCATCCGCCACGAGGCAGCCATGGCGATGCTCCAGTACCGGCACAAGAGCCGCGCCTGGCAGGCGATGGTCACTACCGACGAGGATGGCGTCACCCGTGCCATCAAGGACAACATCGCCAAAGGCAGCGCCGACGCGCCGGCCGCTCCGAGTTCCGACGCGCAGGTCGCGGCGGACATCGACACACTGATGAACCGGCTCGGGATCGTCCGGGGCCGTCTGTCACAGCGCGTCTCCGGCCTGCCCGACGACGCCGCCCTGCGCGCCCACCTCGGCCGACTGTCGGCTGAGACTCTGCGCATCCTGGTCATCAGCGACGCGTGGGACACAGTGGTCATGGGCGGTGAAGAGGTCGACATCGACATCTTCTACCGCGAGGAGCCCGCGTCCGCTTCGGGTGGAGAACCTGTGTGGGCTCCACGACTCGCCAGCGAGCGCGAACAGCACACCAGGCTGATCTCCAGGTCGGCAAGCCGATCGCCACGGCCAACGGCACAGGCCCCCCGGTAAACATCGCCACAGGTCAGCTCACTGCTTCTCTCTAGGGCTCCGCCTCCGTCCGGAGCTGGATAGGCTCCAAGCCATGGCCTCGATTGACGTGACCCGGTGAGCGCCACCCGTCTGCTGGTCATCGGAGCCGATGCAGCAGGGATGAGCGCGGCGCACCAGGCGATCCGGGCGGCCGGGACCAGGCTGGCTGTGACCGCGCTGGAGGCGACCGGCGATACGTCGTACTCCGCCTGTGGCATCCCCTACTGGGTCGCCGGAGACGTGTCCAGTGGCAACGCCCTGGTGGCCCGCACCGCTGAGGAGCACCGGGCAGCCGGGATCGACCTGCGGCTCGGCGCCACCGCGACCGGGATCGACCGACAGGCCCGCACGGTCACCTACCAGGATGCCGACGGTGAGCAGGTGTTGGGCTACGACGAGCTGGTGATCGCGACCGGTGCGTCGGCCGTGGTGCCGGACTGGGCTGTCCACCCCGGCACAGGGCAACGGTACGCCGGCGTCGCGCCGGTCAAGACGCTCACCGACGGCGCTGTCTGGTTGGACCTGCTCGCGAGACTGCCCAAGGGCGGTGGCCGGGTGGTTGTCGCCGGCGGCGGCTACATCGGCGTCGAGATGGCCGAGGCCGCCAGAAGACGTGGCTACGAGGTCACCGTGATCACCCGGACTCGGGTGATGAGTTCCTTGGACCCGGACCTGTCCGCTCGCATCGAGAAGGGGATGCACGAGGCGGGAGTCCGGGTCGTGGTCGGCTCACCGGTCGTGCGGCTGGACGTGGCGGACGGACGAGTGCGTGGCGTGTACACCGCAGAAGGCGAGCGTTATCCAGCGGACCTGGTCGTGCTGGCGCTGGGGATCACACCGAACACCGGTTACCTTGACCTCGACAAGTTGCCGAGCGGCCCGAATGGCGGTTTGCGACCCGAGCCGGACGGGAGCCTGGCCGACGGGATCTGGGCCGCCGGTGATTGCTGCGAGACCCGGCATCGGCTCACCGGCACGTGGACCTACATGCCGCTCGGCACCCATGCCAACAAACAGGGCCGGATCGTCGGCACCAACCTCGTCACACCAGGCGCGCTGCGGTTCGGCGGCGTGCTGGGCACTGCGATCACCCGATTCGCTGAGGGCACGACCTACTTGGAGATCGCCCGCACCGGT
Source organism: Nonomuraea sp. NPDC003707 (assembly GCF_053587055.1). Lineage (NCBI taxonomy): Bacteria > Bacillati > Actinomycetota > Actinomycetes > Streptosporangiales > Streptosporangiaceae > Nonomuraea > Nonomuraea sp. NPDC003707. The sequence continues at coordinate 260,229 of NZ_JBSFNK010000013.1, read as the reverse complement.
CTGAATGAGCGGGAGGCAGCCGCCGCCGGCATCGAGGTGACGTCCCTGGTCACCGAAGGCAGCACGGCCAGCGGCTACATGAGCGAGGCCGACCCGGTCGCGGTGAAGTTGCTGGCAGCGCCGTCGGATCATCGGCTGATGGGCGCGCAGATCGTTGGCGGGCGTGGGGCGGGCAAACGTATCGACACCGTTGCCACCGCGTTGTGGCACGGCGCGACCGTTGATGACTTAGCCTGGTCAGACTTGTCCTACGCGCCGCCGTTCGCCACCGCGTGGGACATCGTACAGGTCGCGGCCCGGCGGCTGGCCGACCAACTGTAAGCCGCGCCGACGACGACCGAGCCCTGTTCCTCGACGCCAAGGGCGGACGGCTGACCGCACGCGCCGCCGGCCAGGTCGGGAGTGTTCGCGAGCAAGAACCCTCACCAGTTGGTGAAGGCGCCGTCACGGGTGCGCAGGTGGGGGCGTTCAGCGGCGATGGCCTGATATTTCCGGGCCTCGGCCCGGTCGATGTCGACGCCGAGGCCGGGCAGGTCGGGGATCTCGAAGCGACCTCCCCGGACCACCGGCCGGGCGGTGAACACGTCCGGCAGCTCGGGCAGGGCTTGGTGCTCCTGCACTCCGATGTACGGTGAAGCCAGGTTCAGGTGCAACGACGAGGCCGCCGTCACCGGGCCGAGCGGGTTGTGGGTGGCCAGCTTGACGTAGTGCGCCTCGCACATGGCGGCGATCTTCCTGGCCTCGGTGAGCCCGGCCGCCACGGCGATGTCCACCCTGGCGTAGTCGATGAGGTCCTGCTCGATGAGCCGCTGGAACTCCCATTTCGACCCGAACTGCTCGCCCGCCGCCAGCGGCACCGCCGTGCGGGATCTCAGTGACCGGTACACCTCCAGGCTCTCGCACCGCAGCGGGTCCTCCACGAAGTACGGCTTGGCCGCCTCGATCTCGCGGCACAACGTCACGGCCTCGGGCAGGTCGAGCCGCGTGTGCACGTCGAGGATCAGCTCCACGTCGTCGCCCACGGCCTGCCGTACGGCATGGAACAGGTCGATGCCCCACCGCATCGAGGCCCGCTGGTCCAGGGTGCCGTCCTCGTCATGGGGCACGGCGAAGCGAAGGTGCCGCCAGCCTTCCGCGACGAGCGCCCGCGCCCGGTCCAGGAACGCCTCGAGGTCGTAATAGTCGTCGCCCAGGTGGGCGTAGGCGGGGACGTGGTCACGTGTCCGCCCCCCGAACAGGTCGTAGACCGGCACTCCAAGCGTCTTGCCCCGGATGTCCCACAGCGCCACGTCGATGGCGGCTATGGCGGACGACAGGATGCGATCGGCCGGGAAGAAGCCCCGGCGGAACATCACCTGCCACAGGTGTTCGATCCTGGTGGGATCCTCACCCAGCAGCAGCTCCCCCAGGTGCTCGATCGCCCCCGAGACCGCCTTCTGCCGCGAGCGGATGCCCACCTCGCCGATGCCGTGCACGCCCTCGTCGGTGTCGACGACGACCAGCATCATGCTGTCGCCGTGCTCGGGCAGCGTGAGCACTTCCCAACCAGTGATCTTCACAGATGAACTCCTATGAGAACGTTACCGGGATTCTCAGAAACCCAATCATGCATCCTTCTTGCGGCGATGGCCAGAGCGGATTTAACAGGTTGGTGACCGCGAGGAAACGCTCTTGACGCTTCCGGGAACGTTTGCAACCATCCTCCATACCGGTACGAGGAGGACAGCGTGGCAGTGACGATCAGGCAGGTGGCGCAGGCGGCCGGGGTGTCGGTCTCGACGGTCTCTCGCGCGTTCACCGCCCCCGATCAGGTGCAGCCCCAGACCTTGCAGCGCATCCGGGACACGGCCGCGAAACTGGGGTACGCGCCCAACCCGGCGGCCCGCTCACTGCGTGGTGGGAAGACCGAGTCTCTCGGGCTGATCATCCCCGACATCGCCAACCCGTTCTTCCCGCCGATCTTCAAGGCGATGCAGGCCCGGGCCCGCAGGCTCGGCTACACCGTGCTGGCCGCCGACACCGACGAGCGGGAGTCCGACGAGCTGGAGACCATTGCCGCGGTCTCCAAGCGGGTCGACGGCATGATCCTGTGGGCCTCCACCCTCTCGGAGGACAGGCTGGGCGAGCTGGCGGAGACCATGCCGGTGGTCCTGGTCAACCGGCACGTGCCCGGCATCCCGGAGATCCGGATCTCCCTGACCGCCGGCATCTCCCAGGCGGCCGAGCACCTGAAGGCCTACGGCCACACCAGGTGCGTCTTCATCAACGGCTCGCGGCCCGAGCACAGCCGCGGCAAGTCGATAAGGGAGGCGTTCGAGGCGCACGACCTGTCCCTCGTCGAGCTCGGCCCCTACGAGCCGCGCTTCGAGACCGGCCTGCACGCCGCCACCTTGGTCACCTCCGCCGACGCCACCGCGGTGCTCGCCCACAACGACCTGGTCGCGCTCGGAGTGCTGCACCAGCTCGCCAAGCTGGGCGTCGACGTGCCGCGCGACGTCAGCGTGATCGGCATAGACGACACGCTGCTCGCCGAAACCGCCACCCCGTCGCTGACCACCATCCGCATCTCGGCCGAGGAGCTCGCCACCCGGGCCACCGACCTCCTGCTCGACACCATCGGCGGGCGGGGCGGCGGGCGCGTCGTGGAGATCGGCTCCCGGCTCATACCCAGATCCTCGACCGGTCCCGTCCACAGCTGACCGCCGTCCGCCGATCATCGACAACCCCGTGGTACGGCATGCCGTACCACCGCCCCGCCCTGCCGTCTTTAACACCCTTTTTAATGCCATGACCTGAACGCGGGAGTTCAGATGAAGAAGATCACCGCCTCCCTCGGCGTGGCCGTCCTGGCCACGGCCGTCGCCGCATGCGGATCGTCCTCCGGTGCCGGGCAGGAGTCCGGCACCATCACCCTCAGGGTCCAGGGCATGCCGCCGGCGACCGACAAGCCGAGCCTGGCCGCGTTCGAGAAGATGGTCGCCGACTTCGAGAAGCAGAATCCCGGCATCGCCGTTGAAGGCTCCTCGGCCGCTTACGACCCGCTGACGTTCTCCGCCAAACTGGCCGGCGGCAAGGTCGAGGACGTGATCAAGGTGCCGCTCACCGAGCCGCAGGGGCTCATCGCCCGCAAGCAGGTCAAGCCGCTGGCCGCGGAGCTGGCCAAGTGGCCGCACTACAAGGAGTTCAACCCGCAGGTCCTGCGGCCGCTGAGCGACTCCGCCGGTGAGGTGTACGGCGTGCCCCAAGCGCCCTTCGCGATGGGGCTCGTCTACAACCGGGAGCTGTTCGCGAAGGCGGGCCTCGATCCCGACAAGCCGCCGACGACCTGGGACGAGGTTCGGGCCCAGGCCAAGCGGATCGCCGAGAAGACCGGCAAGGCCGGGTTCGTGCACGAGTCCAAGAACAACCAGGGCGGCTGGCAGCTCACGAAGCTGACCTACACCTTCGGCGGCGAGATGGAGAAGCCCGCCGGCGACACGTGGGCGGCGGCCTTCAACGCCGACCCGACCAAGCGGGCGCTGGCCCTGCTCAAGGAGATGCGCTGGACCGACGACTCCATGGGTGACAACCAGCTCAACGACCAGAACGATGTGATCAAGCGGTTCGCCGCCGGCGAGATCGGGATGTACCTGGGCACGCCCGGCACGTACCGGCTGGCCAAGATGACCTACGGCATGCCGAACATCGACGCGTTCGGCATCGGGCCGCTCCCGCAGGCGGGCGGGAACGCCACGCTGACCGGCGGTGACGTCTACATGGTGCCCAAGTCGGCCTCCGCCGAGAAGACGGCCGCGGCCGTCAAGTGGCTGCTGTTCGCCTACGCCCAACCGCAGTACGACACCGGAGCCGCCGCCGAACGGGCCAAGGCGCTGGCGGCCGACCCGAACGCCGCCGTGGGCGTGCCGACGCTGCCGATGTTCGACGAAGCCCAGCAGGCCAAGATCGACGAAGCGGTCAAGCCGTACGTGAACGTCAAGCTCGAGCACTTCCGGCCATGGATCGAGGGCACCCCCAAGCTCCAGCTCCGCGCCGAACCCCCGGTGCGGGCCCAGGCCGTCTACGCCGTGCTCGACAGCGTGGTGCAGGCCGTACTGACCGACCGGGACGCCGACGTCGACGCCCTCCTCACCAAGGCCGAAACCGACGTGAACGCCAAGCTCGCCGCGAGCCGGCAGTGACGCTCGCCCCGCGCCTCGCTCGCCGCGAACCGGCGGTGACGGTCGCCCCACGCGCCGGCAGGCTGGGGAGCTCCGTCATGGCGTTCCTCTTCCTCGTCCCGGCCTTCGTCGCCTTCGGCGTGTTCTCCTACTGGCCGATGATCCGCGGGCTGCTGATCTCCTTCCAGGAGACGAACCTGGTCGACCCGGCCACGTGGGTGGGGCTGGACAACTTCACCGCGCTCGTCCGGGACCCGCTGCTCTACACGGCGATCGCGAACACCCTGCTGTTCGTCGGGCTGGGACTGCTCATCGGGTTCCCGGCGCCGCTGATCCTGGCCACCGTCATGTCGACGGTGCGAAAGGGCGCCGGGGTCTACCGCTTCCTCGTCTATCTCCCGGTGGTGATCCCACCGGTGGTGGCGATCCTGCTGTGGAAGTGGTTCTACGATCCCGGGCACGGCCTGTTCAACGAGTTGCTGGGCCTGATCGGCGTGGGCCCCTTCCCCTGGCTGGAGTCGCCCAGGACCGCGATGCTCAGCCTGGTCATCCAGTCGACCTGGGCCTGGATGGGCAGCACGGTCCTCATCTACCTCGCCGCCATGGTGACCATCCCCTCGGAGCTCTACGAGGCGGCGCAGATGGACGGCGCGTCGATCGGGCGCAGGCTGTGGCACATAACCCTGCCCCAGCTCCGCCCCACCATCGGCCTGCTGCTCCTCCTCCAGCTGGTCAGCACCACGCAGGTGTTCACCGAGCCCTACGTCTTCACCGACGGCGGACCGGAGAACAGCACGCTCACGATCCTCCTGCTGATCTTCAGGTACGCCTTCCGGGACGGCGCCTACGGCCAGGCCGCCGCGCTCGCCTTCCTCCTGGCGATCTTCCTGGGCCTGATGTCGGCGATCTACCTGCGAGCCACCCGTGCCTGGAGCTCCTCATGAGCCTGATCTCCCCCGTCGAGGAGCGCCGCCCGGCGGTCAGGGCGGCCGTGCGCGCGGTCCAGTGGCTCACCCTCGCGCTTCTGCTGGTGATCGGCATCGGCCCGCTCTACATGACCGTCAAGGGCGCGGTCTCCCCCGCCACCGACCTGATCGCCAAGCCGCTCGAACTCTGGCCGGGCGACCCCCGGCCGGAGAACTTCGGCACCGCCTGGAACGACCTGGGCATCGGCCACTACCTGCTCAACACGCTCCAGGTCGTCGGCGGCTCATGGGCCGTCCAGCTCATCGTGGCGATCACCGCCGGCTACTCCCTGTCGGTACTGAAGCCCAGGCTCGGCAGGCTGATCTACGGCGCGATCCTGGCCACGATGTTCGTCCCCTACACGGTCTCGATGACCAGCCTCTTCCTGACCATCATCGACCTGGGCCTCGTCGACTCCTACTGGTCGATCTGGCTGCCCGCGGGGGCCAGCGCCTTCAACGTCCTGCTGGCCAAGCGCTTCTTCGACGCGCTGCCGCCGGAGCTCTTCGCCGCCGCCAAGGTGGACGGCGCCAACTCCTGGCAGCTCCTGACCAGGATCGTGCTGCCGATGAGCCGCCCGATCCTGGCCGTCATCAGCCTGATCGCGATCATGCACAGCTGGAAGGACTTCATCTGGCCGCTCGTGGCCATCACCGACCCGGACAAGCAGCCCGTCAGTGTGGCCCTGGCCACGCTGGCCGACCAGGCGCCGCAGGACGTGCTGATCGCCAGCATGGCGATGGCGCTGGCCCCGCCGGTCCTGCTGTTCCTGGTCTTCCAGAAGTACGTCGTCGCCGGGCTCGGTTTCACCGGTGTCAAAGGCTAATCCGGCGTCAAAGGCTAATCACGAAAGGCAGACCCCCGTGCCTGAAGTCTCCCGTCGTACCCTCCTCCAGGCCGCCGCGCTGACCGGCCCACTGATCGGCGCGGCCTCCGCGCTCACCGCCGCCCCCGCCCGGGCGGACGGCCTGTCGATCTCGGCCGACGGCATCGCTCTTGTCGCCGAGGCCGACGGCTCGATCGTGGTCCGCGACGGTTCGGGAACCGATCGTCTCAGGATCGGCCACTTCATGATCAAGGACAGCGTGCTCGGGCAGCAGCGTACGTTCGGCGGCACGCCGAGCCTGACCACCGTGGACGGGCAGCCCGCCCTCCAGGTCGTCTACAAGATGTCGGCGAGCGCCTCGGCGGTGACCGTGCGCGGCACGTTCACCGTGGCCGCCCGCCGGGCGGGCCTGAAGTGGGAGGTGAGCGGCAGCGCCACGCTGACTCCCGCCGGCTACATGTTCTCCCGCACCCTGATCGGCAACACGGCGCCCGAGAAGTACGTGCCCGCCACCGCCTGGACCAAGGACGCGCGTGGCGGCGTGCCGTACGAGGTCAACGCCGGCTCGCTCTATCAGGAAACCTGGGCGGACACCCGAGCCTACTTCCGGCTGTGGAGCTCAAGGCCTGCCTTCACCAACGCCACCTGGATGCACGCACCCGCGGGCGAGGATGGCGCGACCCAGGTCGAGCTGGTCCTCGGCGACATGCGGCCGGGCGCGGCCAACGCCGTGGCGACCGCCGCGCCGCTCGGCGTGGACGTGTGGAGCGACCAGCCTTTCGGCCTCTACGAGCCGGGCGCGGCCCTGGCCGTGAACGCCCAGGTGGTCAACGGCGGCGCCGCGCCCAAGCCGGTGAGCCTCACCTGGTGGGCGCGCGACTTCAACGGCGCCGTGCTCGGCGGCGGCCGCCTCGACAGGACCGTGGAGCCCAGCGGCGCCTGGACCGAGGCGCTCACCGTGCCGGCGCCCTCGCAGGGCATCGTGTTCGTCGAGGTCAAGGCCGCCTCGGGCGGCGAGGAGGCGTTCGCGCGCACCAACCTGGCCACGCTCAAGCCGCACGCCTACCAGAGCGAGGGCATCTTCGGCATCTCCAACTACACCTGGCTGCTTGTCCCGGGCAAGGAGCAGGTCGGCCGGTTGATGCAGAAGATCGGCGTCAAATGGGTGCGCATCGCCTACGACGGCGCGCCGGGCATCCCGCCCGCCGAACTCGACGCGCTGGGCATCGGGCACAACGTCCAGCTCGGTGGGGTGATCTACAACGGCACGGCGGAGCAGGTCGCCGCCTGGGCGGACGACCGCGCCAGGATCGCCCGCGAGTCCGGCGCGACCTACTTCGAGGTGGCCAACGAGCTGAACCAGCCCTGGATGTCGGGGCAGAAGGCGGCCGAATACGTGCGCGACGGTCTGAAGCCGATCCACGACCGGCTCAAGGACTCCGGCATCAAGCTGATGAACTGCGGCCTCGGCGGCATGGACTACCGGTGGACGGCCAACTTCCACGCGGCCGGCGGCTGGGACCTGATCGACGCGTTCGCCTTCCACCCGGGCCGCGGCAACTTCACCGCCGACCACGCCCCGCCGCCGGAGGAGTGGGAGCAGGGCTCCAACGGCTCCTACTGGAACTTCCTCGGCTCGTTGCGCAAGGCCAGGCAGACGTTGGACGAGTACGGCGGGGGCAAGGAGCTGTGGCTGACCGAGGCCTACGCCTGCACCCGGCCCAACGCCTGGTGGAACGACACGATCCGCCAGGCCGCGGAGAACACGCTCCTGCAACTCGCCCTCTGCCTGTCGGAAGGGGTGGACGGGGTCAACTGGTACCAGCCGCACGACAGCACCATCCATCACCCGCAGGAGGCGGACCCGAACAACGGCGAATACCACCACGGGCTGCTGAACCGCGACACGAGCATCAAACCCACTCTGCTCGCCTTCGCCACGGCCACGCGCCACCTGGAGGGCGCGACCTTCAAGCGCTGGCTCACCTTCGCCGACCCCGATCTGAAGGGCCTGCTGTTCGACACGCCGCGGGGCAAGCTGGCCGTCCTGTGGAGCCGCAAGGACGGCTACATCCTCAACCGGGATCACGGTGAGGACCAGTGGTATCCGCATCCCGAGGCCTGGGAGGACCACTGGCCGACCAAGACCCGCCTGTCGCTGAAGACCTCCGGGCGGACGGTCCGGGAGATCGACTGCATCGGGCAGGAACGCACCATCACCGCCACCGGTCGCCGCGTGCGGGTCACCCTGGACGGCGCCCCGCGCCTCTACTACGGGCTGGAGCTATGAGATCGGAAACCCTTTCCCGCGACGTGACCGTGGTCGGCGGCGGTCTGGCCGGCGTCAACGCCGCCGTCGCCGCGGCCCGGCTGGGCCGTACGGTCGCCCTCGTCACCAACCGGCCCGTGCTCGGCGGCAACTCCAGCAGCGAGGTACGGGTCTGGGTGGTCGGGGCGACCGGCCACGGCAAGAACCACAACGCCCGCGAGGGCGGCATCATGGGCGAACTCTTCCTGGAGAACCAGTACCGGAACCCACACGGCAATCCGTACTTCTGGGACACGACCGTCCTCGACCTGGTGCGGCAGGAGCCGAACATCGCGCTCTTCCTCAACACCGACGTACGGGAGGTGTCGTGCTCGGCGGGGCGGATCGACTCCGTGGCCGGTTGGATGATGGGCTCGGAACGGCTGATCACCTTCGAGTCGCCGATCTTCCTGGACTGCACCGGGGACGGGCTGGTCGGCCACCTGGCCGGCGCCCGCCACCGGATCGGCCGTGAGGGGCGCGCGGAGCACGGCGAGCCGTGGGCGCCCGAGGTGCCCGACGACATCACGCTCGGCAGCACGCTGCTCTTCTACACCAAGGACGCGGGCGAGCCGGTCCGTTACGTCCCGCCGGGCTTCGCCAAGGACATCACCGAAACCTCGATCCCCGAGCGGCGGATCATCAGGGCGGGCGACAACGGCTGCGCCTACTGGTGGATCGAGTTCGGCGGCGAGCTGGACACCGTGCACGACAACGACCGCATCCGGGACGAGCTGTGGTCGGTCATCTACGGCATCTGGGACCACATCAAGAACTCGGGGAAGTTCGACGCCGAGACCATGACCCTGGAGTGGGTGGGCGCGCTGCCCGGCAAGCGGGAGTACCGCCGCTTCCTCGGCGACCATGTGCTCACCCAGCATGACGTGCTGGGCCAGACGCCCTTCGAGGACCGGATCGCCTTCGGCGGCTGGTCGATCGACCTGCACCCGCCGCAGGGCATGTACGCGAAGGAGGACGGCGCGAGGCAGCGCTACGCCGACGGGATCTACCACATCCCGTACCGGTCCATCTATTCGCAGAACGTGCCCAACCTGCTCATGGCCGGGCGGAACATCTCGGCGTCGCACGTGGCCTTCGGTTCGACCAGGGTCATGGCCACCTGCGCCACCATCGGCCAGGCAGCCGGCACGGCGGCCGCATTGTGCGTCGCCGACAGCGTCTCCCCCCGGGAACTGGACGTGCGCGCTCTGCAGACGACCCTCCTGCGGGAGGACGGCTCGATCATCGGCCTGCCGTACGAGGATCCCGCGGATCTCGCTCGCGCGGCCACCGCCGCCGCGTCGAGCACATTGTCCCGGCTGGAGGTGGAGACCTCGGCCGAGACCTGGCCGCTGGAGGCGGACGCCGGCCTGATCCTGCCCGTCGACCCGGCCCTGGACTCGGTGGAGCTCATGCTCGACGCGGCGGCCGGGGCCGAGCTGATCGTGGACCTCTACGATCCGATGCTCGGCCAGAACTACGTGCCGCGGGACCTGATCGCCTCGCACACCGTTCCGGTCGAACCGGGGAAGAACCAGTGGGTCCGCGTGGATCTGTCGTTCCGGCCCGCTCGGGCGCAGAACGCGTTCCTCCTGATCCACGCGAACCCCGACCTCGCCCTCCACGTCGCCGACCGGCCCACCCCCGGCGTGCTCTGCCTGACCCGGGTTCCGCTGCGCCCCCAGGACGAGGCGCCCCAACTGCTGCGGGAGTGGTCCGACTCGGGCCTGCTGCGCCGTACGTTCTGCCATCGGACCGGCCCGACCGATGCCTTCGCGCCGTCCAAGGCGCTCGACGGCTTCCAACGCCCGCACGCGGGGCCCCACATGTGGGTGTCGGACCGGCTGCCCGCCACCCTCGAACTGTCCTGGCCCTCGCCGGTGACGATCAGCCGCGTCGACGTGCTGGCCGACGACGACGTGAACGAGGACCTGATCAACCTGCACCACCACCGCACGCCGTTCGAGGTCATGCCCACGCTGGTCCGCGACTACCGGTTGGAGGTGCGGCAGGGCGGCGGCTGGCGGACGGTGTCCGAGGTGCGCGACAACCGGCGGCGCCGCAACGTCCACGACCTCGAGCCGGTCACCACCGACGCGCTGAGGATCGTGGTGGACGCCGGCAACGGGACCCCGTACGCCCATGTCGTCGCGGTTCGCGTGTATTCGCCGGTATGAGTAGACCCATGAAGCGCGTCCTGGTCACCGGCGCTGCCGGCCGTATCGGCCGGGCCGTCCTCGACCTGCTCGGGCAGCAGGGGATCACGGCCAACGCCCTCGTGCTGGAAGATCCGGGAGATCTGAAGGCCGAGCTGGTCGTCGCGGGATCCGCGACGGATTCGCACGCCGTACGGAAGGCCCTCAAGGGGGCGGACGCCGTGATCCATCTCGCGGCGATCCCCACCCCCGAACGGCATCCGGCCGAGGAGGTCTTCGCCACCAACACCCAGGCCACCTTCACCGTGCTGGAACAGGCCGGCCGAGCCGGGATCAGGCAGGTGTGCACGGCCAGCAGCACGGCGATCTCGGGCCTTCCTTTCGCCGCGCGCACCCTCCACCCGCGATACGCCCCGGTGGACGAGGAGCAGCCGTCCCTTTCCGAGGATCCCTACGCGCTGTCCAAGCAGGTCGACGAGCTGACCGCCCAGATGATGTCGCGACGCCACCGCATGTCGGTGACCGCCCTGCGCCTGCCGTACGTCGGCGGCTTCGACGAGCGCCTCCTCGACTTCGCAGGGAGGTGCGAGCTGGACCCCGGCCTGCACGCGGCCGGACTGTGGGCCTACCTCGAAACCCGGGACGCGGCCCGGGCGTGCCTGCTCGCCCTCGCCCTCGGCGGCTGCCACGTCATCACCGTGGCGGCCCCGGAAACCCTCGTCTCCCACCCCACCGAGGATCTGCTCCGCCGTTTCCATCCCACGACCGAGATCCGCCGTCCGCTGCCGGGCCGCACGGTCCCCCTGAACCTGGCCAGGGCGACCGGCGTTCTGGGCTTCAGCGCGGAATTTCACGTGTGACGGTGACGTGGGAACCCGTTGCTGCTTGAGAGGTGCCAGCTGCTGGCCTCGGTATGATCGCCCCGCCCCAGCGGCAAATGCCGGATTTACTGCGGTCGCAGCGGCCCCGTGACATGCCCTGGCTCCCCGTCTCGAGACTCAGTAGGTGCGGGACGGGTCGGCCGGGTAGACCCCGAGGATCTTCACGTCTGTGGTGAAGAACGCCAATTCCTCCAGCGCGTTCTTCAGGCCGGGGTCCTCGGGGTGCCCGTCGACCTCGGCGAGGAACTGGGTGGCCGCGAAGTGGCCCCCGACCATGTAGCTCTCCAGCTTGGTCATGTTGATGCCGTTGGTCGCGAACCCGCCGAGAGCCTTGTAGAGCGCGGCCGGCAGGTTGCGGACGTTGAAGACGAACGAGGTGACCACCGGGCCCTCGCCGCGCGGTGCCTGCACGAAGTCCGGGCTGAGCACCACGAACCGGGTGGTGTTGTGCTCCTCGTCCTCGACATCGCGGGCGAGGATGTGCAGGCCGTAGATCTCCGCCGCGAGCGGCGGCGCAATCGCCGCCTGAGTCGGGTCGTCCGCCTCGGCCACCTCACGAGCAGCGCCGGCGGTGTCACCGGCGATCACCGGCACCAGGTCGTGCTCACGGATGATCCGGCGGCACTGTCCGAGGGCATGCACGTGGCTGTGCACGGCCTTGATCGTGTCCAGGGTCGCCCCCGGCGGCGCCATCAGGTTGAACTGGATGCGCAGGAAGTGCTCGCCGATGATGTACAGGTCGGAGGTCGGCAGGAAGTGGTGGATGTCGGCTACCCGGCCGGCGATCGAGTTGTCGATCGGGATCATCGCCAGCTCGGCCTCCCCATTCTGCACCACCGCGAACACATCCTCGAAGGACGCGCACGGCACCGTTTGCCAGTCGGGGTAGTGGTGCTTGCACACCATGTGGGAGTTCGAGCCGGGCTCGCCCTGGTAGGCGATACGTCGTGCGGTCACCCCAACAGTTTCCCACGCAGCCGGGTGCGGCAGCTCGACGCCGCCGAACGGACCCTGGAGCGCCTGCAGATCGCCCGCGAGACCGTACTGGGACGGTCTCCGCTCTGCTCCTGACGTTGTTCCGCGTTCATCGGCGCCAGGTGACATTACGATGCGCGACCACCAACATTGATCTGCGTCCCAACGTGCGGTTTCCCTGGCGCTGTGGGGGCGGTGAGTCGTTGTACGAGGTCGTCCCGGGCAGCGGCTGGCTTTCCGGCTTGCCCGATCCGGTAGGCGAGTTGGTGCCGGTGGTCGGCGTGTGCGGGTGTTCGGTGCCGAGTGTGCGAGTCGGTGTGTGGACAGCAGATCGGCGAACTGGTCACGGGCCGAGTGTCCTGAGTTCACTTACATTTCGGTGCCAATCGACTGCGCTGGGTAGACCTTCGCCGCCTGATGCGCGTGTGCTTTTCGGAGGCGCGATCGCCGAGGCGGCGGCGGGGGCATGCCCGCGGTGAGAGTGTGAGGCCGGGGCGAAAGAGGCCATCATGGCGAAGCGGGGCACACAGGCGGACCGGCGCGATGTCTTGTCATCGAAAGGCGCTCGAAAGCCCCGCCACGGACAGCGCAGGCGGCGACGGCAGCCGGCGGCGCCGCGGGCGGCGTCGGGGCGTTGTTCGGTGGTGCACACATCGCCACCGCCCAGCAGCGCCGCATCCAGCGCGCTGAGCGGGAGCGGCTCCTCGAAACCCTGCACCACCCCGGAGCCTCCTGGAACGGCAGCATCGGCGAACTGCTCGATGGCCGCTGGTCGCCCATGCCGCTACGCGGCCGGAAGTCCCAGCTGGCTCTCATGAACGCCTGGCTCCACGACGAGCAGGCCCCGGCGATACTGGTCATCACCGGCATTGCCGGCGTGGGCAAAACCGCCCTGGCCCTCCGCTTCGCCGACGCCCAGAACGCCGACCCCCGGCGCCCTGACGCCTGGGCTCGCGGCTGGCTCGCCGACAACGCCGGCGCGGCGATCGTCGCCACCGCGGCCGATTGCGGCGATCCCGCCCTGATCCTCATCGACAGTGCGGCCTCCCGCCCGGACATCATCGATCTGCTGCGCACCCTGGCCGGCCACCAGCGATAAGGGCCTGCTGGAACAGTGCGCCACCCTCGAACTCGGGCTGCTCGGCGAGCTCGAGGACTGGCGTCGCCGGTTCTCCGAAGCCACCCAAGCCTTCGCGACCGCGATGGACCGGCCCACCCCGCCGCCGCCCTCCGCCGGGTGGAGACCCGACACCACCCAGCCACTGGTGTACCTGATGGCGCAAGCCCTGCTGAGCGTGCTCGACCCCGCCGGGTTTCCCGACCCCCGCGATGGCACGCGCCGCCCCTGGACGCTGACGCCGCTGCCGCAGGTGATGGACGCGCTGGTGGACCACGAGGCCGCCTGGTGGCGGGCCACCCGCCACGTGCCCGGCACCGGCGTGGCCGACCTGACTGACCGGCTCGCCCGCCGGGTCGTCGCTCTGGTGCGCCTGCTGGGCCCGGCTAACCGCGACGACACCGTCGCGATTTTGCGCCGCATTCCGGAACTGGCCGACAGCAGCGCTGAACGCCGGGAGCATGGACGCTGCAGCAGGCCCGCAACCTGGCGATGGACCTGGGTGACCGTATCGCCGGACTGCGGTTCGTGATCCACGATCACGATCCGCTCTTAACCTCCGCCTTCCGGGAGGTCTTCACAGCTGAAGGGTTTCGGGACAGCAGCACCCTGCCGCGGACGCCGAGAATGAACGCCATCTGCGAGCGGGTCATCAGCACCCTGCGCCGCGAACTCCTGGACCGCATCCTGATCCGCAATGAACGCCACCTGGTCCGCGTGCTCCAGGAGTACCTGATCCACTACAACCGGCACCGGCCGCACCAGTCCCGGCATCAACGCCCCCTCGCGGACCCGCGGTCAGGAGTCCCGGTAGCGGGTCCCGGCGGAAACAACCGCCCGGCGCCGGCATGTCCTCAGCAGGCGGCCAGACCTCACCGAAAACGACCCGTTGACCACCCTGCCCTGAGCACGCATCCCGAGTAAAGCGGGTGCATCGACGAACTGCCAGCCCTAGATTGCGTGGGGTGGACCTTTCACATCTCGGCGCGCCGATCGGTCCGATGATCCGTGTCCACGGCGGGTTCGCCAACCGGATGTACCGACTCGACACCGACCAGGGGTCATTCGCGGTGAAGGAGTTGAACCTCCTCGATCGCCGCTGGACCTACCGCGCCGAGGACGTGTTCAGGTTCGAGCGGGCGGCCTTCGCCGCCGGCATCCCGATGCCAGAGCCGATCTCGGCCGGCCACCACACGCTCGTCCACCGGTGGGTCGAGGGCGAGAAGATGCCCGAAGCACCCGTGTCGCCGGCGTACGCGTTCGAGGTCGGTGAGATTCTGGCGCGCATCCACGCGCTCGACGTCGCGTGGACCCACGTCTCGATCGAGGACCCGACGTCACGGGACTGGCCCGAACTCGCCGAGCGGGCGACGGCGACCGGCCAGCCGTGGGCCGGCGAACTCACCTCCCAGGTCGAGACGTTTCTCGCAATTGCCCACTTCGTCGACACCTGCGAGCGACCAGGCCCCGTCGTGCTGACCCACAAGGACATCCAACCGTGGAACCTACTCGCTCGAGAGGGTCGGCCGGTGGTGCTCGACTGGGAGCTCTCGGGGATGCTCAACCTGTCCAGTGAGCTCGGCTCGACAGCGCTGAGCCTCGCGAAGGGACCCGGCTTCGACGACATCAAGCCCGTCATCTTCCGCTCGGTCCTCGACGGCTACGTCGCAGGAGGCGGAGCGCTGCCGCCGTCGGGTCCAAGCTGGTTCGTGTTCATGATCAGCGGCTGGCTGGGGCACACGAGGTGGAACATCCTCCGCTGCCTCGCCGGTGTCGAGGCCGGCACCGGCCCTGACCTCGCGCTGTCGCACGAGTCCGTGCGCAACGGAGTGCGCGGCCTCCCCGAACTGTTCGGCCGACTTCCCGAGCTCGAGGCGCTGCTCAGGTGACAGTGACCCGCTTCTGCGCCGGGTGCGCGGCGCGAACGCGCGGCGCGATCTCGCTCGAGGCGACAGTCGATGCCCCCCACCGACACGGACACCTGCCTCGGACCTGGTCAGACGCCAGAGGCGCGATCGGGACCGCGGGGCTGCCTGGCATGGCGCGCTCCTGGCGGGTGCCGACCGCGGCAAGTCTGCTATTCACTGTGCGCCGGATGCTGTTCCTCGAACAGCTGCGCATGGACCTGCGGGGCCGGTGGCGGCAGGCCCTGCGGGCGGTCATGGTCCAGTTGTCGGTGCGCGGGATGTCCCCGGCGCAGATCGCTGAGCTGCTGGAGTGTGATCCGAGCACGGTGCGGCGGTGGATCGGCCGATTCAACCAGCACGGGCCGTGTGGGCTGGCCGACCGGCCCCGACCGGGGCGACCGCGCATCGGCGGGCCACGTCTGCTGGATCGGACCGCGGCGCTGCTGGAGCGGGCCGGGCCATGGACGGTGCCCCGGTTGTGGCAGTACCAACCGCCGGTTCAGGGAGCTGAAGGGCATGTCCTCGCGCGAGTACCGGGCGCATCGGCAGCGTGATCAGTCCAGGCGGTGGAGCGGGGCCCGCCACGGCGTCTACGGAGCCGTTCGCGAACAAGCGCTCAACGACCTGCTGACGGCGGTGTTCAAAGCCAGAAGGCACCACCTCCCGTACAGGTCGCCCCCTTCGTCACCGCCGACAGTGCGGCCGAGACACTGATGGATCCCATCTCCTTCGGCGACACGGCCGGCATCCCCACCCCATAAGAGCCCTAACCGACCGAGGACACGCGTTAAGTTTCGTAGGGTCGGGACCCTGGCGACCCGGAGATTCGCGACGTCGCAGGGGCGATCGTCGGGGTGCTCATGGCACTCTGGTTCGACTGGGCGAAGAATCAGGACATGGATGTGGTGGCCGAGTTCGACCGGGCCATGGCGAACCTGGAGGCCGGGCTGCCTCTATGAGCCCGGCATCCGGGCGGTGCTCTCGCGGACGATCAGCCGGGTCGCCAGCTCGACCCGCAGCGTCTCCGGCTGCTCGCCGTTGATGAGCTGGACGAGCAGCCTGACGGCCATGCCGGCCATGTTCTCCAGCGGCTGCCGAACGGTGGTCAGCGGTGGGGCGATCCACTGGGCGAACGGCAGGTCGTCGAAGCCCACCACGCTGACGTCCTCAGGCACCCTCAGGCCGCACTCCTTCGCCGCCCGGTACGTGCCCAGCGCCTGAAGGTCGTTGCCCGCGAACACGGCCGTCGGCCGGTCGGGCAGCCTCAGCAGTTCCAGGGACAGCCGGTAGGCGGGCTCGTGGGAGTAGTCGCCGTGCCGGATCAGCTCGGGGGCCGGCTCGATCCCGGCCTGATCGAGTGCCGCGCGGTAGCCGTCCAGCCGCACCCTCGAGGTCAGCCGCCCCGCCGGGCCGGTGATCATCGCGATCCGCCGGTGACCCAGCTCGATCAGGTGCCGCGTGGCCGAGAAGCCGCCCTGCCAGCTCGTCGAGCCGACCGCTGGGGTGTCCGGGCTCTCGTCCTCCGACGGCTGCACCACGACGAACGGGATGCCCATGCGTCCCAGCTCGCGTTCCTGCTCGGCGGAGAGCTCGGAGACGACCAGGATCGCGCCGAGCGAGCCCCGGTTGCCGAGCGTGTCGAGCCAGTGCCAGCTCAGCTTGCTCCGCCGGTGCACGGCCGACACGACCAGGCCCATGCCTTCGGCCTGCGCGGCCTCCTCGGCGCCGCGGATCAGCTCGATGGCCCAGGGGTTGTCCAGCTCGTTGATGACGAACTCGATCAGGCCGCCGGAGTGCTCGCCGTGGCCGGGCAGCGTGTAGCCGTGCTGGCCGAGCAGCCGCTGGATCCGGCCGCGGGTCTTGGGGGAGACATCGGACCTGCCGTGAAGAACTTTCGACACCGTCGAAGGTGAGACCCCCGCCTGGACGGCGATGTCCGCCATGGTGCTGCGGCGGGGGACGGTCACGTCGTCCACTTCAAGCCCTCCACTAGAACGCCTTCCCGATCAGAAATCTGCCTGCCCGCCGGACCCTTGACGACCCTCGACGCTGTTTCGCAATGTTTCGCAACCTCTCGGGAGCGGGAATGCGAAGAAGAACCTTCATCGCCGGAACCGGCGCGCTCGGCCTGACCGCCTAGGGATGGCCGCCGGACCGCACCCGTCACACGTACGACGCCGGCACCGGCGAGTGCGACATCAAGGTCGCGGCCGGCGCCCACAACGTCTGCGTGATGCAGGTCTTCGGCGGCGTCGCCTGGGCCACGGTGTTCATGACGCTGGCCATGAACACCGACGCCCTCCACTACTGCGACCAGTCGCGGATCTACGGGCCGATCTTCAACACGTACCTGCGGCTGAACATGGTGCACGAGACCGGCCTCCGCCTCGTGCACGTCCTCGTCAACCGGCGGTTCCGCGCCACCTAACGACGTCTACATCAAGAACAGCCATCTCTACCGGAAGTCCTCATCGGAGGCTCGCCGGGAACCTCAGAGGAACAGCTCGATCACGGGGACGGCGACGTCCGGCGGCTCCACGGGCAGTTCCAGGGTCAGCGTGTCCTCGGGGATCGCGATCGAGTGCACGTGCCCGTTGTCGTACGCCGGGTCCGCCGCCCAGGTGCGGATCTCGGACCCGTCGTTCAGCAGTTGCGCGTACCGGACCTTGCCCGCCAGCCCCGGCAGGTGCAGGTGCCGGAACGGCCACGAGAAGACGTGCACGTACAGCCGGTCGCCGCGCTGCGTGTAACGGCAGTCCGCGGGTGCCTCGAACTCGCTGACTCCCGCCCCGTAGATCGACCGGCTGTGCGACCGCATCCAGTCGCCGATCTCGCGCAGGGTCTCCAGCGCCCGCGGCTCGAACTCGCCGCGGCCGTTCGGTCCCACGTTGAGCAGCAGGTTGCCGTCCTTGGACACCGAGTCGACCAGCATCTTGATCAGCATGTCCGGCGACTTCCAGGTGTGGTTGTCCCGGTAGTAGCCCCAGCTCCCGTTGAGGGTCTGGCACGCCTCCCAGACCGCCCCGATGGGGCCGGTCGGCTGGTATGCCTCGGGTGTGGTGAAGTCGCCCGGCAGTTCCAGCCGGTCGTTGAGCAGGATGTCCGGCTGGAGGCCGCGGATCTTCTCGATGAGCTCCGCCGAGCGCCACTCGGCCTTGCCCTTGCCGCCGTACACCGGCTTGCCCTGCCTGATCCGCTTGCTGTAGGAGAAGTCGAACCACAGCGTGTCGATGGGGCCGTAGCGGGTCAGCAGTTCGTCGACCTGACCGTGCAGGTAGTCGGCATATTTCGTGACATCGCGTTCGGGGAGGTTCCCGCCCTCGACGTACGCGGGGTGCAGCCCGTCGATGGGGAAGTCCGGGTGATGCCAGTCCAGCAGCGAGTAGTAGAACCCGACGCCCAGCCCCCTCCTCCGGAACGCCTCCACGAACGGCCCGATCAGATCCTTGCCGTACGGCGTGCCGCTGACGCAGTAGTCGGTCAGCTCGGAGTCCCACAGGCAGAACCCGTCATGGTGCTTGGCGGTCAGCACCGTGTACCGCATCCCGGCCCGGTCGGCCGCCTCCGCCCAGGCCTCCGGGTCGTACAGGTCGGGGTCGAAGTGCTCGAAATAGCGCTGGTAATGCTCGTCGGAGAGCCGCTCGCGCTGCTTGACCCATTCGTGCCGGGCGGCCAGCGCGTACAACCCCCAATGGACGAACAACCCGAAACGCCGCTCCCTGAAGGTGTCGGTCCTAGACATGGCGGAAACCTCTTTCGTGGAGTTGGGCCGCGTACAGCGACGGGATCTGCAGGTCGGCCTCGCCGACGCCCTCGACGTGGCCGATCGGCTGCGCGAACGGACCGTTGGCGTTCACCACGGCGTTCCTGGCGCCGACGACGTAGTTCTGTGCGGTGGGCGGCTTCTGCACGACGATCTGGGTCCCGGACATGTCGCACCCCCAGGCCACGGAATGGGCCGCCGACCAGCCGTGCGACGTACCCCACCAGCCTCGGTTGTACAGGCCGAGCGTCAGCGTGCGATGCGGGTTGACCTCGCGGTGGCCGTCGAAGAGCAGGCCCGTGTTCCAGCGCCGATGACCCTCGCTGGTGTTGTAGGTCTCCTCGGAGGTTCCGCGCAGGAAGACGATCCCCGAGTTCGAGGCGGCGCCGTTGCAGATGAACGCGTGCCTGGCCTTCGTGGCGTGGCAGTCCTTGAAGAGCACGAGCTGGGCGAACGGGTGGGCACAGAAGTTGTAGCGGTTCCCGCCCGCGGAGGTCGCACCGGTCGGCTCCAGCGCGCGGCAGTTGTCGACCGTTACCCGGGTGGCTTCCCACGCCTCCATCCCGACCTGCCAGAACCGCAGTGCCGTGCAGTCGCGGATCCAGGCGTCCTCGGCGCGGAAGACGCGGATGGCGTTCTGCACCGCCGACTTGTCCACGAACGGGTCGCCGGTGAACTCGACGTCCACCCGCAGCCGCTCGACGCCCACCTGGGTGACCACGCCGGCCCGGTCGGTCTTGTAGAGGTACGACTGAGACAACGACCGGTCCAGGTGGTTGTAGACCGGCGCGTCGACGGTCACCTGATTGCCCCGGATGTCGGTGATGTAGCGGTTGTAGAGGATGGGCTCCTCATCCACGTTCCACGGCCGGCCGGTGTCGTGCCCCCCGTAGTCGATGGCCTTCAGCCACCCCTCCGAGCAGGGATGGAAGATGATGACGTTGTCGCCGGGCCGCAGCCCGCGGGCGTCGGCGACCTCGAACGAACGCTCGCCCACCTGGACGAAGCCGGAGACGATATCGGTACGGGTGCCCGGCACTTCGCCCCGCCAGGCCGACCAGTTCACCGGCCCCTCGCCGCCCGCGACGATCACGGTGCGGTTCGCCGCTCCCGCGGCCGTGGCCATGATGACCGAGTTCTCCGCCGGATCCTCGCCGTCTCCCGAACCACGCAACACGGTCCTGCTGGAGCGCACGTAGATCGTCCCGGACACCGGGTAGCGGCCCGGCAGGAGCAGCAGCGCCCCGCGCCGGTGCTCAGGCAGCGCCGCGATCTCGTCCAGCGCGGCCTGGATGTGGGCCGTGTTGTCGCCCTCGATCGGCCTGATCGTCTTGACCACGCGCAGGTGCGGGAGCGGCCGCTCGCCGTTGCGGTAACCGGCGTGGCTGAAGTCGGGGACGCGGTTGCGCTCGGCGTCCTCGGCGTAGACGAGCCTGCCGTGCCTGCGGTACACGAGCGTCGAGGGCCAGGAGCCGGCCTCGGCGTAGGCGGACGGCGCCCCGGCCATGCCGGTCAGCGCGAGTGCGCCGCCTGCCGCCAGCAGGGTGCGGCGGCTGAGATCGTGAGTCATGAGCTATCCCTTCACAGCCCCGGCCACCAGGCCGGACAGGAACGTACGTTGGAAGGCCAGATAGACGATCAAGCTGGGCAACATGGCGACGAGCGCCCCGGCGAGCAGCGGGCCGGGCCCGATCTCCGGATTGGTGCGCAACATCGACAACCCCACCCCGATCGGGTAGTTGTCCGGGGTCTCGGCCACGATCAGCGGCAGCAGGTACTGGTCCCAGACCATGTTGAAGCCGAAGATCGTGATCACGCCGAGCGCCGGACGGCACAACGGCAGGATGACCTGCAGGAAGATACGCAGCTCACCGGCGCCGTCAACGCGGGCGGCCTCCTCCAGTTCGGCCGGGATCTCCTTCATGAACTCGCTGATCACGAAGATCGAGAACCCCCACGCGCCCAGCGGCACGATCATGCCCAGTAGCGACCCCCTGAGCGAGACGCCCAGCAGCGGCAGATCGTTCAGCACCAGCGACAGCGGGATCGCGATGACCTCATCGGAGATCATCATCGTGGCCAGGATGGCCACCAGCACGAACGCCTGCCCGCGAAACCTCTTCCGAGCCAGCGCGTACCCGGCGAAAACGCTCACCGTCACCTGCAGCAGCAGCCCGCCGCCGGTGATGAACAGCGAGTTCATGAAGAACCGCCACAGACCCTGATCAGCCGCCACCTCGAAGTTCACCAGCGTCGGGTTCGACGGGAACAACGACATCCGGCTGGGGTCGTTGCTCCGGTCGAACGCCCCCGTGAAGATCGCCAGCAGCGGCCCGCAGAAGACGACGAGCACGACGGCGTAGATGAGGATCCGGGCCGCGGACGCCAGAGGGTGCTTGCGCCCCCAGGCCCAGCCGAGCGTGGTGTCAAACATCGAGCTCCCTCACCTGGGCGAGCGTGGTCTCAGACATTGAGCTCCTTCCGCCTGCGGTAGAGCGTGACCGCGGCCGTGAGCAGCAGCGTCGCCACGAACAGCACCACCGAGGCGGCGGTGGCGAAGCCCATGTCGCCCGTACGGAAGCCGGTGGCGAAGATCCGCGTCATGATCACGTCGGTGGCGCCCGCCGGACCGCCGCCGGTGAGCACGTAGATCTCGGTGAACACGCGCAGGCTGCGGACGCAGGCCAGGATGATGAGGATCGTCACGACCGGCCGGAGCGCGGGGATCGTGACGTACCTGATCCGTTGCAGCAGGCCCGCGCCGTCGATCGCGGCCGCCTGGTAGAGCTGCCGGTCGATCCCCGCCAACCCGGCCAGGATGATCATCATGTCGTACGGCGCGCCCTTCCAGATCCCGACCAGGATCACCCAGCCCAGAGCGCCGTTCGGGTCGTCCAGGAACTTCTGGGTGTCACTGCCGAACCAGCCGAGCAGGGTGTTGAGCATGCCCTCCTCGCCGGGGAAGTACAGCAACCGCCACACTTCCGCCACCACCGCGGTCGCCGTGACTACCGGCAGGAAGGCCGCCGTACGGACGAACCACAACGTCCTGGCCTTGCCCTCCAGCAGCAGCGCGAGCATGAACCCGAGGAGGATCGAGCCGCCGGTCTGGCCCACCGCGTACACCAGGGTGTGGGCGGTGGCGTCGCGGAAGGCCTCCTCGGCGAAGACCCGGCGATAGTTCTCCAGCCCCAGCCACTCATTGCCGAGGAACGGCTGCACCTTGAAGAAGCTCAGCCACATGCCCTCGGCCATTGGGATGTACTTGAAGTAGAGGAAGAGGATCAGCGCGGGCGCCAGGAAGAGCCACGGCACCAGGGCCGCGTTCCGCCTGCGCGCTGTTCCGGTCCGGCCCGCCGGGGCGACGGCGGCGCGCTCCGTGGTGAGCGTCATCAGCCGACCTTCTGGGTGGCCAACTCGGTCTTGAAGCCCCCGGCCAGCTCGGTCAGCGCCGCCTGCACGTCGGTGCCGCAGTCGGCGAAGACCTTGTTGAGCGTCTCGGCCGACTTCTGCCGGAACGGTTGCCAGTTCGGCACGTTCGGGAAGTACTTGCCGTCCTTCTCGTAGATCTCCTTGATGGCCGTCCAACGGTCGTCCTGGCGTTCGGTGAACACGTCCACGCTCTTGTTCACGGGCAGCTTGACGATCGCACCGTCGGAGTTGCCCGCCATGCCGATCTTCTGCGCCTCAGGCGTAATGAGGTACTCGGCCAGCTTCTTCTGCTGGTCCTGGAGCTTGGAGCCGGCCATCAGGTAGACGTTCTCGCCCTCGGCCATCGAGGTCGCCCCTGCCGGGCCGGCCGGCGAGGGGATCACCTCGTACTTGTCCTTGCCCAGGCTCTTGTCGAACCGGCCGAACAGGTACGGGCCGGTCAGGTAGATGCCGGCCTTGCCGGTCTCGAAGAACGGGTGGGCGTCCTTGGTGACCAGGGTGAGCGCGCCGGGGATGACGAGCTTGTCCTTGCAGAAGAGGTTCTGCAGCCACTTGACGGCTTCGACGGACTTCGGCTGGTCGATGGCAGGCGTGAACCTGCCGCCCGACTCGGTCAGGAACTCCCCGCCGCCCTGCCAGATGTAGGTGGAGGCCCACCAGGACGCGTACCCGCGCTCGGTGGAGGCCGGGACGACCATCCCGTACGTGTCGGCCTTGCCGTTGCCGTCCGGGTCCTTCTCCTGGAACGCCTTGGCCAGGGCGACCAGGTCCTCCCACGTCTTCGGGACCTCGGCGCCGACCTTCTCCCGCCAGTCCTTCCTGATGAGCGTGGCGACGGTCTGCACGGTGTACGGCACCGCGTAGTACTTGCCGTCGTGCCCCTTGGCCTGCTCCCACGCGCGTTCGTGCAGCTCGCCCTGGCCCGCGATCTGGTTACGGTCCACCGGGCCGATCAGCCCTTGGCTGACGTTCGTCCCGAGCATGCCTGAGTCGTTGATGATGATGTCGGGCAGGTTGCGCGCGGCGACGGCCTCCTGCACTTTGCCGTCCCAGTTGTCGAGGACCGGCACGTACTTGGTCTTGATGCCGGTCTTGGCGGTGAACGCGGCCAGCACCTTCTTGGTCACCTCGGCGGACGCGGGCGAGGCCCGGTTCCAGACCTCGAGCAGATCGTCGTCGGCGGCCGATGAGGAACCTCCGCAGGCTGACGTCGAGGCGATGAGACCGGTGGTCAGTGCGAGGGTGGCGAGCGAACGGCGGGGGGAGGGCATACGGCACTCCATACCTCAAGCGAAGGGAGTTGCGAAAGCTTTCGCAACTTCGAGATGCCCGGTAACGTAGAGGAAACATCGGATGTAGGTCAAGATCTGGCGGCTCTGGATGGTGGTGAACCACATGCGCGCGGGACGGAGGTCGGATGTATGTCGCGCCGAAGGTCCGGCTACGCCGCCGCCCGCCCGCCGCCCGCCCGCGTCACCGTGCGCATCGGCGTCGGCCGCCCGGGGGTCGCCTGCCGCGCCCAACGGCGCCGGCTCATCGCGGCCGCTCACCGCTTACCGGCGCCTGGCCTCGAAACGGCGCCACCGGGTGCCGTCATGCCCAGCCGCACCTGCCATCACCAGGCGCGGCTGGTATCAGGGCGCGCATCACGCGGGCCCCGTACACCTACAGCCGGGATAGTTCCCCCCACCGTGGGTGGCGGCCAGCGCGTCGCAGTCCGGGGTGAACCCGCGCTTGGGGACCTCGTCCACGAACGCCACGTCCCTCGGCTTCTTGTACGACGCCACCTGCGTCCTGACGTGCTCGATCAGCTCGTCGGCGGTGGCGGCGGCGTCCGGATTGAGCGCCACCACGGCCTTGACCGCCTGGTGCCAGGTCGGGTCCGGGACGCCGATCACCGCGGCGTCGGCCACCGCGGGATGCGACTTGAGCGCCCGTTCCACCTCCGCCGGATAGACGTTCTCGGCCCCGGACTTGATCATGCGAAGCTTGGGCCCGATGAACGTGATCGTGTCCCGCTCGGAAACACGGTTGTGTGCTGTGAGCTGGAGTTTTGCCGCAGGATCAGAGCGGCCGCAGCGGGATCACACCGACCGGCTCTGGCTCACGGCATTGTCTCGGCTGGTACTCCGCCGCCAGTGGGCGGAAGTATTCCCGGTCACCCCAGCGACGATCCTGCGCCGGCACCGCAACCTCGTAGCGCGTAAATGGACCTTCACCGACAGACGGCGCCAAGGGCGGCCCCGCACCCGCCAGCCGATCAAGGCACTGATCGTTCGGATGGCCCGGGAGAACCCAACGTGGGAGCACCGGAGATTCCAGGGCGAGTTGGTGGGACTACAGCGACCGTCGCCGTCTCGGACGGCCCTCCACCGCGGCTGCGGGCAAGGCCCTTATCGTGCGCATGGCGCGGGGAACCCGAGGTGAGGGCACCGGCGTATCCACGGTGAACTGGCCCGCCTCGGCCACAAGATCTCGCCCGACGCTGCCACTACCAACGCAGATACGAGCCATGATCGCGAAATGTCACTGGAGTACCAGTCCAGACGGCTGTCCAGGCCAACCCGAACGCCCGTGTCGGTCACGGCCAGCGCGGTGTCATCGACCGGCGCCATGCCGGTCCAGGAGTTCAAGTTGGTCATCCGTTCAGCGTGCACCCTGACCTAAGGTCGGAGTTAACCCCAGGGTGACACCCACGCTCACCAGCGCAGTTCAGTCAGCCGGGCCGCCCGAGGCATCGCATGCTGCGGCGCCTCACACCTGCGAACCTCTGATCACTTCCGAGCGCCTATTTGGCCACGTGTTGCTGAACGAGTTCGTCTGTGGCCTGCCCGACACGGTCGAGGTCGACCCCGAGCTTGACCAGCACCTGGGCCGCCGCACTCGCACCATCGCGGACGAGCCCGAGCAGGAGGTGCTCGGTGCCGATGTAGTCGAGGCCGCGCTGCAAGGACTCCTGGTTCGACGACTCGAGGGCTTCGCTGGCCGACGGGGTGAACGGAAGGTATCCCGATGCAATGGACTGGCCTCGGCCCTGGCTCTCCTCAACCTGCCGGCGCACGTCTTCAAGGCTCAAGGCCAGGTTCTTGAGAACCGTGGCACCCACGCCCTCACCTTCCCGGATCAAACCGAGGAGAAGATGCTCGGTACCGATGTAGTCGTGGTCGAGCATTCTGGCCTCGTCCTGGGACAGGACGACAACACGCCGCGCCCGGTCGGTCAACTTCTGGAACATCCTGCCACTCCTCGCAAAACAGTTGGTCAGGCCGGTGAACGTGATTTCATCCTTCCGTATGCTTGGGGGTGTCTGATACATGATCAACGTTCGCGGTTGATCGCAACTGAAGATGCGAGACACGCCGGACTTTGTCCGGCCCCAGGCCGCGGTCGGGTGGGCGCTGGCGCCCAGCACGCGAACACGCCTGCCGGCATGCTCGATGACCCGCCAGGATGTACTGGCGCTGCCCGTTGAGGGTGACAGTCTCGATGAAGTCGCAGGCCAGCAGCGCGTCGGCTTGCGAACGCAGGAATCGGCCCACGTAGTGGATGCCTGTGCAGGGGACGGATCTATGCCTTCCTGCTTGAGGGTCTCCCAACCGCTTGGGCCGGCTGGCGCGAGGCGGTGCCGGGTGACCGGGTGTGCGTGCTCCCGGCCACGCGGGCCTCGCGGCTGCTAGCCATCCCGGGCTGCGGAGTGCTCGGCGCGGCCACCATCATCGGTGAAACCGCCCGAACCGTAGCCACCCCGACTGCTGCGCCGTCGCTTCTTCAGCGTGGTCCACCGCACCTCAAGGCGGATGAACGTACGGACAGGGCACACGACGACGACCACTGCAACCTGGAGGTTCACCGTCGCCCTCTTCGTCACGGATCATCCCTTTCCTGCTACAGGAAACGATCTTTACTTCTAGGGCGTGTCCCGTGATCTTTGGCGCCGGTTTGGTGTAGATCATTAGCGTGGACGAGGAACGTCGGAAACGTCATGATCTGACCGATGAGGAGTGGGCACGGCTGGAGCCGCTACTGCCGGTGAGCACGGGCTGGGGCGCGCGGTGGAACGACCACCGGACAGTGATCAACGGGATCTTCCACCGAACGCGGACGGGCACCCCGTGGCGGGACCTGCCGCCCTGCTACGGGGCGTGGAAGACGGCCGACAACCGGCATCGCCGCTGGTCACTGGATGGGACCTGGGCACGGATCCTCGATGAGTTGCGGGCGGGGTGCGATGAGGCCGAGGGCGAGGACTGGACGGTCAGCGCCGACTCCACAGTGGTGCGCGCCCACCAGCACGCGGCCGGGGCGCGGCATGCCCCGGCCAGCACGGCGACTCGCCCCGCTTCATCCCCCTGATGGAGTCCATCCGCATCCGGCGGCGCGGGCTGGGCAGGCCGCGCAAGCGGCCCGCCCGCGCGACGGGCGACAAGGGGTACTCCTCTCGGGGAAATCGCGCCTACCTGCGCAGACACGGTATTCAGGCGGTCATCCCTGGCAAGGAGGATCAAAAGGCCAACCGCCTCAAGTGGGGCTCGGCCGGAGGCTGCCCGCCCAACTTCGACGCTGAGCGGTACAAGGAACGCAACACCGTCGAGCGCTGCGTCAACAAGCTCCGCCAGCATCGGGCCGTGGCCACCCGCTTCGACAAGCGAGAGCGCATCTACCAGGGCGCCATCGATGTCGCCTCGATCCGGATCTGGCTCCGGGACCCCGTCACGTGAGAACAGGACACGCTTTATGTCGCCGGGCAGAACACCGATTTGAGAGCGTTGGTGATGCGTTGCGGCGTGGTCATGCGCTCGGCATCGTCCATGGCCACCGTCACGGACACGGCGAACTGCAGGCGGCCGTCGGAGGAGGTGTAGGTCGCGGCGGTGAAGCCGGGGGCGCTGCCCCCGCCTCCTGAGGCGAACTCGGGCTTGCCGGCGCACGGGCCGCCCGAAGGCAGCGGCGGCATGCCAGGCGCCGGATCGGTGATCACTTTGCGCAGTGACTCCGGCAGGAGTCTGCCCTGGCGGAAGGCGCGCTGGAAGGCGCTCATGTCGCGCGCGGTGGAGACCACGCCGCCGGCGCCGAGCATGGTGGTGACGTTGAGCTTGTCGACATCGTGCAGCTTGCCCGTCTCGTCTGGGGCGTAACCGTGCCCGTGCGGGCCCTTGATGCCCACCGAAGCCTTCATGGGCAGGTAGGTATCGCGCATTCCGAGCGGGGCGAAGAGCCTGCGGTTGAATTCAGCCGCCAGTGACCTCCCAGCCAGTTTCTCGATGATCATGCCGAGCAGGATGTAGTTGGTGTTGGAGTAGTTGAAGGTCCCGATCTCCACGGGCCGGGGGTTCTTGCGCGAGGCCGCCAGCAGGTCGGTCGGGCGATAGTTGCGCGTGGGGTCCAGGGGATTCACGTCCGCGCCGATGTAGTCGGGGATGCCCGAGGTCAGCTGGATCAGGTTGCGTACCGTGATCTCGTCGGCCCGCTCCACCAGGTCCTTGTCCGCCACCTCCGGCAGGACCGCGCTGAGTTTGTCATCCAGGCTCAGCTTGCCCTCCTTGACCAGCTGCAGCACCACGGTGGCGGTCATGCCCTTGGTCTGCGAGCCGATCCGGTAGCGGGCGGTAGACGGGATCGCGCCACCCTTGCCGTCGAGCAAGCGGGACCCGGCCGATCCCTTCCCGACCCGCTTGCCGTCCACATACACCTCGCCGATGGCGCCCACCACAGAGCCCGTCTTCACCAAGTCTTCCATCGCCTTCTGCACATCCCCGACCTTGATGGGGTCGGCAGATATCGAGGCGGTCGCGGGCGCGGCCACACTCAGGGCCAGCGCCGCGCACGCCACCGAGGCGACGCGAGCTACTGCCGCTCGACGCGAAACCATGAAGTCTCCCTCTGTGGAAGTCCGAAAAATCAGATGTCGAGCCACAGTTCTAGGGCGGGACATGTTTCCTTGGTGTTATCCCGAACCGTGCAGCTACGGCTTCCGCCCCCGTAATCGCGCAACACGGCGGCACCGCCGCCTCCCCGGCAAAGTCGGTGACCTTGCTGGCGGGGACCTCCTGCCCACCGCCATCACATGATCACGGGACATGCTCTAGTTGCGTCTTATGTGATGATCACCCGTTTTCCCATATTCGTTCGAAAGGTAGTGAGTGAACACACGCCGATCATCATCCGGCTTACCCATCCGAATGCGCCGCCGTGCTGCCCTGGTGGCGGCTCTGGCCCTGCCGCTCTCGCTGATGAGCGCGCCCGCAACCGCCCAGGGTCCACGCCATCCCCCTCCCCGACCTCCACCTCGGCGGCTCCGTCAGGCGCCACTGCGGATCCCGCTCTCAAGACCGCCTGGGATAAGGCCACCAAGTCCGGCCAACCTGTCGAGGTGCCCTCAAAGTTCACCGAGACCATCAACGCGTCGCTACTGCGCGGCGATGAGCGGTTCCTGCTCGACCCCCTCGTAGGAGAACCAGTCGAATGCGGCGGAGCCCTCGATGGCGTACATGCCGATGACGCGGCCGGTGAAGCCGGTGGCGACCTCCGTGGACAGGTAGCGGCCGTCCAGTTCGGCCAGCGGTTCGCCCTCTGCGGACAGGGTGATGGTGTCGGGTCCGGTGGAGAACACGCCCAGGGGCTCGTCGGTGAGCTGGCCGGTACCGGTCAGGGATGGAGGCAGGATGTGGTGCGTTCGGATGTCGACGGCCAGGGTCACTGGGCCGGGCGGTAGCGCGCGGCCGGCCACCTGCTGGCGCAGCGGGCCGATTCGGGCGATCACGCGTACGTGCCCGCTGCTCACCTCCAGGTCGTAGTGGTGGGCCTCGTCGAGGCGAATGGACAGGCCGGCGGTGGCCGTGCCGGGGTCCAGCCGGGCCTGGATGCGGCAGTCGTGGTGCTGCTGGCGGCGGCCGATGAAGGTGTGGCCGGGGCGGTCCAGAGTGGGGCCGGTCGCGTGCAGGGTCAGCCAGCCGGGGCGTTCGGTCAGGGACCACGAGGTGTGGGGGCGGGTGCGGGGTGAGATCCAGCAGGGTGCCAGGGATGGTCCGTCGAAGTCGTCCCGGGATGCGGGCTCGGGCAGGGGATGCCGGATGGAGGGGGCGGGGTGTTGCTCCTCCGCCGGCCCGGTGACGGGCCAGCCGTCCTGCCAGGTCACCGGGACGAGGAAGGTCTCGCGGCCCAGCACGTGGAAGCCGGGGGTGGCCCCGCGCGGGCGGGTACCGAGCAGCAGCATCCACCAGGTGCCGTCGGCCGCCTGGACGAGATCGGCGTGGCCGGTGCTCTGGATCGGCCGGTTGGTGCTGCGGTGGGTCAGGATGGGGTTGCCGGGCGCGCTCTCGTACGGGCCGCGCGGTGAGCGGGCGCGGGCCACGGATACGCAGTGGCCGCGCGCAGTGCCGCCCTCGGCGATCAGCAGGTACCACCAGTCGCCGATGTGGTAGAGGTGCGGCGCCTCCGGGAACTGCAGACCGGTGCCCGGCCAGGCCAGGTAGGGGCCCTCCAGCACTGTGCCGCGCTCGGGGTCGATGCGCGCCACGTTGACGCCGGAGACGGCGCACCAGCACTCTCCGTCCTCGTCCCAAGCCAGATCCGGGTCGATGCCGGGCAGGTCGATCCACACCGGATCCGACCACGGGCCCTCGGGACGGTCACTGGAGACGAGAAAGGTGCCACCGGCGCCGACCAACGTAGTGATCACGTAGAACCGGCCGCCATGGTGGCGAATGGTGGGCGCGTAGACGCCACGCGAGGCCGGGATGCTCGGCGGCAGCCGTAGCTGTGAGGGCCGGTCCAGGACGTTGCCGAGTTGCTCCCAGTGCACCAGGTCACGACTGTGAAAGATCGGTACGCCTGGGAAATATTCGAAGCTGGAGCACACCAGGTAGTAGTCATCGCCTACTCGGCACACGCTGGGGTCGGGGAAGAACCCGCCGATGACCGGGTTGCCATATGTACGCATCG
Source organism: Nonomuraea sp. NPDC003707 (assembly GCF_053587055.1). Classification (NCBI taxonomy): domain Bacteria; kingdom Bacillati; phylum Actinomycetota; class Actinomycetes; order Streptosporangiales; family Streptosporangiaceae; genus Nonomuraea; species Nonomuraea sp. NPDC003707. The sequence continues at coordinate 229,800 of NZ_JBSFNK010000013.1, read as the reverse complement.
AAACTCGCAGGGTGGTGGTTGAGGTGTGGGTGCCGACGTTCATCTCGCGCGGAGGGCATTGGATCGTTCTGACGGACCCTTGATGCGAGAGCCGCCGCCTGGGGCAGGAACATCTGCTGGTTCGGGGTGCGCTCACGACGCCGCCGGCTGCAGGGCGGGCGCCTGATCCGCTACAACGTCCCGGCGAAATCCTCGGCCCGCACGGCGCCGGCAAGACCACCACCTTGGGGAGGCCGGCCAACGCGCCGCCGAATCGGCGCGGGCCTGCCTACTTGATCGCGCCCGCGCCGATGCCCTTCACGATGTGACGTTGCGCCATCAGATAGAAGATCACGACCGGCACGATCGAGATGGTGGTCGCGGCCAGGAGGATCTGCTGCTGTGGCGTCTCGGCGGAGGTGAAGGCGGTCAGGCCGCGCTGGACGGGCATGAGGGAGTTGTCCTCGAACAGGACGAGCGCCATGAGGTACTCGTTCCACGCTCCCAGCCCCTGAATGACCGCCACGGCGGCGAGGCCGGGCCGCGCCAGCGGGAGGATCACGTTCCAGAAGATGCGCAGCGGGCCGGCGCCGTCCAGCGCGGCCGCCTCCTCCACAGCGCGGGGCTGGCTGACGAAGAAGCTGCGCATGATGAGCGTCGACATCGGGATGCCCGAGGTGATCAGGATCAGCACGTAGCCGACGGGATTGTTCGTCAGGTTGAGTGAGATGAGCAGCTTGTACTGCGCGAGGAACATGGCGGGCGCGGGGATGATCATCACGGCGAGGATGACGAGCGTGAACACGCCCTTGCCCGCGAAGTCGAGCCGCGCGAGCGCGTACCCGGCGAGGCTGGACACCAGCAGGATGCCGATGACGGCGGATCCCGTGTAGATCACGCTGTTTCGCAGGTAGATGCCGAGTTCGCCTTGGACCCATGCGGTCACGTAGTTGTGCCACTGCGGGTCGGCGGGCAGGAAGCTCTTGTTCGAGAGCAGCTCCGTGAGGCTCTGCAGAGATCCGGACAGCATCCACAGCAGGGGGAACAGCGCGATCAGCGCGGCGACACCCAGCAGTCCGTACAGGCCGACCCTGTGCAGGGGCACCCTTCCTGTCGCCCGGCTGCTCATATGCGGGACCTCCGCCTGGTGATCGTGAGCTGGAGCACGGACAGCAGCACGAGGGCGCCGCCGAAGATGACCGACATGGCCGCGGCGCTGCCGTAACGCCAGTTGACGAACGCCTCGTTGTAGATCGCGAGGGTCGGCACCATCGTGTGGTGGCCTGGTCCGCCGTTGGTCAGCACCTGCACGGTCCCGAAGATCTGGAGCGCGGCGAGCAGCGTGAGCAGGCTCACGATCGACGTGACCGGAGCCAGCTGCGGCCAGGTGACGTACCGAAACTTCGACCAGCGGTTCGCGCCGTCGAGTTCGGCGGCCTCGTACAGTTCCTTCGGCACGTCCTGCAGCCCCGCGAGGAAGAGCAGGAAGCCGAACCCCCAGTGGAACCAGACGAACACCGCCGCCACGACGGGCAGCGCGACGGCCGGCTCGCCAAGCCAGTTCTGCTGGAGCGTGCCCAACCCCGCCAGGCTGAGCAGCCGATTGAGGACGCCGGATCCAGGGGCCAGGATGAACGAGAACAGCAGACCGACGACGACCACCGACAACACGCCCGGCAGGTAGAAGACAGTGCGGAAGAACGTCTTGCCGCGAGTGATGTTGTTGACGGCCAGCGCCATGCCCAAGGCGACTCCGTTGCCGACGACGAAACCGACGACACCGAAGAACAGGACGTTGCGCATGGACGCCCAGAAGACCGGGTCGGAGGCGACGAAGTCGTAGTTGGCCAGCCCCACCCAGGGGGTGTCGGGGCTGACGCCGTCCCAGGACTGGAAGCTCAGCAGGATCGCCTGCGCGAACGGCGTGATCGTGAAGATCCCGATGAGCGCGATGGCCGGCGCCAGGAACAACCAGCCGATCAGGTTGCGCCGAAGGGTGCGCCTCCCGCGCGGCGCCCGAGGTGGACGCCGCACGGGAATCGCGAGGTGCTGCGCCGTCATGACGTACGGTCCTGCGCCGCCTGGATGTTGGTGAGCACCTCGTCCACCGTCGCCTCGCCCAGCACCAAGCGCTGAGACTCCGCTCTGATCGCGGTGATCACGTCAGGTGTGAAGGTCGTCGACATGACTTGCATGCCCTTCACTCCGGCGGCGAACCCCGTGAGCTGGTCGGGGATGTCCGCGCCGGCGAGGAGTTTCGGGTTGCTGGGGAGAATGCGAGCGGTCTTGGCGAACACCGCCTGCTGCTCGGGCTCGGTCAGCCACTTCACGAACGCGAGCGCCTTGTCGGAATGCTTGCCCCTCGGGTTGATCACCGCGCCCTTCCCGGGGACACCCGGCGAGCGTGGGTCGTGGACGCTTCCGGGAGCCTTGGGGACCCCGGTGGAGAAGTAGTCCTCGAATTCCGGGTTCGTCCTGTGGCCGACCGCGATGCCGGGGGCGGCGTCGAAGATGGCACCCATCGACTTGGTGAAGAAGGACGACTCCACGTTCGGGTGGTCGTCCTGGCCACCGGGGATGGAGTTGTCGGCGAGGACGCCGGCCTTTTTCAGGTCGACCAGGAATTGGAAGGCGTTGCGCCAACCGTCCTGTTTCCAGCTCGCTTTCCCGTTGAAGGTCGCTTCGATCTCGGCGTCCGTCAGCCAGTTCGAGGCGAGGGCCTGGATGATGTTCGGCGTCTGCGAGGCCGCGATGGAGAATTTCGCTCCCTTCGCGGCGAGCGCATCGATGAATTCTGCCGTCGTCGCGGGCGGCTTTTTCGCCGATATTCCGGTCAGCGCCGGGTTGATGAGGAAGCCGTACGTCTGCGTCTCCCAGTGCACCGAGTAGACGCCGGGCTTGACCCCGAGGTTGTTGCCTTCCTGGAACGTCGACATCTTGAGCACGGCGGGGCTGAAGTTCTTGCTCCAACCGGCATTCAACTCGGCAGAAAGGTCCATCGCCCAGCCGGCCTTGTAGAACGGCGCCATCTGGGACGCGTCGAACGACGAATAGATGTCGGGCATGGATCTGGACTGCGCCTTCGCCTGCAGCTTGGGCAGGTAGTCGACCGGACCGGGCGTGTCGACAGTGATCTTGACGCCGGTCTTCTTGGTGTACTGCTGCGCGAGCTGGGTGAGCGCGGCCTCTTGCCCGCGAGACTGGTTCATGAAAGTCAGTCCGGCGTCCCCGGTGTTGGATTCGCCGGATGACGAACAGCCTGCCAGAGCAAGTGCCCCGACGATCGCCAATGATCCTGCGGTCGCGATGATGGTGCGGCGACGGGCGCCGCGTGCTGTGGATTTCGTACCCATGGTTCTCGCCTCTGGAAGCCTTGGATGGGGGGAGGCGGCCACTCTGTCTATGCCCGCCCCGGGGCTTTTCGGTGGACGCCGTACAACGGTTCTGGCCCTGTCAGTCGGCTGCCGGCCGACCGTTCTCCTTCCGTGTCCATGAAGAGCCGCTCAGGACGCTGGGGCGGGGAAACGCGCCCAGTCCTTCTGACGTGAGAATCCAGCCGTCGGGAAGCTCTGCCCCCTGGTCCACCGCTGTAGCGAGGTGCGCCATCGCGGCCAGCAGTCCTCCGTTCGCAGGGAGATAAATCGTGAGGAATCCCGGCATCTGCGGATTGTGTCCGTTGGGGAGGAACACGTTCTTGGGCGAAGGGAGCAGGAGGGCGTCGATCGCACGGCCGACATCGCCGAGTCGGGCCGCGGTCATCGCCATGACGGGGTAGTCCCAGCCCCAGCTGGACTGCAGGTCCCAGCGTTCCCATACGGCGTCGAGCGTCGCGGACATCGTGGCCGGGTCCACGAGGTCGGTATCCGGCAGCCACCCCAACGCCATGAGCATGGACGGATGATCCTTTCGGATGAGCAGCGGGGGCGTCGCGATGGCGGCGTACGTGCCGTCGGGGAGCAATGCGGGCCGGCTCATGTTCCGCGCCACCCGGTCCCACTCCTGGCGCGGTTCGAGACCGAGCCGGGTTCTCCACTCGTTCGCCACGCCGAGTGCCCAGGACCAGTACGCCAGCTCGAAGGTCGGATCGGTGTTCGTCGCCCGGTCGAGGAGGTAGCTTTCCTGCGCGGGGATGAGCGGAGGCGGCAGTCTGAAGGATCCGTCGCGTTCCTCGGCGAAGTCGGCCATGAAGTCGGCGGTCGCCTCGACGAGCGGGTAGTGCTCGCGCAGGAACGACTCCTCGCGCCCCTCGCCACGCAGCAACTCCAGCAGGTAGATCACGTGCGGCTGCTGCCACAGGAGGAAGACGCCGATGTTGCTCGGCGACTCGCGCGCGGACGGATCGGTCTGCTTCGGCCAGCGGGCTCCGCGATACCCCTGCCGGCGAGCGGTCGCCTTCGCCGCCTCCAGGGCTCCGTGATACCACCGCAGGCTGCGCTCGAGCAGTGCCCCTCGCCCCCACATCGGAAAATGCGCCGCATGCCACCAGTGCATCTCGAGGTGGAACTTGCCCGACCAGGTGTTGTACGTCAGACCGGACTCCGCAGGAGGCGTGCCGCCGGCGCTGTTGACGGCCATGAGGTACTGCGAGAGAACGACGCGGCGTTCCAGTTCCGCGGCGCGCGCGTCCGTGCTCCCGGCGAGGCTGACCGCGGCACCGGTGCTCCAGTGCTCCTCCCACCAGGTCTGCGCGGACGCGCTGACTGCGGAGAAGTCGTCCTTGTCCGGCTGCCGGCCCTGATCCGGCGTCAGCGTCACCACGACCTCGAGAACGGTGGCGCCCGTGTGCGCGACGACCGAGTCGGCTCCCTCACGCAGGCTGCCGGTGGTGCGGACGCCTACGCTGTAGGTCAGCGCCTCCACCGTGCGCCGTGCATGCCAGTGGCGCTCCGTCCGCTGGTCCCAGACCGTCTCCTGCGCGAGCGGACGTTCGAAGGCGGCCAGGCCGTCCGGCTGTTCGTCGAACACCCAGGCGACGCCCCATCCGCGCGGCAGCAGGCCGGACTCGACCCGCACGGCGAAGCAGTGATCCCGCGGGTCGGCGACGGTGGTGACGCGGACGCGCTCGCCGTCGAGGACGTACTCGGCCTGGATCGTTCCCGCCCACAGGTCGAGCTCGGTGCGGACGTCGGTCAGCGCGGCCGGATCGTCGAGCCCCGTCCCGCCGGGGCGGACCAGAGCGAGGCGGCCGAGGTGAGCGCGGCGGGGGTTGAAGTGGTACCACGCGCCCGTGACGAACTCGTCGGCGATCGGGTCGGCGGCACGTTGCAGGCCCATGCGGTCGAGATAGGGCACCGGGCCGCGGGACGTCTCGTACAGGGTGGTCGCGTCCTCGAGCCGGAGCATCCGGTCGGCGCGCGTCTCGTACCAGCCCCAGGTCGACTGGGTGCGTAGGGGGATCTGGAAGTCGTCGGCGTCGAAGACGCGCGGGCGCTGCTCGGGCAGGCCGGACAGCCCGTCGTGAACGACGCGGTGCGGGTCGGGGACCAACTCATGGAAGGACGGGAACGTCTGCAGCCCGGAGATGTCGACCGTGAGCGCGATGTCACCGTTGCCGACCGTGAGGACGTCGGCGGGGTGCGCGGACGTCAGCACGGGGTTGTGCCGTCGCACGAGTTGGCGCCGGTCGATTGCTTCGGACATCTCGCCTTTCTTTGGATGTTTGAGTTTCTGCTGCTCAGAGCGTGTTCGCTTGGGCGACGCCGCCCAGCCACGCGAGGCTCGGCTTGGGCCGGCGCTCGAACGTCTCCCGGTCGACGGCGACGAGGCCGAACGTCGGTGTAGGCGACGCGGCGGGAGTCGTCGCCGGTCGCGATGCCGTTCTCGGTGACGACGATCGGGACGTCGGGCAGCACCTCGGCGGTGTGCCGGACGGCGATGCCGAGGGCGTCGGGGCGGGTCTCGAACGCGCGGCTCGCGACCGACCATCCCACCCGAGCGTCCGTGCGCTCCCGCAGCACCTCCCGGGCCGCGTGGTGCGCCTCGACGAGACGGCGTCCGATGCCCACCGGTGGAGCCGGCTTCACCGGCCGGGGCGTGTCCGACTCCAGCGTGGGGCTCAGCCACTCCAGGCCAGAGCCGAGGTCGAGCGTCGCCTCCGCCTCGCGCACCATGATCGCGAGCATGTTGGGCTCGTTGATCGTGCACACCCACTCGACGCCGTCGAGGATCGAGGCGGTCGCCTCGACGTAGGCACGGAAGCGGTCCACGGCCCGTTCTCCCCGCCGGCCACCCTCCTCGGCGAACCATCTCGGCGAGGTGAAGTGGTGAATGGTGACGAACGGGGTGACGCCCGCGGCGAGACATGCGTCGATCATGCGCCGGTAGTGCGCGAGCGCCGCGCGGGACACCCTCCCGGGGACCGGCTCGATGCGCGCCCACTCGATGCCGAAGCGGTAGGTGTTCAGGCCCGACTCCGCGACGAGCCGGATGTCCTCGGTGTATCGGTGGTAACTGTCGAGGGCATCGCCGCTGCGATCCGCCCCTGGCATGCGCGCCTCCTGCGCCCAGAAGTCGCTGTTGACGTTGTTGCCCTCGACCTGGTGCGGGGCGCTCGCCGCGCCCCAGAGGAAGCCGTCGGGGAAGGTGTGCATTCGTCTCTCGATCACATGTCGGTCCGGCCGAAATCGTCGGCAGGAGCCGTAGCGGGCTCCGAATGCGAGTTAACGTAGCCGTTACGTCGCGAAGAGGTCAAGGAAAAATGTGTACCGGTCTACGACGTCTCCACTAGTGCGTGCAGGTATGTTCTGGATCATTCGTTAGTCTTCATAGACCGGTCTACATCAGCGATGATCTCGGCGCCGTAGGATCGGCAGGACTCGGCTTGAGAAGGGAATGCCCATGGTCGCGCCGGAGCGACGACGAAGAGTAACCATTTCTGACGTGGCGAAACACGCCGGGGTCTCCAAAGCGGCGGTCTCCAAGGTCATCCGGAACGACTACGGGGTCAGCGATGCCATGCGAGACCGCGTCAAGCAGGCCATCGACGAGCTCGGCTATCGCCCCCAGGCCGCCGCGCGGGCGCTGCGCGGGCGGGCGTTCACCATCGGCGTGCTCATGCGGCACATCGGGATCCCGTTCTACGCCGAGATCATGACCGGTCTGGTGGATCAGCTCGCCGAGTCCGACTATCAGGCGATCATGATCCAGGGAGGCACCCGCGACAAGACCGAGAAACGTGCCCTGGAGGCTCTGATAGACCGGCAGGTGGACGGCATCCTCATGATCGCTCCACTGGTCGGCCGCACCCAGCTTGAGCAGGTGGCGCGCGAAATCCCCACCGTGGTGCTGGGCCGCCACGACAGGTCGCCGGCGTACGACTTGATCGTCGACGACGACAGGGTCGGCTCCGAGCTCGTCGTGGACCACCTGATCGCGCTCGGCCACCGTCGCATCGGGCACATCACCTTCCAGCAGGAGCACGGACGGGCGGCGGACCAGATGCCGCGCATCAGGGCCGAGACCTACGAGCGGGTGATGCGGGATCGCGGGTTCGCCGACGAGATCGCCGTCGCCGCGACCTCGTACTCGGAGGAAGGCGGCTACGACGGCGCCCGCGAGCTGCTGAGCCGCTCTCCGCGCCCCACCGCGATCTTCGCCGGTTCCGATGAGGCGGCCCTCGGCGTGCTGGCCGCGCTGCACGAGGCGGGCCTGTCCGTCCCGGACGACGTCTCCGTGGCCGGCTACGACAACACCAGGCCGGCCGCGCATCCCAACATCGCGCTGACCACCGTCAACCAGGACGGAGTCGTCATGGGCCGGATGGCCGGCCGGCTGCTGCTCGAGCGCATCGAAGGTCGCACGTCACCGGTGCACTTCTCGGTCATTCCGAGCCTGGTCGTCCGACGCTCCACCGCTTCTCCCCGCTGACGTCCCGCCTGCACCGGAACGCGAACACCGGCGGGATGAGGACTCCCCCGACCTTCTTCACCGCATATCGACACATGGGAGACCGTCGTGCGCCAACGCAGAGTGATCATCAACAGCGACGCCAAGAACGAGGCGGACGACCAGTTCGCCATCGTCCACGGGTTGCTGTCACCGACTTTCGACATACGCGGGCTGATCCCGGCTCACTTCGGCACCCGGCGCACGCCTCGCAGCATGGAGGAGTCCCGCGAGGAGATCGACCTCCTGCTCGATCTGCTCGGCCTGACCGGCTCCGTCAGCGTGGCGAACGGCGCGGCGACGGCGCTGCCCGACGAGCACACCGCCATGGACTCGCCCGGCGCCCGGCTGATCATCGAGGCGTCGAAGCTCGCGGGCGAGCGCGATCCGCTCTACGTGGCGTTCCTCGGGCCGCTGACCGACATGGCCTCAGCGATCCTGCTGGACCCCGAGCTCGTACGCCGGCCGGTGGTGGTGATCTGGATCGACGGCCCGGGCTACCGCGGGTACGACGAGGGCCGGGGGATCGAGTTCAACCTCTCCAACGACGTGCACGCCGCCAACGTGGTGTTCGGGTCCGGCATCACCGTGTGGCAGGTGCCCAGGGACGTCTACACCAAGGTCTCGGTGAGCTACGCCGAGTTGGAGGAGAAGATCGGCGGCGCCGGCCCGCTGGCCCGCTACCTGATCGAGCAGTTGCACGAGATGAACGCCGCCTACCACCCCTGGCCGATCGAGTCCCGTTCGCTGGGCGATTCCCCCGCCATCGCGCTGATGCTCTACCCCGAGAGCGGCAACCTCCGCATGCGGCCCGCTCCCCGCTTCGGCGCGGACGGCTCCTGCCTGCCCGGCTCGGACCACCCGATCAGGGTTGTCGAGGAGGTCGACGTGCGCTTCCTGCTGGAGGACATGTTCGCCAAGATCCGCGCCTTCGGCCGCGAGCACACCAAGTCCACGTGACGGGCGCGAGTATTCGGCCTTTCTGATCTTCAGGAAACTCTCACCCAGAGGAGTTGCGTGATCCGCACCTCGTTCAACGACAACTGGCAGTTCCGCCCGAAGGTCAATCCTTTCGCCGAACTGGCCGGAACCGCGGTCCCGTTCGAGCCGGTGATCGTACCGCACGACGCGATGATCAGCCGCGACCGCGACGCCACCATGGACGGCGCCGCGACCGCCTATTTTCCTGGTGGGGCGTACGAGTACCGCAAGACGTTCCTGGTACCCGAGGAGCACCGGGGCAAGCGGATCATGCTGGAGTTCGAGGGCGTCTACCGGGACGCCACCGTGTTCATCAACGGGAACTACGCCGGGCAGCGCCCGTACGGATACTCGCGGTTCCTCGTCGACGCCGACCGGTTCCTGCGCTTCGGCGAGAACAACGAGATCCGGGTGGAGTGCCGCACCCACCAGGACTCGCGCTGGTACTCCGGCGCGGGCATCTACCGCGACACCTGGCTGCTCGTCGGCGAGGTCGTCCGGATCAGCCCGGACGGCGTTCACGTCACCGCCCCGGACATCGATGCCGAACGCGCGGTCGTGGAGGTCGCGACCACGATCGAGAACGACTCCAACGACCTGAGCACCGTCGAGCTGGTCACCGAGCTCCGCGATGCCGCGGGAACCGTCGTCGCGTCCGACACCGCGCCGATCACGGTACAACCCCACGAACCGGCCATCGCTCGCCGGCGCCTCTACGTCCGCGACCCCTCGCTGTGGAGCCCGGACTCGCCCGCGCTGTACACGTGCGCGGTGTCCATCACGGACATCGACGCCATGGAGGTCGCCTTCGGCATCCGTTCCTTGCGCCTGGACCCCGAGCACGGGTTGCGGATCAACGGCGAGACGGTGAAGCTGCGCGGCGCGTGCGTGCACCACGACAACGGACCGCTGGGGGCCGCGACGTTCGCCCACGCCGAGGAGCGCCGCGTGCGGCTGCTCAAGAACGCCGGATTCAACGCCATCCGCATGTCGCACCACCCCATGAGCACCGCGATGCTCGACGCCTGCGACCGCCTCGGCATGCTGGTGGTCGATGAGGCGTTCGACATGTGGACCTGGAGCAAGAGCCCGTTCGACTACAGCCTCAACTTCCCGGAATGGTGGGAACGCGACATCGAGGCGATGGTGGCCAAGGACTACAACCATCCCAGCGTCGTCCTCTACTCCCTCGGCAACGAAATTCCCGAAACCGGCGCAGCCACCGGGGCCGTATGGGGCCGCAGACTCGCCGAGAAGGTTCGTGCGCTGGATGACACCCGCTTCCTCACCAACGGGATCAACAACCTCCTGGCCCTGCTGCCTGATCTGCGCGTCCAGGAGGGCGACGACACTGGTATCAACACCCTGATGGCCGACAGCGGCTTCGACGTGAACGCTGTCGCCGGCTCCGACCTGGTGACCACCCGCACCGCCGAGTCCTACAGTGTGCTCGACGTGGCCGGGATGAACTACTCGGAGATCCGCTACGCGACCGACCGCACGCTGTTCCCGAACCGGATCATCCTGGGCACCGAGACCTTCCCGCCCCGCATCGACAACAACTGGCGGCTGGTCGAACAGCACAGCCATGTCATCGGCGATTTCACCTGGACCGGCTGGGACTACCTGGGCGAGGTCGGTGTCGGCCGGCCGCAGTACGTCACACCGGATACCCCGCGGCCCACGTTCATGGCACCATATCCGTACCTGCTGGCCGATTGCGGGGACATCGACATCACCGGTCACCGGCTTCCCGTCTCCTACTACCGGGAGATCGTTTTCGGCCTGCGCGCTCAGCCTTACCTTGCGGTTCAGCGGCCGCAGCACCATGGCAAGACCGTCATGAGCAGCCGGTGGGCCTGGAGTGACACCATCGCCGGCTGGACCTGGCCCGGCCACGAAAGCGCCCCGATCATCGTCGAGGTGTACAGCGACGCGGACGAGGTCGAACTCCTCGTCAATGGTCGCTCTCTGGGACGCAAGCCGGTCGGCGAGCAACACAGGTTCCGCACCGAGTTCGAGACCACCTACGAACCAGGCGAGCTGCTCGCGATCGCCCACCGCGACGGCGTCGAATCCGGCCGCGATGTCCTGCGCACCGCGACCGGCCCTCTTGTGTTGCACGCCGAACTCGAACGACCGATCATCACGACCGACGTCGGCGACCTCGCCTACATCACCCTCACTCTGGTCGATTCAGCCGGGACAGTGCACACCGCAGCCGACCGGCCCGTGCGGATAGACGTCTCCGGCGACGGAACGCTGATCGGCTTCGGGAGCGCCGACCCGTCGACCAAGGAACGGTTCGACGCGACCGAGCACCACACCTACCAGGGCCGCGCGCTCGCCGTGGTGAGGCCGACCGCGCCTGGCACCATCCGCCTGGTCGCCGTCGCCCCGGACTGCGACCCGGTCGAAGTGCTGGTCACGGTCGAAAAGCCGGACCGGTAACGGCAGAGCAGGTCTGTGCCGACGTCGGGCGAGCACCATCGGGAGCAGCGCCGCAAGCGGGGGCGGCCGTGAGCGTCCACCTGCTGCTGTCGGCCGGGCGCGGCCCGCAGGAGTGCGCCTGGGCGTTGGCGCAGCTGCTGCACCGCATGGAGGCTGACGCCACCCGGCAGGGTCTGGAGACCCATCGGGCCCAGACTGTTCCCGGTGATCGGCCCGGCACCTATCGATCGGTCCTCGTCCGGATCGCAGGTGACGGCGCCGAGGCGTTCGCCGCTTCGTGGACCGGAACTCTGTGCTGGCAGGCCCCCAGCCCGTACCGGGCCAGGTCCGGCCGGAAGAACTGGTACGTCATCGCCGAGCCGTGCCAGGTCGACGCCCCGCGTACGACGTTCGCGGAAGCGGACGTCGACATCGTCGCCTGCCGCACCGGCGGCCCCGGCGGTCAGCATCGGAACAAGGCCAGCACTGCCGTACGGGCGACCCGCCGGCCCATGGGGATCGTCGTCTGTTCGCCTACCGCCGGGGGGTTGACCATTCAGCGCGGTGTGTCCGCCGTGATGGTTGTAGCAGTGGCGGTCGTCGATCCAAGGTGCGCAGCCCCGCTCGAGTTCACGCCCGGCTGTCCGGTCCGACGCAGACCCACGACGCGATCCCGTCCCACCCGCCCCTCTTGACCAATTCTGTTGACCGACGTATGTACATTCCTATGCACATACTTTAGTCAAGCAGGTCCCACTGCCCTCAATGAGCACATCAGCCCGCCTCTGCTCGATGAGTTGGCGGGTGGTGGCGATGATCAACCGGACGAACGCCAGGCAGATAACGCGTTTCGCCTCGGACCAGGAATAGCGCGTCATCACGTTCAGCCGTTCACTGACGCCTTCTCCGAAGGAGGGTGTCAGCTCGATGACTATCTGACCATGTGTGAATAGTGGAGTGAAAAGCCCCGATGTCTCACTCACCGGTTCCCCCCAGCACCTCCACCTCCGGATCGATGTCACGCCCGTCCCGCCGGGCCGTCCTGGCGGGCGGCGGTGCCGTCCTCGCCGCCGTGCTCGCCCCGGCCTCACCGGCGAGGGCCGGCGTAGCGGGGGACGCCGGTAAGACATCCGTCGCCTCCGGCACCGACTTCGGCGTCGCGCCCTCGCCCGACGGCCGCCTGCTCGCCCTCGACCTGCTCGGTGTTCTGTGGGTCTGCTCCGCCTCCGGGGGCACCGCCCGGAGGCTCACCAGCGATCTGTACGACGTCGCCCAGCCCGACTGGTCCCCGGACGGATCCACCATCGTGTTCCAGTCGTACCGCGACGGTGTCTTCAACCTGTGGACGATCCGGCCCGACGGGTCCGCGATCACGCAGTTGACCACCGGCCCGTTCGATCATCGAGAGCCCCGCTACAGCCCGGACGGGCGCACCATCGCCTACTCCTCCGATGCGGGAGGCAGCTACGGGATCCACCTGCTCGACGTCGCCACCGGAGCGAGCCGCGTCCTGACCGACAGCTCCGCCGAGGAGTACGAGCCGGCCTGGTCACCCGACGGGAGGAAGGTCGCGTTCGTCGTCGCCGACACCAGGATCGACGTCATCGAGGTCGCCACCGGCACGCGCAGCACCGTGGTCACGGTGCCCGCCGGTCAGGTCATTCACCAGCCGTCCTGGCTGCCGAACGGCACCGACCTCGCCTACCACCTCTTCCACTCGGGCGCCAATGATCTGGCCGGCACGGCGGGCGCCCTCGTCACCGGCGAGGAGGTGTTCCCGTTCCGTGCCCGGTTCGCCCCGGACGGACGCTATTACTACACCTCCGCGGGCACCATCAAGGTCCGCCGCCTCAACTCCGCGTCCGTCGGCACCATCGGCTTCACCGCCGCGCTGACGACGACGACGCCGAAGTACAAGAAGAGGGTCCGCGTATTCGACGAGCCCGGGTCGTTCCCCGTCGTCGGAATCGGCAGCCCGGCCGTGTCCCCGGACGGGTCCGCCGTCGCCTTCCGCGCGCTCAACGACATCTATCTGATGCGCATCGGTGGCACGCCGGAACCGCTTTTCCGTGACCGCTGGTGGAAAGCCGACCCGGATTTCTCCCCGGACGGGCGGCAGCTGGCGTTCGTCACCGACCGTACCGGCACCCTCAATATCTGGGTCCGCGACCTGAGCACTGGCGCCGACCGGCAGGTGACCCATCTGACCGACTCCGCCGCCCTGTCGGTCCGGTGGTCGCCCGACGGGAGGGAGATCGCCTACCTGGACCAGGACGGCGCCCTGTGGGTCGTGGAAGTCGCCACCGGCGACCTCCAGAAGGTCTTCGACGCCACCTTCGAACCAGGCCGCCCGACCTGGTCACCCGACGGCAGAACCCTTGCGCTGGCCGCGGTGGTGCCGTACTCACGACGCTACCGTGAGGGACTGTCCAAAATCCTGCTCGTCGACCGGGCCACGGGTGCCGGCACGTACATCGACCCCGCGCCGCACCGATCCCTGCAGACGCGTGGTGACGACGGCCCCGTCTGGTCCCCTGACGGCACCATGCTCGCCTTCGCCATGGAATCGCTCCTGTGGGTCCTGCCCGTCGACAAGACCGGACGGCCCACCGGCAGCGCCCGTCAGGTCACCCGGGAGGTCACCGACGCCCCCGTCTGGGCAGGCGACTCGGCCACCCTCCTTTACCTGAACGAGGGACGTCTCAAGAGTGTGCGCCTCGACGGCAAGCCCGCCCGGTCGATTCCGATGCGGCTGACCTGGCGCAACGACACCGGCCCCGATCAGGTCGTCATTCACGCCGGCCGCATGTGGGACGGCGTCTCCAACAGCGTCGTCCGTGACGTCGACATCATCGTACGAGGCCAGCGCATCACCGCGATCGAGCCGCACCGGGACGGAAGGCCCGGCACCCGGATCGACGCCCGCGACAGGTTCGTCATGCCCGGCCTGATCGACATCCACCATCACCGTGAGATGCAGGGCTACGCGTACGGATCGCGGCAGGGTCCGCTGTGGCTCGCCCTGGGCGTCACCACGACGCGCTCACCTGGCTCACCTGCGTACCACATGGTCGAGGAGCGCGAGTCGGTGCAGTCCGGTTCCCGGCTCGCACCGCGCTACCTGGGCACCGGCGAGGCCATCGACGGGGCGCGCATCTACTACAACTTCATGCGCCCGACGTACTCCCACGACCAACTGCGGCTCGAACTGCAGCGGGCCGCCGCCCTCGACTACGACATGATGAAGTGCTACGTGCGGCTGCCGGTCGCCTGGCACAGGGAGGTCATCGACTGGGCCCACCGCCAGGGCAAGCCGGTCAGCTCGCATTACCACTATCCGGCGATCGCCATGGGCGGCGACCAGACCGAGCACGTCGGCGCCACCAACCGGTTCGGCTACTCACGCACCGTCACGAATGTCGGCTCCGCCTACTCGGACGTCATCTCCATGTTCAACGCCTCGAAGATGGCCAGAACCCCCACCCTGTTCAACTCCTCGACCCTCTACAGGGACGACACCTCGCTGGTCACCGACGAACGAGTTCGCCGGCTCTACCCGAACTGGCGGATGGCGCAGCTCCGGGCGACGGTCACCACGGCGCAGACCGCCGACCCGACGGCGGTCCAGGTGATCCGGACGAACCTCGCCAACCAGGTCGCGCAGCTCACGGCGATGATCCGCGGCGGCGGCGTGGTCACCGCGGGCACCGACGCGCCGATCGATCACCTCGGGATCAGCCTGCACATGAACCTGCGCGCCATGGTCAAGTACGGCCTGACCCCGCGCGAAACGCTCACCGCCGCGACCAGCACGTCCGGGGCCTACCTCGGCCTCCCGCTGGGCAGGATCGCCAAGGGCATGTACGCCGACCTGGCCATCATCGACGGCGACCCGCTGTCCCGCATCGAGGACGCCGCCAACGTCACCGCCGTCGTCGTCGGCGGGAGACACCACACCGTCGAGCAGCTCCTCGCGCCTTACCCGTCCTCCACCGCCACCGGCCAGGCGGCGCCCGCGGCCTCCGCGCCTGCCGGCAAGGTCAAGGACCGCGTCCCCGTCCACCAGAGCACGGCGAGCCACTGGTGGAACGACCCCGCCCAGCTCGAGGGAGCCCGAACTGCCTGCTGCGACGATCACTGAGCACGAGTTCTCGTGTAACAGGGGTGCGAACGCCGACCGGATGAACGGCCCGGCCAACCTCGGTGGACGCACTCGCGCAGGTCAAGCACGCCCCGGGCACGGACATCGCGATCCTCGGCAGTCCCACGCTCACCGGTACCTTGTTGCCCGCGAACCTGATGGTCAATCCGATCATCCTGGGCGTCCTTCCGTACTACCGCCCGCAGGGCTGAGGGAGGGCGGCGAGCGTTGACCGCGGACAGGAGAATGGGATGATCGAGCTGGACATCCAGGTGGGTGCGGGCCGCACGCTGCACGTCTACGACACCGCTTCGAAGGGGAGCGGGCGGCTGCCTGTTCTGTGGCATCACGGTACGCCCAACGTAGGGGCGCCTCCGGAGCCGCTCTTCGCCGCGGCCGACAGGCTGGGGTTGCGCTGGGTGTCCTTCGACCGGCCGGGCTACGGTGGCTCCAGCGTCGCACCGGGGCGCACCATCGCGTCGGTCGCCGTTGACGCGGCAACCGTCGCGGACGCGCTCGGCATCGATCGGTTCGCCGTCGCGGGGTACTCCGGCGGCGGGTCTTATGCTCTGGGATGCGCGGCGGTTCTGGGTGATCGCGTCCAGGGGGTGCTGAGTCTGGCCGGCATCGCCCCGTACGGCGCGGATGGACTGGACTGGTTCGCCGGGATGGTCCCGTCCGGCGTGGCCGCGCTGGGGACGGCGGCGGCGGGCCGCGAAGTGAGGGCTGCGCTGCAGGCGTCGGGCTTCGCCTACGATTGCCAGTTCACCGCGGCCGATCTGGCCCTGTTCGAGGGGCCGTGGGGGTGGCTGGGAAAGGTCGGCGAACCGGCTCTCGCCGCCGGCCCGTACGGCCAGATCGACGACGACGTCTCCTACACCCTTGCGTGGGGCTGTGATCCCGGCACCATCAGCGCCCCCGTCCTGCTCCTGCACGGCACCGCGGACCGGATCATCCCCGCTGCTCACGGGTCATGGCTGGCGGCCCGTTGCCCGACCGCCGAGCTGCGGCTCTGCGCGGGCGACAGCCACTTCACCATTGTCAACCACACCGAAGAGGGCCTGGAGTGGCTTCGCCGGCAGATCTGACATCTCGGACACGAACAGCCTCGCTCCCCGGGCGAGGGCCGAAGCACGATTGTCGCGTCCACCGTCGAGGCCGGCACCGGTGTGCCGGCCTCGACCGCGCGGAACCGGATCTTGGTCAGCGGCGGCTTCGGCCGCCGCAAGACCTTGGTGTAGCCCCATTGGAGCCCCGCCCGGCCAGCCCTCGCCACGGTGGGGCGCCCGCTGGAGGACCCGACGCCGGCTTCCGCTGGTACTTGTCAGGATCTGCCTCTGCCACCCAGTGTGCGAGGTGGTGTTCTCAGCGGCTGGCCGGCTGGCTCAACTGAACAGCGACAGGTCTATGGAGTCGGCCAGGGCCCGGTAGCCCGCATCGCTGCCGTGCAGATGGTCACCGGCGTGGAAGTCCGCCCTGATCCGGCTGGGGCGGCCCGGGTCGCGCCAGACGGCGTCGAAATCCAGCACGGCGTCGAAGGCGCCGCCGACGCGGATCCATTCGTTGACCGTCTGGCGTGCGCTCTCGCCCGCCGGCGTGTAGATCTCCGCACCCTCGTAGGGCGGGATCGTGGTGGCGTAGACCCTCACGCCGCGTTCGCGCGCCCGGGCGATCAGCTGCCGGTAGCCCGCGATGACGTCGTCCGTCGTCACCGGCGCGCCAGGGAACATCTTCAGGAAATCCGCCAGCGGACCGTCCTGTGGGGCGAAGGAGATGCCGAGGTCATTGCCGCCCACGGAGAGCACCACGTAGCCGAGGCCGGGCGTCGCCAGCACGTCACGGTCGAAGCGGGCCAGGGCGGCGACACCGATGCCGTCGTTGAGCATCCGGTTGCCGCTGATTCCCTGGTTGGAGACGTAGCCGGCGGCCACGCCCCGCTCGGCGAGACGCTCGGCCAGCAGCTCCGGCCAGCTGTGGTTGGTGTCCGGGGTCGAGCCGGCGCCGTCGGCGCGGGAGTCGCCCACCACGACGATGGCCTTGGCCGGGGCGTCGGGGAGCAGCTCGACGGCGGAGATCAGGGCCCGCACCGGCAGGACCTCGGCGTTCTCCGGCAGGGTCGGGGCGGCGACGACGTCGCCCCGGATCGTCCAGCCGGTCTCCAGGGCGGGGTCGTGGCAGGTGCAGGTCTCCACGCGCCCCGGCAGGTACAGGCTGATGGACAGCTTGGCGAGGGCGGGCAGGGGCAGGTCGACCGGATCGCTGAGGATCGGCGCCCCCGCCGGGACGGTGACGGCCGACGCGCCGGAGAAGGTCAGCACGCGCTCGCTGCCCGGCCGCACCCCGCCGCCGGGCACCGCGAGGCCCACCTGCGCCGCGCCGATGGTGAAAGGCGCGGTCCCGTACTCGTTGGTGAAGCGGATGCGCACCCGGCGCCCGCCGCCGCTGATGCGCACCACCTGGCGCAGGGTCACGTCGGCGAGGGGCGGGTGGTCGTCGAGCGAGCCGAGCCCGTCGTGGGCCGCCTGGGGCGAGGCGCCCCAGCTCCGGACCCAGCTGCCGGCGTCGTTCGTCATGGTCATCTGTTGCCTCCGTTGTTCGTGATGGTGGTACGGCATGCCGAAGACTGGGGCGGGTCTCTGACATGGGGCAAACACGGCGCTCACACGGCGGCCCTGCTTTGGGGTCTTGTGGGGGAGCACGCGAAGATTGGGGAATGGACGGGGTTGCACGGCTTCGCGTCACGCTGCTCGGCGCGTTTCAGGTGTCTCGCGGTGACACCGTCCTGCCCGTGCCGGGCGCGCGGTTGCAGGGCCTGCTCGTACGGCTGGCGCTCGCCGGTGGCCGGAGGGTCGAGCCGGGCGTGCTGGTCGACGCGATCTGGGCCGAGGAGCCGCCGTCCGGCCCCGCCCCCGCCCTGCAGACCCTCGTCTCCCGGCTGCGCCGCGCCCTCACCCCGGCCGACGCGGCCCGTGGCGTGGTCGTGCAGGTCGCGGGCGGCTACCGGCTGGCGGTGGACGCGGCCGACGTGGACGCGCTGCGCTTCGAGCAGCTCACCGCTGCCGGCCGGGAGAGGCTGCGGGCAGGTGACCCGGAGGCCGCGGGCGCCGCGCTCGCCGAGGCCGTGGCGTTGTGGGGCGACCATCCTGGCGCCGAACCCGCGGTCATCGCCGCGGTCGCGCCCACGGTCGCGACCCGGCTGGCACATGTGTCGATCGAGGCGGTCGCCGACCTCGCCGACGCCGAGTTGTCGCTGGGGCGGGCCGAGGTGGCCGCTGCCCGGCTGACCGGGTTGCTGGCCGAGCACACCGTCCATGAGCGGGCGGCCGCGCTGCTGATGGACGCGCTCGCCGCTCAGGGGCGTCAGGCCGAGGCGCTGGCCGTCTACGAGCGGATCCGCCAGACCCTGGCCGACGTCCTCGGCGCCGACCCGGGCACCGCCCTGCGGGAACGCCATCTGCGCCTGCTGCGCCCCGACCGGCCCGTCCAGGCGCCAGACGCCTCGGCTGAAGACGCTCCGGCCAGGAGCCCCGCAGTTGTAACCGGGTTGCAGGCGGCCACCGAACCCCACCCGATCCGGCCGACCAACCTGCCCGCGCCGCTGACCAGCTTCATCGGCCGCGACGACGATCTCACCCGCATCGGCGCCCTGCTCACCACCGGACGCCTGGTCACCGTCCTCGGACCCGGCGGCGCCGGGAAGACCCGGCTCGCGCTGGAGGCCGCCCGCCGCCACCGCCACGAATACCGCGACGGCGCCTGGCTCATCGACCTCGCGTCCGTCACCGAGCCGGCGAAGATCGCCACGGCCGTGCTCGCCGGAACCGGGCTGCGGGGCGGCGCGATGCTCGACGCCCGCAAGCGAGTCGAGGGTGACGAGCTGGACGTCCTCATCGGCGAGCTCGGCGGCCGGGAGAGCCTGCTGCTGGTCGACAACTGCGAGCACCTGATCGACGCCGTGGCCCACCTGGTCACGGCGCTACTCCCCCGCTGCCCCGGGCTGCGCGTCCTCGCCACCAGCCGCGAACCCCTCGCGGTCGACGGCGAGGCGCTCGTCCCGCTGGCCCCGCTCGCGCTCCCCGACCCGGACGACAGCGTCGAACAGGCCCGAAGGGCGGCCTCGGTGCGCCTGTTCACCGAGCGGGCCGCCGCCGTGCGACCCGGTTTCGACGTCGACGAGATCACGCTGCCCGACATCATGCGCGTGGTGCACGGCCTGGACGGCATGCCGCTGGCCCTCGAGCTGGCCGCCGCCCGGTTGCGGACGCTGTCCCTGCCCGACCTGGCCGACGGGCTCTCCGACCGGTTCCGGCTGCTCACCACCGGCAGCCGTACCGCACCACCCCGGCATCGCACCCTGCGCGCGGTGATCGCCTGGAGCTGGGAGCTGCTCAACGAGCACGAACGCACCGTCGCGGAACGGATCTCCATCCTGGCCGGCGGCGTCACACCCGCCTCGGCCACCGCCGTCTGCGCCGGCACCGCCGTACCCGCCGCCGAAATCCCCGAACTGCTCGCCACCCTCGTCGACCGGTCACTGCTGCAGCTCGCGCCCGGCACCGGCCGCTACCGGATGCTCGAAACCATCCGCGAGTACGGCGCCGACCGCCTGACCGGCACCGGCGACCTCGGCACGGCCCGTGACCTGGCCGCCGCACACTTCACCGAGCTGATGGCCCGCCACGACCCTCAGCTGCGCGGGGCCGGCCAGCTGACAGCCATGAAGGTCATCAGCGCCGAGTACGACAACACGCTCGCCGCCCTGCGTCACCTGTGCGCCACCCGCGACTCCCCCGGCGCGACCGCCCTCGCCCTGACCTTGACCTGGTACTGGCAGATGTTCGGCCGCCATCTCGACGCCGCCTACTGGCTGGGCGAGGCCCTGGCGGTGCCCGGCGGCGGGCCGACGCCCGAGCGCGACTGCGCGCGAGCCGTCTACCTGCTCAACCGGGCGGACATCCTGTCGGGGATCACCGCCGGGGAAGCCGCGGACGACCGTGCGGAGATGCGCGAGCTGGCCGACCGGCTGCTCGCGCATCCGGAGCTGCCGAGCCACCACCGCGTGTTCGGCCCGATCCTGCTCTTCCTTCAGGACGAGCAGGCCGCGCTCGCGACCTTCCAGCGCCTGGCCGACGGCGACGACGTGTGGCTGTCCGGGCTGGCCCACATGTTCCAGGCCGAGATCGCCGAGAACGCGGGCGCGCTCGACCGGAAGCGTGTCCACGTGAAGGCGGCCCTGGCCCGCTTCCGACAGGCCGGCGACCGCTGGGGCCAGGCCGCCACGCTGGCGATGCGCGCCCAGCTGCGACGGTACGACGACCTCGACGGCGCGCTGGCCGACCTGCGCGAGGCCCGGACGCTGGCGGGCGAGTTCGGCTCGCTCAGCCTCGGCGACCAGCTCTACAGCGACCTGCGCTGGATCGACCTGCACCTGCGGCGCGGCGACACCGACCGGGCGATGGCGATGATCGACTCCGCCCGGGAGCGTGCGCTGCACGCGTCCTCGGCGGAGATGCTGGTCCTGGTCGACGCGCGGGAGGCCGGTTTGCGGGTGCGGCGCGGCGACCTGGACAGGGCGGGCGACCTGCTCGACGACGCCGAACGAGGTCTGCTCGGCGACACCGCGTTCCCCGCGGACCACGCCCGGACGCTGGTCGGCTGCGCACGGGCCGCGCTCTGCCTGGCGCTGGGCGATCTGGCCGGCGCGGACAAGGCGCTGCGGGAGGCGTACGCGGCCGCGCTGGCAACCCGTGAACTGCCGATCCTGTCGCAGGTGACGGTGAACACGGCCGCGCTCGCCGCGACGCGCGGGCGGCAGCACGAGTCAGCAGTGTTGCTCGGGGTCGCCGCCCGGCTGCGGGGCGCGCACGACCACACCGATCCGCAGGTCCGCGAGCTCACCCGCCGGGGTCAGGCCGCGCTGGGTGGGGAAGAGTTCGCCGCGGCGTACGCGAAAGGCTGGGAGCTGGACGCGAAGACGGCCGTGACCGCGGCCGACCCGGACGGCGAGGCGGCGCATGGGAATCTTCGGGACCTTCCAGTATGAGCGCCCATGTCTAGCAATTTTGAACCGCCCGATTTAGCATCGGCACTACCTGAACAGACGCATCTGCCAACACACGAGAAGCAGGACCGCGCTCCGGCCACTGTGGTCGGCAATCCGATGATTCTCCCAGCAAAGGTAGGTATGGCACAGGTCGCGGTAGTCGGTGGTGGACCGGTTGGGCTCATGCTCGCGTGCGAGGTGGTGGTGCTCAGTAAGCGTCGGTACCGCGGAGCCGGGCCAAGGTGTCGGCTCGTCGTTTCCGATCACATCGCCAGGGTGGCGTCCGGCTCGAACGGGGAAGCGCAATGAGTACATCCGAGCAGGAAATGACCGCGACGCCGACCTTCCCCATGGAGCGGACCTGCCCGTTCGCACCACCGGACGAGTATCAGCGGATGCGTGCCACCGCGCCGGTCGTCCGAGCCGCCCTGCCCAACGGCGCACCGGTCTGGGCGGTCACCCGCCACGCCGAGGCGCGGCAGATCCTCAGTGACCCGAGGATCAGCTCGAACACCGGACGCCCTGAACGGCCTCGCGGACCCGACGACGACCGCCCCGACGACGGCTTCTTCGTCGACATGGACCCACCGGAACACAGCCGGTTCCGGCGGTTGCTGATCTCGGAGCTCGGTGCCCGTCCGATGGACGCCATGCGGCCGGCCCTCCAGCGGATCGCCGACACGGCGATCGACGAGTTGCTGGAGTCCGGGGCACCCGCCGACCTCGTCGCTTTGTACGCGCGCCGCGTTCCGTCGCGAGTCCTCTGCGAGTTGTTCGGCATCCCGGCCGGCGACCACGAGTTCTTCGAGTCGCGGCTGCGGATGCTGTCGGTGACGAGTATGGATCCGAGTGTGGCGGCCCAGGCGTCCAGGGACGTTCGCGGTTATTTGCGAGAACTTATCCGCAGCGCAGAGCGTGAACCGCACAACGGAATGATCCGGCGGCTGGCCGCCGGACACCTGCCCACCGGTGAGCTGACCACGGACGAGCTGATCAACATCGGTTTTCTCCTGCTGCTCGCGGGTTACGACTCGCCTGCGAACACGATCTCGCTAGGCGTACTCACGCTGCTGCGGCACCCGGCGCAGCTTGCCGCGTTGCGCGACGACCCGAGCCTGCTGCCGGGTGCGATCGAGGAGCTGCTGCGCTTCCACTCGGTGCAGGACTGGGTCAGCTTCGACCGGATCGCGACCGACGACATGGATATCGGCTCCGCCCGGATCCGCGCCGGTGATCGCCTGACGGTGCTGGCCGCATCCGCCAATCGTGACGAGCGGGCGTTCGAGGACCCCGACGAGTTCGACATCCGCCGGTCCGCCCACCACCACGTCGCCTTCGGCTACGGGGTACACCAGTGCATCGGCCGCAACCTCGCCCGCGCCGAGCTGCGGATCGCCTTCGGCACGCTGCTGACCCGGATACCGACGCTGCACCTGGCGACCGGGTTCGAGGAGTTGTCCTTCGCCGACGATGCCCCGTTCTTCGGGCTGCACGCGATGCCTGTCGCCTGGTAGTGCCGCCTATGCGCCGGCGACGTACGCGTCCTCGGCCGCATAGGGGAACCAGACGTCGGGGCCGTGGCGATCGACGAGATCGGGGAAGACCTCCTGCCAGCCTCCACCGCCCGCCTCGGCCTCGGACACGGCGAGGGCGGCCCATTCGATGTCCTGGCGCAGCGCGTCATCGTAGGAGACGGCAGGGCGGTATCCGAGCTCGGCACGGGCTCTGTCCATACTGAACACGATCGGCTCCGGCACATTCCACGGATGGAAACCCAGGCCGTCCGGACGCGACGGGCCCGCGAAGGTGACGATCTCCGCCTCGTGGCCCATGACGGCGAAGATCCTGGCGCCGATCTCGGCGACGGTCAGCGGGTCATCGGCGATGTTGAGGACCCGGGCCGCCGGGTGCTGCCCGCACAGATAGATCAGCTCGGCGACGTTCGCGACCGCCGTGGTGGGGAACCGGCTCCGCCCGTCCTGGGCGAGTACGACGTGCGGCCGCTTGTCCAGCGCCCGCTTGATGAACGACCAGTGATCCAGCGATTTGCCGTACGGGCCGTGCAGCACGCCCGTCCGCAGAATGCTGACCGGCAGGCCGGGCGTCGCCAGCAGGCAGCGCTCCAGCGCCGCCTTCCCCGCCGGATAGTCGTGGGTGTCGCGCTCGACCGTCGGCCACGTCTCCGGGATCGGCACCGGCAGGCCGGGAGCCTCGTAGACCGCTCCCGACGAGATGACCACCAGCGAGCCGACGCGGCCGGCCAACTGGGCGAGCTGCGCACCGTGGTATGGGGTGAACGCGACCGTGTCCAGGACCAGATCGTGGCCGTCGAGGGCTTTGAGCAGCGCCTCGGTGTCGGCGCGGTCGACCTGGACCGACACCACCCCGTCCGGCTCCGCGTCGTCCGGACGGAGTCGGCGGTGCCCAAGGGTCACCGCATACCCGGCCGCGGCGAGCCGGGCGGCCGTGGCCCGGCCGATCTGCCCCGTGCCTCCGATGATGAAGGCGCTTCGATCTTGGACCGTCACGAGCCGATATTAACCCGCCACAGAGGAAACCGCCCGGCGGGTGGTGGCCGCCGGAACCGCGCTCGGCCGGGACCTCAGCGCTGGACCGTCAGTCGCTCGCGAGCGCCGCGTGGACGGATGAGACCGCGCTCGCACCGTCGCCCACGGCGGTGGCCACTCGCTTCGTCGAGCCTGAGCGGAGGTCGCCGACCGCGAAGACCCGGGATGCGCTCGTCTGGAACGGCAGGGGCGTACCGGACGATCCGGCAGGCAGCCGGCTGTCCGTGAGGATGAAGCCGTCGTCGTCCTTGGCCACGCCGGTCAGCCAGCCCGACACCGGGTCAGCGCCGATGAAGCAGAACAGCCCGCGGCAAGCCAGCCGCTCCCGGCGTCCATCGGACCTCTCGACGGCGATCGACGCGAGAGTGTCGTCGCCCGCCAGTTCGCGGACCGTGCTGCCGGCGTGGACCTTGATCCGGGAATGCGCCCGGATTCGGTCGGCCAGGTAGGACGACATCCGAATCCCGAGATCGGCACCGCGAATGATCAGATCCACCGTCGCGCCGCGGGCGGCAAGGGACAGGGCTGCCTGTCCGGCCGAGTTGGCGCCGCCGACGACCGTCACCGGCTGATTCTCGTACTCTCGGACGTCCAGGTCGGTCGCCGCGTACCGGATGCAGCCCGACTTCTCGAACGTCGCCCATTGCGGGATGTCGATGCTCCGATAGTGCGCCCCGGTGGCGGCGATCACCGCACGGCACTCGATGCGCGAGCCGTCCTCCAGCAGGACGGCCGGCCGTCGATCATCGGAGAGATCGAGGCCCGCCGCCGCGCAGGGCGAGTAGATCCGCACGCCGAACTTGAGCGCCTGGACCATCGCCAGCCGGGTGAGATCCGCGCCGCTGACCCCGTGCGGGAAGCCCAGGTAGTTCTCGATCCTGGCGCTCTTGGCGGCCTGGCCGCCGAGCCCGCTTCGATCCAGCAATACGGTGACAAGGCCCTCGGACGCCCCGTACACGGCGGCGGCCAGCCCCGCCGGGCCCGCGCCCACCACGACGAGATCAACGGGACGTCCGTCGGCCCGGTAGGTGAGGCCGAGCACCTCCGCGAGCGTTCCCGGCGTCGCGCGTCGCAGCACCGAACCGCCGGCGATCGCCGCCGGAAGTTCGTCCTCTGCGAGCTCGGCCGACGTCATCAGCGAGCGCCCGGAGTCCGAGGTCGCATCGAGCCAGGAATGCGGCAGGAGCAGCTGCGTCACATAGGTGCGCAGCGCGAGTGTCTCGGCGGCGTCCGGCCGGCCGACGATCTCCAGGGCATTGCCGGCCACCGAGCGGATGAACTCGCGCCGTTCCCGGAACGCCTCAAGCAACAGGTCGGCGATGTCGACCTGCTCGGCGAGGACCCGGCGCAACATCGCCGCACCGATCCGGACGAGTGTCCCGGCGGTCACCACTCGAGCGGTCAGGTAGACGTACTGACCGGTCAGGAGATTGAGCTCGCCGAGGTGGTCGCCGGGGCCACCGTGGTAGATCAGACGTTCCGGCTCGATCGCCGTCGCGTTCCGGACGATGTCCACGCTCGCCGTCAGGAGCAGGAAGAAGTCGTAGGAGTCGTCGCCGGACGCGTACAGAACCTGGCCGGCCTTGACGTGCTCCACGTCGCCGTACTCGGCGAGCCGGCGGGACTGCTCGTCGTCCAGGACCGGCCCGCGCTGCGCCGCACCGTCGCTCACGTGGTTCCTCCGTGTGGTCGCGCTGCCCTCGCCGGGACGGCATGGGCCCTTGTGGACAGGGATCTCATTCCGGCGGCCTCCTCTCTCGGCAGGTTCGATCGCGGGTCAGCGTAGGGCCGGGCACTTCACGAGTACTGCATGAAAGATCCACGGACAGTTCCGTCGTCGTCAAGTTGGCCGATCTAGCCTGGCACCGTCGTAAGGTCGGCATTGGAAACGGGGCGGCTGGTCGGAATGAGCACGAGAAGAAGTCCACAGCAAATGAAGCGGGGTTTGGCGGCCCACGTCATTTCCTATGTCGTGGTCAATCTGGCCCAGGTCGTGGTGTGGAGGCTCTTCACCCCGAAACACTTCTTCTGGCCTTTGTACTCGCTGGGCGTCTGGGGCGTCGGACTGGCGTGGCACATCTGGGCGGTCTGCTCGCCGTCCCGTCGGATCCCGCACAGCCCGTCCCAGCGGGATTGACGCGATGTCGTTCTTCCTTGAGTTCGTACGCGATCCTCTGACGGTCGGCGCGGTCGCGCCGAGCAGCCCGGCACTGGCCAGGGTGGCCACCGCGGCCGTGCCCGGAACCGGCTCCCCGGTCGTCGTGGAGCTCGGCCCGGGTACCGGCTCGTTCACCGAGGCCATCCAGCGGCGCCTCGCCGGACGCGGCCGGCACATAGCCGTCGAGGTGAATCCACGATTCGCGCAGCAGCTGGCCGCCCTCTATCCGGCGGTCGACGTCGTACGTGCGGACGCGACCGATCTCGTCACGGAGCTGGCGCAGCGTGGGCTGCACCAGGCCGATGTCGTGGTCAGCGGCCTTCCTTGGGCGGCGTTCACCGAGGACCATCAACGCGACGTGTTGTCCGCGGTGGTGGAAAGCCTGTCGCCGCACGGCGCGTTCACCACGTTTGCCTACGTGCATGCCCGATGGGCGCCACCGGCCCGGCGCCTGCTTCGCTCCATGCAGTCGCGGTTCGAGGAGGTGGTCATCAGCCGGACGGTGTGGGCCAATCTCCCGCCTGCTCTGGTCTACTACTGCCGTCGCCCTCTACGCGAGGCCGGCGATCGAGGTTGACCTGACATCACCAGGGGGCCGGCAGCCCACAGGTGAAGGCTGAGGCGCTCGGCGACATGCTCGTCGTCCTGGGCGGTGGGCTCCAGTGCGTCCGCGACGCGCAGATGCAGCCGAGGCGCGTGCCGCTGTGGCATGGTCCTGACGACCGACTCGCGGACCAGGTCGTGCGGAAAGCGGAACGAGAACGGGTCGCCGGGAAAGGGCTCAAGCAGGCCGAGGTCCTGCAACGGCTCGAGACGGTCGAGACAGGTCTGCACGTCAAAGCCGGCGGCGCGCGCGAGCAGAGCGAGGTCGACATCCCGACCGATGAGAGCGGCGATCCGCAACACCTCTCGGGCAGCGTCGTCAAGGCCGGTCATCCGGTCCTTCACGACATCCCGCACGGTGAACGGGATTCCGGCCCGCGCCGCGGCATCCTCGGTGAGCTCACCGCTGTCGGCAAGGAACCGGGACAGCTCCCGTACGAAGAAGGGGTTACCGGCAGTACGGGCGTGGATGCCGCGAGCGACGCCGGCCCCGGGCGTCCGGCCGGTCTCGTGGCGGACGAGCTCCGCCACCTCGGCCGGGCCGAGCGGGCCAAGCCGGACCCGGCGATGACGAGGCAGCCGGCTCGCCGCGGCGAGCATCCGCGCCAGCTCCGAGCCCGGCATCGGCGCGCGGTCGCGGAGCGCGCCGATGACCACCGTGCCGCTCGGTAGCCGAGCCGCCAGATGCCCGAACAGCTGCAGCGAGGCGACGTCGGCCCACTGGAGGTCATCGACGACAAGCACCACCGGCCGCAGCGCCGATACCTGGCCGACGAGGGCGATAGCCTGCTCGATCAGACGGAACCGGGCTCCGCTGTCCGGCGGCGGCTCCACGAGCCGGCCGAGCTCGCCTGACCGCCACTCCTCCCGCGCCGCAGCAGGCAACTCCTCAAGGACCGCGCCGACAGCCTGCACCCACAGCCACATCGACGGCGCGCCGTCTCCCTCGAGACAGCGCCCCCACACGACCAGCGCGCCGCGCCGGCCCGCCTCGGCGCTGATCTCCTCCAGCAGGCGGGTCTTGCCCACTCCCGGCTCACCCTCGACGAGGACGAGCGCCGTGCCTCCGGCACGTGCCGATTCCAATGCCTGCCGCAGCACCGCGAGCTCCTCCACCCGGCCGACCAGACCGCCGGTGGGCGGCTCCCCGAGGGTGGGCGCCGGCCGCTGCTCGGTGTGCGTCTCCTCGGCACGGCCGACGAGCGCGGGCTGATCCTTCGGCGCGGTAGCCGGCAGTGTGATGCTCGCCGTCCTCGCGTGCGCGTCGTACCCGCCGGCCGAGGTCAGGGGCTGACGCAGCACCCGCTGGTACGCCTCCAGCAGCGCCGGGCCGGGACCGATGCCGAGCTCTTCGGCGAGCCGGGCGCGAACCGTCCGGAAGACCTTCAGCGCCTCTGACTGGTGACCGGCGGCGCCCAGGACGGCGACGAGCCCGGCTTGCACGGTTTCGTGCAGCGGAGCCATCCCGGCGGCCAGGTACAGGGGCTGGAGCACACGCGCGGGCCGGCCCCGCGACACCGCGAGCTCGGCCGCCGCCGCGCACGCGTCGAAGAACTCGCCGTCCAGTGCGGCGAAGATCGACATCGCGGTCGATCCGTGGAAGAGCCCATCACCCGCGGGCCCATGCCAGCACCCCAGCGCCCGTACGTAAGAGTCGAGCGCCGCATCGGGGCGCTGCTCCGCGACGCTGACTCCGGCCGCCTCGACGAACTCCCGGAAGGCGAGGAGGTCCAGCATGTCGGCGCCGCCCGCGAACAGGTAACCGGTGGCGCGGCGCTCCAGGTACGTGCCGTTCGTGCGAGCCGGCAACGCCGGTTCGAGTAACCGCCGGAGCGAGCCCACGTACTTCTGGAGAATGTTGACGGCCGAGGCCGGGACGTCATCACCCCAGATCAGATCGATCAACTCGCTCGTGCTGATCGGCTTGCCCGCGCGTGCGAGGAGCAGCGCGAGCAGGTAGGCCTGTTGCCGAGGCCCGGTGGCCAGCTCGACGCCGTCCCGCCACAGCCGCAACGGACCGAGAATCTGTAACCGCAGGTTTCCGCCGGAGGCGGACGACCATCCTTCCCCATCGGCGTCAGGAGGCGACGACGTGGCCATGCCTGTTCCCACCCCCGAACTGTCGATCAGATTGCCGACCGCGATCAACGGCCGACCTCCATCGGGTGGCGGGCCAGCCATTCCAGGGCGTAGTCCGCGACCTGCCGCCACCCGCTGTCCACGACGAGCGAGTGCCCGCGCCCGGGGAACTGCTTGAGGTCGGTGATCGCGGGTGAGTCGCCATACAGTTTGTACGCCGCACGCGTGACCACGTCCGGCACCGTGTGATCCTCCTGACCGGAGATGAACAGCAGCGGCCCTCGGGCGGCGTTGCCGGTCTCGACCGCGGCCGGCGACGTGCGGGTGAAGTTCGCCAGCGCGGCCTCGAAGAGCGGGCGGCCCGGTGACGGGATGGTCCACCTGCCGAACAGTTCGTCGGACTCGTTCCGGCTGATCGCGTTCCCGAAGCCGTAGCGGAACTGGGCCGCGGTCAGCGACACCGAGCGGCGCCGGTTGGCCGGGTTGCCGAGCACTGGGAAGGCAGAGCGTAGCTGGGCGAACGGCAGTGGCTTGACCCCCTTGACCGGCGCCGGGTCGATGGCCACGGCGGCGCGCCCGAGGCCGAGACCGAGCAGCTTCTGCGCGAACAGACCGCCGAACGAGTGGCCGACGAGCACCGGCGCCTCCGGCAGGTCACGGATGATGGCCGCGTAGTGGCCGGTGACGTCGTCGATGCCGAGCCCGGCCACGGCGAGCGGGTCGCGGCGGGCCGCCTCGACGGTGCCGGGTTCGCCGGGCCAGCCGGGCATGAGCGGCGCATAGCCGCGGGCGGCGAACCGGTCGGCCCATGGCTGCCACGAGCGGGCGTGCAACCAGAGGCCGTGGATGAAGACGACAGGGATTGCGGTGATGGTCATCGCGGGCTCCTTCATGGGGGGCGATACGGCAAATATCGCCGGACAGCCGGTGCCCGCTGATCTGTCAGATGACCTAAGTCGTGTCCATCCGCAGCGCGTCGCGCAGAGAGGCGCGGGAGGTGATGCCGAGCTTCGGGAAGATCTTGTACAGGTGCGCGCCGACCGTACGCGGAGACAGGAACAGCCGCGCCCCGATCTCCCGGTTGCTCAGCCCGGTGGCGGCCAGCTCGGCGATCTGCCGTTCGTGCGGGGTCAGCGTGGCCACCGCGTCGCGGTGGGCGCGGGTCGGTTTGCCGGCCGCGCGCAGTTCGGTGCGGGCCCGCTCGGCCCAGGTCACGGCGCCGAGCCGGTCGAACGCGCCGAGCGCCTCGGTCAGCGCCTGGCGGGCCAGGACCAGCTCGCGGGCGCGCCGCAGCCACACGCCGTACGCCAGCCGGATGCGGGCCAGCTCGAACGGGAACGCCGCACCCGCGGGGTGTGCGACCGCGGCGGCGAACAGCGCACCGGCCTCCTCCTGCGGCGCGGTGATCGCCAGCGCCCCTGCGGTGAGCAGCGCCAGACGTGGGGAGAGCGCCGGCAGGCCCGCGTCCCGGGCGGCTTCGGCGTGCGCGCGGGCGGCGGCGTGCCGGCCCGTGTGCGTGGCGGCCTCGACCAGGTCGAGCAGGGTACGGGTGGCCTGCTGCGAGTACCGGGTGAACCCGCCAGGGGTGGTGATCCCGGCAGCGTAGGCGTACGCGGTCTCGTACTCACCCTCGCTGAGCGCGGCGGCGGCGCCGATCGCCTCCGCGTACTCGGTCAGGAACCCCACCCCGCGCGGCCGCCCCCAGGCGTCCACGGCCGCCTGCAGCTCGCGGGCCCGGGCCAGGTCGCCTCGGTACGCCGCCAGCAGCCCGAGGAATGCCCGGAACGCCTGGGCGAACAGCCCATACCCGTGCTCGGTGGTGAGGTCCAGGCCGCGGCGGCCGGTCTGCTCGGCCTCCGCCCACGCACCGGTGGCGATCTGATCGAGCATCACCACCTGGAGCAGGGTCATCACGCTGGTGACCGCGCCGGACTCCGCCTCCCGGTCGACCATGCGCCGCAGCAACGCCCGATGTTCGCCCAGTACTCCCAGGTAGAACGCGGAGACCATCAGCCGCATCGCATGCCACGGCGCGACGGCGGCCGGCCCGGCGAGCACCTCGGCGATCCGCTCCGGCACACCGTGGCCGCGGTTCACCACGTCACCCCACGTGTCCCGCACGATCGCCGTCGACGGGCTGACCCCGTCACCGAACCGGTCGAAAAGCGCGTCGGTGCGCGCCCAGCGGACCGGGTCGACGGCGAACTGGCTGATCGCCAGCAGCAGGCTCAGCGCACGTTCGGTCAGCCGGGCGTCGTCGATCCCGGACTCGAGCAGTGCCGAGATCCGCCGGTGATTCGCGGCGACATCGCCGTCGCGGTACAGCGCCACGAATCCGGCGGTGATCACCGCCGCCGGGCCGTCCACCGCGGCGTCCTCGGCGAGGCCCTGCGCCGTGTCGAGCAAGCCGGCCTGCCCGGCGACGAACGCCGCGTCGGCCAGCAGCCGGGACCGGTCGGCGGAGCGGCGGCTCAGTTCCGCGGCACGGGTCAGCCAGGTGATCGCGATCGCGGCGCCGCCGCGCCTGGTCGCCGAGACAGCCGCCACTTCGAGGGCCGCCGCGACGTCGTCGTCCGGGTCGACGGTGGCGGCGGCCAGGTGCACGGCCCGCCGTTCCGGGCTGTCGCGGTACAGCCGGGCAAGGTCGGCGTGGGCGGCGCGGCGCTCGTTCGGCGTCGCGGCCTGGACGACGGCCGACCGCACGAGAGGATGCCGGAACACCGGCTCCCCGCCGGCCGGGTCCGGGGCCAGCAGGCCCGCCTCGACCGCCCGGCCGACGCCGCGCATCCGGTACCGGACCGCACCGACTCCGCGGGCCGATCCGGCGCCCGCGCCGTCCAGCGCCGCCCGCAGCAGCTCGCCGCGCTCCTGCTTGGGCAGCTCGCGCAGCCGCCCGCCGTAGACCTGCTCCAGCCGCCGCGACAGCGTCATCGTGCCGGAGTCCAGCAACGTGGATCGGGGCAATTCGAGCAGCGCCAGCGGATTCCCGGCCGCGGTCCGCAAGATCAGATTCCGGCGGTACGGGTCGAGCCCGGCTTGCCGCAGGTCGAGCAACTCGGCGGCGGCGTGCTCGGTCAGCGGCTCCAGGACCAGCTCCGGCAGCCCGGCCCCGTCGAACGGTGACGGCACCTCCGCGCGCACCGCGATCGCCACGCGCACCGCGGTACCCGCGAGGCGCCGCGCGGTGAACGCGAGCACCTGCGCGCTCGGCGCGTCCAGCCATTGCCCGTCATCGACGACCAGCAGCAACGGCGTGGCCGCCGACACGAGCGTGAGCAGGTCCAGTACGGCGATGCCGAGCGCCATCACCTGCGGCGCGGCGCCGGTGGTCCCGGTGAAGGCCGCGTCGATCGCCGCCCGGTGCCCGGGATCCAAGCCGGCCGAGTCCGGCAGCAGCGGGGAGATCAGCTGATGCAGCCCGGCGTACGCCAGGTCCCGCTCCGCCTCCGCCCCGGCGCCGCGCACCACTCGGAACCCGGCAGCCGCCGCTGCCAACCCGTCCAGCAACGCCGTCTTGCCGAGGCCGGCCTCACCCCAGAGCACCAGGACCGGGCCGGCCTCGTCGCCCAGCAGCGCCACGAGCCGCGATCGTTCCTCGTCCCGTCCGACGAGCTCACCGTGGCGCACGCACGAACCCTATCCGGACGTCGGCGACCGAGTCGTCGAGGTGCCTGTACCGTGCGCGGGAAGGCGGTCAGCCCTTGACGGTGAGGAGCGGGCGCAGCTCGGCCACCGGGTCCGCCACACCTCCCGCGTGCAGGCTCGACACCACGGGTCCGATGTCCTTGTACGCCCACGGAGCTTCCTGCTTGAGGTCGCGCCGCCAGGCCGCCATCACGTCCGCGCGGCGCGCCACGGTCGGATCGCGGTGGTCCAGCGGCGTGACCACGCGGAACTCCCGCAGGAAAGCGTCGAGGTCATGGTCGCCGCCCCGTGCGGTGGCGCCGCGCGGGACGCGCCGTCCGGCGCCGTGGCAGGCGCTGGCCAGCGTGCGGGCGTTGCCGTGGCCCCGCAGCAGGTAGCTGGACGCTCCCATGGACCCGGGCACGATCACGGGCTCGCCCCACATCGCGTACGGGCCGCCGGTCATCTGCTCGTGACCACCCGCCGGCGTCGCGCCTTTGCGGTGGATGACGCGGTCCTCCTCCTGCCAGAACAGGTTGTGCGGCGCGTCGTAGACCAGCCGCGCCGTCATCCGGCCGCATTCGGCGGCGAGCCCGGCCCGCATGGTGAGGGCGAGGAAGAACCGATTGCCTGAGGCGAAGTTGGCGGCGTTGCCGAACGCGTCCAGGTAGCGGCGCCGGGCGGCGGCCGTGCGCTCGTTCAGCAGGAACGGCAGGATCTGGTTGCGGGGCCGCGACAACCCCGGCGGCCAGGTCTGGAGCAGCCGGTCCAGCGCTGTGGCGTTGGCCTGGTGTCCCAGCGCCAGTGAGCCGCTGTGCACCATCAGGACGACCGCGCCCGCTGTCAGGCCCCACGCGTACGCGGCGGCGGGATCGTGGATCCGTGCCACGTACTGCAGTTCGGCGAAGTGGTTGCCGCCGCCGATGCTGCCGATGAGGCTGTCGTGGCTGGCGGCCTCGGTGCCGCCCGCGCTGGTGATCCAGTCGGCGAACGCCTCGGCGGTGCCGGTCGGGTACGCCGGAGCGTGCATGCGGTCCAGGCAGTCCTCGGCGTCGGTCGGCTGGTGGCCCTGCCAGGGGGCGTCGCCGGTGAGCAACAGCCCTGGGAGTCCGTCGCGCAGGAGTGCGTCCCGCTGGGCGGGGGTGAGGGCGATGCGGCGGCCGCCCTCGAAGAACAGGTGCCGCAGCCGCCGTTCCAGGGCGTCCAGGCGCGGCCGGACCTGCTCCACGGTGAGTGAGGTGACCTCCAGCCGCATGCCGCAGTTGACGTCGTTGCCGACCGCCTGCGGGAGCAGCGCGCCCTCGGTCTCGATGACCGTGCCGATCGGGATGCCCGCGCCCTTGTGGAGGTCGGGGGTGAGGACGAGGCGGATCAGGCGGGGCGGTGGGCCGTCATGGCCGGGTACGGCCTCGGCGAGGCCGGCGAGGGTGTCGGCGGTCTCCAGGACGGACAGCACTTCGTCGACGGCGGCCGGTTCGAGAGGCACACGTTCGTCGGCGCAGATGTCGACGGGAACGTCCCAAGGGTTCGGGAGGGTGAGCCACTGCTCGTCTCGGCGCATGAGACGGCGGTCCTGACGGGTGCGCATGATGGTGAAGTCCTTCGGGCTGCTGAAAGCGATGCAAGGGCGGGCGCGGTCGAAAGCGCGCCGGAGAGGGCGACGGACCGGGGCCGCCGCCGTGGGCCTCGTGGTTCAGCAGCCGCGAGGTGAAGGCGTGTCCGACTGTAGTACGGCACGCGCCGCGCACACCACGGATTTACGCCTCCGCTCACGGCGGTGGGGCGTGCCACCTGCTGGCGGCACGCCCCACGCGCGATCCGGATCACCGGCTACCCGTTAGCGGACGATGCCCTGGGAGTCGATGTGGTTGCCGTCCCAGTCGCCGATGAGGGGCAGGTCGGAGACGTCGCCGTAGCCGATGGAGGTGGTGGTCTCGGTGGCGCTGGTGACGGGGCTGGTGCGCATGTAGAAGGTGCCGTTCATGCGGACCCCGACGTTGTCCTTGCCATCGCCGTCCCAGTCACCCACCAGCGGAGCGGCACCGGCGTCGCCGTAACGGAAGGTGTAGGAGGCCGCTCCGGTCTGAGGAGTGTTGGACAGGTAGAAAGTGGCATTCGTGGCCTTGTAGGCGCTGACGGTGTCCTTGCCGTCACCATCCCAGTCACCGACCAGAGGGATCATGTCGGCGTCACCGTAGGCGACGGAGGTCGTCGTCTCGGTGCCGCTGGTGACAGGGCTGGTGCGCATGTAGAAGGTGTTGCCCATGCGGACCCCGACGTTGTCCTTACCGTCACCGTCCCAGTCACCCACCAGCGGAGCGGCGCCGGCGTCGCCGTAACGGAAGGTGTAAGAAGCCGCTCCGGTTTCGGGGGTGTTGGACAAGTAGAAGGTGGCGGTGGTCGGGTCGAAGCTGCTGACCGTGTCCTTGCCGTCACCGTCCCAGTCACCGCGGATCGGGATCATGGGGCTGTTGCCGTACGCGATGACCGGGCGGGTGGCCACGTTCGAGCTCTGGCTGTCGGACAGATAGAACTCCAGGACGCCGAGACTCGGCGAACCGGCGAAGGCGGCCAGGTCGGCCAGGCTGCCGTTGAACACCGTCGGCGAGCCCGGAAGGGTGCTGGAGGAGCCGGCGTACTGCCAGGCGGTGAAACGTGACCAGCCTGCGGGCAACGCCCCGGGGGACCCGCTGTAGTTGGAGGTCTCCAGAGGGTTGGCCGAGAACGACTTGTTGCTCCCCGTG
This sequence comes from Nonomuraea sp. NPDC003707, assembly GCF_053587055.1. NCBI lineage: Bacteria > Bacillati > Actinomycetota > Actinomycetes > Streptosporangiales > Streptosporangiaceae > Nonomuraea > Nonomuraea sp. NPDC003707. Next base: position 194,567 of record NZ_JBSFNK010000013.1, on the reverse strand, counting down.
CACTGGTTCCACCAGTTGGGATTGGTGTAGATGGCCGCTTCCCGGCCGGTCTGCGCCTTGACCTCGTTCACGAAGTCGCGAATCCAGGTGACCATCTGAGTGGTCGACAACCCGTAGCAGGGATACATCGGGGCGGACGTCGTCCACCAGGGCCACTCGATGTCGAGCTGCAGGGGGAGGGTCTTGCCGTCGTTGACGTACTGGGCGTGGGAGATGAGCCAGTCCGCCTGGGCCTTACCGGTGTTCACGCCCTTGTCCGGGCGGCCGAAGGCGTAGGCCCCGATGTAGACGCCGTTGGCCTTGGCATTGTGGTAGTTGGCGTTGTACGTCGCATCGACGAAGTCGAGGCCCTCAGTGGCCTTCGCCCAGCCGAACTTGACGCCCTTGGCCGCCGTCTGCGCCCAGTCGATCGTTCCGGCGTGGTTGGAGACGTCGGTGCCGCCGACCGGGTATCCCGCCGGGACGGCGGCCTGCGCCGGCTGCACCCCCAGGGCGATCACCGATACGAACGCGGCCACTCCGGCCATGACACGGACGGCCCGAATGGATCTGATCATGAGATTTCTCCGGTTCCCACGGGGGCGGGATTCCTGTCCGCCCCCGTGTCGGGGGGTGGGTCAGCGGACGATGCCCTGGGAGTCGATGTGGTTGCCGTCCCAGTCGCCGATGAGGGGCAGGTCGGAGACGTCGCCGTAGCCGATGGAGGTGGTGGTCTCGGTGGCGCTGGTGACGGGGCTGGTGCGCATGTAGAAGGTGCCGTTCATGCGGACCCCGACGTTGTCCTTACCGTCACCGTCCCAGTCACCCACCAGCGGAGCGGCGCCGGCGTCGCCGTAACGGAAGATGTAGGAGGCCGCTCCGGTCTGAGGAGTGTTGGACAGGTAGAACGTGGCATTCGTGGCCTTGTAGGCGCTGACGGTGTCCTTGCCGTCACCATCCCAGTCACCGACCAGAGGGATCATGTCGGCATCGCCGTAGGCGACGGAGGTCGTGGTCTCGGTGGCGCTGGTGACGGGGCTGGTGCGCATGTAGAAGGTGTTGCCCATGCGGACCCCGACGTTGTCCTTGCCGTCACCGTCCCAATCGCCGACCAGGGGGGCGGCGCCGGCGTCGCCGTAACGGAAGGTGTAGGCGGCCGCTCCGGTTTCGGGGGTGTTGGACAGGTAGAAGGTGGCGGTGGTCGGGTCGAAGCTGCTGACCGTGTCCTTGCCGTCACCGTCCCAGTCACCACGGATCGGGATCATGGGGCTGTTGCCGTACGCGATGACCGGGCGGGTGGCCACGTTCGAGCTCTGGCTGTCGGACAGATAGAACTCCAGGACGCCGAGGTTCGGCGAACCGCCGTCGATGCCGACCGGTGAGGAGTAGCCGACGATGTCGATGTCCGATCGCGAGTAGCTGTGGGCCTTGATCGCGTCGCCGCTGTTGCCCTCGATCGTGTAGACGGTGCTCGCGTTGGACGAGGTGACGATGCCGACGTGGTCGATGTCCCCGCTCTGGTCCCAGTCGAACACCAGCGCGTCCCCGGGCTGAGGGGTGTAACCGCTGGAGCGGGCGTGCCAGGTGCCGTACGTGGTCCCGTAGTCCTTGAAGGAGGAGGCCCAGCCGGTCAGGATGCCCCCGCTGGTCTCGGCCACGTCCGCGTAGCGAACCCCGGCGGTCTTCCAGACGTACTTGGAGAAGTCGGCGCACCAGTCGCTGTTGCGGAACTGCACGCCGTCCCCCGAACCGCAGCCGGAGGCCGACTTCCACGTGCGGAAAACCCCTGTGTAGTAGTTGCACCCGCTGCCCATGGGGTTCTCCTTGTTACGGGCCGCCTTGCCGGCTTCCGCCTGCGCGACCGAGACGATCGTGTCCCGGCTCGCCGCGGAGGCCGGGGCGGTGACAGCCGCCTGCAGCCCGACCACCGAGATCGTCGCCGACAGCAGGCAGGTGGTGGCGCGCTTGGCCATCGAGTTCTTCATGACGTCCCTCTCGCTTGCGTTGCTTGACGAGAACTGAGACTGGTCGGGGTCTCTCCAAATGGACTGCAATAGCGCTGTACCGGTCCGTACTGGCATGATCGGTGCGGGCACGAAACCTGGGAGATTCACATGGAGTTACGGCTCCTGGGACCGGTGGAAGTGTGGAACGGGGGACGGCAGGTGCTCCTCGGGGGCGCCAAGCCGCAGTCGCTGCTGGCCGCGCTCCTGCTGGAGGCGGGCCGCGTCGTCACGGTCGACAGGCTGATCGAGGCGATCTGGGAGGACGATCCGCCGACGACCGCCCGCGGCGTGCTGCAGACCTACGTCGCCTCGCTGCGAAGAGCCTTCACCGGCGCGGGGCTGCCCGACGTCATCGTCTCCCACCGGCTCGGCTACCTGGCCGAGATCCCCCCGGACGTCCTGGACCGGGACCTCTTCCAGCGGCTCGTCACCCAGGGCAGGCAGTCCTCCCAGCAGGGGCGGCACGAGGAGGCGGGCGAAACCTTCCGTACGGCTCTGCGGCTCTGGCGCGGCGAGGCCCTGGGCGGGATCGGCGGCGCCTACCTGCGCGCGGAAGCCGTCCGGCTGGAAGAGCTGAGACTGGCGGTCACCGAGGAGCGGATCGCCGCGGACCTCGCGGCCGGGCAGGACGAGCGGCTCATCGACGAGCTGGCCGAGCTGGTCGCGCTGCACCCGACGCGCGAGCGGCTGCGCCGCGACCTCATGGTGGCCCTGTACCGGGTGGGCAGGCAGGCCGACGCGCTGGCCGTCTTCCAGAAGGGCCGTCGGGTGCTGATCGAGGAGATGGGCGTCGAGCCCGGGCCCGAGCTGCGCCAGGCGCAGGAGGCCATCCTGCGTTCGGACCCCGCGCTGGCCAGACCGGTCAAGGCCGCGCCCCGCATGCCGCGCCAGCTGCCCTCCCCCGTGCCCGACTTCAGCGGGCGCGAGAAGGAGATCCTGGCGCTGCGTGACCATCTCACCGACTCCGGCGCCACCCCGATCTGCGTCATCTCCGGCCAGGGCGGCGTTGGGAAGTCCGCCCTGGCACTGCGTACGGCACACGAGATCGCGCACCACTATCCCGACGGGCAGCTCCACGTCGAGCTGCGCGGCACCACAGGCACGCCGGCCGGTGCCGAGGAGGTGCTCGGGCGGCTGCTGCGCGAGCTTGAGCCCACCGGCGCGCCGCTCCCGCTCACGCTGGAGGAGCGCGCCAGCCGCTACCGGACGCTGCTGGCCGACCGGCGCCGGCTGATCGTGCTGGACGACGCCGCCTCGGAGGCTCAGGTACGCCCGCTGCTGCCGGGCAGCGAGGGCTGCGCGGTGGTCGTCACCTCCAGGAACCGGCTCGCCGGGCTGTCCGGCGCCATGCTCGTCGACCTCGGCATGCTGCCGCCCGAAGCGGGCATCGACCTGCTCATCCGCATCGCGGGCGAGGAGCGGATCACCGGCGACCCGGAGGCGGCGGCGCGCATCGTCGGCCAGTGCGGGGGCCTGCCGCTCGCGCTGAGGGTCGCGGGCGCGCGCCTGGCCTCGCGGCGCCGCTGGTCGGCTCAGCGGCTGGCCGACCGGCTCGCCGACGAGCAGCACCGGCTCGACGAGCTGGCCGCCGGTGACCTGGAGGTACGCGCCAGCATCGCCCTCAGCTACGACATGCTCTCCGCCCAGGAGAAGCGGGCGCTGCGCCGGCTGGGCCTGCTCGGGCTGCCGAGCTTCCCCCTCTGGGTGGCCGCGACCGCCGTGGACATCGGCCCGCGCGAGGCCGACCAGCTGCTGGAGCAGCTCGTGGACACCTCGCTGGTCGACGAGGTGGACCCCGACGAGACCGGGCAGGCCCGTTACCGGCTCCACGACCTGGTCAGGCTGTTCGCCGGCGAGCGCGCCCGGGCCGAGGAAGGGGCCGAGGAGCTGACGGCGATGACCAGAAGGGTGCTGGGCGGCTGGCTGTGGCTGGTCGAGCAGGTCAGCAAGGTCGTCCCGACCGGGGCCGTTCCCATGCGCGTCACCCCTGGGCTGCCGCACCCGGTGGGGGACGAGGCGGCCCGCCCGGCGCTGGCCGACCCGCGGGGCTGGTTCCGGAGCGAGGAGGAGTCGCTGATCGCCGCCGTCGAGCTGGCCGCCTCGATGGACCTCGACCAGCTGGCCGTCGACCTCGCCTCCGCGCTGTCCCTGGTGGCCCTCGGGAGCAGCCAGTACGTCGTCGACGACCCGTTCACCTCCTGGCACCGCACCCACGAGGCGGCGCTGGCCGCGGCGCGCCGCACCGGCAACGTGCTCGGCGAGGCGAGCCTGCTGGCGGGCCTGGGGCAGCTCTACTACGAGCGGGACTTCTACGCCGAGTCCCGCCAGTACCTCAGCCAGGCGCTTTCGCTGTTCCGCGAGGCCGCGGACGTACGGGGAGAGGCCTCCACCCTGGCCGCCCTCGGCGCGGCGTGCCGCGAACAGGGCTACCTGGCCGAGGCGCTGCACTTCCTCGGCGAGGCCGAACCGCTCTGGGAGCGCCTGGGCGACACCGCCGCCATCGCCCACGTCAAACGGCTGACCGGCACGGTACGCCTCGAACGCGGCGACTACGCCGCCGCCTGGACCGACTTCACCACGGCGCTGACCCTCTACCAGGAGGCCGGCAGCCAGCGCGGGGCCGGGCTGACCCTGCGCAACATGTCGCTGCACCACCGCGCCAGAGGTGAGTACGACCTGGCCGAGAAGGTGTGCGAGCAGGCGCTGGAGATCTTCCGGCAGCTCGGCGACCGGCTCATGGTGGCCTACTGCTCCCGTTCGCTGGCCAAGGTCAGGCTCCGGCTCGGCGGGCACGAGCAGGCCCGGCGGCTGCTGGAGGAGGCGCTCGGCGTCACCCGGACCCTGCACGACCGCTGGGGCGAGGCCTGCACCCTGCGTACCCTCGGCGAGCTCAACCTGGCCGAGGGCCGCCTCTACCAGGCCAAGGCTGATCTGGAGGAGTCCGTGCGGCTGTGGGAGGCGCTGCGCCTGGGTCTGTTCCGGGCCCGTACCCTGCGGGACCTGGCGCTGGTCCACGAGGCCCTCGGCGATGACGCCACCGCCCGTACGACCCGGGCCGAGGCGCTGGAGGTGTTCCGGCTGCACGGCGCCCGCGAGTACGAGGAGATGTCGCAGTAAAAACCGTTTCAGGAGGATTACAGCGGTCTTGGATCCCGCTCGTGAACCATGGCGACGGCACGCCTCATGTGGCGTGTCCATGGTTCACAACGGAGGGCTTCCATGCCGAAGATCGTGCTCCTGTCCGACCCGCGGATCGCCGCGGTTTCCGTCAAGGAGTGCGGGGAACCGCTCGTGGACCTGCGCACCGTGGAGGCCATCCGCGTCGATCCGAGGCTGGCCGACCGCGAGGGGGCCTACGCGCACGTACGGCTGAGCGTGGCCGACCGGCTGGTGGCCGCGCAGACCCGGCTGCCCCGCGAGCTGCGCCTGCTGATCACCGAGGGGTACCGTCGGGTGGGACTGCAGCAGCAGTACTTCGACTCATCGGTCACCCGTCACCGCGCCGCGCACCCCGGCTGGGACGAGAACCGCGTTCGCGTCGAGGCCAGCAGATACGTCTCCCCGCCCGACGTGGCCCCCCACGTCACCGGCGGCGCGGTCGACCTGACCCTGTGTACCTCCAACGGCGACGAGCTGCCCATGGGCACGCCGGTCAACGCCACCCCGCCGGAGGACGGCGAGGCCTGCTACACCGCCTCGACCGCCATCTCCGCGGAGGCCACGGCGAACCGGCACATCCTGGGCACCGCCATGACCTCCATCGGCTTCGTCAACTACCCGACCGAGTGGTGGCATTGGTCCTACGGCGAGCGCTATTGGGCCTTCACCACGAGCGCTCACCACGCGCTGTACGGCCCCTGGGAATTGCCGTCCTGAAGTGGACGGCGCGGCCGGCGGCAGCACACCGTCACGGGCCGGCCCCGATGACGACGACGTCGTACGTGTTGCCGTCCAGGTCAGTTTCCCTTCGCGGCGCGGCCGAGGCGGAAGGCCGAGATGAGGAAGAAGATGCCGCCGGGGATGGCGTAGCCGGCCGCGTTGGTCAGCGTCGGATCGGCCGCGGAGGCGCCGACGATGAAGGACGCACCGGCGAGTACGGAGATGCCGCCGCTGATGATCATCGGCCACTGGCCGCCCATCTTGCGGCGGGTGACGCCCACGATCAGCTGGACCAGCCCGGCCACGACCGCCCAGGCGCCCCACACGCGCAGCACGGCCGGGATACCGGACGCGCAGGCGACGGCCACGCCGATGGCGGTGATCAGGCTGACCGCGATGTTCACGTACAGCAGGGCAGGCGATCCGGTGGCGCGCGACGCGCGGGCGTCGACGACGGCGGCGGCCACGTCGAACAGCGGGTAGAGCACGAGCAGGGTGACGGCGAGCGGACCCAGGTTCGAGGCGGTCGTGAACATCGCGAGGGCCCAGACGATGGCGAACGCGAACCGGACGAAGTACAGCCGCCGCAAAGCGGACGCGGTCCCGGAAAAACCGGGCGAAGCAGCGATCGTGCTCATGATGATCCTTTCGGTGGATGAGCGATGTGGGGAGCGGCCCGTGGTCGGCCTTCTCGTCCGGTGGGGGGTCCCGCCAGGCCGGCGCCTCGCTCGCGCCTAGCTAGACCGAACGTTCTGTCTCGGCACAGCATGGCAACCTGCGGCGCAGAAAGTCAAGACCGAACGTTCTACCCACTAGGATGGCCGTATGCCCAGCCAATCCGAGGGCCGGCCGTCCGAAGCGCGGTCCCGGCTGCTCAACACGGCCACCCGGCTCTTCTACACGGAGGGCATCCACGCCGTCGGCATCGATCGCATCGTCGCCGAAGCACAGGTGACGCGAGCCACCCTCTACCGGCACTTCCCCGGCAAGGAAGACCTCGTCCTCGCCTACCTGAACGAGGTCGACCGAGCCATGCGAGGCCAGGCCGACGAGGCCGTCGCCGCCGGACTACCGGCCGCCGGCACCATCCAGGCCCTCAGCGAGTCCATCGCCCAAGGCATCCAGTCCCCCGGCTTCCGGGGATGCGCCTTCCTCAACGCCGCCGCCGAGTATCCCGACCCCGAGTCCCCGGTGCACAAGGCCGTGCTCGCCCACCGCCAATGGTTCCTGGACACCGTCACGGCACTGCTGGCCAAGATCCAGGAGACCGGCGCCGAGCCCGCCGCCCGCCACTTCGTGATGATGCGCGACGGCGCCATGGCCGCAGGCTGCCTGTTCGACCCGGTGCTGATCTGCGAGACCTTCCTGCGCGGAGTCGAGAGGCTCCTGCAGGTTTACGCCGTTACCGACTACAGCGGACCGGCGGGCGCCTGAAGCCGCAGGCCTCCGCCGGCGAACGCTCTCAGCGGAGGGAGTCGGGGAGCAGGTGCTCGTGCGCCGCGAGCAGCTCATCGCAGAGCGCGGCGATCTCGGGCATCGGCAGCGTCGCCGAGGTGTTCGGGTCGAGCATGGCCGCGTGCCGGACGTGGTCCCGGCTGCCCGACAGCACGGCACGTACGGTCAGCTCGGTCACGTTGAGGAAGGTCCGGCAGAGCGCCGCGAGTTGCGGCGGCATCGGTCCGATGGCCGTCGGCGTCGCGCCATCCGCGCCGACCGTGCAGGGCACCTCGACGCAGCACCCGTCCGGGAAGTCCGGAAGCAGGCCGCCGTTGCGCACGGTGGCGTACACCTCGCGCTCGGCGCCGGTCTCGATGGAGTGGATGAACCCGGCGGCGAGCTCGTCGGTGGGGCCGAGCGGACCGACAGCGCGTTCGGCGACGGCATGGGTCAGGTCCGCCATCTGGCGGCGGTAGCCGGCGGCGCGGTCCGCAGCGGAGTCGGCCGCCGCGCTCAGCCGCGCCTGCTCTCGGTCGTGCCGCATGATCCACGGAAAGTACTCGGCGGTGCCCTCAGGCGCGGTGGGGAAGAAGCCGAATCTCCGGTACAGCTCGGCTCTCAGCCGCATCCGCGGGGGTGGCCGGACGGCGGCCAGCGCGTCGTCGAGCCTGGGATAGAGCGAGGTCCCCTGGTGTTCGAAACGCAGGACGAACGCTTGGTGGTTGAGGCCGGCGGTGCGGAAGCCGACGTCGGCCGTCGCCATTCCGACCAGGGCGGCCAGTTCCTCGTGTGTCTCCCGCACCGAATGGCACAGGCCGGCCACCCGCCGCAGCGGCGTGGCGTCGAGTACTGCCTGGATCGACATGGCCATCGGGTTGGTGTAGCTGAGCAGCCAGGCGTCCGGGCAGTGCGCGACCATCTCCTGTGCCAGCTCGACCATGACGGGCAGGGTTCGCAGGCCGCGGAAGATGCCGCCGATGCTCAGCGTGTCGACGGACGGCTGGCGTACCCCGTACCTGGCAGGGACGTCGAGGTCGACGCAGGTGGCGTCGATGCCGCCGACCTCCAGCTCGGTGATGACGTAGTCCGCGCCGGTCAGCGCCTGCCGCCTCTTGTCGTACGTCCGCACGGCGGCGCTCGCACCCGTACGCTCGACGATCATCCGGGAGAGCGCCGCCACCTGGTCGAGTAATCCGGTGTTCGGGTCGAACAACGCGAATTCCAGCTCGCCGAGTTCGCTCATGCCGCAGAGGTCGACGATGTCGGACCGGCTGAACTCGATGCTGTCGGATCCGATGAAGGCTACTTTTCTCATTCCTCGAAGTCTGGAATCGCCGGGACGGTGGGGCAATCCCCGCCGACCGGCCCTGTATCAGGGGCGTATCGGTTGCGGACAACATGCGGCCAGGCCCTCTCAACGGGCATCGCGCCGCACGCGGAGGTAGGAACGGTGAAGACTGATCCCCGCACATTTCCCCTGTCCGCCAGCCAGGAGCTGCTGTGGGAGCACATGGCGGCGCTGTCCCCCGGCGATCCCGGAGCCGCGCCGGAGGTCGCGGTGTGCTTGCGGGAGTTGCTCGGCCCGCTGGACCCGGAGCTGTTCCGCAGGGCGGTCGCCGAGGTCGCGGCCCGGCATGACCCGCTGCGCATGAGGTTCGTCACGACCGGCCGCGACCCGCTCGTGGTGATCGAGCCCGGCGTCGAGACTCCGCTGGGCTTCGCCGACCTGAGCGCCCTGCCAGGCGACCGGCAGGAGAAGGAGCTGTCCAAACTCTGCGCGGAGACGAGCGGGCAGCCCTTCGACCTGGGCCGGGCTCCGCTCTGGCGGGCCTGGCTGGTACGGCTGTCGTCCCAGCGCCATGTCCTGATCGCCGCCTTCTTCCATCTGGTGGCCGACGGGTGGTCCACGCGGGTCTTCGCCGAGGAAGCGGCGGCCTGGTACGGGAGTCTCACCGGCCGGTCCCCCGCGCCGTCCGAGGTCTGTGCCGGATTCCCGGAGATCTTCGCGATGCAGGCCCGCGAGCTGGCCGAGACCGCGGCGCGGCGCGAGTTCTGGCGAAGATCGCTGCGGCCGGTTCCGAAGCCGGTCGCATACCCGGTGCGGTCGATCGACCCGCGGACGGATGTGCGGGCGACGGAGGCCGTCAGGTTCCGGTTCGCGGCGCACGTCGGCCGCCGGCTGCGCGGGATCGCCTGGCGGGCGAGGACCACCGAGTACGTCGTGCTGCTGACCGCGTACCACATCCTGCACCGGCGGCGCACCGACGCCGAGCGGATCGTGATCGGCACCACGACGCTGGGGCGGTCCGGCTCGCCGGCCAGGCGCCTGATCGGGCAGTTCACCAACGACGTCTACATGGCGACGGACATCCGCGGCGAGAGCTCGCTGGCCGACACGGTCCGGCAGGTGCACGACGCGCTCGAGGCGGCCATGACCAACGCCGTCTCGTTCAAGAGTCTGGCCGGGGCGGCGAACCCGGACTTCGCCGCCGAACGTCCGTGGCCGGACCTCCACCTGTTCGACTCCTACCTCCAGGCGGAGCCGCCGGCGGCGCCCGATCTCGAGGTCGCTGGTCTGCGGGTGCGCCAGCTCCGGATCGGCCAAGGGGACGCCGGATCCGTGCTCAGGGCCGGCGACGTTCCCGCCTCCCGGCTGCCGATCTGGATCAAGAAGAGCGCGCCGTTCATGCTCATCGACGACGACCGGCTGGGCGGTGCTCTGGTGTGCAACCCCGGGTTCTTCGAGGAGGGCCTGGCCAAGGAGCTGGTCGCCGAGTACGTGGAGATCGTCGAGGCACTCGCCGAGGACCCGTCCATGCCGGTGGCGGCGGTCACGGCCGCCCTGTGACGCCGAGGCCGTAGCGGGAGTGCCCTAGCGAGTGGTCTGCAGCTGTTCGCGCAGTTGCGCCCGCAGTAACCGGGGCACCTCGTAGCGGTGGCGCTCCTCCTCCCCCGGGACGACGGCCAGCAGATTCTCCCGCACCAGGCGGACGAGGATCCTCGACACCTCGGGCAGCGGCGCCCCGGTGAGACGGCTCGCCTGGTCCTCGGTGAAGGCCCGCGCCGAGTCGCCCGCCAACGCGGACAGCACCCGCTGGTCACGGGCGTGCAGTGACGTGTGCCCGTGGTCGAGCCGTGCTCTGATCGACGCGTCACCGGCTGCGAGCTCGTCGAGCATCGTGGACTCCTCCTCCAGCTGGCCGGCCAGCTGCGACAGGCTCATGCCCGGGCACAGCACCAGCCGGCCGGCGGCGATGCGCAGGCCGAGGGGCAGCCCGCCGCAGGCCGTGACGATGCGGGCCGCGGCCCCGCGATCCTCCTCGTGCAGGTCGCGGCCGGCGGCGTGGGCGAGCAGGCTCGCGCCGGCCTCGGTGCCGAGCGGTTCGAGGTTGCAGTGCCAGGTCGCGTCGAGGCCGACCAGCTGCCGCCTGCTGGTGACGATCGTCATCGACCAGCCGCTCCACAGCAGCGGGCGGACGAGCTCGGCGTTCAGTATGTCGTCGAGGACGAGCAGCATCCTGCGGCCGTCGAGGATCCGGCGCAGCAGCGCGATGCGCTGCAGATCACCGTCGGGCGCGCTGCCCGGCCCGGCGAGGATGATCAGCAGCTCCTCCAGCACGTCGGACAGCGACTTCGGCCGGGCGGACGAGCTGTCGAGGCCGAGGTAGATCTGCCCGTCCGGACAGTACCGTCGCAACTGGCGGGCGAGGGTCAGCGCGAGCGCCGTCTTGCCGATCCCGGCCGTGCCGGTGAGCGACACCGTGACCGGGGACGCGGCGCTCTGCCGGTGCGGCCGGCCCAAGCCGCACAGCGCCAGGACGGAGGCACGCTCATGCTCCCGCCCCACCAGATGCCGCAGCGGCGGCGGGAGAGCCGTGACGGGCACGGGTGCCGGCCGGTTCGCGCTGACGCGGCCGTTCAGCGGTGTGATGCGCCGCCGCGGCGGCCGGACCTGCGGCTGCGGCTCTGCCGGAGCGTCCGGCGTGTCAGCGGGGCGGGAGTCGTTCGCCTCCGGCGCCGGTCCGTCCGGAGACGGATGCGCCGGCACGGGCAGCGCGTGCGCGCCGCTGGTGAGGATTTCGGCGTGCAGGCGCTTGAGGGATTCGCCGGGTTCGACGCCGAGTTCACGGACGCAGATCTGGCGGACGCTGCGGTACGCGCGGAGGGCGTCGGCGGTCTGCCCGGCCGCGCGGAGCGCCGCGATGAGCTGGAGCCAGCCGCGTTCGTCGAGTGGCCGCTCGGCCACCACCCGGCGCAGGTGCGGCATGACGACGGTGTGGCGGCCGACGGCGAGCTCGGCGTCGACCCAGTCCGCCGCGACCCCCCAGTACTGCTCCTCAAGTGCGAGGACGTCCGTGGCCAGGTTGGGCTCGAGGTCCGGGACCTCTTCCAGCGGGCGTCCCCGCCACAGCTGGAGGGCGCGGCGCAGGATGGCCGCCGACTCCTCGTGGTCTCCGGAATTCGCCGCCGTCCGTCCCCGTGTGGCGAGGGTGCGGAACTCCTCGAGGTCGAGCTCGCCCTTGCCGACTTTCAGCTCGTAGCCGGAGGGATGGCTCTTCACCCTGCCGTCCTCGTCGCCGGTCTGCCGGAGCAGCTGGCGGACCTCGTACACATAGGTGCGCAGGTTCGCCACGGCGGACTTGGGCTGGTTCGAACCCCACATGCGCTCGATGAGCGAGGTCACCCCGATGGGCCGTCCGGAGTTCAGCAACAGGACGGACAGCAGCAAGCGGCGCTGCCGGCCGGTCACCGCGAAGGAGCCGTGCGGGCCTTCGATCGACAGCGGCCCAAGGATGCGAAAGCGCATTCACACCTCCGTGGCTACGCGTACGGTTCCTGCGAGGTCTGGCGGCATGGTCCACCGCTGGCGCAGGACGGTGCGATGGGAGCGCTTCCACGTGAGTCGCACGGTTTTCCTCTCCGCTTCTCGCTCCCGGTTCGGTGTCCGACTGAGGAAGTTACGCAGTCAGACCTTGAGCTGCCGGCCAGACCGGCGACCCGTTCGGGCTGGACCTTCTCACTCGTTCCCGCACAGGCGCTCGACGCTCCGGCGTTCCAGATGCGTGGCGATCTTGTCCCAGCTCATGGCGCACGCCCGGGCCATGGCGGCGATCTGCATCGCCTGGTGGTCGGGCGCTCGCAGCACCAACTCGGCATCTCGCTCGCGGACGAGCCGTGCCTCGAGGCATCGGATGATCAAACGGCCCTCGTCGTTGTACTTGAGGGCGGGATCCCGCCGTAACGAAGCGAGGTACGACGTGGGTTCCGTGGGTGGCATGACCTGGCGGGGCCCTGCGGCGCTCGGCCCGCCGTACCCCACCGGCAGCGGGCTCTTCCCGCGGCTGAGGCGCTCGCGAACGTCCCGCGCGGTCTCCACGGAGACGCCCGCGGCCCTGGCCACCTCCCGTAACGACAGGTGCGGTTCGCGGGTGAGGATGTCCCCCGCCTTCAGGCGCCCATCGACCGGGCTCAGCGGCCGGGACCGGCCGTCTCGCCCGACCCTGACGGGCGGCTGCGGTCCGGTGGCGCGCCGCAGCGCCCCCACCGTCTTGCCGGAGAGCCCGGCCTTGGCGGCGATCGCCCGGTCCGACCACTCGGGGAAGCTCCGCAGTATCCGCCGCGCCGACTCCTTCCGCTCCGCCAGGGTCAGCGGCAGCCCGTGCCGCACGTTGGACTCGACGGCCAGCAGGAAGGCCTCCTGCTCCGTGCCGTAGAAGTACACGACCTCGATGCTCTCCCGGCCGTCCAGCCGCGCCGCGTGCAGCCGGTGCATTCCGTCGATGACCCGCATCGTCTCGCGGTGCACGATGATCGGCGGCAGCTCGTCCGCGATCTCGGCCAGGGTGCGTACGTGGCCGAGGTCGACACCGGCCAGCCGAGGCGAATCAGCGTTGCGCAGCGCGTCGGTCGGGACGCGCACCGTGGCAGCCCCGAACCCAGAGTGCCGGTCGGGGCCGGCAGCCTCCTCGAGGTACGCCGGTGCGGCGGCGGTTGCATCGCGCGTGCTGCTCATAGGTAGGGCTCCTTCTGTCGCAGTACACGGACAGGGTGTGCGAGGGCAGGGTGTGCGAGAGCGGGGAACGCCGCGCGGCTGGGCGCGCGGCGGCGGTTGCGGGGTGGTGCGGGCGGCGAATCGCGGGACGCGCCCTCCGGCGGCGTAGCCGGGGGAGGGCGGCGTAGCACGGTGCGGTCGCGTCGTACCGCAGGCAGTCGTTCGGCCGCGATCGGGCGGCCGCCTGTGCGGGGCTCACCTCGGACATCGCGCCACCCCTCCCGTCTCGGAGGAAGAGGAAAGAAGAATGCTCACTATTTTTGTATCACAAAGAGAGCGCTCGCTTTGTTCCTTTGCCAGGATCCTCTTGGGAGGCACGGGCAGAGGGAGCCGACCAGCATTGCCCAGACCGGGAGCTGACCATGACGAAACAGGAACGGGCGGGAAAGACGAGAAGGCTCCTCATCGAGGCGGCGGCCCTGGAGTTCGCGGGTCGCGGGTACGCAGGCACCTCGCTCCACGGGATCAGCGCCATCGCGAACACCACGATCGGCGCTCTCACCTTCCACTTCTCCGTGAAGTCGGCGCTGGCCGATGCCGTGTCCGAGCATGGGTGCGACGTCACCCGCGAGACGGTGCTGCGCACCGAGCTGCGCGGCCTCCCGCCGCTCGAGACGGTGGCCGGCATCACCCGTGCCCTCGCCCAACTCCTTGAGGGCACCTACGTCGTACGGGCCGCGGCGCGGCTGTCCCGCGAACGACCCGGGCTGCACCCCGAGTGGTACGACTCCTGGATGCCCGCGGTTCGGCGGCTGCTGGCTCAGGCCCGCCGCGAGGGCTCGTTACGCGCCGACCAGGACGCCGAGACCATCGCCGTACTGGTCGGCTGCCTGGCCGCGGGCCTGGAGGCGACGGCCACGCCGCTGTGCGCGCCACCGGTGACCCGGAGCTGGGAGGCCCACAGCCAGGTGGACGAAGTGTGGCGAGTGGTCTGCGCGGGCATCGGGCCACCGTCCGCGGCGACCGACGCCTCGGACGAGGCCGGCTAGGAGCTGCCCTCGCCGGCCTGCGAGCGGTACCAGGACGCGGCCGCGCCGAGACGGGTGAGCGGCCCGGGCCCCGGAGCGCAGCCCAGGCGCTCCCAGATCGCGTCGCAGCGGTAGTAGTGGTCCTGGGCGAGAAGCGTGAACTGCCGCTCGCTCACCCGCCCTGGTGTGGTCCGCAGCCGGTGCAGGCACGCCTCCCAGGCCAGCCCTTCGGCATCGTCCGCCGCGGGCGGCAGGATCAGGTGCCTGGCCAGCGCGTCCAGCAGAGCCCCCACCCGCACCGGCTCCGGGTTCGCGGCGTGATACACGCCGACCGGCGCGGCGTCCGCGGTGACCGCCGCCGCGACCAGCCGGGCCAGGTCCGCCACGTCGATCAGTGACAGCAGCGCACGCCCGCCGTCCCACCGGCCGGGTACGCGCTGTGCGAGCTCCCTCAGGGCCGGCACCACCCAACGGTCCCCCGGCCCCAGCACCAGTCCGGCCCGGAGCACGAGACCCGCCGCACCCGTCACGGACCGCTCCGCGGCGAGCCGGGTGCGGCTGGTCGCGGAGACGGGAGCCGGGGTCAGCTCTCCCACCTCGGCGCCGCGGTGCGGTCCGGGGCCGTAGACGGCGGTGGTGGACACGTACACGATCCGCCGGACACCCGCCGCCCGCGCCTCCGCGACCAGCCTCGCGGTGCCGCGCTCGTTGACCGCCACGCAACGCGCCTGATCCCGGCCCACGTACGGGGCCGCGTGCACCAGGACGCCGCCGCCCTCGCACAGGCCTCGCAGCGACGCCGGCTCCGTCAGGTCGGCCCGGGCGTATTCCACGCCGGGCACGCGGTGCGGCCCGACCGGCTCCGTGCGGCAGACGGCCCGGACCCGGACGCCGGCGGCGCTCAGCCGGCGCAGGACGGCAGAGCCGATGAAGCCGGTGGACCCGGTGAGGACGACCCGTCCACGGGTCATGGCCTCGGGCCCTCCGGGGCGGCCTCGATCCGGAGCCAGGAGATCGCCTCCGGGGAGGCGATTCCCGGCAGCAGGTAGCGCCACATGGTGGCGATGCGCTCGAGCAGGTCCGCCCGGCCGGTGGAGATCTCGGAGAGCAGCTGGGTGCCGCTGTAGGCGCCGACCAGCACCCGCGCGAAGTCCTCCACGTCCACGCCGGGGAGCAGCTCGCCGCGCCGCTCGGCGGCGACGAGCTGCTCCGTGAACCGCTTGACCCACAGCTCGTACGGCGCGGACTCCCGCATGCCGAAGTCGCCCTGTTCGACGGCGAGCCGGACACCGGCGCGGAAGAGGACGTTGGTGCGCAGCTGGCGGGCCACCTCCATGCTCATGTCCAGCAGGCGCTGCAGGCCATCCTCGCCGGGCGGGAAGTCCAGGTCGGCGTCCTGCTCGGCCATCACCGCACGGGCCAGGTCCTCCTTGGAGGCGAAGTGGTGGTACATGGCGCCCATCGTCGTGCCGGACCGGCGGACGATCCTGCTGATGCTCCCGCCGGAGAAGCCGGACTCGTCGAACACCTCGGCCGCGGCGCGCAGGATCCGCTCCCGGGTGCGCACTGCGCGCTCTTGTCTGGGATGAGACATGGCTCCTCACTCCCCGCCGCCCGAGGAGTCCGCCGCACGGCGGCTACGAGCGGTACCCAATGTTACGCACTCGCGCAGCCACCGGACCAGCACGGCCGACGCCCACCTCGACATTCATACAGAACACTCTTTACGTTGTTGGCCGGGACGGTACCCGACACCACATGCCCCCGTGGCCTCGCCTGTCTACACGTCGATGCACACACAGGAATTCAGATGAAGCCCATCATGCGCGTACCTGAACCTGTCCCATCCCACACATCCGACAATCTGCACCACCTCACCACCACCGTGCCCCGTGAGTACGTCCACAAGGCGGCGATCGCCGAGGTGCTGCTCACCGACTGGGCACAAACCGGTGGGGACACCTTCACCATCACCGCCCAATGGCCCAGGGAACACTGCTTCTACACCCCTGGCACCGGCCACTACGACCCGCTGCTGTTCGCCGAGACGGTGCGGCAGACACTGCCGTTGCTCTCGCACGTCGCCTACCAGGTGCCGATCGGCCATCATCTGATCTGGGACCACTTCCGCTACGCCGTCCACGGCGCCGGCGCCCTCGCCATCGGCCCGCAGCCCGCCGACGTCGCATTACAGGTGCGCTGCTTCGACATCGCGCGGCGCCAGGACCGGATCGCGGCGCTCTCGCTGCGGGTGGACGCTCTGCGCGACGGCTCCCCGCTGGGCACCGCCGAGACCAGGTTCAGCTGCCACCCGCCCGCCGTCTACCGCCGGGTGCGGGGCGGTCGCGCCGGCTTCGACCCCTCCCTCGGCGGCCTGCCGCCGGCGCCGCCGCCGCTGCCGGCGTCCCAGGTCGGCCACGAACGGCGCCGGAACGTCGTGCTTTCCGCGACCGACACACCTGGGCGCTGGCAACTGCGGACCGACACCACGCATCCCGTGCTCTTCGACCATCCGGTTGACCACGTTCCCGGAGCCGTGCTGCTGGAGGCCGCGCGTCAGGCGGCCGTAGTCCTGGCGGGGCCCATACCCGCGGTGGCGGTCGGCATGCGGGCGACGTTCATGAGATTCGCCGAGCTGGACGCCCCGTGCTGGATCGAGGCGCGGCCCGGGCCGGCCGATCACACGGTCCACGTCACGACCCGGCAGGGCGAGGAGGAGTTGTTCAGCGCCGTCGTCACAACAGAGCTGACCGAAACAGCGGACGACAGCACCGCGCTGACGGAGCCGGCATACGTCCCGGCCTGACCACGGGTCCAGGGGCCGCCGGAAGCCTGGCGGCCCCTGGACGACCGCCCGATGGCCCCGTCCGCCCGGGACTCCCGGCTACGTGAGGGATACACCGCTCATATCCGGACCTGCCGGTCGGTGAATTTCCCCGCACTATCGTGGCCGCGCCTGTCTCCGAGGAAGGACGTGCACCATGCAGGAAATCCACGACCTCCGAACGCCGCAGCAGGGCTCCGCCGACCTCCTGCGGTCCGTCTTCCGGCAGCACGCGGCGGGGGTGGCCGTGATCACGGCGATGGGCGAGCGGCCCGTCGGGCTGACGGCCGCCTCGCTGTGCTCCGTAGCCCTGGAGCCCCCGGTGGTCTCGTTCAACATCGGGACCCGTTCGTCGTGCTGGCCCGTCATCAGCCGCGCGGACCACGTCGTCGTCCACCTCCTCGGCGAGCAGCAGCAAGGGCTGGCCGCCACCTTCGCGCGTCACGGCGCCGACCGCTTCGCCGAGCACACGCACTGGACCGCGGGCCCTCGCGGGATCCCCGTGCTGGACGGCGTGCTGGCCTGGCTCCTGTGCGGTGTCACGGCCCGCATCCCCGCAGGGGACCACCGGCTGGTCCTGGCGAGGGTGCTCCTGGGCGATCAATCCGGCGCGGGCCGCCCGCTCATCTACCACCAAGGGCGCTACAACGCGCTCAAGTACTGAGCTCGCCGGGCGATGTATGCGGTCCGTATCCGCGTCCACCAGTCTCGCTTTCTGAACGAGCCGAGCACGCCAGGTAAGCGAGGAGAGAGCCATGGCTATCGCGTCCGCCGACGTCCCGACCGGCATCTGGTTCAACGGCGCCCGTGGATCCGTCGCCACGACCGCGGTGACCGGCCTGCTGGCCCTGCGGGAGGGCCTGGTCGCACCGATCGGGTGCGTCACGAAAGGCGCCGCGTTCGCGGACGTGCAGCTGCCCGATTGGGCGCAGTTCACCGTGGGCGGGCACGACATCGTCAACGATCCGATCGAGAAGCGGGCCGAACACCTCGTCGGGACCGGTGTCATCCCGCCGGAGCTCTACCAGGCGGTCCGGCCCGGCTACGCGGCCGTCGAAGCGGAGCTGCGCGAAGGGTGTCAATTGGACTCCCTCAAGGGGACGCAGCACGCGGCGATCGAGCGGATGAGCGCCGACATCGCGGAGTTCAGGGAACGCAACCACCTGCACCGGGTGGTCGTCGTCAACGTGGCCTCCACCGAGGCCCCGGTGCCGCTCACCGACGACGTACGCGACGCCGCGGAACTCGAGCGGGCCCTGCTCGACCCCTCCCGCCGGGTGCTGCCGCCCAGCTCGATGGCCGCCCTGGCGGCGTTCAGGGCCGGGTGCGCGTTCGTCGACTTCACCCCCTCGGCGGGCGCCCGGCTGCCCGCGCTGGCACAGACGGCCGAGCGCCTGGGGGTGCCGTACGCCGGTTCCGACGGCAAGACCGGGGAAACCCTGCTGCGGACGGTGCTGGCGCCGATGTTCACCTCCCGTGCGCTGCGCGTGCTGTCGTGGGCCGGGACGAACCTGCTGGGCGGCGGGGACGGCGCGACGCTGGCGGACTCGGCGACGGCCGAGAGCAAGATGCGCTCGAAGTCGGGCGTGCTGCCCTCGCTGCTCGGCGAGGACGTGCCGGCGCCCCTGCACATCGACAACGTGCCCGACCTGGGCGACCACAAGACGGCCTGGGACCACATCTCCTTCGAGGGGTTCCTGGGCATCCGGATGGCGCTCCAGTTCACCTGGCAGGGCATCGACTCCACGCTGGCCGCCCCGCTCGTGCTGGACCTCGCCCGGCTCATGGCCGCCGCCCACTCCGCCGGGCGGGTCGGCGCGGTCACCGAGCTGGCCTTCTTCTTCAAGGATCCGGTCGGGCTGGCCACGCACGAGCTGGGCAGGCAGCAGGTGCGGCTCGTCGAGTGGGCCCGCTCCCTGCCGACGTCGACCGGGTGAACCGCCGTGGCCATGGAACCGGACCGGACGGACTGGCAACGGCTGCTGGCCCATGTGCGAGCCGACGCGCTCGACTGCCTGCAGTCCAACCTCGCCGTTGTCGCGGACCGCGGCCACGGCCCCGGCACCCACCTGGCCCTGGGCGCGAGCTGGGGATTCCGGCCGGGTGCCGACGGTGGCTTCGCGCGTTCGCCCGCGGAGCGGCTCGCGGAGGCGGAAACGGCCCTCGGTCTGCGGGTAGCCGAGATATGGCGGGCTTCGGACGGGACGTTCCCGCGTCGGACGGCGCGCGAACACGCCCCGCTTTTCGTGGTGGGCGACGCCCACCGGATGCCGTGGCTGCCCTACGCGGGACGCGAGCACATGACGCACAGCTTCCTGCTGTGCGCCGGTCCTGACGACGAGCGGGTGACGGTCGTGGACGCCTACCACAACGACACCCGCTGGGGACCCGCACGACCCGGCACGTGGACGCTTTCCGCGGACGAGGCCGGCGCGCTGCTCGGCGACCGTGCCACCGATGGTGCCACCGATGGTGCCACCGCCTACCTCCTGGAGCCCGCGCACGTCACGGACGTTCCCCCCGGCCGCGTCCTCGCGGAGAACGCGGCCCGGTTGAGCGCCGCGGAAGCAGACAGGGAGCGCTACCTCGAGCGGGCCCGCCAGTGCGTCAAGGATCCAGGCACGCTGGATCGCCTGGTCCTGGACATCTGGATGCTGCTGCGGGAGCGGATGCTGCACGAGGCGTGGTTGCGCCACGCCGGGCTGCCTGCCGAGGCGGTGGGCCCGATGGGCGACCTCGTCGACCGGTGGCGGGCCCTGGCCACGCAGAGTTACGTGGCCCAGCGGCGGCGACAGCGCTCGGGCGTCCCGGACCCCTCTCTGGTGGACCGCCTGGCCGCCCTGCTGCGCGACGAGGCCGAGGTCGCCCGGCAGCTCGTGCGCGCGCACGCCGGCGCCGGGGACGACGCCGGGGACGAAGCCGTGGCGGCGATCCGGCGCGCGCTGATGGAGACGCTGTCGATCGACGCCGAGGCGCTGGACCGGGCACCGACCCTGAGCGAGCTCCCCGGCTTCGACTCCTACCGCCTCGTCGAGGTGCTCGACTCCGTCGAGCGGCTCCTGGGCCGGCCGTACGACGCCGCCGGCCTGTCGGCGCGTACCGTGCGCGACGCCGTCTCGCTCGCCGAGCTGTTCCCGCCGGCCGCACGGCACAGCGGCATCGGGGTGCGGCCATGAGCGCGACCGTCCTTCACGACCTGCTGGATGCCGCGGCCGCCGCGCACCCCGGGCGACCGGCCATCGGGGACGGCACCGACTCGATGACCTACTCCGCGGTGCGTCTGGCCAGCCTCCGCCTGGCGACCTGGCTCCTCGGCCATGGCGTGCGCCGGCGGGAGCGGATCGTCATCAGTGAGGCGGCGGGTCCGTGGCTCGCTCCCCTGCTGATCGGCGCCGCACGCGTCGGCGCCGTCTCGGTCCCGCTCAGCGCCGGGGCGCCTCCCGTCGTCGTACGGCACATTCTCGCCGACGCCGAGCCCGCGCTCGTCATCGGCGACGACGCGACCATCGGCGAGGCGGCGCGGAGCGGCATCGTCCACCTCGGCCTCGACGAGATGCGCGCCGCGGCCCGCACCGGGCCGCACGACGCCGGCCTGCCTTCCCGCACCCTCCCGGTGGATCCCGCGTGGTTCATCTACACCTCCGGCAGCACCGGCGCGCCGAAGGCCGTGGTGTCCACCCATGCCCAGGTCGTCTTCGCGGCGCGGGCGGCACACCGGGAGCTGGGCTACACCGGGGAAGACGTCGTGTACAGCCCGCTGCCCCTGTCGTTCGACTACGGGCTGTACCAGATCCTGCTGGCCACCCTCGGCGGGGCACGGCTGGAGCTGGGCTCGGCGAAGGACGCGGGCCGGGCCCTGCTGGGCCGGCTGCGCGACACCGGAGCGACGGTGTTCCCCGCGGTGCCGTCGCTGGCCTCCACCCTTGCCCGGCTGGTGGAGCGGCCCGGCGCCCGCGCGCCCGCCCTCAGGCTGCTGACGAACACCGGAGCGGCCATGCCCGCCGACGTCCTCACGACGCTTCGCCGGCACATCCCCGGACTCAAGGTGCAGCTGATGTACGGCCTCACCGAGTGCAAACGGGCGACGATCATGCCGCCCGACGGCGACCTGCTGCGTCCGGGCTCGTCCGGACGCGCGCTTCGCGGCACCGAGGTGTTCGCCGTCGACCAGCGGGGAGAGCGGCTCCCTCCAGGTGAGGTCGGCGAGATCGTGGTGCGCGGGCCGAACGTCATGAGCGGCTACTGGCGGCGCCCGCAGCTCACCGCCGAGCGGTTCCGCCGGGTTGACGGGCTCTTTCCGCAGCTCCACACCGGCGACTACGGGAGCGTGGACGCCGAGGGCTACCTCTATTTCGACGGGCGGCGCGACGACGTCTACAAGGAGCGCGGCACCCGCGTCAGCTCCCTCGAAGTCGAGGCCGCCGCCAACCGGATCCCCCGGGTCAGGGACGCCTGCGCGGTGCCACCGCGCGCTCCGGCCCACGGAGCGACGCTGGTCGTGGCGTCGGAGCTGACTCCTGGACAGGTGCTCGCGGCGCTGACCGGCCAGCTGGAGGAGACGAAGATTCCGCGCAGATGCCTGACACTCCCCGCGCTCCCGCTGACGGCCAACGGGAAGATCGACCGGCTGCGGCTGACGCGTCTCGTCGAGGAGACCTCTGATGCCTGACACCACGCTGCCGGCCGAAGCGTACAAGAGGGGCACACCGGCCTACGTGTACGACCTGAACGAGGTCGAACGGTGCCACCGGACGCTGGTGGCCGCGCTGCCCCGGCCGAGCCGCCTCTACTACTCGCTCAAGGCGAACCCGCATCCCGCCGTCGTGGCCCGGCTGAGCCGCAGCGGCTGCTCCCTGGAGGTCAGTTCGGCCGGCGAACTGGCCACCGCGCTCGCTGCCGGGGCCGATCCGGCGGCGATCCTGTACACCGGCCCGGGCAAGCGGGACGCGGAGGTTCGCGACGCGGTGGCGGCGGGGGTGCGCTGGTTCTCGGTGGACTCCCCGCACGGACTGGATCAGGTCGATCGGGCGATGGCGGCCCGGGCCGGCACGGCGCGGTGCCTCCTGCGGCTGAACGGACACGAGCACGCCGCCGGGCAGGGCCTGACGATGACGGGCGTCGCCTCGCAGTTCGGGGCCGACACCGAGTGGCTGGAGGCCGAGCCGGACGCCTTCGCCTCCCGCCCTCGGGCGTCGGTGTCCGGCCTGCACCTGTATCTCGGCACGAACCTCATGGCGGAAAGCGAACTCCTCGCGCAGTTCGCGGCCGCCCTGCGCACCGCCCGGCGCGCACAGGCCGTGATGCGGGACCGGATCGAGGTGCTCGACCTCGGAGGCGGCTTCGGCGCGCCGTTCGCCCGCTCCGGCCACCTGCCCAGCCTTGCGACGCTGGCGGGCGAGCTCGCGCGGCTCCTGGACGACTCCTTCGCGGGCTGGCGGGACGGGCGCCCGCTGGTCGCCTTCGAGTCGGGGCGCTTCCTCACGGCCACGTGCGGCACGCTGATCACCCGAGCCGTGGACGTCAAGTGGTCGCACGGCACCCAGGTCGTCGTCCTCGAGTCGGGCATCAACCACCTCGGCGGCATGTCAGGGCTGCGACGGCTGCCGCCCCTGCTGCCGGAGCTTGCGAACGGCAACGGGAGCGGCGGCGGTCCGGCCGAGCGGTCGCTGGTCACAGGACCGCTGTGCACGCCGCTGGACACCTGGGCGCGGGCCGCGCCGGTGCCCCCGGTACGGCCGGGTGACGTGTTGGAGGTGCCCAACGTGGGGGCGTACGGCCTGACCGCCAGCCTGACCGGGTTCCTGGGCCATCCGGCGCCGCTCGAGGTGATCGTCGAGGGCGGCGAGATCACCGAGGTGTCACGGCTCGTATGGGAACGTCACGCGCTTGACCGTACTGAGGAGAGCTGACCATGGACGCACAGTTCGTCGACATCCTGCGGCCGTACCTGAAGTACGCGGGAGACCAGGAGATCACCGACACCGCACGCCTGCGGGACCTCGGACTCGACTCCATGCGTGAGATCGAGTTGCTCTTCGCCATCGAAGACACCTACGGCATCTTCTTCCCCGAGGAGCGGATGGTGGACCGGACGTTCGAGACGGGCGGCACCCTCTGGACGGCGGTCCAGGAGCTCCGCGGCGCGACGCAGGCGGCGGCGTCATGAGCTCCGGGACGCTCACGACGGACCTGCCGGGGGCGCGCCCGGTGCCGGATCCCGGCTGGCGCGAGGCCGCCGAGGCCGTCGCGGCGGTCGCGGGCGAGCACGCCGACCAGGCCGACCGGGACGCCGCCTTTCCCGCGGCGGCCCTGGCGGAGATGCGCAGGACCCGGCTGCTGGGCCTGCCCGTGCCCGTCGAACACGGAGGCTGGGGTGGCGGCTTCACCGAGCTCGCCGACGCCACGATCACCCTGGCGCGGGCGGACATGACGACCGCTCTGGTCTTCGCCATGCACTGCCAGCAGGCCACCGCCGTCGTACGGCACGGCGATCCCCAGCTCCTCCGGGACCTGCTGCCCGCACTGGCGCGTGGCGAGATCTACCTGGGCTCGGTCACCACCGAGCCCGGTACGGGCGGGCAGCTGCTGACCTCCGAGTCCCCCTTGTGGGAGAGCGACGGCACGCTCGTCATCGACCGCGTCGCTCCCGTGGTCACCGGCGGCAGGCACGCGGACGCGTTCCTGGTGACCATGCGGTCGGCAGGCGCCGCCTCGCCCACGCAGGTCGACCTCGTGTACGCCGCGCGGGACCACCTCGAGGTCGAGGTCACCGGTGGCTGGGACCCGCTGGGCATGCGCGCCACCGAGAGCGTGCCCCTCCGGCTGCGTGGCGCCGTTCCGGCCACGCACCTGATCGGCGGTCCCGGCGGCTTCCCCGACATCGCCGCCGGACTCTTCGGGCCTGTCGCGCACCTCGGCTGGGCCGCCGCCTGGCTCGGCACCGCGGCCGGGGCCCTCGCCCGGGTCATCCGGTACGTACGGGGACAGAGCGGTCCGCGGCGGCTCGACGTCTCCTCGCCGCTGGTGCTGTCCAACCTGGCCGTGATCCGCGAACGCGTGGACACGGTGCACGCGCTGCTGCGGCACACCCTGCGGGTCGTCGCCGACGAGGAGACCCGGCACGGCGCGGTCTCCTCCACGTCAGCACGCCTCCTCGTCAACACGCTCAAGACGCGGGCCTCGGAGGAGTGCTTCGCGGCGGTGAACGGCCTGGTGGAGCTGGTCGGCCTGCGCCACGGCTACCTCAGGGGCTCGCCCACGGGGCTGGAGCGGGCCTTCCGCGACCTGCGCTCGGCATCGCTGAACTTCGCGAACGACCGGCTGCGCACCGCCGACGGAGCCATGGCGCTGCGCGACGTCTCAGTCCGGCTCGTGTGACCTGCACCCATCCTCAGACGCGTTCCGGAGGGCTGCTCATGCCTGGTGGAGTCGAATTCCCTGACGCCGCGCCGGAGTTCGCCGGCTCCGGCGCCCTCGTGCGCGTGTCCGCCTGCCCGATCGGCGATGCTCCCATCGGCCTCTGCGTACCCGACGATCTCGCCGCGGCCGGCGGGCTGCCCGCCTGGCGGGCCGCGGAGCGGATCGCAGCGCGCGCTCTGCTGCGCGGTCTGCTGGCGGTGACCGCGGACGAGGAGGCGGCGGCCGCGCCCGTACGCGGCCGGAGATCCGGGCGTCCCTTCCTGAGCGGACGGCCCGACGTCGACGTGAGCCTGTCGCACAGCGACGGGTGGGCCGCGGCCGCCGTCGGGCTTCGCGGCCGGGTCGGGGTCGACGTCCAACTGCCGCGGCCGCGCATCCCGCCGATCCGCGGCGGCGAGGGAAGCCGGAGCGTCGCGCCGCGCCTGCCGCGGACCGGCGCGCCGGTCGTGGAGGCGGCCTGGATCTGGTCGGTTCAGGAAGCATGTGTGAAGGCGACCGGCGAGGGACTGGCCGGTCGTCCCTGGCAGATCCCGGTGGAGCCGGGCGCGAGCACCGGCCGGTGGGGGAGGCTGCGCTGGGCGGCGTTCAGGGAGCTGTTCCCGGCCCCGGTCAGTTGCGCCTGGGACCCGGGCGCGGAGGCCGGCTCGTGACCGCGGCCACGATCATCGACTGTGACGGCCTGAGCTGCTACACCGCCAACCTGGCGGCGTATCTGGACGGCGAGTTCGACGCGGCCGGCCTCATCTCCCGCAGCGTGCGATCCGCCGCGCGGACCGATCTGCCGCCGCCGCTGCTCGCCTTCTCCCACCACCGCGTCCGCCTGGAGCGGCTGCCCGACGGCAGCCGCCTGCGCTACCGGCACGCGTCGTCCGCCGCGGACGCCCTCCACGCCGTAGCGGACCAGCGGCACCGGTTCGGCCGGGTGCTCGTCCTCGTCGACAACCGCCGGCTGCCGTGGTCACCCGCCCTCCCGGACGGCCCGAGCGCCCCGCACTGGCTGCTGGTGGACGGCGCGGAGGGAGGCGACTGGCAGGTGCGGGACGAGTTCGCCGGCCTGCTGCCGGACGGCCCGCAACGGCCCTTCGCCGGCCGGCTCTCCTCCCGCCGGCTCGCTGAGGCCATGGAGACGCCCGAGTGGAACGAGCAGCAGCGGATGCGCAACAGGCTCGCCTGCGGCTTCCCGCTCGCCGGAGCCGACGCGCCGGGGTGGTGGTGGCTGGAGCGCACCCGGGAACGTTCAGCCGAAGAGACCGAGGCACTGCCGGGGCGGTGGCTCGAAGGTGAGCGGGCGGCCCTGACGTTCCTCGGCGATCGGCTGGCCCGGTCGGCCGAGTCGGCCGCACTCCACCTCGACGACTGCTGGGCCCTCGCCGGGCACCACCGCTTCGCCCTGCGGCACCGTCTCACCGCCGCGGCACCTGGTGATCCGGCCCGCCCGATGCTGGCAGCGGCGGCGGAGCGGTGGGCGGCGATGCCGCGCCTGCTGCGGTACGCGGCGGAAAGCGCCGCCCGCGGCCGGCCCCGCCCGGGAATCATCCGCCGGGCCTTCGCCGACGCCCTCGCCGCCCAGCTCGCCCTCGGGCAGACCGACGCCGACCAACCTCTCCCAGGAGACCAGACGTGATCACTTCACCAGGAGACGTCACCTCCCGCACCAGCACCCTGTGGCACCTGTTCTCGTCGAGCGCCGAACGGGCCGCCGACGCGACCGCACTCGAGATCGGCACGCACAAGCTGACGTACGCCGAGCTGCACACCAGTGCCGAGCGGCTCGCCGCCACGATCGGGTCGCGGGTCGCCGGCCCGGCACCCGTCGGGCTGCTCGCCGGACGGGACGTCAGGACATACGCGGGATACCTGGCCGTGCTGCGCACGGGCCGGCCGGTGGTTCCCCTCAGCCCCCGGTTCCCGGCGGCGCGTCTGGCGCAGATGTGCCGGTCCGCGGGCGTCCGCGTGCTGCTGACCGATCCCGGCTCCGCCGAACTCGCCGCCGGCATCGCGCGGGACGTCCCGGGCGTGGAGGTGTGCGTCCACCCCGGCGACGGCGAGCCGGGCCCGGCCTCCACGTATCGGGGGGAGCCTCAGGACGTCGCCTACATCCTCTTCACCTCGGGCTCGACCGGCAGGCCCAAGGGCGTTCCGATCCGGCACCGCAACCTCTCGGAGTACCTGGCCGCCGCCCTGGAGCGGTACGCGCTCACCCCGGAGTGCCGGGTCTCCCAGCACTACGCCCTGACCTTCGATCCCTCGGTCCTCGACATGTTCCTCGCCTGGGGGTCAGGCGCCACCCTGGTCGTGCCCAGCCGCGAGGAGGAGCTGACACCGGTCTCGTTCGTCAACGAACGTGGGATCACGCACTGGAGCTCCGTCCCCTCGGTGATCTCCCTGGCCCGCCGGATGCGGATGCTCACGCCCGGCGTGCTGCCAGGGCTGCGGGTCAGCATCTTCGCGGGCGAGCAACTCACCCTCGACCAGGCCACGGCGTGGGCGGACGCGGCACCGGGCAGTGTCATCGACAACCTCTACGGGCCGACCGAGCTCACCATCACCTGCACCGCCTACCGGCTGCCCGGCGAGCGGTCCGCGTGGCCGCGCACGCCGAACGGGACGGTCCCCATCGGCCGGCCGCTCCCCCACCTGGAGGCGGTCGTCAGGGCGAGCGGCGAGGACGGCGGAGAGGGAGAACTGTGCGTCCGCGGCTCCCAGCGCTTCCCCGGCTACCTGGACCCGCGGGACGACGAGCACCGCTTCCTCACGGGTGCGCCATCCGACCTCGCCGACGTCGCCGGGCGACCGGCGGACGGCGACTGGTACCGCACCGGTGACCGGGTCCGGTGGTGGGAAGGCGAGCTGCTGCACCTCGGCCGCGTCGACGACCAGGTGAAGGTGAGGGGGCACCGTGTCGAGCCCGGCGAGATCGAAGGTGTGCTGCGACGGCACGACGGCGTCGCGGAGGTCGCCGTCGTGCCGGTCGAGGCCGACGGCGGCGTGGAGATACACGCCGTCTACACCGGGCTGCAGGGACTCGGCGACGACCTGCGGGCGGCGGTCGGGGCCGCGCTGCCGCCGTACATGATCCCCAGCGGCGTTCACCACGTGCCGGCGATGCCGGTGAACGAGAACGGCAAGACCGACCGCCGCCGGCTGGCGGCGGACCTGCGGCGCGGCGCGGCGCGCACGGAGCCGCTCGCCGGCGCCGGCCCGGACCTCGGCGAGCTGGCGCTGGCGGCCGCTCGGGCCGGCCGCGACCAGGTGCTCGCCCGGCTGGGCACGGTATGTGCGCACCGGGACCGGGCCGCCGGGGATCAGCACGACCGCGACCCGGTGACGGCCGCCGACCTCGCCGCCGACGAGGCGATCCGGAACGTGATCAGCGCCGCCCGCCCGCGCGACTCCTGGCTCACCGAGGAGTCGGGGCACCGGCAGGGAACGTCGGGCCTGCGCTGGGTCGTGGACCCCCTCGATGGCACGGTCAACGTCACGCACGGCATCGACAGGTTCGCCGTCAGCGTGGCGGTGGAGTCCGAGCGGGACGGCGACGTGCTGGCGGCGGCCGTGGTGCTGCCGGCGACGGGACACTGGCTGGCCGTCTCCCACGGCGTGGCGACGTCCAGCCTCTCCCGCCCGGTGCGGGTCGCCGGCCGGGACCCGGGCTCCGCCCTCATCTCCTTCGCGGTGCCCAGCTCCTCCCAGGCCCGCGCGGCGGCGTACCGCTGCTTCGCCGAACTCGCGGGCCGCGTGCAGGACCTGCGCAATTTCGGGTCGACCGTCTGCGACCTGGTAGCGGTGGCCACGGGCGAACTCGACGGATTCGTCAGCATCGACCCCAAGCCCTGGGACATCGCGGCCGGTCTGGCTCTGGTCGAGGCCGCGGGCGGCACGAGCCGTCGCTGGCGCAGGCCCGACGGTCACCACGTCCTCGTCGCCGGCGGTCCTGCCACGGTCGCGGCAGTCAGCGGGTGGCTCGATGACTGAGCAGACGTACGGGACCGGCGCGTCCGCGGCCCCTGACGGACCGGACCGCGACGGCCGCTTCCGGCTCGCGCTCGTGGGAGCGGGAAGGATGGGCCGCACCCACCTGAACGCGCTGGCCCTCAGCGAGAAGGTCGCGGTGACGGACGTCGTCGAGCCGAGGGCCGAGACCCGCGCGGTCCTGGCCGAAGCCGGGCTGCGCGTCCACGCCGGCCTCCGCGAGCTGCTCGACGAACGACCGCCGGAGGGCGTCCTGGTGGCGGCTCCCACGGGTGAGCACGCGCGGCTGACGCGGGAGGCGGTGGCCGCGGGCGTACCGGTGCTGTGCGAGAAGCCCGGCGGCGGCTCGGCCGCGGAACTCCGCGAGACCGCCGATCTCGCGAGCCGGCAGCGGGTGCCGATGCGAGTCGCGTACTGGCGCCGGCACCTGCCCGCGCTCACCGCGCTGCGCCGCCGGATCCGGGCCGGCGACCTGGGCTCTCTGTACCTCGTCGCCGCGTCCCAGTGGGACGAGGAACCGCCGGCCGCCGGGTTCCGGTCCACCAGCGGTGGCATCTTCGTGGACATGGGTGTCCACGAGGTGGACCAGATCCGCTACCTGACGGGACAGGAGGTCATCGAGGTGCACGCCATGGCGGCCGCCCACGTCGAGGATCCGGCCGCGAGCGGCGACGTGGACGGTGCGTGCGCGTCACTGCGCCTGTCCGGTGGGACGCTCGGAACGGTCAGCCTCGGCCGGTACCACCCCTCAGGGGATACCGTGATGGTCGAGGTCTTCGGCTCGCGCGGGCACGAGCGGCACTGCCTCATCGGTCCCGCGGAGCCCACGGCGTTCGAGACCGCCCTGATCCGGCAGGCCGAATCGTTTGCCGGCCTGGTCAGGGCCGGCGGGTCCTGCGAAGCGGGGCTGCGGGACGCGATCCGGACCCTGGAGGTCGCCGAGGCGGCGACGGCCGCGCTGCGGGCGTGCTGAAGCTCCTCACGCGCCGTTCTGGCCCTTGCCCGCCTGCTCGAACGCGGCCGTGACAGCGGAACGCCGCCACGTCATGTAGGCGTCGTTCAGCGCTCGGGTCTCCTCCGCCGCCAGATGCGGGCTGACCATGTGGGCCAGCCCGAGCCTGCGCGACGACGCCGGGAGCACCGGCTCCGCCGGCCAGGCGTCCGCCGTCGGGGGAACGTCCGCGATCGCGAGTGTGCCGTCGAGCCAGCGCTCACGGGCGTCAAGTTCGGGAAGCGCCGCCACCCACGCGCCGGGCGTCGTACGGGCGAGGAGCCGGACGAGTGCGGCGGCGCGCGTCGTGATGGTGCGGGGGACGCGTCCGCCCAGGGCGAGCGGGAGCAGTGAACGGGCGCTCAGCCATTCGCAGGACAGCGCCCTGAGCGTGACGGCTCCCTCAGCGGGACGCTCGCCACGACCGGGCGATTCCGCGGCCGCGACGGGCAGCAGACCCGTGGGAGTGGGCGGTGCGGCGCAACCGGGCCACGGGCACGGTATGGCCTGGAGCGACACCGTGACGGCGGGTGCCGTGAGCCACGCTTCGAGGCGCGGGTGCAGCAGCAGCGCGGCGGCTTCCCTGCGCGCCATCGACCTGACCGCGCGAGGCAGGGCTCGCGGCGTCTCATCTCGCATGGGCGGCCTCCTGTCCGGTTCCTGAGCATCGTGTCCGATGGCCCGCCGCTGCCGCTGACAGCGCGAGGTCGAGCAGCGCGGCGAAGTCGCCGGCCGTCAGCGCCTTCCGGTCCGCCGCCGACAGGCCCGTGTCGAGCATGGTCTCCAGGGCGCGGCGCCGGACCAGCGCCTCGAACCCGGTGCCGCGGAGCGAGGTGGAGAGCCGGGGCGGCAGCCCGCCCGTGAGGAACGACGCCGCCCACACCTCGAGGGTGAGGCAGGGCGAGTGGATGGGATCAGCACGCCGCTCCGCAGCCGCGACGGCGCGTTCCCACGCGGACACCACGCGCTCGCCGTCGAAGCCGGCGAGCGCGGCCCAATCGTGCCAGTCCCAGGTGTAGGGGTGCTCCAGCGGCTCGTCGGTGCCGGGGCGGAAGAACCGCAACCCGCACCGGGACTCGCGCAACTCGACGGCGACGTCCCCCCGCCCGGTCTCCACCAGGGCGGGGGCCGGGCCGCGCGCCGGATCCGACCAGTGGTCCTGCGGGATCGGCCAGCGGGGGTCGTAGACGGTGACGGGCCGGTGGCCTTCGGCCTCGTACCCGGACAGGCTGGGCAGACCGGCGTGCTCCACCAGGTTCGGCACCGTCGCGAACACCCGCAGGCCGCGTGCGACGCAGAACGGCGTCACGAAGTCGTCGTCCTCGAGGAGTTCGTCCGGGAACCCGGAGAAGTACGCCGCCAGGGCTCGTGCGTCCGCCGCCGGCAGCGCGAGCCCGAGAGTGGAGGTCCACTCGACCACGGACATGGGCGCCCACGCCTGGCCGGCCAGCGCCGCCCGGCGGACGGCGTAGGAGTTGCGCGGGCTGGTCTGCTGGACCGAGAGCGTGACGCCGTCGCCCGGCCGCGCCGCGACCGCCCGGGCCAGTTGCCCGGCGAAACCGTGCACGGGCACCGCGTCGTCCTGGAGGACGACGTGGTGCGTCGCGCCTTCGGCCACCGCCGCCCAGGCCCGTTTGGCGGTCCGCAGGGGGCTCGGCGGCCCGCCGGGGTCCGGGTCCTCCACCACCCGCACCGGCAGCGGGTCGCAGGCCGCGAGCAGCGCCGGCAGGGCGTCCCGGCGGGCGGGGTGGTGCATGATCGCAACGCTGAGCGTGATGTCCTCACGGACCGTCATGGGACCCTCGCCAAGCCGACGGCGGCCGGTATGTCGTGGTGACCTTGACGATCGCGTCGGCGATGTCGTGCATGTCCCGCTCATCGCCCAGGAAGGCACTGTGGTGCGTCTGGACGCAGTGGTTCGCCCAGTAGTCCGCGTGCGGGTAGGAGCGCCCCGCGTGCAGGTCGACGAACCGCTTGGCGAGCGGCGCGAGCGCCGGCTTGGTCCAGGGCGCGAGCAGCGGGCTGCGGTGCAGCGGGGTGTCGGTGACGTAGAACCGCCGGCCGAGTTCGGCGGAGAGCGCGTCGGCGACGCCGTCGATGTCCATGCCGCCGGGCAGCTCGTCGAACACGATCGTGGCCTCGTACATCGCCATCTTCGTCTGCTCCGCCGCGGGTTCGAGCAGGCGGACCCCGGGCACGCCGTCGAGCAGCTCCCGCAGCCTGCGCCAGTTGCGGGTCCGCACTCCGACCTCGTGGTCGAGGACGGTGAGCTGCGCGCAGAGCAGCGCGGCGCCGAACTCGCTCATGCAGTGGTTCGCGCCCTGGATGGTCGCCGTCTCCTCGAGGTCCAGTCCGCCGGACGGACTCGGCGTGTGGCGGTAGCGGCGGGAGTCGGCCCGCAGCTCCTCCAGGCGCGGTGCCAGTTCGGAGTCGTCGGTGACGACGGCGCCGCCTTCACCCGCGGTGAGCGCCTTGCCGTTCTGGAAGCTGAAGCACCCCAGCCGTCCCATGGAGCCCGCCTGGCGGCCGCGCCACTCGCCGCCGTGCGCCTGAGCGGCGTCCTCGATGACGGCCATGCCCTTGGCCGCCGCGGCGGCGGAGAGCGCCGGCATGTCCGCCATCCTGCACGCCCAGTGGACCGCGATCACCGCACGGGCCTCGACGTCGACGTCGAGGTACTCCGGGGTCACGCAACCCGAATCGGGGTCGACGTCGACGAGGAGCGGGACCAGGCCGGCGCGGAGCGCCGCCGTGGCGCAGGCGGTCCAGGTGAGTGCGGGTACCAGGACGATGTCCCCGTGCTGAAGGTCGAGCACCTCCATGGCGACGACGAGCGCGCTGGAGCCGTGGTCGACCGGCACGCAATGACGGACTCCGAGGTAGCTCGCGAACTCGCGGGCGAACCTGCGTTCGAACAGCTCGCTCCCCTCCGGGCTGGTGATCGCCCACCGGCCGCTGTGCAGGACCTCACGCAGCAGGGACTCGGCTTCGGGTGCGGGCTTCGGCCACGTGGGCCAGCGACGGGTGGACGGCCTTACGGGTTTCCCACCGGAGACCGCCAGCCGGGCCGATGGGGTCATCAAATTAGCCATGCGTCCAGCGTTGGCGGCGCCGATACGGTCGCGATACGTGCGTGCATACGTCCCGGCCTTCTCATGCCTCCCACGTGAGCGCCAGGCGCCGCCCGGAGAGGGCGGCCAGCCGTTCCGCCTCGTGTTCCGCGGCCCGCATCGCCCATCGCGGCAGCCCTCGGCCGAAGTTTTCGAGCGTCACCAGCAGCCCGCCGCCCTGCCGGGTCGCCCGCCATACGCCGCGGATCCGGTGGCCGACCAGGATCACCGGGGAGAGCCATCCTTGGGGCCGGTAGACGCGAGGGCGGTGTACCGGCGCCAGGCCGGCGTCGGTGTCGCGGGGCAGGGTGACCGTCCACTGGTCGAACGCGGGCAGCAGCCGCACGGTTCTGGGCTCCGTCGCCGCTCGCAGGCCCGGGAGGTGCTCCGCGAGAGCGTAGCCGGGCCGGCCCTCGATCGTCACCGGGACCACCGCCGGGCCCAGCGAGGCGAGCAGCTCGGCTGCCCGGCCCGAGCCGGTGCCCAGCCAGCGGGTGAGGTCTTCCAGGCCGGCGGCGCCGTGCATGGCGAGGGCGCGGCGGGCCACCGCCGGGCGGGCGTCGTGCGGGGGTACGGACGACGGGTCGGCTCCCACCCAGGAGCCGGGGTGGGAGAAGCGAACGGTCGTGCCCTCCCCCGGCGCGAAGCAGAGCCGGCCGCTGAACGACGCGGGCTTGAGCGCGGTCCCCCAGCTCTCCGTCAGCAGCCGGCCGTACTCGGCGCCGCCGCAGAGCCGTTCCACCTCCCGCGCCAGCTCGACCCTGGTCAGGAGCCTCCCGTACAGAGCGCGCCCGACCATGTCCACCAGGCGGCGCACGTCGGGCTTGCCCATCCCGTAGTTGCCGAAGGTCCCGAACACCGACAGCCACTCGTCGAGCTCGGCGGCCGGGAGGAAATGCAGGGTGCCGCGTACGCCCCAGAGCTTCACCAGGTCCCGCCGGTTCCAGAGGGACTCTTCGAGCTCGTTCTCCCTCGGGTTCCGCAGCCGCGCCACCGCGGAGAGCTCCGCCGAGGACGTCAGTTGGGCGTGCAGCCCGCACAGCGCGGACGCCACGTCGGCGACGCCTCCGGACGGCATCCGGGGTGCCAGGTGCTGCCGGACGAGACGCCAGCTCAGCACCTGCGACCAGGTAACGTGTTCGGCCTCTTCGCTCGCGGGCACACCGACCTCACCGTCTCGCGTCCGCGCGCCGCCGTCCGGGCGCGCCCGGCCACGATAGCCGGACGCCGGCCGGCGCCGGGCGATCACCGCCGAAGCAGCTCGTCCGCGTGGTCGGCGAGGCCGGTCAGCAGCGCCCCGGTCGCGCCGCCGGCGACCGCGAACATCGCGGTCTGCATGCTGACGAACGCCAGCCCGCCGTCGCTGAACGCGTCGGCGCCCCGCAGGTCAGCGCACTCACGGACGATGCGCAGGGCTCCCTCGCCGGCGGCGGCCTTCAACGCCATGGCGCGCGCCGGAGTCCGCGGATCTCCGGACACCGCCCACCGGCACATGGCATCCAGCCGGGCGTACTCCACGAGGCAGGCCGCGTACCGCTGGCGGACGGCCTCGCTGTCCCACAGCACGCCCGCGCCGGAGCGCCGGCCGGTCAGCCACTCGCGCGTGTCGGCGAGCACCCGGCGGCACAAGGCTCGCGACCACAGCGCGCCGGCCAGCCGTTCGGTGGCCACGTGCCGGGCGAACATGGCCAGACCCCGGCCGGACGGGCCGATGAGCCCGGGCCCGCCCGCGCGGGCGGCCTTGAACTCCACGTCCGCGAGGCCCGCCGCCGCGAAGACCTGCCGTCCGACCGGGCGCACGGTGACGCCGTCCGCCCGCGCGGGCACGACGACCCAGCCGAAGCTCGTGAAGTGCCGGGCGGGCCGCCGCCGGACCAGAACGAGGAAGTGGTCGCAGTCGGCGCCGTTGGTGATCCACTGCTTGGTGCCCGTCACCGCCGGCGGATCGCCCGTCACCTCGGTCTGCGCGCTCATCACGTCCGATCCGGCCGCCGCGGCGTCGGTCACGGCGAGTGCCACCACCGCGTCCCCGCGGACGGCGGAGTCGATGAGGTCGATGAGGCCGTCCGGGCCGGCGTCCCCCGCGGCCTCGGCCAGCAGGGGCACCACCGACGCGGCCTGAACGCACACCGACAGCACGAGACCGACGGACAGCCGCGCGTCCAGCTCCTCGAGCAGGGCGGCGAGCCGGCCCGGCTCCGGCACCCCGCTCCGGTCCTGCGCGAGCGCCGCCACCAGGCCGCGGGAGCCCAGCAACCGCCACAGGCCGCGGCCGTCGAGCCCGCGCTCGGCGGCCTCGACGGCCGCCGCGGCCACTGCGGCGCGGTACCACTCGGAATTCTGGTGGGAAGTCACCCAGCGATGGTCCGGCTCGCCGATACGGGGACGGTACGTCGGCGGCCCGTGCCGGCGGTGCGTACGCCGCGCGTATCGGCGAAGGCGACGCTCTCCTCCTGGCCCGGCCACCGCGTCCGCGCCGTGGCGGGGCCGACCACGAGCCCGGAAAGGACGGAGGCCACGAGTGAACGAGCAACCGCACGGCCCGACGACAGAACCGCGCGTCATCGTCATCGGTGGTGGCATGAGCGGCCTGGCCACGGCGCAACGGCTGGCGGCCCGCGGCGTACGCGAGATCATCCTGGCCGAGGCAGGTGAGCGGAGTCTGGACGACCACATCAACGCCGTCATGTCAGAGGAGGAGATCGAGGACCGCTGGCGGGTGCCCGGCGAGGACCCCGTCCTGTGGCGTCCCTGGTCCAGTGCCGCCCCACCGCATTACGACGGCGCCACCGGGCTGCGCTGCCAGCTCGGCGGGCGATCACTCTACTGGCACGGCGTGGTCCTGCGGATGGACCCGTGGGCGCTGAGCGACGCCACCCCGTGGCCGGCGGCCCTCGGCGACGGTCTCTACCAGGAGGTCGAACGGGAGCTGACCGCCTGGTGCGGGCAGCCGCCGCAGGCGCCCCGGTCCGACACCGAGGAGTCGCTCCTTGAGTGGTTCAGGGACTCCATCCGCGCCGACGTCGAGCGCACCCCGCTCGCCGTGCGGCGCTTCGCGACCGACGCGGGACCGCGCTGGCGGGCCTTCAGCCCGCTCTACGCCGGCTGGGGCGGGGCGGCCACCGCGGCCGACAGCCCCGCGGTGCGGCTGCGCACCGGCGCCCGCGCCATCGACCTCGAGGCCCACCATGGCGGCCTGCGGGCGCTGCTGCACGACCCCGGCGCGGCGAGGCCGCGGTGGACGACGGCCGACGCGGTGGTGCTCGCCGCGGGCACGGTGGAGAACACCCGCCTGGTCGCGCAGTTGCTCGGCGACCGCGACCCACGGCACGGCCGGTACGCGGGCCTCAGCGACCACATCCTGCAGGGCTTCACGGTGCACCTGCCGCGGAACCCGTGGGGTCGCGGCGGCGGCGAGGGCGCGTGCCTCCTGGTCCGCGGCGACGCCGACGCCCGCAGCAACCTCTTCGTGAAGCTCATCGACGTCCCCGGAGCCGGCGGAGTGCTCCTCGACGCGTGGGAGATGGGCGAGCAGGAGCCCTCCGAGCTGAACGCCGTCGAGTTCCCCGGCCGCGTCCGGCCGCCGTGGCGCGCCGTCATCCAAACGGGTCTCACAGCGCGTGACGCCGACCTCGTGGCCGGGCAGCGGGCGCGCCTGCAGCAGCTGTGGGACTCGGTGGCCGGCGCGCTGGCCCTGCCGGCCTCGCGCCTCGACTTCGGGGACTACCTGACGGCCACGCGAGAGGTCACGGGCTATCTCGACCGCGCCGTCACGGCGCCGGGCATGGCCGAGAGCTACGTCAACACCCTCGGCGGCACCGACCACGAGAGCGGCACCCTCCCCTACGGCCGGATCCTCGAGCCGACGGGCCAGATCAGCGGCGTGCCAGGGGCGTTCGTCGTCGGTCCCGCGGCCTTCCCCCGTCCGGGTGCGGCCAATCCCACTCTGACGACCCTCGCCCTCGCGCGGCACACGGCCGACCAGGTCTTCGGCTACCTGCACGACGGCGGCGGGCCCGGGCCGCAGGCCGTATCGGCCGCGTACGGACGACGTATCGGAGCGGACGAGCATGGCCGCCATGGCATCCACTCCCTCGCACCGAGGTTTCCCGGCGGAGCCACGTGACCGCACCCGCTCGCAGGCCATCGTGGATCTGCTGCTCGCCGAGGCCTGCCCGGCCGACGGCGTGGTGCCGACGCCGCAGACGCCGCTCTCCGACGGCGGGCTCGAACTCACCTCACTCGCCCTCGTCCGCGCGATCGTCAACATCGAGGAGTCACTCGGCCTCGACTTCAGCGACACGACATTCATGGACGCGGAGCTCCGCACCGTGGCAGACGTGCTCGCCCTGGTGGAGAGCGAGTCTCGGTCCGACGAAGACCCGAACCACACGGATGACTGAGGAGAGGCGACGTGGCCCAGGAAGCGATACCCGCCCACCGCGACGGCGCGTCCGGCCCCGCCGACACGCGAGCACGTCTGGCCGTGCTGCTGCTGTTCTTCATCGAGGGCATGACGCTCGGCAGCTGGACGTCCCGGGCACCCGACGTACGGCACGGAGTCGGCCTCGGGGACACCGGCTGGGGACTGTCCTACTTCGCCGCGACGGCGGGCGAGCTGGTGGCGCTCGCCGCGATCACGCTGCTCATCGGCCGCACCCGCACCCCCCGCCTGTCGCTGGCCGGCGCCGCCCTCGTGCTCTTGAGCGCACCGCTGGCGGCGTCGGCGCCGACCCTGCCCGCGCTGCTGATCGGCATCCTCGTGTACGGGTTCGCCGCCACGCTGCTGTCCACACCGGCGAACGTCCAGGCGGTGGAGGTGGAGCGGCGGTACGGGCGGCCGCTCATGTCCACGTTCCACGGCAGTTTCAGCATCGGCATGCTGGCCGGCGGGGGCCTGGGGGTCGTGGCCGTCGCGCTGGGGGTGCGACCCGGGGCGCAGCTCGCGGTGTCCAGCGTCCTGCTGTGCTTCCTGCTGGTGATGAGCTATCGGTGGCACCCCGACGACTCCTCCTCGAAGCCCGCGAGCAGCGGCCCGCGGCGCCGTCTGCGGGATCGGTTCACGCCGCAACTGGTCCTGCTCGCCGTCCTGGCGTTCCTCGCGTCCTTCTCCGAAGGGGCGGGCGCCTACTGGAGCGCCATCTACACCGCCGACACCATCGGCGCGGGCGCGGCGATGGGGGCGATCGCGTACACGGGCATGTCCGCGGGCCTGGCCGCCACCCGCCTGGTGGGAGATCAGGTGGCGGCGCGCCTGGGCCGACGGCGGCTGATCCAGGTTTCCTCGGTGGTGACCGCCGCCGGCACCGCGCTGGCCCTGTCGGTCGCTCATCCGGCGGCGGCGATCGCCGGTTTCGCGGTGTTCGGCGTCGGGGTCGCCTGCACGCTGCCGACCATCTTCGGCCTGGTCGGCGAACAGCGCGGCGTCAGCGCCGGCGAAGGGGTCTCGGTGGTGGCCCTCGGGCAGTGGCCGGCGTTCCTGGCCGCGCCCGCGCTCATCGGGGCACTCGCCGGCGTCGTCCAGCTGCGCGCCGCCCTGCTGCTGGTGATCGTCTCCGCCGTCGCCGTGATCGTGCTGGTCGGCCGGGTCAGGCCCGCGCGTGCGGACGGGGACGGCCCTGCTCACCAGCCGAAATCGTCGGCGGCGCAGGGAGAAAAGGCTTGACGACATGACGGTCCAGCCCGAATCGATGCGCCCCTGCCCGCACACCGTGGCGGCGCCGTCGCGCCACACCTGGCAGGTCAGCACCAGCAAGTCCGTCACCTACGAAGTCGTCCTGTGTCCAGGCCTGCTCGACTCCTCGGATCCGACGCTGGCCGCCGCGGGCGTCCCGGGGAAAGCGCGGCCCGGGCGCCGTCTCGTGGTCGTCGATGCCACCGTGCACGCGCTGTACGGCGCGCGGATCGGCAGGTACTTCACGCGACAGGCGATCGAGCACGAGGTGTGCGTCGTCGACGCGCACGAGTCCGTGAAGAGCATGGAGACGGTCTTCGAGATCGCCGCCTCGATGGACGCCTTCGGGGTCTCCCGCCGGCACGAGCCGGTCATCGCCATCGGCGGCGGCGTGCTCACCGACCTGGTCGGCCTGGCCGCGAGCCTGTATCGCCGGTCGACTCCCTACATCCGCGTACCCACCACCCTCATCGGCATGGTGGACGCGGGAATCGGCGCCAAGACGGGGGTCAATTTCCGTCAGCACAAGAACCGCCTGGGGACCTACCACCCCTCGGTGGTCACCCTGATCGACCGGGAGTTCCTGGCGTCGCTCAGCCACCGGCACCTGCGGAACGGGCTCGCGGAAATCCTCAAGATGGCCATCGTCAAGGACGCGGCGTTGCTCGACCACCTCGAAACCCACGGTCCGCGCCTGGTCGAGGAGCGGATGCAGTCCTCACGCTCCGCCGACGGCGCGAAGATGGCGGAGGAGGTGATGGCCCGGGCCATCACCTCCATGCTGGAGGAGCTCCAGCCCAATCTCTGGGAGCACGAGCTGCAGAGACTGGTCGACTTCGGGCACTCCTTCTCGCCCGCGATCGAGATGGCGGCGCTGCCCAGATTGCTGCATGGCGAAGCCGTCTGCATCGACATGGCGTTCAGTGCCGTGCTCGCCCACCGGCGAGGGCTGCTCGACCGGCGCGACCTGGCGCGGATCGTGCACGTCATGGACAGTCTGAAACTGCCGACCTGGCACCCGGTCTGCACGCCGGAACTCATGGCGCGAGGGCTCGCCGACACCGTCAAGCACCGGGACGGCGAGCAGCTTCTCCCGTTGCCCGACGGGATGGGCCGCGCCCGCTTCGTCAACGACGTCAGCCGCGCGGAACTGGACACGGCCATGGACATGCTGCTGGACATCAGCGGGAGCACCGGCGCGCTGGCCGTGACGTCCGGAAACCGAGGAGCGTGACATGGACGGCGTACGCGCGGTTCTCCTGGCCGGCGGCGAAGGCCGCCGCATGGGCCCGCTCGGCCACGGCCGGCTGAAGCCGCTGGTCCCCTTCGGCGGCACCAGCCGGCTGATCGACTTCAGCCTCGCCAACACCCGCGGCTCCGGCTTCCGGGAGGTGCTGCTGCTGTCGCAGTACGAGGAGCGGCGCCTCATGGACGATCTGCACACGGTGTGGAACGGCAGCCCGCGGGACTTCCGCGTGCACTTCGGGCCGTACGACGAGGCCTATCGGCAGGCCGCGGGAGGGGTTCCCGAAGCGCTGCCCGACCGCACCTGGCCGAGCGAGCGCGGCACGGC
The DNA here is from genome assembly GCF_053587055.1 of Nonomuraea sp. NPDC003707. Classification (NCBI taxonomy): domain Bacteria; kingdom Bacillati; phylum Actinomycetota; class Actinomycetes; order Streptosporangiales; family Streptosporangiaceae; genus Nonomuraea; species Nonomuraea sp. NPDC003707. Next base: position 154,683 of record NZ_JBSFNK010000013.1, on the reverse strand, counting down.
CGACGCGCTGATCAGGAAGGCCGATCACGTCTTCGGTGGAGACCCGTCCGAGGTGCTGATCCTGCACGCCGATCATGTCTACCGGATCGACTACGGCGACATGATCCGGCGGCACCGTGCCGACCTGGCCGCCCTGACGGTGTCGTACCAGCGCATCGAGCGCCGCTACGTGCGGCTGTTCGGCATGGTGGACTTCGACGCCGACGGAAACCTCACCGCGTTCGCCGAGAAGCCGGCGGAGCCGACCAGCGACCTGGTGTTCGCCGCGTTCTGCGTCTTCGACGCGCGTACGCTGCGCCGTTACCTGGAGCAACTGGACGGGACTGGCTGGCGGCACGACATCAGCCGCGACGTCATCCCGGCGATGCTGGCCGCGGGCGAGCGCATCCGCGGGTACGAGGTCCCCGGTTACTGGGAGGACATCGGAACCGTCGACCGCTACCACCGGGCCCACCGCGGCCTGTTGAGCGAGTCCCCGACCATTCCTCTGGCCCGGTTGCCGCTCACCGTCCGCCCCGCGGTGCGGCGGCGGTACGTCGCACGAGAGGGAGCCGTCCGCGCCAGCATCGTGCCCGCCGACCTGTCCAACGCCGGCCGGGTGGAGTGGAGCGTCGTGTACCCCGGCGTCACGATCGGTGCCGGCGCGCACGTACGGGACTGTGTGCTGCTGCCCGGGACGACGGTCCCCGAAGGGGCCGCGCTGGAGTCGGCCATCCTCCTGGAGGACGGGACCGTGCGGCGGTGCGAGCCGGCTCCGGTGCTCGGAGGTGTCGCCTCATGACCCCGGTGTCGCCGGGCGCTTCGCGGGCGTACGTCGTGGCCGATCTGGGCGGCACGACGCTGCGGATCGGCCGGATCGCCGAAGGGGCGGGATCGGCCGAATCGGTCCGCCGCGTGGCGACCGAAGGACTGGACCGCTACCGGGAGCTGCCCGCCCAGACGTTGCAGGACATGGTCGTGGAGCAGCTCACCCGGGAGCTGGAGGCCTACCTCGCCTCTCCGGAAGGGGCGAGGGTGAGTGCGGTGGGTGTCTCGTTCGCCGGGCCGATGACCAAAGACGGCACCGTGCTGGCCGGGCCCACGCTGTGGGGAGGGGACGCGGCTCCCCTGCCCATCACGGACATCCTGACCCGCCGGCTCAGCGTGCCGGTCGTCGTGGCCAACGACATCACCGCCGCCACCTGGCGCTACGCGAGCGCCGCGGCGGACCCCTTCTGCCTGATCACCGTCAGCTCGGGAATCGGGCACAAGGTCTTCCGCAACGGCGAGGTGCTGATCTCGGATTCCGGGCACGGCGGCGAGATCGGGCACTGGCGCGTCGACCCCGGCGAGGATGCCGTGCCCTGCGAATGCGGTGGCCAGGGCCACCTGGGCGGGATGGCGTCCGGCCGCGGCGTGCTGCGGGCCGCCGGCCGGGCCGCGGTGGCCGACCCGGAAGGCTTCGGCCGTTCCGCGCTCGCCGGGCCCGCGGGTGGCAGGCCGGCCGGGATCACGAACGAGCACCTGGCCCGTGCCATCCGCGCGGACGACACGTTCGCGACGCGAGTGCTGCGCACCTGCCTGGTGCCCCTGGCCCTCGCGGTCAACTGCATCTTCACGGCGATCGGTGTGCGGCGCTATCTGTTCATCGGCGGCTTCGCCATGGCGGTCGGGCCCCGCTTCGTCACGTTGCTCGGCGATGAGCTGACGAAGCTCGGCTGTTTCGGGCTCACCGACGCGGAGATACGCGACATGCTCTCGCTGGGCGCCGCGGATGACGACCACTGCCTCATCGGGATGGCACGGATGCTGTCCCGGGCCCTGCCCGCCGGGGGTGACGCATGAGGACGCTCGTCGTCGGCAGCGGGTTCGTGGGCCGCGCGCTGGCCCGTCACCTGACCGCGTCGGGCGAGGAGGCGGTCCTCGCCTCGCGGACGCCTCCCGCACCACACGATGACGGTGCCGTACAGGACTGGATCGGCCTCGACATCACCGAGGACGGCGCGTTCGGGGATGCGTTGCGGCAGGCGCGGCCGGACACCGTCGTCCTGGTGCACGGCCCGTCGGATGTGACCTGGTGCGAACAGCACCCCGCGGCGGCGATGCACGGCCATGCCGAGGCCGCCAGGCAGGTGGCGCGGGCAGCCGGGGACCGGCGCGTCGTCCTCATCTCCACCGACAACGTCTTCGACGGGGTGTCCGAGGCACCCGACGAGTCCGTTCCGCCCCGGCCCGCCAATGCCTACGGGCGGGCGAAGCTGGCCGCCGAGCGGATCCTGGCCGGCCTGCCGGCCCGCACCCTCCTGCGCGTCAGCCTGATCTACGGGTGGGAGCCCGCCGACAGCTCCAAGTGGCTCAACTTCTTCGCCGCCTGCGTGCACCGCCTCCGGGCCGGCCGGCCGGTGACCGCGCCCGTCGACCAGTGGACGACCCCCGTGCTCATCGACGACGTGGTCGAGGTGATCGTCGCGCTCGCCAAGGCGGAGGCGCCGCCGCGGCTGCTCCATCTCGGAGGCCCGGACCGGATCTCCCGGGCCGACTGGGCGGCTGCCATCGCCGAGCAGCTCGGTGCCTCGCCCGGCCTGGTGGTGGCGGAGCCGCGGGCGAACGGCCGTTACGCCGGCCGCCCCGCCTCCACCGGTCTGTCCAGCGGGCTGCTCGCGACGCACCCGGCGACGGCCGGGCTGGCCGCGCGGCCGGTTCGCGAGGGCAGCCGCCTCCTGCTCGACCGCCACACTTCCCCGACCCCGAGGAGCACCGTGTGACAGCGAACACCGGCACGCCGGCCCTCACCACCTCGTCCCAGGGTGTGCCGGGCGCCCACCGGGTCGATCACATCGCCTTCACGGTCCCGGACCTCGACGTCGCGATCGACTTCACGGTGCGGGTGCTGGGCGGCGAACTCGTCTACCGTCTGCCCCCGCTGGCCCACGACGACGACTGGATGCGCGAACACCTCGACGTCCATCCCCGGGCCGGCACGGAGATAGCCCTGGTGCGGCTCGGCCCGGTCACGAACCTGGAGCTCTTCGCGTACGACTCGCCCGACCGCTGTGAGGCTCCGCCGCGGCCGCACGACCTGGGCAGCACGCACCTGGGTCTGCACGTGACGGACGTGGACGCCGCCGTCTCGGCCCTGAGGGACCGCGGGCCGTGGCACCCCTACGGGCCCGTACGGACCGTGCCTCACGGGCTGCCCGAAGCCGGGATCCGATGGGTCAGGGTGACCACTCCCTGGGGCATGCCCCTCGAACTGCGCTCGGTGCCGGCCTCGCTGCCGTACGAACGGCACACTCCGGCGCGCCGTTTCGGTCCGTGCGCGGCCTGGCGCAACCGCGACGACGGCTCCGCGACGGCCGGCGCGCTACCCGGCGCGCGCAACGTCGACCACCTGGCCTGCACGGTCGCCGACCTGGACGAAGCGGAACGCTTCTGCACCCAGGTCCTGGGCGCCGAACGGATCTACCGCACGACGGCCGACCTCACCGACCCGGACCTGGCCGCGGCCCTGGGCGTGCCGCGGGGAGGCACCCTGCGCCAAACGGCCCTGCGCATGGGTCCCACCGACAACATCGAGCTCAACTGCTTCCCCGACTCGCCCGGCGAGCGCCGCGCCTGGCCCCGCAACAGCGACGTGGGCGGCAACCACCTGGCGCTGTACGTGGACGACGTCGACGCGGCGGCCGCGTATCTGGCCGCGCAGCCGGGCTGTACGGTGCTCGGCACCCCCGAGACCATCCCGGAAGGCCCCCTGGCCGGCGACCGCTGGGTGTACGTCCGCACCGGAATCGGGCTGTACATCGAGGTGGTGCACATGCCTGACGGCAGCCTGCCCTATGAGCGCGGCACCGCCGCCAGACGCCGTCCGGCCGGTGGGAAGCGATGGTGGGACCGTTGAGCGCCCGGCATCGCATCCGGCCGGCGACAGAAAGGATGCCCCGTGGCAACGCTGACACCCGTTGATCCAGAACTCCTGGCCACGACCGTCGTCACGACTCTGGCCGTCCACTTCGACCCACAGGCCCGTGAGGCCAGCGTCTTCTACTGGGAACGGGGACTGCGCTACCGCCAGGCGGTGGTGGAGGCGGCCGAGCGGACCCCGGACGAGACCGTCACCCGCCTGGTCGGCGACCTGCGCGCGGACCCGGCCGACCCGGCCGTACACCTCGCCCTGCACACCCGGCTGAGCCGGCTCGGGCCGGCCCTCGGCACTCTTTTCGCGCGGGCGTGGGAGGCGGAGTCCAACTCACGCCTGGGCTACCATCTGGGCCGGCACTACGCCGCCACCGGCCAGGCCGAGGTCGGGGCGGCGCGGCTCGCCACCCTGCCGCCGGGCGAAGGGCTCAGGCCCGGCGACGCTCCCCAAGTGCTGGTCGTGGTGCCGTTCCGCCACCGGGGCTCAGGGCCGCGGCTGCGCAACCTGCTGGCCTGTCTGCTGGCTCTGCGGGACCAGTCCGTACCGCGCGCCTTCTACCAGGTCGCGGTCGTGGAAACGGACGAAGGCCCGCGGTGGCGTGACGTCATCCTGCCCCGTACGGACCACTACCTCTACGCGTACAAGCCCGGCCGCTTCAACAAGTCCTGGGCGGTGAACGTCGGAGTGGTCAACACTCCCGCCCAGGCGGAGATCATCTGCGTCCTGGACGCGGACGCCCTGGTCGACCGCGACTTCATCGCGCGGAACGTCGCCCGCTTCCATCAGCCCGGCGCCATGGGGCATCTCAGTTACCGCGACATGTGGTGCCTCGATGAGTCCGCCACCTCCAGGGCCATCGAGGAGCGGCTGTGGCGGCGTGCCGCCGAGGTGAACCCGGACCGGCTGCGGGCCTTCGTGCTGCGGCGACCGCCCGGGTGCTGCGTCTGGGTACGCGCAAGCGCCTTCCACCGGGTCGGCGGGATGGACGAACGCTTCGAGGGCTGGGGAGGCGAGGACAACGACTTCGCCTACCGGATGGACATCAACTCCGCCTTCGACCACTACCACGATCCCCTGCTGCACATGTACCACCCGTCCTCCGCGGTGCTGCGCGCGGACGGCGAACTGGTCAACGCCCACATACCCGCGTTGAGCTGGGGGCCTTCCTCAGCACCCATCGGCGACGTCCACCGGTTCGCGCACACGACCGGAACCGGCCGCCGGCCCGAGCGAAGGGAAGACAGCCGTGTCTCGTGACATCCCCGTTCTGGACCTGACCGAGTGGCGGACGTCGGGCCCCGCGCGCCGCTCCGAGATCGCCGCGGCGCTGGACACCGCCCTGCGTGAAACCGGCCTCTTCCTCCTGCGCGGCCACGACGTTCCGCCGGAGCTCACCGAGCGCATGCGCACGCAGGGACGGGTGTTCTTCGCGCTGCCCGCCGAGGTGAAGCAGCGGTACGCGGTCAGCCGCCCCTACGACAACGGCTGGCGTGGCCTGGGCGCGCTCGACGTCGGCGCCGTGGACGGGCAGGCCGGCGCACCCGATCTGCACGAGGCCTATCACGTCGGTCCCTCCCATCGCACCGGCGACCCGTCGTACGACGCGTCGTACTACCCGGACAACAAGTGGCCGGCGGAACAGCCCGGGCTGCGGGACACAGCGCTGCGGTACACCGGCCACATGACGCGGGTGGCCCACGAGGTGCTCGGTGTCCTCGCGGCCGTCCTCGGCCTGCCGGCGGATTTCTTCACCGCCAGATCGCAGCGGGCGACATGGACCCAGAACGTCAACTGGTATCCCTCGCTCCGGACCGTCGGCGGCGTGGTGGAGGGACAGATGCGGGTCGGTCCGCACACCGACTTCGGCACGCTGAGTCTCCTCGACCGCCAGCAGGGCGTCGGCGGGCTGGAGGTCTGGAACGAGGCGGACGGCTGGTTCAAACCGCCCTTCGAGCCGGGCACCCTGGTCGTCAACCTGGGCGACCTGATGCAGCTGTGGACGGACGGCCGTTGGCGCTCGCTGCGGCACCGGGTGCTCGCGCCCAGCGACAAGGCTCCTGACGAGGAGCTGGTGTCCCTGGTCTACTTCTTCGAGACCGATCCCGACCTGGAGGTCGTTCCGCTGGCGGCGCCCGCCGGAGGCGGTCAGGGGATGAGCCCGGTCATCGCCGGCGAATCGATTCTGGAGAAGGTCCGAGGGTCTCTGACGCTCGAGGCCCGGTGATCGTCGCCCATCGAACGAGAACAGGACTGATCCCTTGCGGATTGTTGAGTGCCACTACGAGTTCACCGGCTTCGACGACAGCCTCGTGCGAGCGGGGACCTCGGTATATCTCTGGAACCTGGTCCGGAAGTTCCGGGATGCCGGACATGAGATATGCGCGATCACTCCGGCCCACGGTCTGCTCGACTCCCTGGCCGCGACCCACTCGGTCGAGGAACTCCCGTGGGCGATCGACGAAGAGGTACCGATCCGCCTGGATCCCGGCGTCTGGACCGGCCACCCGGAGACCGTTCACCTCCGCCTCTCCGTTCGCGCCGCGCGGATCGCGGTGGAGGGCATCCCCATCGTCTTCTTACGCGGCGGTCTGCTCGATCTGTACCCGGACACCCGTTACCCGCCGGCCGAACTCGAAGGCGAAGACCTCGGCTTCCTCAAACCGCTGGCCTTCCAGATCGCCGCCGCCCGTTACCTGGCGGACCGCGAACCACCGGGAACGGTGGTGCATCTCCACGAGCCCCGAGACCACTACCTGCTACCGGCCGCACTCGCGGATCGCGGGCTCACTGTGGTGTCCACGGTGCAGACCAACCATCCGGTGAACCAGAAGGTGTACGAGCCTGAAGCGCGGTCGGTCCTCGACCACCTGGGCGCCACCACCTCGGTGCTGGACGGGCTCGCCGATCCGCCGCTGGAGTCTCACCTGCACCAGGCGATGCGGTCGTTCCTGCCGCGCACCGCCCCCTACTCCGGCTCCTACGGCGGCGACACCACGGCCTCGGCGGCGAACTACGTCAGCACGCTCGCGATCGTGCTGCGCGCCGTCGCGGCCATGGACTTCCTCTCCGAGGGCCAGCTGCAGCACCTGCTCACGCAGGGCGGCACCCCGTTCGAGCAGCTCTTCGGACAGCTCGCCATCGCGCGTGAACTGCGCAGGCACAAGGACCGCCTGGTCGTGTGCGGGTGCGCCATCGGCGATGAGTGGCGGACCGTCGAGCGAACCGCCGACCGGCGCCGGCGTACGCTGCACGCGCTGGGCCTGGACCCCGGCCTGCCGACCATCTACCACAGCGGGCGCTACGCGCCGCAGCACAAGGGCCAGCAGGAAGTGGTCCGGGCCGTCGCGCGACTCCTGGACGACGGTGTCCGCTGCAACGTGCTCCTGCACTTCCTGACCGCGCGACCGCTCGACAACCCCGAGCTCGCCGACCTTGCCTCCCGGCACCCCGATCTCGTCCGGGTCCGGACCGAGGCGAGGGCGACGGACGACCTGATGGACTGGGCACTCGCGAGCGATCTGTCGGTGTTCCCGTCCAAGTTCGAGCTGGACACGTTCCTGATGGCGATGGGCGAGGCCATGGCCGCGGGAACGATCCCGGTGGCCACGGCACAGCGGGGAATGGCGCACTTCCAGCACGCGTACGACCTTGAGTCACCGGGAGCCGCCGGCCTCGCGGTCCGGCGTTCGTTCCGGGTCGATGATCCGCTGCTGACCCAGGAGGTATATGAGGGTCTGCGCCATCTGGTGAAGCTGATCGAGACCGATCCTGAGCGCGTGTCCGCCCTTCGCGCGCGATCGGTGGCGGTGGCACGCCGATTCACCTGGGACGTCGTGGCACGACGGTTCCTGTTGTTGTTCGAGGCCTGCCTGCGAGGCGCGGTCCCCGCGACCGCGATGGGGACGACGTTTCCCGACGTCGCGGCGGACGTACCGGCCGCCGAACCGTGCGGAGCAGCCGTACGCAAGGCGGACCTGGTCTCCGTTCGGTGGGACGGCACCGAAGCCACGCGGGTTGAGGTCGTGTTCCCCGGTTCTCCACCGGAGATCGTGGCGCTCGATCGGCAACCGGACGGCTCGTTTGCCGCAGACATCCCGCATCGGGGCACCTCACGGCTCGCGATGCTCGTGACCCGGCACGACGGTGAGCTGGCCTGGGCGGAACTGGCCGTCCCATAGATCCAGGTGCACCCTTCTTACGCGCCTTTGCGCAGGAGGATTCGAGATGGACATGCTGACGACCAACCACGAGGCCGAACTGCGCCTGGCGCTGATCGGGACGGGCAACATGGCCCGCCGATTCCTGCGGCAGTTGCCGGACAGCCGGCGGTGCAGGTTGCGCGCGATAGGCGATCGCGATCCCGATCAGGCCCGAGCGCTCGGGGAGGAGTTCGGCGACCTCTGCGAGAGCGACCTGATCTGCGGCACCGAAGATCACGCGATCACCTCTGATCAGGTGGACGCGGTCTACATCGCGACCGTCCACACCACCCACGCCCAGCTCACCATGCGTGCGATCGCCGCCGGCAGGCACGTCCTGTGCGAGAAGCCGCTGACCGTCAACCACGCACAGGCGATGACCGTCGTGGACGCCGCGCAGCACGCCGGGGTCCGCCTGGTCGAGGCGATGATGTTCCGCTTTCACCCGCAGATGGCGGCGATCCGCGATCTCGTGCGCGGCGGCGAGATCGGGGAGGTACGTCACATCGACGCGGGATTCGCGTTTTTTGTACCTTCCGCCCCGAACGCGGTCACCGAAGTCAGCGCCGACCTGGTCATCGAAGATGCCGGCGGGCTCGACGGGCGGCTGTTCGATCCGAACCTCGCCGGCGGCGGGATCCTCGATGTCGGGTGCTATCCGATGTCGATGGCGCGGGCGATCGCGGGCGCCGCGGCCGGGGTCGGCTTCCTGGACCCCGTGAGCCTCACCGGCGACGGGAGCCTCAGCGACGGCGGAGTCGACGAGTGGGCGACCGCGCAGCTGCGCTTCGGCAACGGGGTGACGGCGTCCGTGCGGACGGGTGTGCGGATGGTCGACAACAACACCGTGCAGATCGTCGGGTCGAAGGGCACGATCGAGATGCTCGACCCATGGGCGCTCTCGACGAGCCCTCGCGTCATCGTCCGCCGTGTCGGCCACCTGCCGCAGAAGCTGACGTTCCCCGCGCCCGGGGCGTACGCCCTGCAAGTGGACGCCTTCGCCGAAAGCATTCACGGCTCGGAGCCGGAGCAGGTCAGCAACGCCGACTCCCTGGGCAACAGCGCGGCTCTCGACCGATGGCGTACGGCGGTCGGGGTCTGCTACCCGTTCGAGCGGGACAACGCGACGATCCCCACGGTGTCCGCGCTGTCGCTACGTGCCCCCGCGCCGCCCGGCGGCGTGGACCACGGCGGCGGCACCGGCCGGATCGAGGGTCTGAGCAAGCCGCTCTCGCGGGTTGTCATGGGATGTGACCACCAGCCCGATCTTTCCACGGCGTCCGCGCTGTTCGACCACTACGTCACGCTCGGCGGCAACGTGTTCGACACCGCGCACTTCTATCTCGGCGGACAGGCCGAACGCCGTCTGGGCCGGTGGATCGCCAACCGTGGCATCCGTGACGACGTCGTGGTGATCGGAAAGGGCGCGCACACGCCGGACTGCGACCCGGACGGGCTGACCCGTCAGCTCCTGGAGTCGCTGGAGCGGCAGGGAACGGGCCACCTCGACGTCTATCTGCTGCACCGCGACAACGAGGACATACCGGTCGGCGAGTTCGTCGACGTCCTCAATCGGCACGCCGACGCCGGCCTCGTGCGCATTTTCGGCGGCTCGAACTGGTCGATCCGACGGGTGGACGAGGCCAACGCCTGGGCACGGGCCCATGGCAAACGCGGCTTCTCACTGCTCAGCAACTACTTCGGCCTGGCCGAACCCAACGAGCTGCCGTGGCCCGGCTGCCTGGACGCGTGCGACGCGGAATCGATCCGCTGGCTCACCGAACGGCAGCTGCCACTGCTCGCGTGGTCGGCCCGGTCCCGCAACTTCTTCACCCGAGCCGATCCTTCGGACCGGACGGACGCGACGCTGGTGCGGTGCTTCTACGGGCCGGAGAACTTCGAGCGGAAGCAGCGAGCCGAAAAGCTGGCCCGCGACTATGGCGTCTCACCCTCGGCGATCGCCATGGGCTACGTCCTGCACCAGCCTTTCCCGACGTTCGCCCTGTACGGGCCGAAGACGCTGGAGGAGTCGAGAGCCGGCTTCAGGGCCGGCGAGATTCACCTATCCGCCGAGCAGGTCGCCTGGCTACGTGGCGGGTGAGTAAGATCGCAACGAGGATGATGCTCTCGTGACGATTCCGGCGAACGGCAGCCGGCGGATGCCCGCCGGGCTCATCGCGCTGACCCTCGGCAGCTTCGGGATCGGCCTGACCGAGTTCGTGATCGCGGGCCTGCTCCCCCAGGTGAGCCTGAGCTTGGCCGTGTCCGAGGCCGCGGCGGGATGGCTGATCTCCGGATACGCGCTGAGCGTCGCGGTCGGCGCCATCGTGGTGACCGCCGCCACCAGCGGGCTGTCCCGCAAGTCGGTCCTCATCGGGCTGGTGGCGCTCTTCGTCGCCGGCAACCTCCTTTCCGCCGTCGCGTCCGACTATCCGGTGATGCTGCTCGGCCGCGTCGTCGCCGCCCTGTGTCACGGTTCGTTCTTCGGCATCGGCTCGCTCGTCGCCCGGCGCATGGTGCCGCCGGAGCGGGCGTCGAGGGCGGTGGCGGTGATGTTCGCCGGGCTGACCCTCGCCAACGTCCTGGGCGTGCCGTTCGGCGCGCTGGTCGGCGAACGCTGGGGCTGGCGCGCCACGTTCTGGGCGATCACCGTGATCGGCGTGATCGCCCTGCTCGCCATCGCGGCACTGGTGCCGGGCTGGGCCGGCGCGGTGGACCGTACGCATCCCTCGGCGGCTTCCGGCCTGAACGGGCTGCGCGTCCAGCTCCGCGCGTTCCGCTCCGCGCAGGTCTGGCTGACGCTGGCGGCCACCGCGCTCGGTTACGGCGGGATGTTCGGCGCGTTCAGCTACATCGCCTACACCTTCACCCAGGTCACCGGCTTCTCCAGCGCCGACGTGGCCTGGCTGCTCGTCGTGTACGGCACCGGCCTGGTGATCGGGAACCTGGCCGGCGGGCGGGCCGCGGACCGCAACCGGGACCGCACGCTGATCGCCTCCCTGGCCGGCCTCGCCGCCACGCTCATCGCGTTCGGCCTGCTGGCCGGCAGCCCCGCCGCGTCGGTGGTCCTGGTCTTCCTGCTGGGCCTGTTCGGGTTCGCCGCCGTCCCCGGCATGATCACCCGCGTCACCGACTACGCGAACGGCGTCCCGCTCGCCGCCAGCGCCAACGTCTCGGCCTCCAACGTCGGCAACGCGCTGGGCGCCTGGCTCGGCGGCCTGGCCATCAGCGCCGGCCTCGGCTACACCGCTCCCCTGTACGCCGGCGCCGCCATCGTCCTGGCCGGCCTCGCGGTGATGACGATCAGCGCACGACGAGCATCGGGAGAGCGCGAACAGACCGCCGTGCCTGGGTGAGCACCCACCCGTCGGCGTGGCGATCAGGCGACGCGTACGGCGGTGCTGGCGAACTGTTCGACGATGGCTCTGAACTGGGGTTTGACGGGGTCCGTTCCCGAAGGCAGGATCGCGTCTTGCTCTCATACCACCAACCGGACAACAGCGTCCGCATGCTCAACATCAGCAGGCCCCGCATTCGACAATGATCAGTCAGACGGGCTACATTGTTACCGGACAACGTTGTCCGGTTGTGATACTCGCTCCAGACAGGAGAGGACGTTGAGCGCTTTCGGCAGCAAGATCTGCCTGGTCACCGGCGCGGGCTCCGGCATTGGCCGGGCGATGGCGGTCGCCTTCGCCAAGTCCGGCGCTCGCGTCGTGGTCTGTGATGTCAACGAAGAGAGCGCTCATCGCACGGCTGCCGACATCGGCGACGCCGCCCTCGCGGTGGCCGCGGACATCGGCGAAATGGGCCGAACTGCGCGAGGGCTGCCCGGTGGCGCCGATCCGGCCGACCGGTGCTGACCCGCTGGCAGGTTCGCGTACTGGTCCGACACGCTGGTCAGCCTGGCCGAATTCACCTCTGAGGAGAAGGACGCCGCTCAGGCCGAGTTCGCCGCGTACATGAGCGCCCACGCCAAAATGATCGGCATGCTGCTGGGCGACCGCGCCAAGCGGGACCGACTCGCCACCGGCCGCTCGCTCATTCGTACGGCCAAGAGCGCAGCCTGCCTGCCGCCAATCGCAACGAGAACGCCTTTGAGCACGCCGCCGAACTGAGCTTCACCCGCTCCCCACCTGATCACCCGAATCGGAAGGGCATCCATGGAACACTCTCCGACGCCGCCTGCCCGCCTCACAGTCGCGGACCTGGGCTTCGACCCGGACGTGCTACGCGCCAGGTACCGCCACGAACGCGACCGCCGATTGCGGCCCGACGGCAACGCCCAGTACCAGGGCGCCCGTGGCGAGTTCGGCTACTACGCCGCCGACCCGTACACCGAACGCGCCGAGCGGGAACCGGTCCGCGACCGAGTCGAGGCGCTGGTGGTGGGTGGCGGCTTCGGCGGGCTGCTCACCGGCGCCAGGCTCCGCGAGGCCGGCGTGGACGGCATCCGGATGCTCGACGAGGCCGGCGACTTCGGCGGCACCTGGTACTGGAACCGCTACCCGGGCATCCACTGCGACATCGAATCATCGGTCTACCTGCCGCTGCTCGAAGAGGTCGGCTACCTGCCCACCATGCGGTACGCGCCGGGCGAGGAGATCCGCCGGCACGCCGTCGCGATCGCCGAACTCTACGACCTGTACCGCGACACGCTGTTCCACACCCGCGTCACGGAGTTGCGCTGGGACGTCGCCGCGGCCGAGTGGCAGGTGCGCACCGACCGCGGCGACGACTTCCGTGCCCGCTACGTCGTCATGTCCTCCGGCACCCTGACCCAGCCGAAGTTGCCCGGCATCCCCGGCATCGAGACGTTCCGCGGGCACACCTTCCACACCAGCCGCTGGGACTACGGCTACACCGGCGGCGACCAGAGCGGCGGCCTGCACCAGCTCGCCGACAAGCGGGTCGCGGTCGTGGGCACCGGCGCCACCGGGATCCAGGTCATCCCGCACCTGGGGCGCGACTCGCAGCACCTGTACGTCTTCCAGCGCACCCCCTCGTCGGTCGACGTGCGCGACAACCGCCCCACCGACCCGGCCTGGGCCGCCTCGCTCAAGCCCGGCTGGCAGCGGGAACGGATGGCGAACTTCCTCACCGTCGTCACCGGCGTGCCCGCCGGACAGGACCTGATCAACGACGGCTGGACCAGCACCGCACGGCTGCAACGCCACCTGATGGCCGGCACCGTCGACACCGACCTGTCACCCGAGCAGCGCGAGTACCTCGACGAGATCGCCGACTTCCAGAAGATGAACCAGATCCGCGCCCGCGTCGACGAGATCGTCGACGACCCGGCCACCGCGGAGCTGCTCAAGCCCTGGTACCGCTACATGTGCAAGCGGCCCACCTTCAGCGACCACTACCTGCAGACGTTCAACCGGCCCGACGTCACCCTGGTCGACACCGCCGACCACGGCGGCATCACCGCGATGACGGAGTCGGCGGTCGTGGTCGGCGAGCACGAGTACGAGGTCGACTGCGTCATCTTCGCCACCGGCTTCGAGGTCGGCGTCTCCGGCATCCTCTCCGGCGCCCTGCCGGTGTACGGCCGGGACGGCGCGCCCCTGCTCGGCACCTGGCGGCAGGGCCCCCGCACGCTGCACGGCTTCTACGGCCACGGCTTCCCGAACCTGTTCCACCTGGGCCCGCTGCAGAACGCCTCCGCGGTCAACTTCGTGCACATCCTGCAGGAGCAGGCCACCCACATCGGCGCCGTGGTCGCCGAGGCCCGCCGGCGTGGCCTCGGTGTGGTCGAGCCGACCAAGGACGCCGAGGACGCGTGGGTCGCCACCATCCGGGAGCTGGCGCCGGACCACAGCCGGTTCCAGGCCGAGTGCACGCCCGGCTACTACAACAACGAGGGCAAGCCCCGCCGGGTCAGCCAGACGTACGGGCCCGGTCCGGTCGCCTTCCACGACCTGCTGCGCCGGTGGCGTACCGAGGGCGGCATGGACGAGATCCTGGCGGGCAACCGATGAACCGCCGCAAGACCGAGCTGCTGGTCCGGGCGAGTCCGCTGTGGGGGTCGAACGGCATGGCCTTCGGACCCGACGGGCGCCTGTACGTGGCCCAGTTCCTCGCCGGTCAGATCAGCGCCGTCGACCTGGCCACCGGCGACGTCGAGGTGGTCGTGCCACCGGACGGGCCGCTGCACTCCCCCGACGACCTCGCCTTCGACAGTGACGGCGCGATGTACGTGACCGACCTGGTCCCGGGCCGGGTGTGGCGACGGGGCCCAACCGGGGACTTCACGCTCGTCACCGGCGAGATCACCGCGCCCAACGGCATCGCCTGCGTCGGAACCAGGGTGTTCGCCAACGAGATGATCCCGGGTGGACGCCTGCTGGAGCTGTCCCCGGCCGGCGGCGAACCCACGGTGCTCACGGCGGGTCTTGCCATGGGCAACGCGATGCAGCTCGGCCCGGACGGGCAGCTCTACTACCCGCACATGCTCACCGGCGAGGTGTTCCGCATCCCGCTCGACGGCGGCGAGCCGGAGCTGGTGGCCGCGGACGTCCCCGATCCGGTCGCCGTGCGCTTCGACCGCGCCGGCGCCCTGCTGGTCCTCGCCCGCGGGGCGAGCGGGATCGTCACGCGCGTCGACCTGGCCGCCACCGGCGACCGGTCGGAAATCGTCAGCGAGCTCAACGCCCTGGACAACGCCGCCTTCGACGCCGACAACCGGATGTTCGTCTCCAGCTACGCGCATGGCGGCGTCGCCGAGCTCGCGGCCGACGGACGTACCCGCCAGATCGTGCCCTGCGGCCTCGGCGGCCCTTTCGGGGTGACCATCGATCTCGGCGGCGGCGTCCACGTGGCCGACCACTACCGCCTCACCCAGCCCGCCGACCGGCCGGACGAAGACGTCACCACCACCGAGCAGCTGACCTTCGTGCACGGCATCGCCGCCGACGGCGACCTGCTCCACACCACCTCCCAGTACGGGCACGTACGCACCTACGACCGCAGCTCCGGCACGGTACGCACCCGGGCCGACGGCCTGAACCGGCCGCTGGGCATCGCCGTGCGCGCCGACGGCACGCTGCTGGTCGCCGAATCCGGCGCCGGCCGCATCGTCGCCATCGACCACGACGACCAGGTCAGCGTGCTGGCCGAGGGCCTCGGCCGCCCGGTCGACGTAGCCGTCGACGCCGGCCGGCACTGCTACGTCAGCGACGAGCAGCTCGCCGCGGTGTACCGCGTCGAGCACGGCGTACCCGTGCTGCTGGCCGACGGGCTCGGCACCCCGCAGGGCATCACCGTCCACGACGGCACCATGTACGTCGTCGAGACCGCCCACCGCCGCCTGCTCGCCATCGACCTCGCCACCGGCGACGTGGAGGTCGAAGCCGGCTCGCTTCCGGTCGCGTCCGCGGCCGGCCTGACCGGCCCGGAACCGGGCCTGTTCATCCCGCCCGGCCTGCCCGGAATGCCGCGGCCGTTCGCCGGGATCGCGGCCACGGCGGACGGCTCCCTGATCATCGCTGCGAACGGCGACGGCAGCGTCCTGCTCCTCCACCCCGAAGAAGCCGCACCTGGCCGGAGTGACCGCTGAGCCCGCGATGCCTGAACGTGGAATCCGATGGTCTCGGGGACGGGGTAGTCGGAGCGATCCAGCCGGCCCGAGGAGATCGCGGCCCTGGCCGTGGAGCGATGGCGGGGCATGACGGCGGGCGGCCGACGCGCGTGAGCGCGGCCGCCCGCCGATATCCGCTGCCCCGGGCGGTGACTACGTCCTGTAGCGGTACAGGATCCGGCCGCGGGTCAGGTCGTACGGGCTGAGCTCCACGAGCACCCGGTCGTATGGCAAGATCTTGATGTAGTTCTTCCGTATCTTCCCGCTGATGTGCGCCAGTACTTTGTGCCCGTTCTCGAGCTCCACCCTGAAGGTGGCGTTACGCATGCACTCGATGACCGTGCCCTCTATTTCGATACCGTCTGGTGATCTTGCCATCGTTCTCCCACCTCTTCACTACGAATGCCGTTGACGCGAGCCGCAGTGCGGTCTCAGTGGAGCACCAATTCCAGATTGCTGCCCGTACGCCGGGCGCCGACGCCCTCGAACAGCGCCATGGCCGCCTGGTTGGACTCGTTCACCTCGGCCGAGGCCGCTTCGGTGCCGCTGTGGTGCAGGGCACCCAGGACGTGGGCGAGCAGCGCCCGGGCGATGCCGCGGCGCCGCCGGCCGGACCGGACCGCGATCAGCCCGATCCGTGGCCGCCTGGTCACCGCTGCCAGCCGGACCAGGCCCACGTACTGATCGGGCCCTGCGGCCACCGCGTACTTCGACGGATCCAGCACGATCGGGCCGGGCACCACCTCGGCGGGCATCTCCTGCCAGCCGACGGTGGCCTCGACCTCGTCGCGGATCGCGCGGTCCAACGTACGCAGAGGGGCCTCTTCCACCTTGCCCGCGGCCACGATCGTCATGCCCTCCGGTGGTGGCACCGAGTCGAGACCCGTGATCCGCGGGTCGGTGGGCACGAGGTACTCCCACTCGCGGCGTCGGATCGCGAACCCGGCGCGCTCCCACTGCGACGTCAGGTCAAGGTCGGCCTCGTCGACCACCGTGTGCAGCGGCCTCGGCAGGTCCGCCAGCATGGCGTCGGCGAGCCGGTCGAAGACCTCGCCGTCCCACGCGTCGATGCTGAGGAACATCCGTCCGTCGGGCCTGCGTGACACGTCGCCGCGGCCGACCACCCGGTCGCCCTCGACGGCGTGCCATTGCCGCTCCGCAACCCGGCTGATCGCTACGGCATGCTCGCCGGTGCGTGACGGGAAACAATCAGAATTCATAGGTTGTCGCCTTTCGGGATCGCCTTGTCGAGGCGCTCCCGGCGACATCTATGTCAGTCGCCCGACCGTGACGACGAGGGGAGCACCCACATCGATACAGCGTTCATGGGTCTCACCTCCTCGTGCGGTGTCACGGTTCGCAGGAGGCTATCAACGCGCGGATCGTCCCGTCCAACCATTTTCCCGGGCCGCCCGGGCCGCCCGGGCCATGGCCGAGCGGATCCACGGGACGGTACGGGACCTACCCGCGGTGGAGGACGTCATCCACCACGGCCAGCGACAGCGTCTTGTAGCCGACCGAGTCGAACAGCACGGTGATCCGGTCGTGTTCGCGGCTCATGACCGTCCCCGCCCCCCACATCTTGTGCGTCACCCTCGCCTGCACAGGTAGCTCCCCACCGTCCGAGGCGGGCGCCGGTCCGGGTGCCGGGCCGTTCTCGCAGGTGTCGCAGGTGCCGCAGGTGCCGCAGGTTCCGGCGTACGGCTCGCCGAAGTAGTGGAGCAGAAACCGGCGGCGGCAGCTCCTGGTCTCCGCGTAGCCGCGCATCATGTCGATCCGCGAGTCGTCCACGCGTCGTCGCGCCTCGTCCAGCTCGGACGCTCGCGCGGCGGCCCGCTCCGGCGTCAGCGTGCGGGAGGCGTACCGCAGGTCGCCGGTGTGGGTCACGGTGAGCGCGCCCGCGCGTTCCAGCAGGTTGACGAGCCTGGCGAGGTTGGACGTGCTCACCTTGAGCAGCGCGGCCAGTTCGCCCGCGGGCACCGTGCCGGCGTGTTCGCGAACCAGCGTCGCCACGCGCAGCAGCGCCTCGGCGTCGGCTCGCCCGCCGGTGAAGAACCGGCGCAGGCCCAGATCCTCCTGCCGGTAGAACAGCACCGCCGAGGCCGGGGCGCCGTCCCGTCCCGCCCTGCCGATCTCCTGGTAGTACGCGTCGGGCGACTCCGGCGGCTCGGCGTGCAGCACGTAGCGCACGTCGGGCCGGTCGATGCCCATGCCGAACGCCGACGTCGCCACGACGGTGTCCACCTCGCCCCTGGTGAACAGCTCGTGCACGCGGGTGCGTTCGGTGGCCCGCATGCCGCCGTGGTACGGCTCGGCCCGGCGTCCCTTGCGGGTCAGGGCGGCCGCGTACTGCTCGGTCTCCTTGCGGGTGGCGACGTACACCAGGCCGAGACCGCTCTGGGAGGCGGCGTGCTCGACCAGCGCCCGCTTCTTGTCCTGGGCGGAGACGAAGCGGCGGACCTCCAGCGAGATGTTCGGGCGGTCGAACCCCCTGATGATCTCCGCTGGGTCGGTCAGCCCCAGCGAGCGGATGATCTCCTCGCGGACGTTCGGGGCGGCGGTGGCGGTCATCGCCACCACCGGCGGATGGCCCAGGCGCTCGATGACCTTCCCGAGCCGCAGGTAGTCGGGCCGGAAGTCGTGGCCCCAGGACGAGACGCAATGGGCCTCGTCGATGACGATCAGCGCGGGCCCGGCCTGCGCGAGGCGTTCGACGACGTCGGCCTTGGCGAGCTGTTCCGGGGACAGGAACACGAACGCCGCGTCCCCGGCCGTCACCTTCTCCAGCCCGGCCGCTACGGAGGAGGTCGAGTTCACCGCCACGGCGCCGCCCGCGTCCGCCTTGAGCAGGTGGGTCACCTGGTCGCGCTGGAGCGCGATCAGCGGTGAGACGACGATCGCGGGGCCGTCGAGCAGCAGCGTGGGCACCTGGTAGACCGCTGACTTGCCGCCGCCGGTCGGCATGACGAGCAGCACGTCGCGGCCCTTGAGTAAGTGCTCCATCGCCTCCTGCTGGCCCGGGCGCAGCTCTCTCCAGCCGAAGCGCCGCAAGGCCGTGGCCCGCAGCTTGCGCCCCCGCCGCCCGAACCGGCCCTTCAACCTCATCCACAAGCCCATGCCACCCCTGCCCTCCGCTCGGTGGCGGTCATTACCCGCGCTGGCGGGCCGCATGCCTGCGACCGATCGGGCCGCAGCTTACGGCAACTCGCCCGCCAGGCCGGGCACTCCCCACATCGAACCGCACACCGGCGTCAGCCCTTGACCGCGCCGGCGCTCAACCCCTGGATGAGGAAGCGCTGGACGTACGCGAAGAGCACGACGACGGGCGCGACGGCGATCAGGCCCCCGGCGGCGAGAGCGCCGAAGTCGGTGCCGAACTCCCCCAGCAGGTAGCTCAGCCCGACGGGCACGGTGAACCGGTCCTGCGAGCTGATGAACATGATGGCGAACAGGAAGTTGTTCCACGCGCTGATGAAGGCGAAGGACCCGACGGCGACGATCCCGGGCTTCAGCAGCGGCAGGACGACCGCGCAGAACGCCTGGATCCGGCCGCACCCGTCCACCTGGGCCGCCTCCTCCAGGGAGACCGGCACATTTCTGATGAAGCCCGCCATGAGGACGAGGGAGAGCGGCAGGTGGAAGACGGTGTCGGCGATGATCAGGCTCCACAGGCTGTTCGTCAGATAGAGCCCGTTGAAGATCTGGAAGAGCGGGATGAGCATCATGGCGCCCGGGATGAACTGCGTGCACAGCATGATGACCAGGAAGACGTTCTTGCCGCGGAAGGTGAGGCGGGCGAGCGCGTACCCGCCGAGCATGCCGATCACCGTCGACACGAGGAGGCTGGCGACCGCGACGACGATGCTGTTGCGGAAGTAGACGCCGAAGCCCGAGCCCTCCCAGACCCTGCGGAAGTTCTCCAGGGTGATGGGCCACGGCACGAGGGCCGTGGAACCCGGCGGCCGGAAGGCGAACAGCACCATCCAGTACAACGGGACGAGCGTGAAGAGCAGGAACAACGTCAGCGGCAACCACAGCATCAGGCGGCCGCCGACCGAGCGCCGCCGCTCGCGGGCCGCGTGCGCGCCGGTCGCGTGCCCCCGGGTCGGTGGTGTCGCCGGGGCCCGCCCGACGTCGTCGCGGGTGGCGAGGCTCACTTGCCCTCCTTGGAATCGCCGGAGCTGATGCGCAGGTAGACCAGGGACGCGAACGTCAGCAGCAGGAACGCCGTGACGGTGAGCGCGGAGCCGTAGCCGAAGTCCTGGTCGTGGATGGCGGTCTGGGCCACGTAGAGCGGCAGCGTGGTCGTCGAACCCGCCGGGCCGCCGGCGGTCATCGTGTACAGCAGGTCGACGTTGTTGAACTCCCACACCGCCCGCAGCAGCGTGGCGATGACCACGGCCCTGCGGATGTGCGGCCAGGTCACCGCCGAGAACCGGCGCAGCGGCCCGGCGCCGTCGACGTTCGCAGCCTCGTACAGCTCCAGCGGCACCGACTGCAGGTCGGCGAGGATGAGGATGGCGAAGAACGGGATGCCCTTCCACAGCTCGGCGATGACCAGGGCCCAGAAGGTCGTGCCGGGATCCGACAGCAGGGAGGTCCCGTACTCGCCGATGCCCATGGACGCCAGGTAGTGCCCGATCCCGGTGGTCGGGTTGTAGAGCAGGATCCAGATCGTCGTCGTGAGGATGCCCGACACCGCCCATGGGCTGAAGGCCAGGGCGCGGGCCAGCCCGCGGCCCACGAAGGTGCGGTTCAGCACCAGCGCCAGCGCCAGGCCGAGCACGAACTGCAGCCCCACCTCCACGAACACCCACTGGGCGGTGAAGCGCAGGCTCCGCCAGAACCGCTCGTCGGCCAGCAGCGCCCGGTAGTTGTCCAGGCCGGCGAACCCGTCGTCGAGGGGCCGGGTGAGGTTGTGGTGGCGCAGGCTCTCCCAGAAGACGCTGAGCACGGGATAGAGCAGGAAGACCAGCACCAGCACGACGGCTGGCGCGATCAGCAGGTACGCGTGCCCGGCCCGGGACCCGGCCGGGCGGTGCACCGGTTCGGCGGTCGTGGAGCTCATCCGTGCTCCTTGTCGTACTTGCGCTTGGCCGTGGTCAGGGCCGTGGCCGCGGCGGTGAGGAAGTCACGGGGCGTCAGGCTGCCCTGCAGCACCTTCTGCCACTCCGGAAGCAGGTCGGTGACGGTGATGGAGGTGAATTCCGGCAGGTAGTAGGGCTGTTCCAGGGTCACGACGCCGGGCTTCGCGGCAGCGTCCAGCGCGGCCTTCATGGCGGCGTTCTCGGTCACCCACTTCTCTTTCGCGACCGTCTTGTTGCCCGGGAGGTATCCGGACTTCTGGGCCCAGAAGCTGTTGCCCTCGGGCTCCATCGTGTAGGCGAGGAACTTCCAGGCCTCCTCCTGGTGCTCGCTCTCCTGGAACATCGCGAACCCGGTCGTCATCCAGCCGGTCAGCACCTGGCCGTCCGGCCCGGGGAAGGGCGCGACGGCGCCGACCTTCTCGGCTCCCAGGGCGGCGACGTGGTTGGGGTAGGAGCCGATGCTGTGGCTCAACATGGCCGCGCCGCCGTTGCCGAACTGGGCCACCATGGTCTTGAAGTCTGCGGTCAGATCGCTGCGCGCGGTCTGCTTGCCGAACAGGGCCACGTACTTCTCGCAGGCGGCGATGACCGCGGGGTCGTCCAGCGTGGAGGACCCGTCCTCGCGGAAGAACGTGCTCACGCCCGCGCGTGGATAGACCATCTGCACGAACTGGCTGAAGAAGCCGTTGCCGCCGCGCAGCGTGTAGCCGAAGCGGCCGGAGGAGGCGTCGGTGAGGCGGCTCGCGGCCGCGTCGAAGTCCGCCCAGGTGGCCGGCGGCTTCAGCCCGGCCTCCTGGAACCAGTCGGCGCGATAGTAGATCACGTCGGCGAGGCTGGTGGTGGGCGTCAGGTAGAGCTTGCCGTCGGGGGCGGCGGCCCGGGAGGACTTGAGCATCTGCTCGGAGATGTGCTGTTCGAGGCCGGCCTTCTTCAGGCGTTCGTCCAGGGGGGCAAGCGCGTTCTGGGCCACCAGGGCCGCGAGGTCGGACGCCTTCGGGGTGAGCAGGTCGGGTGTGGAGCGCGTGGCGATCGCAGTGTTGATCTTCTGCATGTACTGGTCGGTGGGCAGGCCCAGGTAGTTGATGCGGATGCCGGGGTTCTTGGCCTCGAACATCGAGATCAGCTTCTTGAGGTTGGCCGTGCGCTCCGGGCGGGTGTCGGTGTCCCACAACTGCAGCGTGACGCTGCCGCCGCTGCCGCCGCCTGAACCGCCGCAGGCGCTCACCGCGGACGCCAGACCCATGGCGACGCCGGCCTGTGCCGCCGTCCGGATGAAGCTGCGCCGGGACAGGGCGGGCCGGCCGAGGACCTCGGCCGGGTGGTGCTGACGGGTCATGGGTCTTTCCTCTCGTTCACCAAGAACTGCGCTCCGCTGTGCGGTTGCCATACGGTACATGAGATATGAGATTTAGGGTATGGTCGGTTCTATACAATGGGCCATATGCCCTCCGATCCCCCCGGCGGCCAGACGGAGCGCCGGTTGCGGTGGTCGATGACAAGTGAAGGAGCGCGGGTGAGTGAGACAGCGTTGGGCGCGATCAAAGCGTCTTCGAGGACGGCCCTCGTCCTCGAAGCGCTGCGTCGCGGCATTCTGAGCGGCGAGCTGCCGGCCGGGCGTGCCCTCGTGGAGGTGGAGCTCGCCAGCCGTTTCGGTGTCTCCAAGACTCCGGTGCGCGAGGCGCTGAAGACGCTCAGCGGGGCCGGCCTGGTCACCATCAGCGAATACACCGGGGTGACGGTCCGCAAGGTCGACGAGCGCCTCACCCGGAGCGTGTTCGACGCCCGGTGCCTGATCGAGCCGGCCGCGGTGCGGCGAAGCGTCGAGGCCGGGCTGCGCGACGGCGGCCGGCTCGCCCGCGAGGCCCTGCGCAAGTCGGACGAGGCCACGGACGAAGTGACCCGCAGCCTCGCCAATCGCGACTTCCACCGCGCCCTCTACGCCGACTGCGACAACGAGGTGCTGGTCGGCGTGCTCGACCAGCTGCGCGACCAGACGGCCCTCATCTCCGTCAACGTCTGGTCCCAGCGTCCCTCCTGGGAGGACGAGGCGCAGGAGCACCGGCAGATTCTCGAGGCGGCACTGAACGGGCAGGCCGACGAGGCGGCCCGGCTCGTGTTGCAGCACATCAGCGTGTTCCAGGAGCGGGCGCTCCAGCAGATCAAGGAGGCCGGCCGTGAGGTTCGGTGAGCTCTCCCGGGCCCTGCGCGACGTCGTCGCCATCCCGGTCACGCCCTACGCCGGCGGCGTCCCCGACCTCGCGCTGTACCGTTCCCTGCTGCGCCGCCTGGTCGACGCGGGCGTCAACGTGCTCACCCCGAACGGCAACACCGGCGAGTTCTACGCCCTGAGCGCCGAGGAGCGGCTCCAGCTGATCACGGCCGCCGCGGAGGCCGTTCAGGGAGAGGCGCACCTCATGGCCGGGATCGGCCTCGACGTCGCCACCGCCGTCGAGGAGGCCCGCCACGCGGCGGCGCATGGCATCCGGATGGTCATGGTGCACCAGCCGGTGCACCCGCACGTGTCGGCCCAGGGCTGGCTCGACTACCACAGGGAGATCGCCGAAGCGGTGCCCGACCTGGCCCTGGTCCTCTACCTGCGCAACGCCTGGGTGGACGGCCGGCTGCTGACGCGGCTGGGCGACCTGTGCCCCAACGTGATCGCCCTGAAGTACGCCGTCGCGGACGTGAACCGTTTCGCGCAGCTCCGCGCGGAGACAGGACCCGACCGGTTCGTCTGGATCGCCGGGCTGGCCGAACCGTACGCGCTGTCCTACGCCGTCCACGGGGCCGAGGGCTTCACCTCCGGGCTGGTGAACGTCAACCCCGCCTTCTCGCTCCGGCTCAGGGACGCCCTGCGCGAGGAGCGCTATCCGGCGGCGGAGCGGATGCTCCACGACATCGCGCGGTTCGAGCACCTGCGCGCGGTCGACGGCGGAGCCAACAACGTCAGCGTCGTCAAGGAGGCGATGCACCAGCTCGGCCTGTGCGACCGCGCGGTCCGGGCGCCGAGCACCGTCCTCGGCGAACCCGAACGGCAGGAGGTCGCGCGGATCCTCACCGAGTGGGCGAAGGCCGACGACCTCGGGCCCCTGCCCGTGGCGGCGTCATGAGGATCAGCGGCCTCCGCTCGTTCGTGCAGCGCGTCGGCGATCGTCCCCGGGTGCTGGTGCGCGTCGACACCGACGAGGGCGTCAGCGGCTGGGGCGAGGCCTACAACCACGGCCCCGACCTGGCGCTCGGCCCTCTGCTCGACTACCTCGGCGGGCAGATCAGGGGTAAGGACCCGCGGCGCGTGGAATACGTGTCCCAGCTCCTCCTCCGCACCGCCAGGTTCCCGCAGGGGGCGCTCGGGCTGGCGGCGATCGCCGCCATCGACCACGCGCTGTGGGACATCACCGCCAAGGCGCTCGGCGTGCCCGTCTACCAGGTGCTCGGTGGCGCCGTACGGGATCGGGTGCGCGTCTACTGCGGGCTCTACTCCGCGCCCGACCCCGACGAGTGCCGCCGCCAGACCACCGAACTGCACCGGCAACACGGATTCACCGCCTTCAAGCTGAGCCCGTTCCGAACGGACCTGCACGCCAGACGCTGGGGCCTCGTCGTCGCCGAGACGGCGGAATGGGCTCAGGAGGTCAGGCGGTGCTGCCCGGAGGAGTTCGACTTCGCCTTCGACGCGCACGCCAAGATCTTCGAGCCCTACCAGGCGGTTCAGCTCGGCAACGCCCTGGCGCCGGTGGACCCGCTCTTCCTGGAGGAGCCGCTCCGCCCGGAGCACTTCGCCTCCTGGGGCCACCTGCGCCGGCAGTTGGAGGTGCCCCTGGCCACCGGCGAGAGCCTGTACTCTCCCCACGAGTTCCTGAACCTGCTCACCCACGGGGGCGCCGACCTCGTCCAGCCGGACATCTGCGTGGTGGGCGGCATGTCCCAGATGCGGCGCATCGCGATCCTCGCCGAGACCTTCAACACCATGGTGGCGCCCCACAACCCGATGGGGCCACTCGCCACCGCGCACAACGTGCACTTCGCCGCGGCCTGCAGCAACTTCTCGATCCTGGAGTACAAGCCGGAGACGACGAGGTGGTGCCCGGACCCGTACGTGCCGGTCGACGGGCACCTGGACCTGCGGCCCGACCGGCCCGGCTGGGGGATCACCATCGACGAGGACGCCCTGGCGGAGGACGACTACGTGCACTGGGAACGCCGGGTTCCCGTCCGGCCGGACGGGTCCCTCGCGTTCTGCTGACACGGCGGGGCCCTGGCAGGTGCGGGGCGTCTCCGGGTCGGTGATCATGTCGCCGCCGGCACCTGCCCCACTTCACGCCACCGGTTGCCTGACGGTCAGATTCCACGCGGTGGCCGCCTGTTCGAAGCCGTCGTCATCCGCCAGGAGCGCGCTGATCGCCGGCATCACCGCGGCGGTGGCGCCGTGGATGCCGTAGGCGACCGCCCTGGGACCGTCGCTGCGCGGCGTCAGGCGGGCTGCGGGGCGGGCGTCGCCGGAGCGGCCGCGACCTTGCGGGTCTCGCGCATCATCAGCAGGCCGTTGACCATCATCAGCGTCGCGGTCAGGGCGTGGACGCCGAGCGCGGTGGCCACGGAGCCGTGGTGGGCCAGCACGGTGGTCATGTCGCCGTACGCGGCGAGGGCCTCCACCAGCAGCACCCAGCCCAGCGCCCGGCGGTGGCCCGTCACCAGCAGGATGCCAAGGACCAGGGCCAGGACGACGTCGCGGATTCCCTTGATGATCAGGAAGCCGCCGCCGTCGCCGGACGGCCAGCTCGGCAGGCCGAACCCCGGCGCCGTCGTCTCCGGGCTCAGGATGAAATCCGTCCCGAACCAGAGGATGAAGAGGATGAAGGCGGCGGTCAGGACGGTGTTGATCTTCTTCAGTGACATTGTTCTTCTCCTGCGAGGGCTTGGGAGTTCTGTGGGGTCTGGTCAGGCGGCGCGGACGCGGCTGATGTGGCGGGCGTAGCGGGGGCGGCCGATGATGTGCCAGATGCCGCGTACCGGAGCGGGAAGGGCGGACAGGAGCGTGGCGCGCTCGTCCGCCCCGGCGGCGGCCTCCCACGCCGGGACCGCGGCGTCCAGCCTGGTCAGCGTGGCCGCGACGCGCTCGTGCTGTGCCTCCATGCGCAGGACGATGTCGGCCTCCAGATCGACCCGGGACAGCAGCGGCGGCCACAGCAGCTCGTCCTCGCCCTCGTGATGGTTCTTCAGTCCCAGCCGGTAGTCGCGGAAATGGTCGGCGATCACCTTGGCGCGAGCGGTGTCACCCGGGGCGACCGCCGCGACGAGCTCCGTCAGCAGCCGCGACTCGCGACGGAAGGCGCGGTGGACGATCTCCATGTCCTGGGTGTTGACGCTCATCTGTTCCTGCCCTTCATCGGTGGCGATGTGTTCAGGCTGCTCCCGGGTATTTGGAGGGGGCTTGGAGCCGATTTGGAAGCGTCCACGTACGATGTGCGAATCATGGTTTTCATCCGGGTGCTGGGCTCGTTCGCGACCGAGGTGAACGGTGCGGCCGTTCACCTCGGCGGGCCGCGGCAGCGGGGCGTGCTGGCGTTGCTGGTGGCGGCGCGTGGGCAGGTCGTGCCGGTCGATCGGATGATCGAGGATCTGTGGCGCGAGGAGCCGCCCGCGCGGGCGCTGATGTCCTTGCAGGCGTATGTGTCCAACCTGCGCCGGCTGCTGGAGCCCGGGCGCCCGCCGCGCACGTCGGCCCGGCTGCTGGTGAGCGCGTCGCCCGGCTATGCGCTGCGGCTGCCGCCGGAGTCGGTGGACGCGTGGCGGTTCGAGGACCTGCTCGACCAGGCCCGTACGGTCACCGACCCGCGTGCCGCCCGGTCCCGGCTCGCCGAAGCGTTGGGGCTGTGGCAGGGACCGGCGTTCGCCGAGGTCGCCGACGAGCCGTGGGCCGCCGCCGAGACGGCCCGGCTGAACGAGCTGCGCCTGCTCGCCACCGAGCTGCACGTCGCGGCGGGTGTGCGAATCGGCGACGCTGCCGCGGTGGTCCCCGAGGCCGAGCGGCTCACCCGCGATGAGCCGCTGCGCGAGGAGGGCTGGCGGCTGCACGCCCTGGCACTGTGGAGCAGTGGCCGCCAAGCCGACGCGCTGGCGACGCTCCGCCGCGCCCGCGGCATCTTCGCCGAGGAGCTCGGGCTCGACCCTGGCCCGGACCTGACGGCGTTGGAGGAGGCGATCCTCACCCAGCGCACGGACGTCCTGCGCGAGACCGTGCCCCCGCCACCGCCGACCGCGCCGCTGCCGCGGCCGGCTCCGATCAACGAGGCGCCGTTCGTCGGACGCGAGGCGGAACTGTCGGCGCTGGTCACGGCCGCCACTGAGGCCGCCACTGAGGCCGCCACCGACGGCGCCCGCATCGCCCTTGTCACCGGCGAGGCCGGGCTCGGCAAGTCGACGCTGCTGGAACACCTGGGCAGGCGGCTTGAACGTGACGGATGGCTGGTCGCCGTCGGCCACTGCCCCGAGGTCGACAGCGCGCCGCCCGCGTGGGCCTGGACCGAGGCGCTGAGAGCCGTTGCCGCGGCCACGTCCCCGGGCGAGTTCGCCGACGACCTCGCGCCGCTGCTCACCGACGCCGAGCCGGTGAACGCCGACGCCACCGCGGGACGGTTCCGCCTGCGCCAGGCCGTGTGGAAATGGCTCGCGGCAGTCGCCGCGGAACGCCCGGTCGCCGTCGTGCTGGACGACCTGCACTGGGCGGACGCCGCCACGCTGGAGCTGCTCGGCGGCGGCCTCGGCATGCGGGCCCCGATCCTGGTCGTCGCCGCGTACCGCGCGGACGAGAGCGGGCACCTCACCGAAACGCTGGCCTCCCTCGCGCGCGCCACGCCCCTCCGCCTGGCGCTGCCGGGGCTGAACGACGAGGCTGTCGCGGAGCTCGTACGGACCGAATGCGAGGCCGACGAGGAGACCATCGCGGGGATCGCCGAGCGCACCGGCGGCAACCCGTTCTATGTGCGCGAAAGCGCCCGGCTGCTGAATGGCGAAGGCGCGCTGGTCGCCCTCTCCGAGGTCCCCGAAGGCGTACGGGACGTCCTCCGCCGCCGGCTCGCGCGCCTGCCCGAGGGAGGCGTGTCCATCCTCCGGCTGGCCGCGGTCGCAGGCCGGGAAAGCTCGGTGGACGTCCTCGTCAAGGCCGCCGACACCGACGAGGACGGCGTGATGGACGCGCTGGACGCGGGCGTCATCGCCGGGCTGCTGAACGAGCCCGCCCCCGGACGCGTCCGCTTCGTCCACGCCCTCGTCAGGGACACGCTCATCGCCGACCTCAGCCGCCTCCGCACAGCCCGCATGCACGCCCGGATCGCCGCCGCTCTTGAAGGCACCCACGACATCGCGGCGCTGGCTCACCACTACGCGCGCGCCGGCTCACCAAAGGCCGTCGGCTACTGCGTCC
Source organism: Nonomuraea sp. NPDC003707 (assembly GCF_053587055.1). Classification (NCBI taxonomy): domain Bacteria; kingdom Bacillati; phylum Actinomycetota; class Actinomycetes; order Streptosporangiales; family Streptosporangiaceae; genus Nonomuraea; species Nonomuraea sp. NPDC003707. Next base: position 126,497 of record NZ_JBSFNK010000013.1, on the reverse strand, counting down.
AGGCCGCCGAGCTTGCCGAGGCCCGCTACGCCCACGACGTGGCGGCCGCCCTCCTCACCGACGCCGTCGCCAACTCGACCGGACCGGACGAACGCGTCGAATTGCTCGGCAGGCTGCTGCGCGCGCAGATCCGGGCGGGAGCCGTCGGAGCCGCCCGCGAGACCCGCCGTGAAGCTGTGGAGTACGCGGAGTCCCTGGGCCGCGACGACCTGATGATCGCCGCATTCACCGCGTGGACGGAGCCGACCACCTGGCAGGCCCGTATGTACGGCACGGTCGACCGGTCCATCGTCGACCGCCTGAGCCGCCTGCTGAAGCGCGACCTGACCCCTTCGGTGCGGTCCCGGTTGCTGATGGCGTACGTGGACGAACTGGTCGGCGAGGACGACCCGACCGTTCTGGAGGCAGCGCAGGAGGCACTCGACCTCGCCACCGGACCCCGGCTGCGGGCCGCGGCACTCCAGAGCCTGGCCCGAGTCCACGGCGACGCCGAGCTCTGCCGAGAACTCGTGGCGATCGGCACCGAGCACGACCTGCCCGTCTACCGCGTCACCGGGCTGATCAACCTTGCCACCGTCGCCGCCGCCGCCAACGACCCGGTGACCATGCGCCAGGCGACCACCGAGGCCCTGGACCTCGCGCGCACCTACCGAATGCGCGAGGCGATCGCCGTCGCCGAGATCACGCTGGCGACCCTGGCGCTCGTCGAAGGCCGATTCGCCGACGCCGAGCGCCTCTACATCAAGGCCGACGAGGGCATGCAACGCGCCGGATCGGTGCACGCCACGGGCTTTCTCCAACTCGCCCTGGCCACGATCTGGCTGAACGACGGCACGCTCGGTGCGCACCTGGACGACGTGCGCGCCCTCCACACCGCGCTCGACCCCATGACCTCCGACCTGCTCGCGCTCGCCCTCCACGCCAACGGCCTGGACGCCGAAGCCCGCGAGGTCCGCGCGTCACCCAGCCCGATCCGCCCCGACTTCTTCTTCACCTTCCTCACAACGTTGCGCGCGATGGCCATCGTCGCCTTGAACGACCGCGACGCCGCCGAGGAGATCTACGCGACGCTGCTTCCGCACCGCAACGGCCCTCCGGCGGGCGCCGCGAGCCTGGCGGTGGCGCTGCGCCCGGTCACCCACACCCTCGGCGAGCTGGCCCTCTTCCTGGGCCGCACCGAGGCCGCCGCCCACTTCACCCAGGCCGCCACCATCGCCGACCAGTGGAACGCACCCCACTGGGCCGCCGAGGCCCGGTCGCGAACGACCACCGACGATCGCGGCCGCCGTTGAGCGTTTCCTGGCGTCCCGTGCCGCGGTCACCACCCGTGCCGGCTACGCCGAGCCCCTCACCCGGCTGACCGCCATCACCGGCCCGGAGCGTCCGGTCGCCACGCTCACCCCCGTAACCTCCCGGGTGTCGGTCAGGCGGGTGGCGATCTGCAAGGACAGGGCCGCGGCACCACACCACGGCGCAGGTGGCCGCCGCGTGCAGCGGCCAGCTCGCCAGGACTCACCCCGCAGGTCAGAGCCATGAGCGCCAGCGCATCGGCGCAGGCTTGACCAGTCAGCTGTTCGGCCCAAGCGCGCAGGGCGGCCAACTGGCCGGCCGAGCACAGCTCCGACACCTCGGCCGGGGCCTTCATCGGCGACAGTCGCTGCTCGCCGTGTTCCCGCCATACCAGGATCGCGCGCACCGAAGACCATCACCGACAGCGCACAATCCCGACTTCATCACAAGCGGATGGCGGGCCGGACCCAATGATCCTTTCCTGGTTGCTTACCCGACATACTGGTATGCCCCGATTCAGAAAGGGCCGCGCCATGTATCCGCCACCCCCCTCCTACCCTGGCTACCCGCCACCGCAGATGCCCTTACGCCCGGTCCGCGGCGTCGCCATCTTCGCCATGGTGGCCTTGGTGTGCGACTCGCTCATCGGGATGGTCGCGGCCGTGATCGATCTCTGGTACGCCTCGCTTGTGGACCGTATGATCGCCGACGTCGACTCCGTGCCCGAGGCGGAGATCGACACAGGCGATCTCATATACGGCCTGTCCGGCATCCTGGAGACGATCGTCTACGTCGTGGCCATCGTGGCGTTCCTGGTCTGGTTGTTCAGGGTCCGGGCGAACGCCGAAATCCTCTCACCCGGCGGCCACCGGCGCGGCCAACCGTGGCTGATCTTCGGCTGGATGGTGCCCATCGTCAACTTCTGGTTCCCGAAGCAGATCGTGGACGACATCTGGTCTGCCTCCGCCCGCGTTCCCTCGCCTCCTCGGGGGCTGTTCAACGCCTGGTGGGCGGCCTGGCTGATCGGCACCTGGGTGGCCAACGTGGCCGGCCGCCTGCTGTTCAAGGCCGACGAACTGGAGCCGCTGGCCGCCGCCGCGCGGTTCGACGTGGTGGGTATCGCGCTGATGCTCATCGCGGCCGTGCTGGCGATCGGTGTCATCCGCAAGATCACCGAGGCCCAGGAGGAGCACCGCTCAGCCGCCGCCGGCATGCCCTCCGAAGGCATGCCTCTCGGCGGCATGGCTCCCGGCGGCTACCCGGGGCACTGACGGTTGCTCCGCCGGGCGCCAACCGGGTGACGAGGCGACCACCGTGGCGGTCTTCATCGGCCGCGCCGATGAGGCCGACCGCGGAGCCGGCGCCCGCGAGAGTTCGAGCGCCACCGACGAGGCCTGCGAGCGGCCGAAAGTCCCGCACGGGACGCGTGCGGGACTTTCGGGTCGGAAGTGGCTTCCCCAGGACGGACTTCCGAGTTGAAAAGCGACGTGATCAGTGTCTCGGCGACGGCATGGTGGTCAGCAGTCGATCCGGATGGTGGTGGTCCGGTTGCGGATGTTGGTCGCCAGCGTCACACCGGCTCCGTTGTTGACGATGGAGGTCAGGTAGACCGTGCCTCTGTTGTCGTCGTACAGGTGAACCGTCCCTCCTCCTCTGTTCCGTACCGACTCGATGTTGTTGTTGAACGACGTTCCTTCGAGCTGCCAGTAGCCACCGGCCGAGCAGGAGGGCGCGTCCCACCTGCTACCGCTGCCACCGGTCCCCGTCCAGTAGCAGCTGTAGCTGCTCGGGCAGTCGCTGAAGGCCAGGATGCCGACCTCACTGGCGCGAACCGGGACGCTGAGGACGCTCTCCCCCTTCTCGTTGACGAGGACGACCGGTTTCTCGTCGGCCGGGGTTGTGGCGGACGAGGGGGCCGCCAGGCCGAACACCGCGAAGATTACCGCGGCGAACGTGATCAGGGTCCTTCGCATTTTTCTCCTCACTTCGACTGGCATTACCTGCGATTTCCGAATGCGTGTTTCCGGCGATTCACGGGTTGTGCTCGTCGCCATTCCCCGCGATCTCACTCAGTTGTAGGTGACCCGTGGGTTGTCCAGCGAGGGCGCGGCGACTGGATAACCAAAGCGCAGCCCCGCCGAGGCCTGTGACCTGCGGCCGGATCTGATTCTGAGGCGTTGTCCAGAGCTCCGTGGTTCTCCTGGTTCGCCTCGCCGCAGGCCCCGGCGGGGCGGGCGATGGATCGTCAGGAGGACGCGCCTGTGTACCGGAGTTAGACTTGTCCCGCGGTACGCGATTCCTGACTGCGATTTGTGATGACACAGATCTTTACTGTCACCGAGGGTGAGGCGTTGGGACGTCCTGAACGTGTGCTGGATCCGGAGAATGACCCGCTCCACCGATTCGCGTACGAGCTCAGGCAGCTCCGGGCGAGAGCAGGAACACCCAGTTATCGGCAGCTTTCCAGGCGTGCGCATTTCTCGGTGACGGCCCTTTCCGAGGCGGCCGGTGGCGTGGTCGTCCCGAGTCTCGCGGTCACGCTCGCGTACGTTGAGTCGTGCGACGGCGATCGCGACGAGTGGGAAACTCGATGGCATGCCCTGATACGCGCGCTCGCTCCGGCCGATGCCGCCGCCGAAGAAAGCGCGGCCCCTTATCTGGGGTTGGCGTCGTTCGGGCCCGAGGACGCGCCGCTGTTCTTCGGACGCGAACGGCTGGTACGACAACTGCACGAACGACTGGCCGGCTCTTCTTTCCTCGCGTTGTTCGGCCCCTCGGGAGCCGGGAAATCGTCGGTGCTGCAGGCGGGCCTGTTGCCGGCTCTCACGAGAGCCGGAGCAGCGGGGAACGGCGGCGAATGCCTGGTCGTTCTGCTGACCCCCGGCGAGCAGCCACTCCGGCATCTGTCCATTCGCCTGGCGAACGCGCAGGGCCTCGCGGCAGGCCCGGTGCATGCGGCGCTCGACGCCTCGGCCGAGGCCATCCGCACGCAGTGCGCCCAAATGCTGATCGGCGAAGCGGACGGACGCCGCTTGACGATCATCGTCGACCAGTTCGAGGAGGCGTTCACCCTCTGCCACGACGAGCGCGAGCGCGCCGGCTTCGTCGCCGCGCTCTTGGCTGCCGCGCGTGAACCGCGGGTGCATGTCGTCCTGGGCATGCGTGCCGACTTCTACGGGCATTGCGCCCAATATCCGGCGCTCGTGTCCGCGTTGCAGGACAACCAGGTGCTGATCGGGCCGATGGAGGAGGACGATCTGCGTGCCGTCGTCACCGGCCCTGCCCGGTACGTGGGCGCGAAGGTCGACCCGGAGTTGGTGGAACTGGTCGTCGACGAGGGGCGCGGACAGGTGGGTGCGCTGTCGCTGGTCTCGCACGCCCTCCTGGAGACCTGGCGCCGCCGTACGGGCACGTCGCTCACGGTGGCCGCGTTCCGGGCGACGGGCGGCCTCCGTGCCGCGATCTCGCAGACCGCCGAGCGCGTCCACGGCGAGCTCGAGCCCGCTGAACAGGACGTGGCCAAGGACGTGTTCCTGCGGTTGACCATGCCCGGAGACGGGATCGAGGACACCCGGAGGCGAGCGTCCCGCGACGAGCTGGAGGCGAGTCAGCAGGGGCGGCTCACCGCCAAGGTGCTGGACAGGTTGATCGCCGCCCGGCTGGTCGTGGCCGAGGAGAACACCGTGACCATCGCCCATGAGGCGTTGATCAGGAGCTGGCCCCGATTACGCACCTGGTTGGAGGAGGATCGCGAACGGCTGCATGCCCACCGGCGGCTGACCGAGGCCGCCGCCGAATGGGAGCAGCACGGCCGGGACCAGGCGTTCCTCTATCTCGGGACGCGTCTGTCGAGGTGGCGTGACCACCCCCTCGAAGCGCTCAATGACCTCGAACGTGCCTTTCTCGAATCCGGCAATCGCCGTGAGGCGGCCGTGTCCGCCGGCCGACGCCGGCGCGTTCGCCTGGCAGTGGCCGTGCTCGTCTCGGCCACCGTTGTGATCAGCCTGCTGGCGGGTTTCGCCGTGTTCCAAGCCGGCCAGGCTCGCGAACAGCGAGATGTGGCGCTCTCTCGACAGCTCGCCGCCGAGGCGCGCGCCGAGCTGGCGCTGAACCCCAGGCGCGGGCTGGGGCTCGCGCGACGGGCGTACGGGCTGTGGCCGACGGTCGAAGCCGAGTCGGTCCTGCGGCAGGGCATCGTCGAAGATCACCTCCTGGCGACGGTCCCTGGGCTGGGACGGGCAATGGGAGTGGCGTTGAGCCCGGATGGCACTCGCCTGGCCGCCAGTTCGGCCGACGGCCTGGTGCGTGTGTGGCCGTGGCTCTCGGGCAGCCTGTCGGCTGGGCCGCCCGTCGTGCTGCGCGGGCATCGTGGAGAGGCGTTGAGCCCGAAGTTCAGCCCGGACGGGCGGTTTCTGGCAGTACCGGGAACCGACGAGTCGATTCGCGTGTGGGACCTGTCCGGTGGCGCGGAAGCCGTCGTGCTTTCCGGACATGAGGGCCCGGTGTGGAACGTGGCGTTCAGTCCTGACGGACGGCTGCTGGCCAGCGCCGGAAATGACGGCACGGTCCGTGTCTGGAACCTGAAGGGCGCCGGCGCCCCGAGGATTCTGCGTGGGGACAAGGGGGTGAGCGTGGCAGTGGCGTTCAGCCCCGACGGACGCCTGCTGGCCGGCGCCGGCCACGACGCCACCGTACGCCTGTGGGATCTGAAGGGACGCGGCAAGCCACGAGTACTGCGCGGACACACCGGGGCGATCAAGAACGTGGCGTTCAGCCCGGACGGGGGCCTGCTCGCCAGCGTGAGCGTCGACGGCACGGCGCGCGTGTGGCGAACAGGCGGGAACACGCCGCCCGTCGTGCTGTACGGACACGAAGGCGCGGTGGAGGGGCTGGCCTTCAGTCGTGACGGGCACCGGCTGGCCACCACGAGTGACGACTCCACGATCCGCATCTGGTCCCCGGGAGGAACCGGGGGTCCGCTCGTGCTGCGTGGTCACGAGCGGGTCGTTTGGGGCGCGGCGTTCAGCGCTGACGGGACCAGGCTGGTGTCCGCGGGCGACGACGGGACCGTACGCGTCTGGGATCCGGCAGGCATGGGGCTCGTTTCGGTGCTGCGCGGCCATGAGAAGGAGGTGTGGACGGCGGCCTTCGATTCGAGCGGCCGGCGGGTGTTCAGCGGAGGTGTGGACGGCGCCGTCCGGAGCTGGGACTGGTCTGCCGGCACCAATCGCGTGCTGGACCGACACGACGGCGAGGTGGTGGGCCTGGGCGTGAGCCGCGACGGGAGGCGCCTGGCCAGCGCCGCCACCGATGGCACGATACGGGTCGCCGACACGGGCGGCGAGACGAAGCCGGTGGTGCTGCGTGGCCACGAGCGTGTGGTGTGGAGCGCCGAGTTCAGCCCGGACGGGCGGTGGCTGGCCAGCGCCGGCCGTGACGGCACGCTACGTGTGTGGGATCTCACCGGCGCAGCGGAGACTCTGGTCCGGCAGGCGGACGCCGAGCAGATCCGCGATGTCACCGTCAGCCCGGACGGGCGCCGGCTGGCGACCGGCGGGCGGGACGGCACCGTACGGATCTGGGACCCGCACCGCGACCTGCCCCCGCTGATCCTGCGCGGCCATCGAGGTCTCGTGTGGGCTGTCGCGTTCAGTCCGGATGGGCGGCTCCTGGCCAGTGCGGGCACCGACGGCACCGTGCGGATCTGGCCCGTATCCGGCCGAGGCGAGCCTCTGGTGTTACGCGGCCACCAGAACATGGTGTGGTCCGTCGCCTTCAGCCCCGACGGGCGATGGGTGGCGGGAACCGGACACGACGGGACGGCCCGCATCTGGCGCACCGACGTGGCCGCCCCTCCCATGACGGTGGACGGGTTCGCCGCCACCGTTGAAAGCGTCGAGTTCTCCCCTGAGGGACCGGGACCGCTGCTGGCCACCGCCCACGGGGACGGCACCGTGCGCTTGTGGCGCTGCACCGCCTGCGAACCGATCGATGATCTGCTCACCCGCGTCGATCGGCGACTCGCCGGGGAATGACCCCCGGACCGCCGACCACGCTCCATCCGTTCAGGTCAGGCCCCTTCCCGTTGAATTTTCCGCCTCTCGTCCGGCCACCCCCATACCCGCGCCGCCTGACAGGCGCGGGCGAGGTGGCGGTCCATGCTGTGCAGGGCGCGGTCGGACATTGACAGCGGGCTCAGGGCTGGGTGGCGGGGCACACCGTGAAGGGCTCGATGCCCGCCAGGTAGGTCCGCCACTCCTCGGCCGACAGCGCGCGGCCGGCGCGGGCGCACACCTGCGTGACCAGCCGCCGCTCGTCGAGCTCGTGGGTGCGCAGCGTGCCCTCGGACGTCAGGCTGTAGATCTTCGTGCCGTCCGGGGAGAAACCCAGCCAGGAATTGTTGCCGACCGACTCCGTCAGGCCGTCGAACACGACGCCCAGCTCCCGCTTGCCGGCCACGTCCCACAGCCGGATCCGGGGGCCGTCCTCGTACACGGCGATCGTGCGCGCGTCCGGCGACCAGGCGACCGCCGCGACCGGCACGGCCCCGGCCCCGGCCCCGTCCAGTGCGGCCGGGAAGACGGCGAGGCGGGTCTTGAGGTCGCGGTCCCACAGGGTGAGCCGGTTGAACCCGGCGAAGACCACCTGGCTGCCGTCGGGGCTGAAGGCGGCGGCGAGGCCGAGCCGCTGGGCATCCTTCGCGGTGGGCAGGGTGGCCTTGTTCACCGTGTCGTACAGGAGCGGCCCGTTGCCCGCGACGAGCAGCCAGCCGTCCGCGCCGGCGCTCATCGGCGGGAAGCCGGTCTGCCCGGTGGAGGTGGACACCCGGCGCGCGAGGTCGCGCACCTCCAGCCACTCATCGCCGCCGGAGGACTTGGCCAGGAAGGCCAGCGTGCGGCCGTCGCGGGTGAAGGCGAGCTCGCTGATCTGCTCCGTCCCCTTGGTGACGGCCGCGAAGTCGTCGACCGTCCGCCCGGTGGCGACGTCGAGCACACGGACGCGCGCGCCGTCCCCGTAGGCCAGCCGCCTGCCGTCGGAGGTGAACGCCATGGCCTCGCCCCAGCCCTTCCAGGTGATCGGGCCCGCCAGGCGGCGGCCGGACGCCGCGTCCAGGAGGGTCAGGTCGTAGTCCCGTTTGGCCGCCACGACGCGGCCGTCCGGCGACGGCTGCAGGTCGTCCGCCTCGGCGCCAAGCGACGGGTCGAACAGCATGGACACGTCGATCGTGAAGACGGTCCCTTCGCTGTCCAGCCCGCGCACGGCTTTCGCGGCGAGGTCGAACCGAACCTGCATGGATCCGGGCAGCGGCAGCTTCAGCACGGTCGACCAGTCGCTCCAGCGCGTCAGCACGAGCTCGTTGTCCTGGGCGTCCCACTGGGCGACGAATTCGTCGCCGAAGACGGAGTCGACCTCCTGCCCGGCCTTGCCGTCCTCGGCGAATTTGGTCGTGCCGGAGGTCAGGTCGTACACGTGAACCATGGGCTGGTCGCGGCCGGGCACGTCCTGGACGAGCGCCAGCCCGCTGCCGTCACCGGTGAACTTGACCTCGGACACGGTGCCGGAGGCGGGCGGCCTGTCGACCTGCAGCAGGCGGCTCCGGCGCAGGTCCCACACCTCGGCCGCGTCCCGGCCGCGGGCCACGAAGCCGTAGCGGCCGTCCGCGCCGACGCCGTTCAGCACGGCGCCGCGCGGCGAGGTGAGCCACTTGTGCCCGGCGACGTCCCACCATCGCTCGCCGTCGTCCCCGTGCGGGACGGACAGCAGCCGGCCGGTACGGTCGAATTCCAGCTTCCCGGACGTGCCCGCGTTGCCCGCCTCGGCGCCGAACCGGTCCTCGAGCGGCCGGCCCGTGGCGGAGTCCCAGAGTTGCACCCCCTGGTCGTCCAGGACGGCCAGGCTGCGGGCGCCAGGGCTCACAGCGAGCGCGTTCGGGGACTGGGGCAGGCCGGAGAACTCGTGCAGCCGCCGCCCGCTCGTGACGTCCCAGATCCGGACCGTGCCGCCGTCGGCGGAGGCCAGCATCCGGCCGTCCGGGCTGAGCGCCTGCGTGGTCTGGGCGCTGACGCCCGGGGCGACGAAGACGTCGCTCGTGTGCCGGGAGGCCGACTCGTACAGCGCGCCGCGCGTCTCCGTCAGCGCGGGCGCGAGCCGCCAGGCGGCCACGGACAGCAGCCGGGCCAGCCGCGGTTCCTGCTCCCGCAGGCCGTCGGCGCGCAGGGCCAGCTCCTTGGCCAGGGCCTCGTCGCGCTGCCGGTCGGACTGCCTGCGCAGGTACTCGGCGGCGCCGAGCCCGCCGAGCGCGGCGACCAGCAGGACCGCCAGGACCGCCGCGATCAGGTTGCGCGTCCTGGAGCGCCGGCGGGACTGCCTGGCGGCCGCGTCAAGGAAGTCGCGTTCGCGGCGGGTGAGCGTGAGGTCCTTGCGCTCGGTGGCCGCCCACTGCAAGGTCCGGTCCAGGTGGGTGCCCTGCAGCAGGTCAGCGGGTTTGCGACCGTGGCCGTCCCACTCGGCGGCTGCTGCGGCGAGCCTGCGGTGCACGGGCAGCCCGGCGCTGTTGCCCGCCACCCACTCGCCCAGCCGGGGCCAGGCGCGCAGCAGGCCCGGCATGGCCAGCGCGTACGCCGTCCCGGCCCGCGTGACGATGCCCGCGGCGGCGAACACGTCGAGCAGCGCGTCGACGGCCGCCGTCTCAGGCAGCTCGTCCCGGCCGACCGGCCGGAGCGCGTCGCCGTCGATCATCCGCAGGAAGACCTCGGGCACGCTCGCCCGCTCGGTCTCGGTGAGCTCGGCGTAGAGCTCCTCGGCGATCGCGCCCAGATCCGGCTCCGCCCGGCCCTTCAGCGTGCCCGCCAGCGTGCCACCGCGCGCCAGCGGGTCCTCCTCAGCGGCGCCGGCCGCGACGGTGTCGTCGAGCAGGCGCAGCAGCACCTGCTTGGCGGCCGGCCGGTCGGCGGCGTTCCTGGACAGCGCGGCCGCCACGAGGGAGCCGAGCGGTTCGGGCAGCCCGGCCACGTCCGGCGTGAAGTCGAGCAACCGCCCGATGACCGCCATCGGGTCGCCGGGCTCGATCGCCTCAGCCCCCCGGGCCGCGAACAACACGACCAGGCCCCACGCCCACAGATCGGCCGCCTCGGTCACGGCGCGCCCGTCGAACACCTCCGGCGACATGTAGTTCGGCGTGCCCATGACCGGACCGCTCGTGGTGGGCCCGACCTCCCTGGCGACACCGAAGTCGATCAGCCGAGGGCCGTCGGGGCCGAGGATGATGTTGTCCGGCTTGAGGTCGCGGTGAACGATGCCGGCCTGGTGGATGGCGGTCAGCGCGGTCGCCACGCCGACGGCCAGGCGGCGCAGCCGGTCGCCCTCGTAGGGGCCCGACTCGGCCACGACCTGCCGCAGGCTGAGGCCGGCGACGTACTCGCTGACGATGTACAGCGGAGCCACCTCGACCTGCGCCTCGATCACCTTGGCAGTGCAGAACGAGGCCACCCGCTGGGCCGCCGACGCCTCCTTGGCCAGCCTGGCCCGCGCCTGCGCGCCCTCGGACCTGGGCACCTTGATCGCGACCCGCTCGCCCCGCTCGCCGTACGCCTCGTAGACGACGCCCTGGCCGCCCGCGCCGAGACGGCCGACCAGCCAGTACCGTCCCAGGCGGTGCGGGTCGGAAGAAGTGAGAGGAACCATCAAGTCCGCCATTCTGCTCGATCGGAGTCTCCCGGACCGGCCTGGAGCTCCCGAAGCCACGGCGAGCCGCACGATAGGCATCGTCGCGGTCATCCGGCCGGGAAGTTCGGCGCGAGCCGGTGACCGGGGGCGACACTCCTCCTTTGGGGCTGGCCGCACGACCCCCGAACGGAGGGCCTTTTGAAGCACTTACCGCCTGCCTTGCTCTTCGACTTCGTCATGATCGTTTGCGGCCGGTCGACCCGGTCGTTGAGCTCTCTGATCCTGGCTTCTCGCTCGCGATCGTGTTCTCGCGTGCGGTCATGGACGCGGTCATCCGCCCCGTGCGACGGCGCCGCCGGACGGGCAGCGCCGCGCGGGTTCCACACATCCGACCGCGAAACAGGATGATCACTTGCGGCGGAGCCGGGTGGATCTCCGGCTGTCGCGTGGGTTGAACGGGCTCGGCTCGCGGGCGCGGGGCGCTGCCTGGCGGATCGGCCGGCCTGGGCGTGCGGCTCTCCGGCCGGTCCCGGCCGCCGCCTGTCAGGCAGCGCTCCGCGATTTCCTCGAGGCGTCCGCGGACAGATGCATCGCGCGTACGCGAACCCGCTGCCGCCGGATCCCGTTCCGCATCACAGCGATCAAGCACACATCGGCATGACACCCTGGCGGCCCGATCGCGCTCGCTTTCGAGGCGGGCGGTCAGTACCGCCGCAACGGCTAGCAGTAGCTGGCGCCGTTGAACCTGCGCGGCGCCTTGGGCACGGTGCTGGAGATGGTCTGGCCGGGGTCGACGGTGAAGCAGCGGCCGTCGGCCCCGTACGACCAGTCGATGCGGTAACGCATCCGGACGCCGCAGTCGTTGCGGGCGTAGCCGGTCTTGTTGACCCAGCCGCTCTTCTGCCAGATGGCGACGCAGGCGGGGGTGTTGCCCTGCGCCTTGGCGGTGTCGGCGACGGCGCCGGTCGGGGCGGCCGTCAGCATGGCGATGGAGGCCGCGCCACCGATGGCCAGGGCGGTGAGCGACTTACGAAGCTTGATGCTCATCGTCGTCTTCCTCTCGAGTGTTGTAGCTGATGAGAGGAAGGTAGGTGCGGCCGTGTTGAGTCCATGTTGAGGATTCGTTCAGGCCCCTCCGGACCCCGGAACGGGACCCGCATATGACCCAGCGTGAGCGGCCGGTCTGCTTCTTGCCCAGCCACAGCAGGAACAACTGGAGCGGGAAGAGCACAACCGCGAGGGCGATGGCCCAGGCCAGGAAGCTCGGGAAGTCGATCGCCCGGACCAGGGGGCGGCGATGAACGCGTACACGGCGACGATGACCGCGCCGAGCACCAGGTGCAGTGCGATGGAGAACGGGACGGAGCGACGGTCGGCGGGGAGCTTCGCGACGAAGCCTTTCGGCTGGGCGCTTCGGGCGTCGGCCGGGGCTGCATTGCTTTGTCCATGCCGAGAATCGTGGCCGCACGACCCTACACGGACCTGACATCGCTCCGATACGGCTTCGAGTCGCCGTGCATGGGCGGCGGCGGAGCCATCGGATACGCCGCCCGCTTCCCCGGCAGGTTCACCGCCGCCGCCTCCTCCTTCAGCGGAGCGCTCGACAACGACCAACCGGTCTGGACCGCCACGCAGGCCACCAAGGACACACCCGCCTGGGCGGCATGGCTGCCCGGAGACCTCCCGATGGCCTCGCACCCGGTGATCGGCCGGCTGGAGGACGGCCGCCCGGTGGCCTTCGCCGTGGACGCCGGTGGCGAGCCGTGGGTGCTGCCGCAGACCGCGGCGAGCGGGCCGTACACCTCGTGGATCAGCCTCGGCGTGGCCGGGCTCGGGAGCGCCACCCCGACGGTGACCACGGTCAGCGGCGGGATCAGGGTGTTCGTCCGCGGGACCGGCGGAACGGTGCTCACCAATCGGCAGGACAACGCCTGGGAGCAGGCGCCGGGCTTCACCGTCGCCGGTCGCCCTCCTCAGCCCGACGACCGGCAAGACCGAGATCTTCACCCTCCCGGCACGGACGGGGCCGTCTACAGCACCGGCGAGACCACGCAGGGCTCCGGCACGTGGCGTGGCTGGGAACGCAAGACGTTCGACCCCGGCATGTGCGCGACCGATCCCACCGCGTTCGCCTTCCCCAGCGTCAACGGCCCCGACTGGGCGTTCCCGTTCCGCAACGCCGACAACCGGACCCGGATCTACGTGGTCCCGACGTCGCCGGCGGCCGCGGCGCAGTACGGCGAGGCCGGGCAGGACGCCGGGCGTTCCCCACCTGCCCTCGCGGCGGTCGCTGCCTGCGCTTGCCCGTGACGGCACGCGTCTGTTGCGGCGGCCGCCGCGGCCGGGCATCGTAGAAGCGCCGTTCCCTTCCTGGAGGCGGACCATGACGCGGGTGCGGGGGTGAGGGTTTGTCCGGCAGGCTCGCGTCGTCCGCCCGTCGGCTTTCCGCTCTGGACCCGCGGTTGCTCGACGTCGCCCTGGCGGTCGCGCTGGGCGTCGGCACCTCGTTGTGGGAGGTGCTGGAGCTGGGCAAGGGGCGCCCGGCCGATGCGCGGTCGCTGGCGCTGACCGCGCTGGTGAACGCGCCCCTCGCGCTGCGCAGGCGGGCGCCGTTCACGGTCCTGGTCGTCTCGACGTCGGCTGCGCTGCTCTACCACCTGCTGGGCCACCACCCGGGGCTCAACAGCATCGGCCCGCTGCTGGCGCTGTACTCCGTGGCGGCGCACGGTTCCTGGCAGGCCGGCGCGGGCGGGGCGGTGCTGGTGGTGGCCGAGTGGACGCATGCCTCGGTCAACCAGCCCGGCGTGGCGCTGTGGTCGGCGCTGGGCCAGTCGCTCATCGTGGGCGGCTGGGCCTTCACCACGGGGACGATCGTGCGCCTGCTGAGCGCGCGCGGCAAGCAACTGGTGGCGCTGGCCGAGCAGTTGGCCGCGGAACGGGACGCGGCCGCCCGCCGGGCGGTGACCCGCGAGCGGGTGCGCATCGCCCGGGAGCTGCACGACGTCGTCGCACACCACATGTCGGTCATATCCGTACAGTCCGGGTTAGGCCGTTACGTGGCGCTGTCCGACCCCGCCACCGCGCACGCCACGCTGGGCGTCATCGCCGACACCAGCCACGAGGCGCTCACCGAGATGCGGCGCCTGCTGTCGATCCTGCGCGTCGAGGCCCACGAGCAGGACGAAGGGCGCTACTCCACGATGTCCCGCCTGAGCGACCTGGAGACCCTCGTGGAACGCATGCGCGCGGCCGGGCTGAACGTCCGGTTGACCGTCGAGGGCCCGGCCAGGACACTACCGCCGGGCCTCGACCTGTGCGCCTACCGCATCGTCCAGGAGTCGCTGACCAACGTGCTCAAACACGCCGGGGCCGGCCGGGCGGACATCAACCTGACCTACGCCCCCGACAAGCTGACCCTCCGCGTCACCGACGACGGCGCGGGCCCCGCCCCGGGACCAGGCCGTGGCGGGCACGGGTTGATCGGCATGACCGAACGTGTCAGGCTCTACCAGGGAACGATCATCGCAGGCGGTCGCCCGCAGGGCGGCTACGAGGTTCTGGCGACCTTCCCGCTCTCCCCCTCCGAAGAGGACGAACGGATCTGATGACCAAGGTCCTGGTGGTGGACGATCAGGTGCTCATCCGGGCCGGCCTGGCGGCGCTGCTGCGGGCCGCCGGGCTGGAGGTGGTGGGCGAGGCCGTCGACGGCGAGGAGGCCGTGCGCCTGGCCGCCGAGCTCCGGCCCGAGGTGATCCTCATGGACATCAGCATGCCGCGACTGGACGGCATCACCGCCATGGAGCGCATCCTGGCCTCCGCCGCCGGCCTCCCGCCCAAGGTCCTCATCCTGACCACCTTCGACCTGGACGAGTACGTCTACAACGCCTTACGCCTGGGGGCCAGCGGCTTCCTGCTCAAGGACACCTCCCCCGAGCGCATCATCTCGGCCATCGGCGCCGTCGCCACGGGTGACGTGCTGCTGGCGCCGGGCATCACCAAGCGCCTGATCGAGGCGTTCATCGTCCCGCCCACGCCCCCGCCCTCCCTCGACGGCCTGACCGCCCGCGAGACGGAGGTGCTGTGCCTGGTGGGGCAGGCGCTGTCGAACAAGGAGATCGCCGACCGGCTGTCGGTGAGCGAGGGCACCATCAAGACCCATCTCAACCGGCTGATGAGCAAGCTGGGCCTGAACAGCCGCGCGCAGGCGGTGGTGCTGTCCTACGACTGCGGCCTGGTCAAGCCCGCCGCCCCCTGACCGGCGCCTCGGCAGGCGGTGCGTCTGGGATGACGGGCTCCTTCGCCGCGCTGCGACTGCTGCCCATGAGCGATCGAGACAAGGACATACGCCGACGAGACCGGCTCGGCGGAGTCCTCCACGAGTACTCACATGCCGCGTGACCTCTATGGAGGTAATTTCTGGCAGGTGCACTTCCGGACAGACCCGTTCTCCGAAGCCGGCGCCGACACCGTGCGTGCCTTGTCGTCGCGCCGTTCCGGCGAGCCGCTCGAATGAGCAGCTAATCTATTAATAAACTTTACTTTAAATTCTGTCCGGCCCGCAGGTAGAAAGAGCCCTATGAAAAGACATGCTCTTCGACTGGTGGTCATCGCCCTCGCCCTGACCGCCGTCGGCGGCATCCCCGCCAACGCCGGCACCGCCGATCAGCCCGTGCCTCTCGGCCGCACCACGCTGGGTGGCGCCGACCCCAGCGTCATCAAGGTCGGCGATCTCTACGTCGCGGCCAAGTCGGTGAACGGCGGCGTCGCTGTACGGACGGCGACCACTCTCGAGGGCATCGCCGTCGCGTCCCCGCGCCAGGTGTGGATGGACACCGGAAACCTCGGTGAGGTGTGGGCTCCCGAGATCGTGCACCACGACGGCCGCTACCACATCTACTTCGCGGCGGGCCGCGGCGCCGCCCACCGGATGTACCACATCAGCTCCGCCACCGCCGATTCCGGTTATTCCGCCGCGACGAAGGTCGCCCTGCCCGGCGACAAGTGGGCCATCGACGGCGTGCCGTTCACCTTCAACGGCCAGCGCTGGTTCGTGTGGTCCGGCTGGGCGGGCGACACCAACGTCGAACAGAACCTCTACCTCGCCCGGATGAGCGGCCCGACCACGACCACCGGCGGCCGGTACATCATCTCCCAGCCGCGGGAGCCGTGGGAGCGGGTCGTCGGCAACCCGTTCATCAACGAGGGCCCCGAGCCGATCCTGGACCCGAACGGGCAGTTGCACATCGTGTACTCGGCGAACGGCAGTTGGAGCAGCAAGTACTGCCTCGCCGATCTGCGGCTGCGCTCCGGTGGTGACCCGACGAACGTGTGGGACTGGTACAAGAGCAACGGTTGCCTGTTCGGCTCGTACGCGGAGTACATGATGGCGGGCTGGACCCCGACGCTGCACGTGGACGGCCCGGGTCACCACACGTTCGTGCTGGAGCGCGGGGACATCGCCACCAGCCCGCCGTCCGGCAACCGGTTCCCGACCATGTACCACGCGGTTGCCAAGGGCACGCCGTACTCGTGGTCCAACCGGTACTGGTACACCGGCACGGCCGTGTGGTGGAGCAATACCACCTACCGGCGGGCGAACGTGCCCGGCGCCAACACCAACGTCGGGTACAGCCTCAAGTTCTTCGAGTGACGCACGTACGACGCCTGATCCGCCATCCTTGGTGAGCGCCTCGACTGGTTCGTCACATCCGAGCCGATGTCGGTGCGGAACGGCGCCTCCCGTACGGGCGCGCATCGCCGAGCGCGCCGGGACCTCCCCGGCCGTGCCGGTGTTGTGGAGCTGCGAGTCGCCGCACCGGACCGCGACAGGAGCGGCCCGATCACGATCAGGAACGCCGGTCCCCTCCTCAGCCGGAGGCGCTGCGGCCTTCGAGGCGGCTGATCGCCTGGGTTCCGGCGTTGCCGCGCAGGCCCGCGGCGTAGTGCCAGCCGTTCAGCGCACCGGGCTGGGTGAAGTCGACGCGGCCCTGGGTCGTGCTCGTCATGATCTGGGACCAGCCCCAGCCGCGCCCGCGGTCGACCCACGTGCTGATCGCGTTGCCGTCGAGGACGAACGCCCAGCGATCGGCGGGCTCCAGGGGCCCCGTGGCGCAGCAGGCGCTGGTGAGCTTGCCGTCGATCCTGATGTCGATGCCGTGCTGGCCCTTGATCCCGGTCCAGGCCATGACGTAGTTGCGCTCGTCCTTGACCAGCCCGTTGAACAGGGCGTCCTGCCCCTTCCCCGTGCCGGCCCATTTGCCGTGGTCGACGATCACCACGGCCCGGGAGCTCTTCGGCCCGGAGCCATGGGCGACCAGCCCGTAGTAGGCGCCCGGCCCCTGCGCCCGCAGGGTGCCCGCGCCGAAGGTCAGCTGCGGCAACGCCTCGCTCGCCGACGGCTTGTGGAGCGTGTAGCCGGCGCTGGAGTCGGTGTCGAAGGTGTCGTCCACGCCGACCTCGGGGTAGGCCTCGGGGGCGAAGTCGACCGTCGATCTGCTGATCGTCTGGATCGCGTGCTCGCCCCAGCTCGCGGTGGCGGTGAAGTCCGCGGTCCGGCCGGTCGACACGGCCGATTCGGACCGTACGGTGAACGCGACATGACGGGCTTCGCCGGGCTTCAGTGAGCTGATCACATCAGACTCGGCGGCGGTCGCGGTCCAGCCCTTCGGGGCCGACAGCCGCACTCGGACGTTCCTCGCCGTCCTGGCGGTGTCGTTGACCACCGAGACGATCGCCGTCCCGGAGCCGGATCCGGGAGAGATCGCGGCCGGAGCCTGGTACACCGAGAGCCGGGAGTCGACAGCCCGGAATCGTGGACGCTCGTCGGGCACGGAGACATGACCGCTGACCAGCGTGGGCGGTGTGCCGTGGCGGCCCGAGCGGGCGCCGAAGATCGACAGCCCGCCGCCGTCGGAGGCGAAGCGCACGGTGACGGTGTCGGCGTCGCCGAGTTGCCGCGTGGTGATCGGGATCGCGACGCGATAGCCGTAGCGGTTGCCGAAGTCCCCCGCGATCGAGCCGCGTGATCGACCGGCCAGCGCCGTCGGACCGTGGGGATCGTCGGGCAACTCGATCATCGGCAGCGAACTGCCGTTGACGGACACGGTGAGGCGGGTGGGGTAGCGGCGCGCGCTGGTCACGTTGTTGGGGTCGTACCAGCCGCGTGCCTGGGCGGCCGCGATCTCCGCCACCAGGGTCGCCCCGCGCGCCCGGGCCGTGCGTACCTCCTCCGGCACCTGGACCTTGTACTCGAAGTGGCCACGGCCGTAACCGGTGACCCAGTCCGACCCGCCGGTGGTCTTGGCCTGGGCTCCGCCGGTCCACTCCTGCGCGGTCACCTCGCCTGCCGGGAAACCGGCTTCGCCGTCAGGGCCGGGGGTGTCGAAGGTGAGGTAGTTCTCGGCGACGGTCCTGCCGCCGGCCTCGAGCCAGATCCACAGGTGCCCGGCCCGCAGCTTGCCGGGTGCGGTGACCGACACAGTGCCGGCGTCGGAGACGCCGTACCGCGAGGGGGCGACCGGCCGCGACCCGCCACCGGCGTCGGAGACCCAGCGGCCCTCGTCGTCGTATCCGCCGATCTTCCACCGGAGCTCGGCCCGGGAGAGATCGTCATCGGAGAAGTGGCTGATCCTGACCGGGACGTCGATCGCGCCTCCACGCTCGACGGTGCGCGTCGATGGGCCCATCAGGGAGATCGCGTCGTCGCCCTGGAACATCTCGATGCCGCGGGACCTGCCGTCATGGTCCGTGAACTCCGGCTGGTTCGGCTGCCGGTCGAAGGTGACCGGGCTGTGGACCTCCTGCTCGGTTTCGGCCAGTTGGACGCCGACGTAGCCGTTCAGCTGGGGATAGGCGCGGAAGAGGCTCGCCGTGTGCGGGAACTGTCCGGACCTGATGGCGAACTCGGAGTTGAGCCAGGGCTGTCCGCTCTGGGCGCCGTCGTCGAAGTTCCAGGTGGAGCCCGGCTTGACCTGAGCGTCGAACCCGTCCAGGAGTCTCTTCCACTCGTCGTAGGTGGACAGGTAGTAGTGGAAGTCGTTGAGATCGGTGTCGAGGTGGCCGTTCTGGCAGCAGGCGGAGTTGTCGACGACCAGCCGGGTCGGGTCGAGGCCGTGCGCGGTCTGCACCATCCTGCGCACGTACGGGAATGCCGCCGCCGGGATCGGCTGCTGCCACGGTTCGTCGTTGATGCCCCAGGATTCGTTGAAGATCGTCCAGATCACGATCGACGGGTGATTGTGATCACGCTGGAACGTGTCGCGCAGCAACCCCTCGAAGAGCCGCTCCGCCTCCTCTCCCAGGGAGTGCCAGCCCGCGTTGGGGAGGTCGTACCAGATCATCAGCCCGAGCTTGTCCGCCCAGTGGTAGTAGGCCGGTTCGTTGACCTTGAGGTGGTTCCGGATCACGTTGAACCCGAGCTTCTTGGCGTTCTTCAGGTCGAGCAGGATCGACCCGCGGCCCGGCTCGGCCTCCGTCCCGGTGCGCAGATCGGGGCCGGCGGTGACCCCGGTGTAGGTGTACAGGCCCCACGGGTTGTAGCCCTGGTCGAGGACGCCGCGCAGGTAGACCGGCCGGTTGTTGAGATGGATGTACTGGTATTCGCCGGTGTGGCCGGGCGCCCATTGACGGTCGATCGTGCGCATCCCGAAGGTGGTCCGGATGCCGTCGTCGTCGCCCAGCCGGATGTCGGCGGTGTACAGGGCCGGATCGTCCGGCTCCCACAGGAGCGGGCGCTCGATCGGGATCCGCGCCGAGCCCTTGCCGTCGCTCAGGGGTACGGTGACGGCGCCGGCGACCTTTCCGCCGGGGTCCTTGATCTTCACCGTGGCGGTTCGCGCGCCGACGGCGGTGACGTCGATCCTCGCGGCCGCCGCGGACGGGGCGCGCGTGTCCCCCTCGAAGGTCAGCTCCGGGGTCACCCGCGTCTGGACGAGCCGGGCGTCGGTGTACGGCTCGATCCACACCGACTGCCAGATGCCGCCGACGTCGGTGAACCAGCCGGTGTTCTCCCCGTCGGGCACGCCCGTCTGCTTGCCCATGGGGTACGGCGATTCGGGCGTCGTCGGTGGCGCGACCACCCGGATCGTCACCGTGTGGGTCGAGCCCGGAGCCAGTGCGCCCAGCCCGGCGCTGATCTCGGTGTAGCCGTTCCCGGTGTAGGGCAGCACCGGCCTGCCGTCGAGCCAGACCGCCGCGCCCCAGTCGGCGGCCCCGATGCGCAGCCGCACCTGCCCGGAGAAACCCTTGGGCACGGTGAACGAGCGCCGGTACCAGACCGTCCCGCGGTAGCCGGAGAAGGCGCTGCGGAAGATCTCCTTGGTCGCCAGTTCCTCCTCGCCCCAGGCGGCGAGCGACTGGTAGCCGAACGGCACCCGGATCGCCTTGCCCAGCGTGTGGGCCGGGTCGAACCACCGCTCACGCTCGCCCACGTCGCCGGGGTCGAAGTCGAACGACCAGGTGCCGTTCAGCGACAGCCACGCGTCGCCGGTGAACGGGCGCCGATCGGCGTCCGGGCGCGGGTACTCCGTCCTGGCCGGCTCGTCAGGCTTGAGCTTGAGGGTGAGCGAACTTCCCACGACCGTCGATGCGAAGGCGTAGCCCTCCTTGGCCGCGACCACGAGGGCGCTGCTGTCGGGCACGCCGGCCAGCGTGAAGGTGCCGTCGCCCGCGGTCGTCGCGTAGACCCCGGACCTCGAGGCGTGCACGCCGGCCCCTGCGATCGGCATGCCGTCACGGGCGTCCACCACCCGGCCTCGTACCTCGATCGTCCCGCCCTGCACGGGGGCGACGGCGAAAGCGGCGTCGGGGGTGAGGGCGGCCGGGGACAGCAGCGTCAAGACGGTGACCAGCCCGACGGCGAACGCCCGCCGCTTCTTCGCGCTGGTTAACATCCCTCGGCCTCAGATCGCGCCTGCTCGATGGCGGCCGGACGTAGCTGTGCCGCGCGGATCCGCGAGACGTCCAGCTTGCTGGAGCGGTCGAAGCGATAGATCCCGTTCTGTTCCTGGAAGACGTCGGTGAGCTGCGTGTAGCAGTAGCCGAACATCCGAGGGTCGTTCAGCAGGACCCCGACCAGGCCGGCGAACCGCTGCTGGAGCTCCTCCTCGCCGGCGGGGCGCTCGCCGTATCCCCAGGAGCTCTCATCGGGACGCACGTCCGGATTCCACCAGATGCCGCCGAACTCGCTGCAGAAGTACGGCTGCCCCTGGTACGGCACCGACCACGCCGTGCCGTCGGGATCGGCGTTGACGTACGGCGTCCCGTCGGCCAGCCCCGCCATCAGCTTGCCGAACACCTCGGGATCCTGCTCGTAGCAGTGCGAGTCGTAGACGTCGGCGCCGGGGACCCGGTGCGCGTAGCCGGACGCGTCGATCACCGGGCGGGTGGGGTCGGCCGCCTTCGTGGCCAGGTACATGCCCCGGGTGACGTCGTCGAGCACGGTGATCCGGTCGTGCAGCCGCTGCCAGGTCTCGTTGAGCGGGCACCAGCCGACGATGCTCGGGTGGGAGTAGTCGCGCTCGACCGCCTCCAGCCACTGGGTCACGAACGACGCGGTCGGCTGCTGGTTGTCGCCGGGCGGCCCGCCGACGTTGGCCCCCCAGTCCCCGAACTCGCCCCAGACCAGGAAACCCGCCCGGTCCGCGTGGTACAGATACCGCTCCTCGAACACCTTCTGGTGCAGCCGCGCGCCGTTGAACCCCGCGGCCACGGCCAGCTCGATGTCGCGGCGCAGGGCCTCGTCCGTGGGCGCGGTCATCAGGCCGTCGGGGTAGTAGCCCTGGTCGAGCACGAGCCGCTGGTAGCGCACCTCGCCGTTGAGCAGGACGGCGTGCCCGTCGATGGCGACCGAGCGGAGCCCGGCGTAGCTGGTGGCGGTGTCGACCACGGCGCCGTCGCCGTCGAGCAGGTCGATGCGCAGGTCGTACAGGTGCGGGTCCTCGGGGGACCACAGCCGTACCCGGTCGTCCGGCAGCGGCAGCCAGACTTCGGCGGCCAGGTCGAGGCCGGCGCGAGCCTGCGCCTGCGCGAGGTCGCCGGCCTGGTCCGACACCGTCACCCTGACGGCGTGCCCGGAGCGGTCGCCCGACACCGGCACGGTGACGCGGAACGCGGAGGCCGCGACGTTCGGCGTGATCCGCGGCCGGCCGAGGTGCGTGCCGGGCACGGGCTCGCACCACACCGTCTGCCAGATGCCGGTGGTGCGCCCGTAGTGCGCGCCGCGCCCCTCGTAGTCGGTGCTCTGCTTGCCGCGCGCCTGCGGGCCGGAGCGGGCGTCGCGGGCGCGCACGACCACGGTGTACGTGTGCGCCGGATCGGCCGCCGCGGTCAGATCGCAGGTGAACGGGGTGAACCCGCCCCGGTGCCGGCAGGCCTCGACGCCGTCCACCCACACCGTGGTGTCGTGGTCCACCGCCTGGAAGTGCAGCAGCACCCGCTGCCCGGCCCAGTCCTGCGGCACCCGGACGGTACGGCGGTACCAGACGGCCGGATGGAAGTCCGGATCGCCGATGCCGGACAGCGACGCCTCCGGGCAGAACGGCACGACGATCTCGCCGATCAGATCCCGGTCGAGCAGGCCCCGCTCCAACCCCGAGTCGCCGGGGTCCCTCTCGAACTGCCAGGTTCCGTTGAGGCACCGCCATGCGGGGCGGACGAACTGCGGACGCGGGTACTCGGGACGGGGAATGACGGTGTTCACAAGACTCGCTTTCTCCGGGGATTCAGGACTTGACGGCACCGGCGATGCCCTCGACGAAGTACCGCTGCAGGACGATGAACAGAGCGACGACGGGCAGCAGCGAGATCGTCGCCGCGGCGGCCATGCCGGACCAGTCGGTGGTGTTCTCGCCGACGAACGCCAGCATGCCGACGCTGACGGTGCGCAGGTCGGGCCTGGAGAACGTGAAGACCAGCGGCAGGAAGAACGCGTTCCAGGTGTTCAGGAAGGTGAGCACGGTGACCGTGGCCGTCACCGGCTTGGCCAGCGGCAGCATGATGCGGAAGAAGACGGTCAGGAACCCGGCGCCGTCGATGAGCGCGCTTTCGGACAGTTCCTTGGGGATGCCGCGGAAGTATCCGGCGTAGAGCAGGATCGCCGACACGTTCGCGGCCCCCGACATCGCCACGATCATGCCCGTCAGCGAGTTCAGCAGGCCGAGCTGCTGGGAGAGGTCGACCAGCGGGATGATGGTGTATCCGGCCGGGACGAACAGCGTGGCGACCAGGACGCCCATGACGATCCGGCGCCCGCGGAATTCGTGACGGGCCAGGACATAGCCGGCCATGGCGCACCGGACGAGCACCACCACGACCGTGCTCACCGTGACGATCACGGTGTTGAGCAGGTACTTCCCGAACTGCGCGCTGCTCCACGCGCGCTCGTAGTTCTCCCATGCCGGGTTGTCGGGCAGCAGGCCGAGCCCTTGGGTGAACACCTCCGCCGACGTCTTCAGCGACGCGGAGACCATCCACAGGAACGGGTAGATCCACAGCAGGCAGCCGATGGCGAGCGCGGCGGCGGCCAGCCACCAGGGCAGCCGGCGCAGCGTCGCGCTCCAGGTCCGTCGCGGGCGGGGGCGCGTCTGCGCGACCGTGCTCATGCCGCCCTCCTGGTCCGCCGGGCGGCGCGGACCGCGAGCAGCTGCAGGATGCCGACGAGGCAGACGAACAGGCCGAACAGGACGGCGGCCGCGGAGGCGTACCCGAGGCGGGGGATGGTGGCGGCGAAGGCCCACCGGTAGATGTAGACCTCGATCACCTCGGTCGAGTAGAACGGGCCGCCGCCGGTCATGGTCAGGACGAGGTCGAAGACCTGCAACGACGCCTCGATCGACAGCAGCGTGATGATGACCAGGAAGGGCTTGAGCAGGGGCAGGGTGATGTGCCGCAGGATCGCGGGGGCTCCGGCGCCGTCGAGGCGTGCCGCCTCGTACACCTCGTTCGGCACCGTCTGCAACGCGGCCAGCCAGTAGACCAGGGTGATCCCGAACCACTTCCACACGTACACGGCGATCGTCGTGCCCAGCGCCGTCGACGACTGGCCGAGGAAGTCGATGCCGTCCGTCACCAGGCCGGCCTCGCGTAACGCGAGGTTCACCGGGCCGCTGGCCGGGTCGAAGACGAACTGCATGACGACGCCGACGATCGCCGTGGTGGTGACCACCGGTAGGAACAGCGCGGTGCGGAACAGCTTGCGCAGCGGCATGCGGGGCGAGTTGAGCAGGATCGCGACCAGCAGGGTGACCAGCACCTGGAGCGGCACCGCGCAGACCATGCACGTCAGCGTCAGCCGGAACGAGCTCCAGAACATGGGGTCGGCGAGGACCTCGCGGTAGTTGGCCACGCCGATGAACGTCCGGCCCGTGTCGAACCCGTTCCAGTCGGTGAGCGAGTACGCGTAGCTGCCGATGATCGGGTAGACGGTGAAGGCGCCGTACAGCAGCACGGTCGGGGCCAGGAACAGCCAGACGTACGCGGTGCCGCGCGGTCGCGTTCCCGAAGCGGCAGGAAGTGCGACCGTCATCGGCGCGTCTCCGGAGCGCTCTGCCCGGTGCCGCCGGTGGTGCTCTGGTCGATCACCAGCCGCCAGGGCGCCTCCAGATGGACGGGCGGGCCCTGGTCTCCCTCGACGCGCTCCAGCAGGCGGGTCACGGCGAGCTCGGCGATCCGCTTCTTGTCGGGCGCGATGGTGGTGAGCGCCGGATTGGCGAACCGGCCCTCCTCGATGCCGTCGAACCCGACGACGGCGACGTCCTCGGGCACCCGCAGCCCCCGGGACACCACCGCCCGCACCGCCCCGATGGCGAGCAGGTCGTTGTAGCAGAACACCGCGTCCGGCGGCTCCGCCAGATCGAGCAGCTGGTCCATCGCGCGCCGGCCGTCTTCGCGCTGGTAGCGCCGCACCCGTACGGTGAGCTCGGGCCGGAGCGGCAGCCCCGCCTCGGCCAGCGCCTGCTCGTATCCGTCGGACCGGTGCGCCGAGGTCTGCCTCCGCGCCGCGGCGGTCTCCGAGCGCGGCAGGTGGGGCACGCCGATGGCGGCGATCCGGGTGCGGCCCAGCGAGACCAGGTGCGCGGTGGCGCTGCGCGCCGCGGCGGTGTCGTCGATGGCGACGTGGTCCATGCCCTCCACCCGCATCTCGCCCAGCATCACCGTCGGGCAGTTGCCGGCCCAGCTACGCAGCTCGTCCTCGGTCAGGCCGAGCGGGCTGAAGATGAACCCGTCGAAGAGGGCCGACCGGTCCCGCCGCATGACGATCTGCCGCTCCCGTTCGGCCACCCCCTCGGTGCGGTCGATGAGCACCGTGTACCCGCGCTCCTCGGCCCGATCCACCACGTGGGCGGCCAGTTCGGTGAAGTACGGCACGTCCAGCGGCAGCACGAGGGCCAGCAGGTTCGACCGCCCCCGGTTCAGGCTGCGCGCCGCGACGTTGGGCCGGTAGTCGAGTTCGTCCAGGGCGCGCTGGACCTGGGCGCGGGTCTCCTCCGACACGTAGGCGAAGTTGTTCACGACGTTGGAGACGGTCCGCACGGAGACTCCGGCCAGCCGCGCAACGTCACGTTGTGTCACCACGGTCGTTCACATCCTCCAGGGGAAGCCGATGACATTGAGTTCATACAAGAGTCTTGCCGCGCGGCATGCCGCGTGGCAAGAATGAATTTGCCGCGCGGCAACATTTTTACGCGACGTTCACAGCCGCCGGTGGGAGGCAGGACCGATGACCGCGATGACTCGGCGGGGATTCCTCTCCGCAGCAGGCACCCTGGCCGCCGTGGCGGCGACCGGCGCGTGCGGTGGCGGCGGAGGCGGTGGCGGCGGTGCCGCGGGCGGGTCGCTGACCTGGTGGGACCACCAGAACCAGCTGCAGAAGGCGAAGGCGGACATCTTCGCCAAATTCGCCAAGAGCGCCGGCGGCGCCCCCGTCCAGTACACGTACTACAACCCCGCGAAGATGGGCCAGGCGCTGCAACTGGCCAAGCAGAGCAACCAGCTGCCGGACGTCCACTCCAACGCCGGCCTCAACAACGTGCCGCCCGCGGCGCTCATCGCCGCCGGGTGGGCACAGCCGCTGGATCTCGGCGACGAGGCGACGGCCCGGGTCAAGGACTCGCTCATCGAGGGCCTGCACGTCTTCGACGGCAAGATCTACGCCTTCCCCGTCTTCAGCCACCAGGTCTACGTCGCGGCGTCGTGGTTCAACACGGAGCTGGTCACGCGCGCCGGGCTGGACCCGCAGGCCCCGCCCAGGACCTACGACGAGTTCCGGGCCGCGGCCCGGACGGTGCAGAGCAAGAGCGGCGGCCAGTCGTACGGCTGGGTGTGGAACGTCGGCATGCCGCAGCGGCTGGGCGAGCAGGTCCACGACCTGGCGCAGGCGGCCGGGTTCGAGGGCGGCCTCGGCCTGCGGTACGCCACCGGCGAGTACGCCTTCCACGCCGACGAATACCTCGACGTGATCGAGTTCCTGGTGTCGCTGAGCCGGGACAAGCTGCTGGTGCCGGGGGCGAACTCCTGGACCGACGACGTGGCGCGCGCCCGGTGGACCGCCGGGGTGGCGGCGTACTACTTCGACGGCCCGTGGTGCCCCGGCGTGGCGCTGCAGAGCACGCCCGACTTCGCGGACAAGCTCGGCGTGGGGCCGATCCTGGTGCCCGACGCGGGCGACACCGTGGCCACCTACCATGTGCCGCAGCCCGGCGAATACTGGCTGTCGCCCGGAAGCAAGCACGCCGCGGCGGCGAACAAGCTGCTCGGCGACTACTTCACCACGGAGGACTACTCGCGCCGGGTCGCCGAGACCATGTCGCAGCCACCCCGCGACATCGCCGTCGTCGAACAGTCCCAAGCGCACCCCGCCTACAAGAAGCTGATCTCCTGGTTCAAGGAGAGCGTCTACCTCGCCCCCACTCCGGTCGCCGGGAACAAGGACGTCCAGCGGGTGCAGATCGAGTCCAAGCCGGTCACCCCCACCCTCGGGGACATCGTCCAGGGCGCGTTCAGCGGCGACGTCACCGACGTCCGCGCGGCGCTGACCAAGCTGTCCAGCGACAGCGCCAAGGAACGGGACGCGGCGATCGCGGCGGCCAAGGGCAAGGGCGCGAAGGTCGGCCTGGACGACTACGCCTTCCCCAACTGGAAGCCGCGGGCGGACTACCTCAAGCCCATGTACGCCGAGCGCTAGCGATGGGGGCTCATCCCGTGAACCGACCGAACATCGTGCTGATCATGACCGACCAGCAGCGTGCCGGCTGGACCGCCGCGAGCGGCTTCCCCCTGGACACCATGCCCTTCCTCGACGGGCTGATGGGCGGCGGCACGCAATTCCAGCGGGCGCACACCACGTCCCCGCTGTGCGTGCCCGCCCGGGTCAGCCTGCTCACCGGACGCTACCCGTCCGCGCACCGGGTCAGGCAGAACAGCGCGGCGCAGCACGTGCTGCGCGGCCCCGACCTGGTGGACGTGCTCCGCGACGCCGGCTACGCGCTGCACCTGGCGGGCAAGACGCACTTCCACCGCAAGCCCGGCGACTTCGACACCTTCGCCGCACCGTACTGGCACAACCGCGGCCCGGCCGGCGCGGCGACCGCCGACCAGGCGCGGTTCGAGCAGTGGCTCGGCGCGCTCGACCACTCGGTCAGCCACGAGCCGACACCGTTCCCGCTGGAGTGCCAGTTCCCGCACCGGATCGTCTCCGACGCGATCAGCGCGATCGACCGGACGCCCGGCGACCGGCCGTTCTTCGCCTGGCTGTCGTTCCCGGAACCGCACAATCCGTACCAGGTCCCGGAGCCGTACTTCAGCCTCTTCGGGCCGGACCAGGTGCCCGACCGGCTGGCCGGGCCCGAGGGCGCCGCGCGCAAGGGCGGCGCCTACACCTGGCTGCGCAAGCTGATCGAGGAGAAGCGGCCCGGCTACGACGCCGAGTGGCGGCGCTACCGCGCCAACTACTGCGGCATGCTCCGGCTGATCGACGACCAGCTCCAACGGTTCTTCGCGCACCTGCGCGAACGCGGGCGGGACGCGGACACGCTGGTGCTCTTCGTCGCCGACCACGGCGACTACGTCGGAGACTACGGGCTGCAGCGCAAGGGCGCGGGCATGCCCGAGTGCCTGATGCGCATCCCGTTCGCCGTCGCCGGGCCGGGCGTGCGGGCCATGGACAACCGCACCGACTTCGTCTCGCTCGCCGATCTGTTCCCGACGATCTGCGACGCGATCGACGTCGAGATCCCGCCCGGTGTCCAGGGCCGTAGCCTGTGGCCCCTGCTCACCGGGGCTCCGTATCCGGCCGAGGAGTTCGCCAGCGGATACGGCGAACGCGGGTTCGGCGGGCTGTCCTACGACGTCGACGAGCGCCCGCCGTTGCACTTCCCGTACGAGGGCCGGACCTTCGACGAGCTCAACACCGTCACCCAGTCCGGCACGACGGTGATGCTCCGGCGCGAGCAGTGGAAGCTGCTCCTGGACGAGCGCGGCGCCGGCGAGCTCTACGACCTGGACGCCGACCCCGCGGAGCTGGACAACCGGTACGACGATCCCGCGCTCGCCGAGATCCGTGCCGCCCTCACCACCGATCTCGCCCGCTGGATGATCCGCGTCCGGGACGACCTGCCGGAGGCGGTCTACACCCTCAAACGCGCGTCACACAACTGGCACCAGGCCGGCTCCGCCCCGGCCGGCGCGGAGGCGGTGGAGGCGCGGTAGACCATGGACACGGGGAGCACGACATCCTCCGGCGAGGTGCCTCCGGACGCGATGCGATCGAGGAGGAGGCGGACGGTGCTCATCACCCTGGGGACCGTGGCGCTGGTCGTCCTGCGCTGCGCGCTGGCCGGCTACGTCATCGCCCACCGGAACTTCATCGGCAAGCGCGCGGTGGTCGCCGTCCTGCTCTACGCCGGCTATTTCAGCCGCATCCCGCGTGAGCTCGAAGAAGCGGCGATCATGGACGGCGCCGGCTTCCTGCGGACGTTCTTCCGGGTCATGCTGCCGCTCGCGGGACCGGTTACCGCGACGGTTGGTCCGGCCTCGCCGCCGCGGGCACCATCTCCCTGATTCCGCTGCTCGTCGTCTTCCTCGCGCTCCAGCGCTACTTCGTCGAAGGCATCGCCGGGGCCGTGAAGTCCTGACCTCGAATGAGAGACATGAATCAACCGAACATCCTGCTCATCTGCACCGACCAGCAGCGCTTCGACGCGATGGGCGCCTACGGCAACGACGAGATCGACACGCCCAACCTCGACCGGCTGGCGGCCCAGGGCGTGCTCTTCGAGAACTGCTACGTACAGAGCCCGGTCTGCGGCCCCTCCCGCGCCAGCCTGATGTCGGGCCGCTACGTTCACGCGCACGGCGCCTGGGCGAACGGCGTCGGGCTGCCCGCGCATGAGCACCTGTTCTCGCGCACCCTGGCCGACCACGGCTACGACTGCGGCCTGGCCGGGAAGTTCCACGTCGGCGGGGCCTGCTTCGGCGGCCGTCTCGAGCCGCGGCTGGACGACGGCTTCCGCGTGTTCCGGTGGGCACACGACCCCTACGTCGGGTCGTCCGAGAACGCCTACCACCGGTGGCTGCGGGCCGTACGGCCGGACCTGTACGAGGCCGCCGCCCAGGCCGATTCCGGGGCCGGCTTCGACACGCTTCCCACGGAGTTCCACTACAGCCGGTGGATCGGCGACGAGACCATCGACTACCTGCGGCGCTCGCGCGACGCGGACAAGCCGTTCTTCTTCGTGGCCAACTTCTTCGACCCGCACCACGGGTTCGGCGCGCCGAAGGAGTACGTCGATCGTTACCGCGGAAAGGCTCTGCGGCGTCCGGTCACCCGGGACCAGGAGCTCGCCGGCAAGCCGCCCGTGCAGACCGAGGCCTCGCACCGCTCCTACGCCGGCCACGCACGCGGCTACACGGAGTACACGGAATCCGAGCTCCACGACGTCAGGGTCAACTACTACGCGATGGTGAGCTTCGTCGACGACGAGGTCGGCCGGATTCTCACCGCCCTCGACGAGGCGGGCCTGGCCGAGGACACGCTGGTCGTCTTCACCAGCGACCACGGCGAGATGCTCGGTGATCACCAGCTCATGCTGAAGGGGCCGCTGATGTACGAGTGCGCCGTCCGCGTGCCGCTCGTCATGCGCTGGCCCGCCGGGTTGCCCGCCGGCCAGCGGCGGGCCGGGCTGGTCCAGTGGATCGACCTGGCGACGACGTTCCTCGCGGCCGCGGGCGCACCGCCACTCCCCCGCGGGCAGGGGCTGAACCTCCTGCCGCCGGCCCGCGGCGAGCAGGACGCGCCGGCAAGGGACTGGGCGCTGTGCGAGTACCGCAACAGCGGCCACCCGTACGAGGAGCCCGTGCACACCACGATGCTCAGGCACGACCGCTGGAAGGTCGTCGTCTACCATGGTGCGCCGTCCACGACCCGAGCGCGTTCCGGCGAGCTGTACGACCTGGAGACCGACACGATGGAGCTGGACAACCTGTGGGACGACCCGGCTCATGCGGCGGTCCGGGCCGAGCTGCAGGAGCTGCTGCTCGACGTCCTGGTCGCCACCGAAGATCGTAGCCAGCCGCGGACGGCGCACTGGTGATCCCACGAGCGCGCCGGCGAGCCCGGCCGCCGCGGTTCGCGGCGGCCGGCGCGGCCTGGTCAGTGGCGCTGCAGCGCGCGGAAGTCGTCGAGCCAGTAGCCGCGCCCCGACAGGGCGCCGCGGGGCTGCACGGTGTAGGGGGCGTACACGCTGTTGAGCAGCCACGGGGCCTTACCGGGGCCGAAGTTCTCGACCATCAGGTCGTCCTGCTTGAAGGCGTACGTGGCGACCGCCAGCCGCCCGGTGCCCCGGTACAGCTTCATCTGGTCGCGCAGGAAGCCCGACTGGCTGGTGAACCACGGGCTGCCGGCCAGGAAGTCATCCCACTTCCGCTCGCTGAACGGCTTGTCGATGGCGGCCTTGATGACCTGCCATACCAGCGTGCCGGAGGGGAAGCCGTACTTCTGGGCGAACGTGGCCGCGACCGGGTCCTTCAGGTGCTGCTGCCAGTACCAGACGAGAGAGAACTCGGTGACCAGGAACGTCTGGTCGGGGCGCATCCTCGGCAGGATGTAGTCCAGGAACGGCTGCGCGTTCTCCGGCGCGGGGATGTGCGGGTGGATGTCCACGCCCTCGATCTCCGGCGTCTGGCGCACGAAGGTCATCCAGCGCTCGGCCGCCGGCGTGCGGCGGTCCGGCAGGTCGAGCCGGTTCAGCGCGCCCATGTAGAGCGCGGTGCCGCAGTCGGCGCCGCACCGCTCACGCCGGTAGTCGATCACGTGCCGGGCGACGGTCTCGTAGAACTCGTTGAGCCGCCGGTCACGCTCGGCGGGCAGGCTCTCGATGAAGGGTTCGTTGCCGATCGTGAGGATGTCCACCTTGCCCATCACCGTGGGCAGCACCTTGTCCAGCCGGGCCAGCTCCGCGGCCATCCTGGGGCTGCCCGGCGCGGGAAAGGACGCCGCGTCGTAGGGGAACTTCAGGCTGAGGACGGTGTCGTAGCCGCGCGCCGCCGCCTTGGTGATGGTGCTGATCGCGAAGTGCTCGGCGGGGTCGCCCTTGTCGGCGGCGGGCATCGGGAAGAACCCGCGGACCCACCGGGCGCGGGCCTCGCGAAGTTCCCGGTAGTCGAGGGCGTCGAGGTTCTGGTTGAAGTTGGCTCCCAGAGCGCCGTACGCGCGGGCGAGCGGCTTGGCGTCGGGCACGGATTCTGCTCCTTCCGCCGCGGCGGCGTGGGTGACGGGCGAGACGGCGAGAACCGCGGTTAAGGCGATGATCGACAGTCGGCGCAGCATGTGACCTGCTTTCTCGGAAGGGAAGGCCGATGCGTTGTTCAGCTGAGCACATTCATGTTTGCGCTAACCCGAGCGGCCTGTCAACGGCCTGGACAGTGGCGGTGAGGTCAGCGGCGCGGCGGCGCGGTGGAGGCCCGCACCACCAGCTCCGGCCGGACGAACCTGCTGGCGGGAGCGGACGCCTCGGCCCCCTGCGGGGCCTCGATCTGCATGATCAGGTGCTCGAGACAGCGGCGGCCCACCGTGGCGAGGTCCTGGCGGACGGTCGTCAGCGGCGGGATGAGGAACGGCGCGAAGTCGAGGTCGTCGAAGCCGACCACACTCAGGTCGTCCGGCACCTTGCGGCCCAGCTCGGCCGCCGCTTGCAGGACGCCCACGGCCATCTGGTCGTTGGCGGCGAAGACGGCGGTCACGTCGTCGTCGGCCAGCAGGCGGCGGGCGGCGTCGTACCCCGACTGCGGGGACCAGTCGCCGACGACGGGCGGCGGGACGGCGCGGCCCGACCGCTTCAGCAACCGCTGCCACGCGGCCCGGCGCCGCTGCGCCGGGTTCGAGCCGGTCGGCCCGGCCACGTGGTGGACGGTGGCGTGGCCGAGCCCGAGCAGGTGATCCACGGCGGCGCGGACGCCGGCGGCCTCGTCCATGCCGAAGGTGGGGTGCCGGTGCGCCGCCCTGCTGTCGGCGATCACCACCGGCACCTCCTCGGGAAGCTGCAGGTGCGGGGTGTCGAGCACCCGGGCCTCTATCACGATCACGCCGTCCACCGCGCGGTCGGTGAGGCCGCGGACGGCGGCGCGGATGTCCTTCTCGGTCGGGCCGTTGACCATCGCGACGCTCACCGAGTAGCCGCGGGCCTGGGCGCCGGTCACGACGGCCTCGAGGATGCGGACGTTGAGCACGGCGCTGAGGTTGAACATGACGACGCCGATCGTGCCGAACCGGCCGGTGGCCAGCGCCCGCGCGGCGATGTTGGCGCGGTAGCCGAGCTGTCTCATGGCCGTCTCGACCTTGAGCCGCGTGGCGGCGGTCACCCGGTCGTTGCCGTTCACGACCCGCGACACGGTCTGTCCTGACAC
The DNA here is from genome assembly GCF_053587055.1 of Nonomuraea sp. NPDC003707. Taxonomy (NCBI): domain Bacteria; kingdom Bacillati; phylum Actinomycetota; class Actinomycetes; order Streptosporangiales; family Streptosporangiaceae; genus Nonomuraea; species Nonomuraea sp. NPDC003707. The sequence continues at coordinate 93,644 of NZ_JBSFNK010000013.1, read as the reverse complement.
ACCGGCGATCTTGGCGACGTCCGCCATCGACGGGCCGCCGGACGCCCCCGTTCCTGGTTGCCGAGCCACGCGGGGTGCTCTCCCTTCCTCGTAGCAGCGCTGAACAAGGTCAGGCCAGGCCCTGGTGATTGGTTCCTTCGAAGTCGCTCAAGGACGTGTCGTAGTCCTTGCCGCCGACAGCGTACATCGACGTCATCCAGTGGTGGAAATTGTCGCCGGAGGCCCGAAGCCGCTGGTAGAGACGGCCGATCAGCGCCGACCGGACCTCGCCGAGCGCCGGGTCGCCGTAGCGGTTGGTCAGCTCGGACGGATCTTCTTCCAGGTCGTAGAGCTCGTTGACGCTCTCCGGGTTGACCACCAGCTTGAACCGGCGCGTGCGCAACATGCGCTGCGGATAGGGGAAGTGGTGGCCGTGGAACTCCGCGGTGATGTCCTCGCGCCAGCCGGCGGGCTCCTCCCCCAGCGCGAACGGCACCAGGCTGCGGCCGTCGGCGCCCGGCTCGGGGCCGGCCCCCGCCAGGTCGAGTATCGTCGCGGTGAAGTCGACCAGGCTGACGAAGGCCCCGGTCGACGCGCCGCCCGGCGAGCCGGGGACGCGCAGCAGGCCGGGGATGCGGTAGATGTCGTCGTACATGGCCGGGCCCTTGTCGTGCAGGCGGTGGGCGCCGGTGAACTCGCCGTGGTCGGCGGTGAAGGCCACCGCCGTGCTGCCGGTCAGGCCGAGCCGCTCCAGGGCCTCGGTCAGGCGGCCGACCTGCTCGTCGATGAGCGTCACATATCCCCAGTACGCGGCCACGAGCCGGCGCGCGGTCTCCTCGCCGAGCGTGTCGTGCGTCCAGTGCTCGCTGTAGCGCCGCTGGACGGGCGGCTTGTTCTCGAACGTCTCCTTGATCGACTCGGGCAGCTCGACCAGGTCGGGCGAGTACATCTCCAGGTACTCGCGCGGCAGCAGGTAGGGAAGGTGGGGCCCGTAGAAGTGCACGGCCATGTAGAAGGGGCGGCCGTCGCGGTGGAAGTCCTCGGCGTAGCGTTCGAGCCGGTCGATCGTGCGGTCGGCGAGGAAGCGCTCGAACGTGGCCTCCCCCGGCTGGTGCAGGACGCCCGCGAGCAGGTTGCCGGGCTCTCCGTTGGGGAAGACCCCGCGCACCTCCTCGCTGATCTCGGGTCCCGGCAGGCCGTGGCGCTCCAGCCAGGCCAGGTAGTCGGGGTGCCCCACCGGGTTGTGCCAGCCCGGGTAGTGGGCGCCGTCGAAGCCGAACTCACCGGGGCCGCGCCGCCGCCCGACGTGCCACTTTCCCTCGATGCCGACGTTGTAGCCGTGCTCGCGCAGGCGGCGGGAGAAGGGCGTGAACGCGTCCGACAGCTCCTCGGAGTACCCCACGTTGCGCTCGTAGTTGGCCAGCAGCCGGTGCCGGAACGGCAGCACGCCGGTCAGCAGGCTGGCCCTGGCGGGGGTGCAGATGGCCGACGGGGTGAAGCAGGCGTCGAAGCGGGTGCCCGAGGCGGCGAGGGCGTCCAGGTGCGGTGTGGCCACGTGGGGGTTGCCGTAGCAGCCGAGGGTGTCGACGCGGTGCTGGTCGGTCATCAGGAAGAGCACGTTCGTGGGTTGGCTCATCGGGCCTCCATGCTTGTTTCCGCAAACATCGGATTCACCGTCAGCAGCGGGGATCATGGCGCCTGAGCTGCAGCTCAAAGAAACCTCACCGTCATGACCTTGACGCTGATAGGTGGCAGTCATAGGTTAGCGCAAACATGGAACCGCTTCACGGGGGTCCCTGAAGGTTCAGGGCTGGGCGGGATCGTGACCGACTCGACGACGAAGAGGAGTCGCCATGGGGTCGCATCGCCGAATCCTTGGAACCCTGCCCGATGTGTCAGGCGCCGGGCGCCGTGACGTCAGCCGCCGCCAGTTCCTCGGCGGCACGAGCGCCGCCGTCCTGGCGGCGGCGCTGACCGCGTGCACCGGCGGCGGGCAGATGAGCCGCCAGAGCCAGGCCGCCGGTAACGCGCTGCAGTGGTGGGACCAGTTCAGGCCGCTGACCAAGATGCTGGAGAGCGACCTCTTCAGCCCCTACGAGCAGGGCCACGCGGGCGTCACGATCGAACGGCGCCAGATGGACGCGCCCGACCTCGGCCAGGCGCTGCAGGTGGCCCGGCGCAGCAACCAGATGCCGGACGTGCACTCGCTGGCGGGGCTGGGCGCCGTCTCCCCGGCCGCCCTGGTCAGCGAGGGCTGGTTCCAGCCGGTCGGCAAGCTCGCCGACTTCGCCGGCAGCCCGGTCGCCGGCCAGCTCTACGACGGCATCCACCGCTTCAACGGCGAGATCTACTCCTTCGCGCCGTTCTCCGGCCGGAATCACGAGGCGGTGCCGTGGTTCAACACGGCGCTGCTCAAGGAGGCCAAGGTGGACCCCGAGGACGAGCCGGCCACCTGGGACGACCTGCGCGACGTCGCCCGCCGCGTGACCAAGGGGAACGCCGCCGGCGCGTACGGGATGGTGATCCCGCTCAAGGACCCCGCGTACCTGGCGGCGCTGGTGCACCGGCTCGCGATGACCGCGGGCGCCCCCGGGCCCGGCGCCATCGACTGGAAGACGGGCGAGTACGTCCACGACTCCCAGCCGTACATCGACGCCGTCGAGTTCCTCGTCTCGCTGCAGAAGGACAAGGTCGTCCACCCGGCGTCCGCGTCGATGGGCCCCCGCGACGCCCGCGCCCGATGGGCCGCCGGGCAGGCGGCCATCTACCCGTGGGGCGCGTGGTTCGTCGGCGGCCTGCGCGTGGACGAGCCCGAGGCGGTCGAGCGCGGGGTCGGCGTGTGGCACATTCCGTGCCCCGAGACCACCAGGAACTTCGTCTACAGCCCTCCGGCGCCCGGCACGTTCTGGGTGTCGAAACAGTCGAAGAAGGCCCAGACCGCGGCCGAGGTGCTGCTGCAGATGACCACCAGGGAGTTCCAGCTCAAGCTGGCCGCCGCCATGGACCAGCCGCCCGCGCTGGCCGAGGTGGTGGCGGAGGCGCAGGTGCACCCCGCCTACCGGCAGTGCGTCGCCAACTTCCAGGACGACGTGCGCATCGGACCGGTGCCCGAGGTCGGCACGCCGGGCGTGTGGCAGGTGCTCGCCGAGATGCGCGACATCCATCCCGACCTCGGCGACATCGTCCAGTCGGTGCTGACCGGCTCCAACTCCGACGTGGGCGGCCAGCTCCGGCGCTACAAGGACCAGCTCAGCACCGAGCGCGAGCGTGCCATCAAGGCGGTCAAGGAGGAGAAGGGGGTCGAGGTCGGCCTCGACGCCTGGGTCTTCGCCAACTGGGACCGCAAGAAGGACTACGAGCAGCAGGACTACGCCGGCCGCTGAGGGGCGGCCGGACGGGAGCACCATGACGACAACCCACGGGCAGACCTCCGCACACCCCCGGCCCGGACGGCTGAGGCGCCTGCGCAAGGACTGGTGGATCTACCTCTTCCTCCTGCCGACCCTCGTCGGGTACGGCGCGTACACCATCTATCCCCTGCTGGCGTCGTGGTGGTTCGCGTTCCTCGACTGGCCGGGCTTCGCCGACGCCGGGACGTTCATCGGCGTCGAGAACTTCGCGCGGCTGATCGAGGACGAGCTCTTCTGGAACGCGTTCTGGAACTCGATCGTGTTCCTCGTGATCGCCGTGCCGCTGCGGGTCGGGCTGGCGCTCGCGCTGGCGATCGTGCTCAACCGGAAGAAGACGCCGTTCAAGGGCTTCTTCCGCACGCTGTTCTTCCTGCCGGTCGTCACCACGGGCGCCATCGTCGGCATCGTGTTCACGCTGCTGCTGGACGCCGGCGGCCCGGTGAGCATGTCGCTCGTCTGGGCGGGCCTGATCGAGTCGCCGGCGAACTTCGCCGCCGACGCCGGCACCTCGCTCTTCGCCGGGATCGCCGTCTGGGTGTGGAAGTGGCTGGGCATCACCCTCATCTACTGGCTGGCCGCGCTGCAGACGATCCCGCAGGGCGTCCACGAGGCCGCGATGATCGACGGCGCGGGCCCCTGGGCGGAGTTCCGGCGCGTCACGCTGCCGCTGCTGGTGCCGTTCCTGGTGATCATCACGTTGATCGACACCGTGGCGGCGTTCAACGTCTTCGACCTGATGCAGACCCTCACCGGCGGGGGGCCGTCCTTCTCTTCCGAGGTGATCGAGATCTTCATCTTCCGTACGGCCTTCCAGGCCACCGTCCCCCAGCTCGGATACGCCTCGGCCGCGGCGGTGCTGTTCGGGCTGCTCACCATGGTCCTCGCGATCGCCCAGGCGCTGGGCATGCGCTGGGCCAGGAGCCGGATGGGCTCGGCATGACCGCGCCCGCGGACACCCGGCCCGCCCGCCGCCCGCTTGCCGGACGGCCGGCCCTGCGCCGCCGCCCGCTTGCCGGACGGGCGGCCCCGCGCCGCCGGCCGAGCACCGGGCAGGTGGTGACCGCCGTCCTGCTGCTCGTGCTCGGCGGCCTGTGGGTCTACCCGTTCGTCTGGCTGGTCTCGGCGTCGCTGAAGACCTCACCCGAGATCTTCGGCACGGGGCTCGGTCTGCTGCCCGAGGAGCCGGTCTGGGAGAACTACGCCCGTGCCTGGAGCGAGGTCGGCTTCGCCAGGTATCTGGTCAACACCCTCGTCATCACCGCCGGCACGGTGGTGCTCGTCGTCGTGCGCAGCGCCCTGGCGGGCTACGTGCTGGGCCGCTACGACTTCGCCGGCAAGAAGTTCGTCATCGGCCTGTTCCTGGTCACGTTCTTCCTGCCCGAGGGCTACACGATCATCCCGGTCACCCAGCTCACCGACCAGCTCGGGCTGCTCAACACCCACGCCGGCGTGATACTCGGCCTGGGCGCGGGCGGGCAGATCGCCTCGACCCTCCTCTACGCCGGGTTCTTCAGGAAGCTGCCGAAGGAGCTGGAGGAGTGCGCCCGGCTGGACGGCGCGGGCCACTTCACCGTCTTCTTCCGCGTGATGCTCCCGCTGGCCTGGCCGATCACCGCCACGGTGGTCATCCTCACGTACCTGTTCGCCTGGAACGTCTACCTGCTTCCGCTGGTGTTCACGCTCAGCGACTCCGACCTGCGGACGCTGGCCGTGGGCATGACGGTCTTCGTGGGCGAGCGGGAAACGGACTGGTCGGGGATGGCCGCGGCCGCCGTGATCTCGCTGATCCCGGTGATCGCCGTCTTCGTCGTCCTCCAGCGGAAGTTCGTCGACAGCATCGCGGGAGCGGTGAAGCAGTGACAGGAACGTCGCAGTGAAGAGAACGGAGTTCTGAAACATATGTCTGTCCATGGCCGTGAGGCACTCGTGACGATCGACACCCGTCGCCCGGCGGGCCGGATCGACGACGACGTCTACGGACATTTCCTGGAATCGGCGTTCTTCGGCAACATCGAGGGCGGCGTGTTCGACGAGGGCTCACCGCTGTCCGTCGCCGAGCCCGGCCTGCTCAACGGCGTCCGCACCGACGTGCTCGACCTGGTCCGCGAGCTGGGCCCGGGGCCGATCCGCTGGCCGGGCGGCAACTTCACCTCGGCCTACCACTGGGAGGACGGCATCGGCCCGCGCGAGACGCGGCCGAGCCGGCTGGAGCTGGCCTGGGGCGGGCAGGAGTCCAACCGCTTCGGCACCGACGAGTTCCTGGCCTGGTGCGAGGCGGCGGGCGCGGAGCCGTACCTGGTGCACTCCTGCCGGAGCGTGGACGACGCGGTGCGCTGGGTCGAGTACACCAACTCCGCCCGCGCCACCACGCTCACCGGCCGCCGCGCCGCGAACGGGCGGGCCGAGCCGTGGAAGGTGCGCTACTGGGGCGTGGGCAACGAGGTCTACGGCCCGTGGCAGATGGGCCACCGCACGGCCGAGGAGTACGCCGCCGCCGCCCGCGAGCACGCCCGGTTCATGCGCCTGGTCGACCCCGAGATCCGCCTGATCGGCGTCGGCATCCCCTGGCAGCAGGAGCAGTGGACGCGCCCGGTGCTGGCCCGCGCGGGCAAGCTGCTGGACTACCTGTCCCTGCACCTGTACGGAGCCGGCACCCACCTGTGGACCGGCGACGACTACGACGCCGTCGTGGCCCAGGCGCTGTACTTCGAGCGGGAGATCCACGCCTACTCGCAGCTCGTCACCGAGCTCGCCGCCGAGGTGGGCCTGGAGCGCCCGCCCGCGCTCGCGCTCGACGAGTGGACCATGCGCCACCTCGAACCCGAGGACTGGCCACAGCCGCTGCCCGGCGACGACGGCGGCGTCGCCGAGCGCGAGCTGCCCGAGGCGGGCGACGGTCCGGGACGCCGGGTGCGGGTGAACCGGTGGAGCCCTCGCACGGTCGCCGACCTGGTCTTCTGCGCGGGCGTGTTCCACGCCGTCCACCGCTCCGCCGGCCTGCCCGCGCCCGTGTCCATGGCCAACCCGGTCAACCTGGTCAACGCCAACGGCCTGGTGGTCGCCCGCCCCAGTGGCGCGCTGCGCTCGGCGATCTACCACGTCTGGCACCTCTACCGGCACCACACCGGCAGGACCGTGCTGCCGTCCGAGGTGGACGGCCCGGCCAGGACGACCGCGGTCCGGCTCGGCGACAACTGGGGCCCGGACGGCCGGCTGCTCACCGCGCCCATGACCGTCCCGTACATCGACGTGTCGGCCACCCGCGCCGACGACGGCTCGGTGCGGGTGGCCGTCGTCAACCGGCACCGCGACGAGACCATCCGCGTGCGGCTCGTCCTCGACGGCAGCTCCGGCGCCACCCCCGCCCGCGCGCGGGTGCGCACCGTCGGCGGCGACGTCCCCGGTCTCGGCGTGGTCAACACGCTCGGCGCGCAGGACACGATCGGCGTGCGGGACCTGGGCGAGGTCGAGGCGAGCGGCGGGGCGTGGGAGATCGCACCGCACTCGGTGACCGTGCTGACCCTTCTCGAGGAGCCTTCGTGACCCAGGATGCCGGCCACCCCCGTCCTCTCCTCGTCCGCCCGCGCTGGCAGGACCTGTGCGGCGAGTGGGGCTACGCGACCGACGACCACGACCGCGGCCTGGCCGAGGGCCGGCACCGCGACGCCGGGGCCTTCACGCGCGCGATCACCGTGCCGTACCCGCCCGAGAGCGAGCTGTCCGGCGTCCACGAGCCCGAGCCGCACCCGATCGTGTGGTACCGCCGCACGCTGCGTCTGGAGCGCGAGCCGGGGCCGGACGAGCGGCTCCTGCTGCACTTCGGTGCGGTGGACTACCGGGCGCTGGTGTGGTTCAACGGCGAGTACGCCGGCGAGCACGAGGGCGGTCACACCCCCTTCACCTTCGACGTCACCGAGGCCGTCGTCCCCGGCGGGGAGCAGGTCGTGGTGGTCCGCTCGCAGGACGAGTGCGACGACGCGACCCAGCCGCGCGGCAAGCAGGACTGGCGCGGGGAGCCCCACGACATCTGGTACCACCGCACCACCGGCATCTGGCAGCCGGTCTGGGCCGAGGTCGTGCCCGCGCTGCACGTCCGGCGGCTGCACTGGACCCCGGACGTGCCCGGCGCCGCGGTGGCCGTCGAGGTCGAGCTCTCCGAGCGGCCGGACCCCGCCGTGGACGTCCACGTGGTCCTCACCCTCGGGGGCGAGGTCCTGGCGGAGCAGACGTGCCGCGCCGACCGGCGGGACGGCCGGTGGGTGATCGCCGTCCCGGCCGCCCGGCACCAGATGGAGCTCGGCGGGCTCCTGTGGACGCCGGAGCGGCCGACCCTGCTGGACGCCCGCGTCGAGCTGCGCCGCGACGGCGTCCTGATCGACGCGGTGACCTCGTACGTCGGCCTGCGCAGCGTCGGTGTCAGAGACGGCAGGTTCCTGCTCAACGGCCGGCCCCGGTTCCTGCGCCTGGTCCTGGCCCAGAACTACTGGCCCGGCTCCCACCTGGCCGCCCCCGCTCCCGGCGCGCTGCGCCGAGAGGCCGAACTGGCCAAGGAGCTCGGGTTCGACGGCGTGCGGGTGCACCAGAAGGTCGAGGATCCGCGGTTCCTGGCCTGGTGCGACCGGCTCGGCCTGCTGGTGTGGAGCGAGATGCCCAGCGCGTACGAGTACTCGCCCCGCGCCGTCGAGCGGCTGACCCGCGAATGGCTGGAGGTCGTCGCCCGCGACCGCAGCCATCCGTGCGTGGTGACGTGGGTGCCGTTCAACGAGAGCTGGGGCGTCTGGCACGCGGCGGACGTGCCCGAGCAGCGGCACGCCACCGCCGCGCTCTACCACCTCACCAAGGCGCTCGACGGCACCCGGCCGGTGATCTCCAATGACGGGTGGGAGCACACGGAGAGCGACATCTGGGGTCTGCACGACTACGCGCCCACCGGCGAGTCGATCCGCGAGCGCTACGCCGGGCCCGAGGCGCTCGCGCGCATCCTCGGCGACCGCCCGCCCGCGCGGCGCGTCGCCCTGCTCGGCGACCCGGTCCGGCGCGGGCAGCCGGTCGTGCTGTCCGAGATCGGCGGGACCAGCCTCCGCCCGGGGCCGGACGAGGCCTGGCACGGGTACGGCACCGTCGGCTCCACCGAGGAGCTGACCGAGGGGTTCCGGCAGCTCGTGGACGCGGTGCTGGACAATCCGGAGCTGGCCGGTCTGTGCTGGACCCAGCTGACGGACACCGAGCAGGAGCGGAACGGGCTGCTGACCGAGGACCGCGAACCCAAGGTGCCCGCGGAGACCATCCGCCGCATCCTCACCCGCCCGGCCCGGTCGGTGCCCGCCGAGGCCATCGACGCGGCCCGCCGCGCGGCCAGGGACCGCTGAGCCTGCGCGCGCGGGGGCGGCGGGTGCGTGCTCGCGGCCGCACACCCTTGACATCCGCGGATGTGACGAGTTAGCGTCCTCGAAACCCAGGATTAACGTTCACGTTAACGTTAATCCTGGACCCGGAATTTCTATGGGAAGGACGCCTGCGAGCGTGGAGACCACCCATGTTCCGGCCGAGGACCTACGCCGCGCGCTGATCGCGGCCGATCCGAAGCTGTCCAAGTTCAATCCCCTCCCCCGCATCCTCGCCTTCGACGAGTTCAATACCGGAACGCACGGTTGGTGCGAGCTCATCGGCAATCACGACGGCCACGGAAATCTCGACACGGTGGACGTGCACATGCGCGACTTCCGGCCGCCGCAGCTCAGCTCGTGCGATTTCTTCGACATCGGCACGCACGCCGCGATGAGCGGCAATTACGCGCTCAAGGTCGCCACCCGCCCGGTGGCCGGCCACACGGCGGTCGCGATCCGCCGCCTCACCATGGCCAGGCGCGGCGTGGTGCAGTTCGAGACGTACTTCACCTACAAGAGCGAGGCGGCCACGGCCGAGTCCTCGCTCGGCAACAGCTTCGGCGACATCGAATGGGACGGGAACCTGCACCCGTCCGAAGCCCAGTTCGGGGCGTTCACCGTGGCCACGGACCTGTGCGACGGCGAGGGCATCCGCTATCACTGCGTCGCCCGCTACCAGAACACCGACCTGGACAACAGGTTCACCAGGCGCTGGATCTACCCCGTGGTGCCCGAGCCCACCCCCAGGGAGAACCTGCACAACCAGGAGAACCTGTCCCCGGTCGAGGACTTCACCGCCCCGAATCCGGAGGACTGGCGCCCGCTCGACGACAAACCGCAGTACCTCTGCTACAACGAGGTGCCGACAAAGGTCAATTGGCACTACCTGCGCTGGCAGTTCGACACCAGGACCCGCACCAATATCGAGCTCCAGGTGAACGACCGGGTCATGGACATGCGACATGTCCCGGTCCCGCAGTATCCCGACAAATATGACGGCCTGGAGAACCTGCTCAATTTCTACGTGAGCGTGCGCACACATTCTCCGGTACGCAACTTCCTCTTCCTCGATTCCGCACTGATTTCCGTGGATTGGTGAACACCGGCATGAGGCATGCTCTTACCGCCGTTCTGGAGCGCAACACCACCTTCACCAAGGATTTCGTCACCGAGCCGTACGAGGCCGGATGGGCGGCCGAGGCGCGCTGGTTCGTGCGGACGCTGGAGCTGGAGGGCCAGGAACTGCGCCTGACCGCCCAGATCTCCCCCGACGGCCTGCACTGGTGCGACGACGACGAGACCACCGAGCAGATCGTGAAGGAGCCGGGCCTGGTGTCCCTGCGGGTGCGCGAGTTCGGCCACTGGCTGCGGCTGCGGGCCACGCTGGCGGGCGGCGACCCGCGGGCCAAGGTGCTGATCTACCTGGCCCTGAAAAGCTGAGAAAGGTACGACCATGGCAACAAGCAGGCGCCAGTTCCTGACCCTCCTGGGAGCCGCCGGCGCCGCAGTCGCGGGGTGCGCCCCTGGCGGCCCGGCGACAGGATCGGCCTCGGGGGGCAACCGGCCGTTCAACGCGGCGTTCTACCAGGCGATCAACGATCTGGACCCGCACGGGGCGAGCGCCGTCGACGAGGCCTCGCTCCTCGCCAACCGGCAGATCTACGACACGCTCGTGGCCAGGGACGGCGACCGGCTCGTGCCGCGCCTGGCCACCTCGTGGAAGCAGCCCGACGACACGACGTGGGAGTTCACCCTTCGCGAGGACGTCGTCTTCCACGACGGCACCAAGCTGACCTCGGCGGACGTCAAGGCGTCGCTGGAGCGGCTGGCCGCGTCCGACGGACCGCAGAAGCCCCTGTGGTCCGCCGTGGACGCCGTCGAAGCCCCCGACGCGGGCACCATCAGGATCACCACCAAGGACCCGCTGGGCACGATGCTGGTGAACCTGACGCTCGCCTTCATCGTCCCGGCCGCCCGGATCGGCAAGGCCGACCTGTCGCGCAGCCCGGTCGGCAGCGGGCCGTTCGCCGTCGAGTCGTTCACGCCGTCGTCCCAGCTCCTGCTCAAGCCCGTGCCCGGCTACTGGGGCGGTGCGGCCAAGCTGCCCGGTCTGCGCCTGCCGTACATCCCCGAGGCCTCCACGCGCATCACCTCCCTGCAGAACGGCGAGGTGGACGTCACCTGGATCATCCCTCCCGACGAGCTCAAGCGGCTGGGCGGCGTGAACGGCGTGAAGATCGACAGCAAGCCGGGGGTGAACTACTTCCTCGCCTGGTTCAACTGCGGCAGGAAACCCTTCTCCGACCCGCGGGTGCGCCGCGCGCTCCATCACGCGCTCGACGTCAAGAGCATCGTCTCCAGCCTGTACGGCGACGCCGCCGCCGTCATGGACGCCCCCATCCCGTCGGCCGTCTTCGGCCACGCGCCCCAGCAGCCGTACGACTACGACCCCGATCTGGCCAAGCGCGAGCTGGCCGAGGCCGGCCACGGCTCCGGCATCCGCACCTCGATGATGTGGTTCAAGGACACCGGCCCGCTGGCCACCGAGCTGGCGCAGTCGATCATCTCGGCCTGGGCCAAGGTCGGCGTCGTCGTCGAGCCGCAGCAGATCGAGAAGGCCGCCTGGCTCAAGCGCCTGACGGCGCTCGACTGGGACATCGAGCTCCAGGTCAACACCGTGACCACGGGAGACGCCGACTACACGCTCGGCAGGCTCTACACCAGCGAGGCCAACCGCATGGGCTACCGGAACAAGGAGCTCGACGGCATCCTCGCCAAGGCACGCTCCACGCCCGGCCAGGACGAGCGCAAGTCGTTGTACGCCCAGGCGTGCGAGATCATCTGGCGTGACGCGGTCGGCGTCTTCCCCGCGGCGCTGTCCAGCACGTACGGGCTGCGCTCCTCGGTGGCGGGATTCGTCCCGGCGGCCAACAGCCAGCCCGAGTTCCGCACGGTGTCGACCGCCGGATGATCCCTACGGAACGAGAGTGACATGCGCGAGGCACGCCGTACCACTCTGAAGGACATCGCCGAGAGCCTCGGCGTCTCGGTGAACACCGTCTCCCGCGCGCTGTCCGACAAGGACAGCGTCGGCGTGGAGACGAGGAACCGGGTCAAGGCCGAGGCCGAGCGGCTCGGTTACGTGCCGAACGTGACCGCCCGATCCCTGGTGCTGGGCTCGGCGAGCACGCTCGGCATGGTCATCACCAATCCGTCCAACCCGTTCTACGCCCAGCTCATCAGCGGCATGGAGCAGCGCTGCCGGGAGCACGGCTACTCCCTGCTGCTGATGGCGACGGAGGAGAGCCTGGACAACGAGCGGCGCGCGGCGGAGGAGCTGCTGCGGCGCGGCGTGGACGGCGTGCTCGTGGTGACCGTGCAGGAGGGGGCCGAGCACTGGCGGCGGTTCAGGGCGGCCGGGGTGCCTCTCGTCCTGATCAACCGCGACGTGCCCGAGCTGAACACCGACCTGGTGGGCGTCGACCACGTCCAGGGCGGCTACGAGGCCGCCAGGCACGCCGTCGCCCAGGGTGCCAGGAAGCTCTACTTCCTGGAGGAGGACCTGCACGTCTCGTCCGTCGCCGACCGCGTCGAGGGCTACCGGCGGGCCATGGCCGACAGCGGCCTGCCCATCGAGCCGGACACCCTGATCAAGGTGCCGACCCGGCGGCTGGAGCAGAGCGCGATGCCGTGGGACCCGAGCGAGGCCTACCGGCTGGGCAGAGAGGTCGTGCGGACCGCTCAACGGCCGATGGCGTTCGTCGCCGGCAACGACTACTTCGCGCTCGGCGTCTACCGGGTGGCGAACGAGGAGGGCCTGCGCATCCCCGACGACATCCTGGTCGTCGGCTACGGCGGCCACCCGTTCGCGCCGTACGTGATCCCCTCGCTGACCACCGTCGAGCTGCCCGCCGCCGACATCGCCGTGTCCGCGGTCGACCACATGCTCCGGCGGCTGGGGCGGCCGGCGGCAGGGAGGCCTCCCGAGCAGATCCTGTTCCCGCCGCGGCTGGTCATCCGGGCGTCGAGCGGTGGGGGCGTCACATGACCGCCTTCCTCGGACGGCGGCTCGCCCAGGCGCTGCTGCAGGTCTGGGGCGCCATCACCATCGTCTTCATCGCGCTGCGCGTGCTGCCGGGCGACCCGGCCGAGCTGATCCTCGGCAGCCAGGCCACGCCGGAGGCGCTGGAGGCGCTGCGCGACCGGCTCGGGCTGCGCGACCCCCTGCCCATCCAGTACGCGCGCCACCTCCAGGACATCGTCACCCTCGACTTCGGCCAGTCCTGGCGGCAGGGCGTCAGCGCTCTGGACGCCTGCCTGGAACGGCTGGGGCCGACCCTGTCGCTGTCCGTCTGGGCGATGGTGATCACCATCGTGCTGGGCTTCGCCGCCGGCTCCTTCGCCGCCCGCCGCGCGAACACCTGGGCCGACCACCTCGTCTCGGTGTCCTCGCTGGTCGGCCAGGCGCTGCCGCCGTTCTGGATCGGCATCATGCTGTCACTGATCTTCGCCCGGTGGCTGCAGATCCTGCCGAGCACCGCCGACGGGACCCTGGTCAGCCTGCTGCTGCCGGCGTTCACGCTGGCGCTGCCGTTCGTCGGCTGGCTGGGCCGGCTCGTACGGACCGGGATCCTCGAGGAGATGAACCAGGACTACGTCCGGACGGCCCACGCCAAAGGGCTGAGTCACCGGGTCGTCTTCTACATCCACGTGCTGCGCAACACCCTGGTCCCGGTGGTGACCATGCTCGGCCTGCTCATGGGCTACTTCATCGCCAACGGCGTGATCGTCGAGGTGATCTTCGCCTGGCCCGGGATCGGCTCGCTGCTGATCGACTCGATCACCTTCCGCGACTACGCCGTGGTCGAGGCCGTCCTCACCGTGATCACGGTCTGCTACATCGTGCTCAACCTGCTGGTCGACGTGCTCTACGTGTACCTCGACCCCAGGATCCAGTTGGAGAACGCCTGATGTCAGTGAAAGCCCCGAGCCGACCGGCCGCGTTGCCGCTGCGGGCTCGCCTGGCGCTCGGGACCGTGCTGGTGTTCGCGACGGCCGGCGTGCTCGGGCCGCTGCTGGCGCCGTTCGACGCCGCCCGCACCAGTCCCGTCGACCGCCTGCTGCCGCCGGGGACCCGGTTGTCCGACGGCGCCGTCGCCTGGCTCGGCACCGATCAGGTCGGCCAGGACATCCTTGCCGAGGTGCTGGCCGGGATGCGCACGTCGTTGACGGTGGCCCTGGTGACCGTGCTGGTCGGCGGGACGGCCGGGCTGGTGCTCGGGCTGTTCGCCGGCTACTTCGGCGGCTGGGCCGACGGGATCATCTCCAGGGTCGGCGACATCCAGCTGGCCTTCCCCAGCCTCCTCCTGGCGATCCTGCTGGCAGGAGTGCTCGGCCCGAGCATGGTGAACGTGATCATCGCGCTGGCGGTCACCCGGTGGGTGATCTTCGCCAGGGTGGTGCGCGGCTCGGCGCTCGCCGTGCGCGACCGGGAGTTCGTCGACTCGGCCCGGGTGATGGGCGCCTCGCACGGGCGCATCCTCGTGCACTACATCCTGCCGTCGTGCCTGCCGCCGCTGCTCGTCGCGGCGACCGTGCAGGTCGGCCTGACCATGGTCGCCGAGGCGTCGCTGAGCTTCCTCGGCCTCGGCGTCCCGGCCTCCCAGGCGTCCTGGGGCGCGACGATCGCCGAGGGCCGCGACTACCTGGCGTCGGCCTGGTGGATCGCCGCCGCGCCCGGAGCCGCGCTGGCCCTCGTGGTGGTGAGCATCGGGGTCCTCGGCGACCTGTTGCGCGACGCCTCCGACCCGATGACGGAGCTGTGACGATGGCCAATCTGCTGGAGGTCCGGGAGCTGGCGGTGGAGTTCGACACCCCGGAGGGGCCGCTGCGTGCCGTACGCGGGGTGTCCTTCGAGGTGGGCGAGGCCGAGACGCTCGCGATCGTCGGCGAGTCCGGCAGCGGCAAGAGCGTCACCGCGCAGACGCTGATGGGCCTGGTGCCGCTGAACGCGCGGATCGCGGGCGGTCGCGTGACCATCGAGGGCCGCGACGTCGTCGGCCTGTCCGACCGCGAATGGCGGGAACTGCGCGGCGAACGCATCGCGATGATCTTCCAGGATCCGCTCAGCGCCCTGAACCCGTCGCTGACCGTCGGCTACCAGATCGCGGAGATGTTCCGCAGGCACCGCGGCACCCGCAGGGCCGAGGCCAGGCGGCGGGCGGCGGAGCTGATGACGCAGGTGGGCATCCCGGACGCCGAGCGGCGCCTGGACGACCACCCGCACCGCTTCTCCGGCGGCATGCGGCAGCGCGTGATGATCGCGATGGCGCTGGCGCTCGATCCCCTGCTGCTCATCGCCGACGAGCCGACCACCGCCCTCGACGTCACCGTCCAGGCGCAGATCCTGCGGCTGCTGCGGCAGCGCCAGCAGGCCCAGCGGCTCGGCATGATCCTCATCAGCCACGACCTCGGCGTGGTGGCGCGTGCCGCCGACCGCGTGGCCGTCATGTACGCCGGCCGCGTCGTCGAGACGGGCACCGTGGCCGAGGTGTACGAGCGGCCCGCGCACCCGTACACGCTGGGCCTGATGCGGGCGGTGCCCGATCCCCGCGACATCGGCGCCCCGCTGGAGGCCATCGAGGGTCAGCCGCCCGACCTCGCCACGCCGCCCGCGGGCTGTTCCTTCCATCCGCGCTGTCCGTTCGCCAGGGACGTCTGCCGCACCGACGACCCCTTGCCGCGTGAGCTCGGTACCCGCAGGGCCAGCGCCTGCCACTTCGCCGAGGAGGTGGCGGCGCATGGCTGAGCCGTTGCTCGAGCTCACCGATCTGGTCACCACCTACCGCCTGCGGGCCGGGATCGGCCGGCCCGGCGGCGAGGTGCGCGCCGTGGCCGGCGTCAGCCTGACCGTCCACGCGGGAGAGACCGTCGGCCTGGTCGGCGAGTCCGGCTGCGGCAAGTCCACGGTCGCGCGGACCATCGTCGGCCTGGTGCGCCCGTCCAGCGGCAAGGTCCTGTTCGAGGGCCGCGACCTGGCCGCCCTGCCCGCCAGGGAGCTGCGCAGGCTGCGCCGGGAGATCCAGCTCGTCTTCCAGGACCCGTACGCCGCGCTGAACCCCCGCATGAAAGTCGCCGACCTCATCAAGGAGGCCTGGCGGATCCATCCGGGGCTGGTGCCGCGCGAGCGGTGGGACGCGGAGGTCGGCGCCCTGCTCGACCGCGTCGGCCTGCGCCCGGAGCACGCCGGACGCTACCCCCACCAGTTCTCCGGCGGGCAGCGGCAGCGCATCAGCATCGCCCGCGCGCTCGCCGTCCGCCCCCGCCTGATCGTCTGCGACGAGGCGGTCTCCGCGCTCGACGTCTCGGTACGGGCCCAGATCCTCAACCTGCTCGGGGAGCTCCAGCGGGACCTGGGTGTGGCATACCTGTTCATCTCCCACGATCTGGGCGTCGTCCGTCACCTGTGTGACCGGGTGGCGGTGATGTACCTGGGCAAGGTCGTCGAGACCGGCTCCAAGGAGGACGTCTACCGGAGCGCGGCCCACCCGTACACGCAGGCGCTGCTGTCGGCGGCGCCGAGCGTGGACGACTGGAGGGGCGGCGAACGCGGCGAGATCGTCCTGTCAGGAGATGTTCCCTCACCGTTGGACCCGCCTTCAGGCTGCCCTTTCCGAACACGCTGCTGGAAGGTCCAGGATCGGTGCCGCGACGAGGAGCCGGCGCTCATCGGCCGGGACACGGGTCATCCGGTCGCGTGCCACTTCCCCGACGCACCGGCGACACCCGCGGCCGATCATGGCCGCGTCCAGAAGGAGTGATCCATGCTTGGCAAGTCCCTGTCAGTGCCGGCCGCCGTCGCTGCCGCCGTCATGGCCGCGGCCACGTTGACGGGCGCCGCCCCGGCCTCGGCCGCGGCCTCCGCCTGCGCTGACGCCCCCGTTCCCGCGCACGTCACGACGACCGCCGTGTTCAACGACCCCGCGGGCGGGGACCCGGCCGCCCTCGTGCGTACGCTCTGCGGCCTCGTCCGGCAGACCCCCGCCGGAGCCCGCATCCAGGTCGCCCACTTCGTCATGTCGGGCGCCGCGGGCACCGAGTTCGCCGACGAGCTGATCAAGGCGCACCAGCGGGACGTGGACGTCCAGGTCATCCTGGACGGGGACACGCGCGGCGCGGCCGTGGCCGGCAAGCTCTCCGCCGCGCTGGGCACCGACACGGCGGCCGGTTCGTGGACGCACGTCTGCAGCGGGCCGCTCTCCGGCGGCACCGCCGCGTGCATCGGCAACAAGGGGCAGCACAACAAGTTCTACCTGTTCTCCCGCACGGGCGACGCCTCCGACGTGGTGGTCCAGTCGTCGGCCAACCTGACCGACCTCAACTCCTCCACGTACTGGAACAACGCGGTCGTCCTGCCCGGGAACCGGCGCCTGTACGACGCCTACTCCGGCTACTTCGGCGACCTGGCCGCCGAGCGCAAGAACCTCGACTACTACCGCGTCGTCCAGACCGGCGGCCCCGGCGGGTCGGTGCGGGCCTCCTTCTTCCCCAAGGCGGACGGCGACCCCATCGTGGACGAGCTCGGCAAGGTGTCCTGCCGGGGCGGCACCACGATCCGGGTCGGCATGTCCGAGTGGGACACCTTCCGGATCGCCATCCCCGCCAAGCTCCGCGACCTGGCCGCCCGCGGCTGCACGGTCCAGATCGTGTACGGCATCATGAGCGACGAGGTCAAGCAGCTCCTGCTGGCCGAGCCGCGCGTCGAGCTGCGCACCCTGGGCAACGGCGGCGCGCTGCCCGGCCGCGTGCACTCCAAGTACCTGCTGATCGAGGGCTCGTACGACGGCGACCGCGACGCCCGCTGGGTGATCACGGGCAGCCACAACTACATCGAGACGTCGCTGCGCCGCAACGACGAGACGCTGCTGAGGCTCAACAACAAGGCGATCTACCGGCAGTACGTCGCCAACTTCGAGCGCATGCGCGCCGTCGCGCCCCTGGCCGGTTGATCCCGGACGCCGGCCGGCGATCCCCCGATCGCTAGCCGGCGTCCTTGTGGTCGGCCAGGACCTCGTCGATGACCCGCCGCTGGACGGCGGCCTGCTCCTCGTCGGTGCCGAGCTTCTCGGCCAGCACGATCAGCGCCTTCCACAGTGCCCAGCCCCGGGCCCGCGCCCACATGGCGCGATCCTGGCCGGCGGCCCTGCGGAAGGCCTCCCGGCTGTCGCCCGAGAACATCGTCCAGGCGATCACCAGATCGCAGGCGGGATCGCCGACACCCGAGGTTCCGAAGTCGATGACGGCGGCCAGCTTTCCGTCCTTGACCAGCAGGTTGCCGCCGGCGACGTCGCCGTGGAACCACACCGGCGGCCCGGACCAGGTCGCCTCCAGGGCGGCGTCCCAGACTGCCGAGGCCAGGCCGGTGTCGAGCTGACCGTCCAGCGCGGCGAGGGCGTGACGGGTGTCCTCGTCGTAGTGCGCCGGCGGCGCACCCCTGTAGAAGCTGTGCGCACCGGCCGCAGGCCCGCCCGTGGCGTCGACGCGCCGCAGCGCGAGGACGAATCCGGCCACCGACGCCGCGAACGCGCACGGGTCGTCGACGCGGTCGAGGGTGGCCGTCCGCCCCTCCAGCCACCTGCGGATCGACCAGCCGAACGGGTATCCCGCGCCCGGTACGCCCTTGGCCAGCGGCACGGGAACCGCGACCGGCAACGACGGCGCGAGGACCGGCAGCCATCGATGTTCCTTGTCGACCGCCGGCGCGTATCCGGCGGCGGTGGGAAGGCGCACCGTCATCTCCTCGCCGAGGCGATAGGTGCGGTTGTCCCAGCCATCGACCTCGACCGGCGTCACGGGCAGATCGCTCCACTGCGGGAACTGGTCCTCGATCAGCCGCTTGACCAGCGAGGCGTCGATTCCGGCACGTCCGTCGGGGGGCACACTGTCGATCACCCCGAGAGTGTGGCGGCCGCGACCGCCGCCGTGCAAAGGGTTTTCAGGCCGGGCTCTCGTCCTCCTCGAAGCGGAGCGCGCCGCCGATCTGCGCGCCCAGCTCCAGCTGGTCGTAGTAGATGCGGTGGCTGACGATGAGATCGTCCTCCACGGTCGAGACACTGCACGCGCGCACGAGGATGGGACGGCCGGTCGCCGCGGCCACGCCCCCTCCGGGCATCAGGAAGGCGCCCTTGTGCGTGCCGCTCAGGGTGTACTCCGCCACCAGGGTGTCGCCCAGGATCGTGAGCGACTGAACGGTGCACCTCGAGTCCGGGAACGCCTCGATGAACGCGCCGTAGTAGGAGGCGATCTCGTCCCTGTCCTGGCCCACGCCGTCCGGCGCGACGAGGACCGCGCCGCGGCTGAAGGTGTCCGCGAGGCCGTCCAGGTCGTGGCGGTTGAAGGCCCTGCGCAACCGGTCCAGCGGGCGTCGGGGATCAGACATCGACTCATTTTAATAGTCGAATGGGCAATTATTGGGCCAACCCTCAGTACAGAAGCTATGCCAGGTTGATTATCCGCAATATCGGGCATAGGCCGTTTTCTATAGATATACGCCTGTCACAGGTTGCCGAGCTGTCCTGTCAGAGGGGGTGACCACCCTGGTGCCGGCATCGTCCCGGCCACTACCATCTCGGCCAGTTCGGAAAACGAGGAGTGCCTGCCCGGTGAAAGTCGAGACCGCCTGATGCAGGCCTTCCTCCACGCGGTGGGGATATCGGCCGGGTGCGCCCTGGCCCTCGCCCCGGCCCTGCTGCCCTCCGCGCGTCCCACCAGGAGGTGGCCGCACGTCGTCATGGCGCTCGGCATGGCGGCCGGGCACCTGGGCGGCTGGTTCCTGTCCGCCGCGGTGCTCGCGCTGCTGACCGCCGGCTGGCTCTGCGGCTCCCCCTCCCGCCGCGCCGAGACCGGCCATCACATCCAGGACTTCGTGGTCATGTCCATCCTCTTGGTGCTGACGGCGTTCGGCTCGCCCCCTCTCGCCGGCGCCACGGCCGGGCACCCGCACGGAGGCGGCTCGCCGGCCGTGCTGGCCCTGGCCATCGGGCTGGCCTGGACCTGCGCCCGGCTCCTCCGCGTCCTGCCCGAGCGGAGCGCGGACCGAAGGATGTTCGGTCAGGACGTGTGCTCGGCCGGGATGGCGGCCAGCATGGCCTTCATGGCCGCGCTGGCCCTCTGACGGGTCAGAGTGTTGTCACACATCGGGACGCTGTCTTGTCTGAGCTGGTGCACGGCCGGACCGAGCCGGCCGACGTCCCGTGAAAGGAACCTGATGAGCATCGACCAAGCTCACGCCCACCAGCTCGAGAACCCCGACCAGAGCGGGCCGCCGCCGAAGATCGAGATCGTCGCCACCGTGCCGGGGGCGCCGCGCGCGCCGGAAGGCTCCGAGGCGATGACGATCCTGGTCACGTTGCCGCCGAACAGCCCCGGCGCGCCGCCGCACCGGCACTCCGGCCCCGCGTACGGGTACGTGGTCAAGGGCGCCATCAACTTCGAGCTCGAAGGCGAACCCGTGCGGGTCGTCCGGGCCGGTGAGGCGTTCTGGGAGCCCGGTGGGGACGTGATCCACTACCAGGACGGCAACCACCTGGCTGACGAGGAGTCGGCGTTCGTGGTGACGATGTTCTGCGCGCCCGGGCAGCCGATGCTGGTCCCGGTCAGCCCGCAGGAGCTGGAGGCCCGGCAGGACCGGCGCGCGCCGCGGTCATGACCATGGAGGACGTGCGGAACGGCACGTTCCTGTTCACCACCGCGCGCTGAAGACGAAGAAGGCGGGAACCGGGTTCGGTTCCCGCCTCTTCGAACAAAGACGTGCGCTTGGGCTGGTTTTCACCGTTTATATAGCTGTGATTGTCACTGTTTATATAGATTTGCGATCGCAAAACAACGGGGGAAATCATGGAGAAAACGCTTGACCAGGATCGGGTGAAGGAGTTCCTGGAACGCGTGACGATCGACAGCGGTGCCGCCCTCGCGGGCCTGTGCACGTCGATCGGCACCCGGCTCGGGCTCTACGAGGCGATGGCCGGGGCCGGGCCGCTGACCTCCGGGGAGCTCGCCGCCCGTGCCGGCCTCGACGAGCGGTACGTACGGGAGTGGCTGGCCTCCCAGGTGGCCGGCCAGTACGTGCGCTACGAGCCCGGCACGGACACCTACGTGTTCCCCGACGAACACGCCGCCGTGCTCGCGGACCCGGCCTCTCCCGCGTACTCGGCCGGCGCGTTCGCCATGCTCCAGCCGCTCTACGCCACCCAGGACGCGCTGGTGGACGCCTACCGGACGGGCGGCGGCGTGGGCTGGGAGGAGCACGAGTCCGCCTTGTACGAGGGGGTGGCCAGGTTCTTCCTCCCCGGCTACGCGGCGTCCCTGGTGCAGGAGTGGTTGCCGGCCATGGACGGCGTCGTGGAGGGGCTGGAGCGGGGCATGTCCGTCGCCGACGTCGGCTGCGGCTTCGGCCACAGCACGCTGCTCATGGCGCACGCGTACCCTGCCTCCCGCTTCCACGGCTTCGACTTCCACGGCCCGTCCGTCGAGAGCGCGCGGCGGGCGGCGGCGGAGCAGGGGCTGGCCGATCGGGTGACCTTCGAGGTCGCGGGCGCGGGCGACTTCCCCGGCGGCGACTACGGCCTGATCACCTTCTTCGACTGCCTGCACGACCTCGGTGACCCCGGCGCCGCGTTCCGGCGGGCCGCGGCGACGCTGGCCGCCGACGGCGCCTGCCTGGTCGTCGAGCCGAACGCCGCCGCGGCGCCCCAGGACAACATCAACCCGCTCGGCCGCGCGTTCACCGCGACGTCCGCGACGTTGTGCCTGCCCGGGGCGCTGGCCCAGAAGGGGCCGTACGCGCTGGGGAACCACGCCGGCGAGGACGCCCTGCGGCGCATCGCGCACGAGGCCGGCCTGCGTACCTGGAAGCTGGCCGCGGAGGGCCCCGCCAACCGCGTCTACGACGCCCGCCGCTGATTCCCCGGCCGCGTCAGTCGTCCTCGTCGTCCCAGTCGTCCTCTTCGTCGTCCCACAGGTCGCTGGGCGGCAGCGGGTGCTCGTCGTCGACGAGCGAGTCGTCCACGTAGCGCCGCCAGGCGCGGCTCTCGTCCGGATCGGCCCAATCCTCGTCGGTGATCCTCGGGATGGGGATGGTGGCCCGCTGGTGGTCGACCATCCACGAGTTGCGGAAGAAGTCGAACGTGAGGTGGTAGCAGCCGTCGGACTCGGTGAAGATGATGGGCGGGACGAGGAACTGCGCCACGCCGACCTTGGCCGCGACGACCACGTAGTCCTCGGGGATGGATTCGTCGTTCCAGCAGGCGGCGAAGTTCACCGGCTGGAGGGCGCCCTTGCCGAGCACGTGGATGAGGTCGCCCTGGATGACGAACCGGTCCGGGTCGAGGGCCACGTCCTCACCGAGCATGAGGATCGGCGCGGGCAGGATGTGCGCCTTGGCGAAGGACTGCGCGTCGGTGTAGAGATCGATGATCTCGCCGTGGCGGGTGGGGTCGTAGCGTCCGGAGGAGTGGAACGGGCAGCAGGTCTGGTTGTTGGGCCGCTCCGGCTCGGGGAAGAACGCGGACTTGTCCACCCGCGTCATGACGGACCCGCCGCGCCGGGCACTCAGGAACTCCGGGATCCAGGCGGCGTCGTCGGACTCGATCACCTCCGTCTCGCACAGCGCCCGGAACGCGGTGTCGCCGAGCTTGCAGTTGAAGTAGTCGAGCAGGGTGATCGCGGCGCACTCCGCCAGAGACAGCTCCTCGCTCTTGGCGAACCAGAAGTCGTAGCCGTTGGCCACGAAGTGCACCCCGCGGAACTCCTTGTGCACGAAGGTCTCGCGAGCCGGGCCCTCCCCCAGGCCGTTCCAGTGGGCGGCCGCCACCTGGTTGTAGTACGCGTCGGCGTGCCGGGCCAGTTCCGGCGCGAACACGCTCTCACCGGTGAGGTAGCACGCCTTGCTGAACAGCTCGCCGATCTCCGGCGCCTCGGTGACCTCGTCGGCGGTGAAGATGAGCTCGGTACGCAGGAACACCTTGCGGCCGTCGCGGTAGGGGGCGCCCTCGTGCTCGTACCGCTGATCGAAGATCACACACGTGAAGTCGCCGATCTCGCTCAGCGCGGCGCCGCCGACCAGGTCCAGCGCCGGCGACCCCGTGCCGCCGGTGAGGTAGAGCAGCACCGTGTACCGGGAGATGTGCCGCCGCGCCGCGTCGAAGTACGGCGTGTCCCGGTGCCGGTGGAAGTTCGCGTCACCGGGCTCGAACCGGTTGCACCTGAACACCGGGTTCACGTGCGAGAACCCCTCCGCCGTCGCCGGCGGCAACGCGTCGGCCACCGCCGCGCTCAACGCCTCGGCCAGCAGCGCCGAGTGGAAGATGAACCGTTCGCCGCCCCGGGACCCGGCGTTCAGCGGCGGCACGTACAGCTTCAGCTCGTCCAGCCGCTCCAGGCGGGCCCGGGCCTCGGCCGGCAGCCGCAGTGAGAACGAGAACACCCCGTCCGCGTGCTCCGCCCGCTCGGCCAGCTCCGCCTCCAGCGGCACGTCCTCGAACAGGCGGTCCAGCGGGACGATGTTCTCGAACGTGCGGAACGACAACTCGTGCGGATCCACGAACACCGCCGCCAGGTACGGCGCGTCCGCGCTCGGCCGGGCGAACAGCTCCCGCACCCGCTCGTCGATCCGCTCGGCGTCGATGAACCGCACCGCCTTGAACCGCGCCGACGGATGCCAGGAGATGTCCAGCCCGTCCACCGTCGCGGCCGGCTCGGCGTCGGTCGCGTCCACCTCCGCCCGATACCGGGCGGCCTCCTCGGCGGGCGCGTCCCCGGCCGACAGGACGAAGAAGCGATCCCGAAGTTCGATGCTCACATGGACCTCCACATGGTGCGCAGCCCGGACGGAAGGTTCGCGGCGTGCGCCAGTCTGCGCACGCCGTCCTTGCCCACATCGGAGCCGTACAGCCACAGCCGCGCGAGGGAGCCGGCGAACGGGGCCGCGATCAGGGCCTCCGCGCCCGCCTCTCCGATGTGGTTGTACCGCAGGTCGAGCTCGGTCAGCTCCGTGAACCGATGCAGGGAGCGCACGCCCTCGGCGCTCACCCTGTTGCGCTGCAGGTGCAGGCGGCGCAGTCCGCCGAGGTACGGGGACGCCGCGAGGGCCGCGAGACCGGCGTCGCCGATCCGGCAGTACCGCAGCTCCAGTGCCCGCAACCGGTCCGTGCGGAGCAAGGTGACGAGGAGCTCGGCGCCGTTGGGACCGAGATCCAGATAGGAGAGGTCGAGCCCGGTGAGCCGACCGAGATCCAGCCCGTCGAGTGCCCGCAGGTCCAGGCGCCCGGAGCGAACCCCGCCTCCCGGGCCGTCCTCGTCGTCGTCCTCGTCGTCCTCGTCGTCCTCGTCGTCATCCCAGTCGTCGTCCTCGTCGTCCCACTCCTCGTCCTCGTCGGACGCCTCGTGGGACGTGATCCTCAGCGTGGTGACGAACCGGCCGCGCAGCACCTGCTCCACGACCTCGCGGACGTCGTCCGACCACGGGACGGCGACCTCCGTGGCGAAGCCGTACCGGCGGGCCAGCACGTGCGCCGTCGCCGGCAACCCGTCGTCCCACCCGCCCTCGTGCTCCGCGACGAGGCCGGCGATCTCCCGCTCCATGGCCGGGCGGTCGGCGGGACGGGTGCGTGCCAGGCGCTGTTCGAGGCGGATCAGCGTGCCTCTGGCGTCGCCCTGCTCCAGCAGCCAGTCACTGTAGGCACCCCACGAGGCGAGGTCGTCGGGATGAGCCCGTAACGCGTCTTCGACGGCGGTCACTTGCATTCGTACGAATGTACGGAGATCGACAGATGTGTCAAGGCGCCGCACATCATCTGTAAACGGACCCCGAGTGACCGCGCGGGCAGGTATCGTGCTGCGCCGAGTACATGATCGCCGACGTGTCCCAGGCGGCACGGTGTCGTTTGCGGCGCTCTCGGGCGGAGCCAGGGGGCCCGCCTCAGTTGGAGGTCTCCACCGTGAATTCACCGGGTCCTGAGCCGGACGACGACGCCGCCATCGAGAGGCGGGCGTGGGAGTCCGCCGCCCGCGCCTGTTACCGGGAGATCGGGGTCCCGTTCCCGGAACGGGTCGTGTGGGTGTCCTCACCGCTCGTCGGCGCGTTCGCCGCACCGATCGCGGCCTGCCTGAGCACCGGTCACCGCAACAACCGCGTCCTGGAGTCCGTCTACCGCGCGGTGGACGACACCGCCGGTGAGAGCGTCGGCCACGCCGTGCGAACCGCGGTCCGGGTCGCGGCCGAGGGGGCGGCGAGCGATCCGGTGCACGGCGCGGCGGCCACCGCCCTGCACGCCGAGATCGCCGCGAGGATGGACGCCGCGCTGGCCTCGGCGGTGCGGGACGTGCCCGCCCGCGAGGAGGGCCGGAATGTGCCCGCCGGCGTGTTGAACCTGGTCGCCGACGCGTCGAACGCGGCCGTGCGGGCGGCGGTGGACGCGGCGGTGGGCGGCTCGCGGCAGGACACGATCCGCGGCGAGGTACGGCGGCTGTGGCGGGCCCACCTGGCGTTCCAGCGTTCCGGCACCTGGCTCCCCCTGGTCGACCGCTTCAGGCAGGACGCGGTCCCAGGGCACGCCGGACAGGACACAATCCAACCGCACGACTCCGGACAGGACACGGCCCCACCGCGCGACCTCGGACAGGACACGGTCGCGCCGCTGGACGAGGACGGGCCGTGGCAGGGCGCCGCGGAGCAGGACCCGGCGCGGTCCGCGCCCGCCGGCTGGTGGTGGTGGCCCTTCCTCGACTTCGTCATGCTCTGCCCGCGCCCGGCCGAGCTGCACCTGGAGCAGGTCGGCGAGGGCGCCAGGGCCGTGCACCGGCCGCACCGCGCCGACGGCCCCACCGCCGGCTGGTCCGACGGGTTCGGGGTCTACTTCTGGCACGGCACCCACGTCCCCCGGGCCGTCATCGACGACACCCTCACCACCGACGAGATCCTCCGCGAGACCAACGCCGAGATCCGCCGCTGCGCCATCGAACGCCGCGGCTGGGACCGTTTCATCATCGAGGCCGGCCTGGAGCAGATCGGGCCCGCCGTACCCGACCCCGGCAATCCCGGCCAGACCCTCACCCTGCATGACGTCCCCGAGGACATCTACACCACGCACGTGCGGGTCCTGCTGTGCACCAACGGCACCGTCGAACGGGACGGCACCCGCCGCCGCTTCGGCCTCACCGTCCCCGCCGACTGCGGCGACCCCATCCAGGCCGCCGCCTGGACCTACGGCCTCACCCCGGCACAGTACGCCGGCGCGCAACGACGATCCTGACCCCGCCCACCGGCAAAGGAGCCCGAGAGAAGATGCTTACCATCGAGCAGGCCATGGCCACCTTCGGTGTCACCGTCGACGAGCACCTCGACCGGCAGGCCGAGATCCCCATCCTGTCCGGCCTGCAGTTCCAGGGCGATGTCGCCGTCGTACCGGCCAAGCGGGACCCGGCCCGCACCCCGGTCCCCGAGGCCGGCGTCCCGATCGTCCGCGGCCAGGGCGGGGCAAACACCCACCTCCTGCTCTCCACCGGCAAGGCGTTCTTCACGCCGGAGCGCTTCGGCGGCGGAATGGTGCTCGGCGTCCTGACCGTGGCCGACGATGCGACCGCCTACCTCGCGCACCCCGAACACGCCTTCACCGGCATCGCACCGGGCACCTACGAGCTGCGGCGCCAGCGGGAGCAGGCCGACCAGACCCGCCTCGTCGCCGACTGAAGGCCATCCGCCGTCGGGCCGGGAAGGGCGGATGCCGGACATCCGCCCTTCTGTCTTCTCTCAGGGCACCAGAGCGGCCATCAGCCCGTACTCGATGGCTGTCGCGGCGTTGGCGGGCCCGGCGACGGTGCCGGCGAGCAGCGCCAGCGCCGAGACGCCCAGGACGAGCAGGAGGGAGATTCGTCGCGCCATGAGGGACCTCCAGTCAGGTTTCTGCCGCGCATTCGAGAACAAGACGTGCGCGGATCACGGCGAGCGGCACCTGTGACGATGACGTTACCTCGCGAACCCCGACGTACGGCGCGTCAGGAGCCGGTTGAGGCCACCTACCGGATCTCGTAGATGGCGGTGGTCCCGCTCACCTCGTTGCCCACGATCAGCAGCGGCCGGCGGGTCGGGCTGTCCCCGGCGGACACGAAGAAGACACCCTCCGGGCCGACGTCGCCGGCGGTCCCGTCCTCGACGGATCCGGCGAAGTCGCGCGTGTTGAGATAGTCGACGAGGGCCGGGCGCCGAGGGTCGGTCACGTCGTAGGCGACCACCCCGCTGACCCGCTCGAGCCCGACGAACGCGTACGTCCTCCCCCGTACCTGACCCACCGCGACGCCCTCGGGCTCCGGGCCCTTGTTGTCGCTGCGGCTGTCGAAGGAGTCGTTCTCCTCGTTGTCGGCGTTGAACTCCTTGGGCAACTCCCGGGCGATCAGCTGCTCGAGCTCGTCCCCCGAGTCCCAGACCAGCGCGCCCGAGGCCGAGCGTACGGAGATCGAGCGGGCGCCGAAGGCGTTCAGCTGCCGGTAGGCGCCCGAGGCGTCCTTCGGCGAGTCCGCCGCCACGGTCAGGCGGCCGAGCTCCGCGTCCTTCTTCAGCGCGGCGGCGTTCGGGAACGCCTCGGCCGACAGCGTCAGGTCCTTCACGCGCACCTCGTCCGTGTGGCAGTCCCAGTCACGGCCGTCGCCCTCGTTGGCGGTGACGAGGTACGTCTCCCCCTTCGAGCGGAAGTGCGCGACCGAGTCGGGCATGTACATCCCCTTGACGCCGGCCCGGGGACGGATGTCGATCTTCCCGTCCTTGTCGGAGGCGTCCACGCCCACCGTGCCGAAGTCCTTCAGGCCGAGCGGCACGATCCGCTGGACCTTGGCGCGGCCGAGATCGACGATCGCCACCGCGTTGTTCTCCTGCAACGTCACCCACGCCGTGTCACCGGCCACGGTGATGTACTCCGGCTCCAGGTCCTGGGCCACCGTCGCGCCCGGACCGGAGATGCGCACGCCCGCGGCCCGGAGCGCGTCGGCCCGGTCGTTGAACGCCCGGAAGTCGGCGGTGCGTACGGTGCCGCTCCTCACGTCGATGACGCTCACCGACCCCTCGGGGTCGTCGACGGCGCCCGCGCAGTACGATTCCGGCTCGCCTTCGTTGGCGACGACCAGCCGGCGGCCGTCCTCGCTGAAGGTCACCATGTCGGGAAGCGCCCCCACGGGGAACTCCTTGAGCTTCTTGCCGGAACCGGCCTGGAAGAGCGTCACCTTCCCCTGGCCGGTCTTCTTGGCCGCCTGCTGCGCGACGGCCACCAGGCCTTTGCTCACCGCGACGCTGTTCGCTCCGGGAGCGGGCAGGGAGGTGACCCGCTTCGGGTTGCGCGGGTCGCGGATGTCGAGGACGTCCACCGTTCCCGCCTGCGCGTTCACCACGAAGGCGCGCTTGGTGGCGGGGTCGTAGGAGGTGATCTCCGAGGCCCCGGTGCCGGCCGACCCGGTCGAGAACCGGCCGAGGAACGCCAGGCTGACGCCCTTGGTCCCGTTGTCCTGCGAAATCGTCGCCTGGGCGGGAACGGCGAGCAAGGCGAGCGAGAGAGCGGCGCCGACGGCGGCCGCGGTCATCCGGAAGGCATGTGAGCGGTGCATTCGCCGATCGTGACGACAGCCGATGACCGTTTGAGCGCCAGAGGATGTCTTTGCGGTGAATTGCACCTGGGAAGAGCCTCATCCACGCAGCTCAGGCCCCATGGGGTCGGCGCATCACGATGCGCTCCCGGCGCCGACGTCGGTGTCCCGCCGCAGCGGCTTTCAGGCGCCGCCGAGCGTGCCGGCGAAGCGATCCACCTGGGTCACGTCCGAGGCCCAGCAGTAGAACATGACCTCGTCGGCGCCGATGTCCGCCATCCGGGTCGCCGTGTCGCGGATCTGGCCGGACGCGGTGAGCATGCTCGCCACCGCGCCCTCCGCGAAGCCCGCCGGCAGGTTCATGTAGTGGGGGCCGCCGTAATAGTCGTGCAGCCGGTCGCGCGCTTCCTTGATCAGATGATCGGGCCCCAGCGCGGCGTTGAACTGGGCGACCAACCGGGGACGGCCCGAGCGTCCCTGAGCCTGCCACTCCGTCTCAATGGACCGGAACAGAGTCTCGGCGTCGGCGAGGTGCGCCGCGCACAGGAAACCGTCGCCCAGGCGGGCGGCCCGACGGATCCCGGCCGGGCTGAAAGCACCGAACAGCACTTCCGGCCCGCCCCGGCGGGCGGGCCCAGGCCCGATCGGGCCGATCCCCTCGCCGTACGGCTCGCCCGACCAGACGCGGCGCATCAGCCCCAGCATCTCCTCCAGCCGCGCCCCGCGTCGGTGCACATCCGCGCCCACGGCCTCGTAGTCGTCCCGGCGTGCTCCCAAGCCGATGCCGAGCGTGAAGCGCCCTCCTGACATGCGGTCCAGGGTCGCGCACTGCTTGGCCAGCAGTGCCGGCTCGCGGAGCGGGGCGAGCAGCACCTCGGTCTGCAGGCGGATTCTGGTGGTCGCCCCCGCGAGCACGGCCAGGGCAACCAGCGGCTCGGGATTGTCGTAGACGAGACGGTCCAGCAAGCCGAGCGTGCTGAACGGGCCCTGGTCCGCGAGCCGGGCCCACTCCAGCAGGGCCGCGGGCTCGCCGACGGGCAGGCCGAGACCGACTTTCATGCGTCCCCCGAGGTCCGTCGGCAGGTTGCGTACCCCTGATCACCGTGCCCGCCGTGCCCTCGCTGATGCGGGCGTGCCGCATCTCTGGACACAACCTTTCCGCCCCTTGGGACGGCGGTCACCGACGCGCGAAACCATCCCCGCGACAAGGGATTTCCTTGACCAGGCCACGCCGGTCCGATCCGGGTAACCCGCGCGGCGCGGTGGCCAGGCCGCCGGCAGCGAACGCGGCGCGGCAGCCTGGCGGGACAGGGATCATCCGGTCCGTAGCCGCGACCGGGTGCCGGGGGCGGCGGGCTCAGGTGGCGGCTTGGCGGATGAGGTCGGTGACCGTGGCGGGCTGCGAGACGTACACGGCGTGGCTGCCGATGGCCTCCACGACGGACGATGCGGCGCGCTCGGCCATGGCCCGCTGGGCCGGGGGCGGGATCATGCGGTCCTCGGTGGCCACCAGGTACCAGCTCGGCCTGTGCCGCCAGGCCGGTTCGGTGACCGCCCCGCCGAGGGCGTCCACGCCCCAGGGGACCTGCGAGTCGGCCATGAACGCGGCCAGCCGCGCGGGGGCAGGATGGGCGGCAGCGGCCGGCCGCCTCGGTGTCACCGATCGCCTCGAACACCTCGGCCGCGCGCGCGTAGGCCCGGCGGCTCTCCTCGGTCCGGCCCTCGTCGGTCAGGACGGCCGCCAGGGTCTCCAGGGCCCGGGCGTGCGGGTTGTCGGCGAACTGGAGCTCCTCCATGAGGGCGATCGCCACGGTGAGCGCGGTGACGGTGCGGTGCCGGGGTCCCCTGCTGCGTCCCCGCTCCATGTCCGACAGCGTCCGGACGCCGACCCCCGACGCCTCGGCGAGCTGCTCCAGGGTCAGTCGTGCCGCATGCGATGACGGCGCAGCAGCTCGGCCAAGTTCGACGGCGCAGCGCCTGATTGCTTGCGGAGGTTTGGCCGGTACCTGATGCAAGGCACAGCGTGGGGCGGGAAGGTTCCGGTGCGGCGGGCGGCGCACCGAGCAGCCACAGCGACCTTGCCCGCGCGGAGTTCATGAAAGGCATCGTCATGGCACAGGCCAGCCTCTACCAGCAGGTCCTCGACCCCGCCAACCGGGCGAACCCGTACCCGCTGTACGCCGAGCTGCGCAAGACCCCGGTGACGCGGGAGGCCGACGGCACGTACGTGGTCAGCACGTACGAGGAGATCGTCGCCCTGCTGCACGATCCGCGGGTCAGCTCCGACCCCCGCAGCCGCCCCGGCGTGGCCGAGGCCACCGCCTCTCCCGAGGACAGCCTGCTCCTGCCCTTCATCAACCGCGACCCGCCCGAGCACGACCGGCTGCGGGAACTGGCGATGCGCCCGTTCGGGCCGCCTCAATCGCCCGGGCGCGTCGACGCCCTCCGCCCCTGGCTCGCCGGGGTCACCGACGGCCTGATCGACGGCTTCGCCGGGAAGAACCGCATCGACGCCGTCGCGGAGTTCGCCTACCCGCTGCCCGTGGCCGCGATCTGCCACCTGCTCGGGGTGCCGCACGAGGACGAGCCGCGCTTCCACCACTGGGCCGACGCCACCGTGGAAGCCTTCGACCCGACCACCGGAACGTTCGAGGAGCGCCAGCGCAGGAGAAGCGAGGTCACCCGCGAACTGGGCGAATATCTCAACACGCTCGCCGAGGCCCGCGTCCGCCAACCGGGCGACGACCTGATCTCCGGCCTGCTCACCGACACCGGCCCGCACGGGCCGATGGCCCGTGCCGACCTGCTCAACACCGGCGCGCTGCTGCTGGTCGCCGGCCACGAGACCACCGTCAACCTCATCGCCAACGGCCTGCTCACCCTGCTGCGCCACCCCGACGTGCTCGATCGGCTGCGCCACGAACCCGACCTGAGCATCCCGCTGGTCGAGGAGCTTCTGCGCTACGAGCCACCGGTGCACATGCTGACCGGCCGCAGCACCCTGGCCGACATCGACATCGCCGGCACCACCATCCCGCGAGGCTCACCCCTCGCGCTCGTCCTCGCCGCCGGCAGCCGCGACCCGCACCGCTTCCCCGACCCGGACCGCTTCGACCCCGGCCGCGCCGACAACACGCATCTCGGCTTCGGCAACGGCATCCACTACTGCTTCGGCGCGCCGCTGGCCCGGAGCGAGACGCAGGTGGCGCTCTCCGCGCTGGCCCGCCGGCTGGTCAGTCCCCGGCTGGTCACGGACCCGCCGCCGTACCGGCCCAACCCGGCGCTGCGCGGCCCCCGCCGGCTCATGATCGAGTTTGACGCCATCGCACCTTGAGGGGCCGGTCCGCGCGCATCCTGGGAGGGGAAACCTACCTCGCTTCCTCCAGCAGCAGCGCGAGCTTCTTCTCGCAGGGTGCGTGTCCGATCTGCCGGCACAGCCGCAAAGCCTCGCCGGCCCGGTGCTCCGCCGCCTCGCGGTCGCCTCGTCGCCGTTCCAGCTTGGCCAGCTCCGTCAGCGCGGCCAGCTCCGGCAGCCGGTACGTGCTCTCGGCCGCCACGGCGTGTCCCCGCAGCGCGTGGCGGACGGCGCCCTCCTGGTCGCCCACGGCTTCGAGCAGCCGGGCGCGGGCGAGCAGCGCGTAGGCCAGATGCCAGTTCAGGCCGCCCGCGCCGATGAGGCCGTCGGCCAGGTCCAGGCTGTCCGCGGCCTCTGCCGTCAGGCCGAGGCGGACTCCGGCGTCGGCCAGGGCGACCAGCGCCGCCGCCTCCACCAGCCGGTCGCCCTGGCCGCGGCACACGCCGAGCGCCGCCAGCGCCTCGTCCCGCGACTGCGCCCACCGGCCGTTCTCCCAGTGCAGCCGGCTGATCCAGATCTGCGTCGTGGCCGCGCCGTGGCCGCCTATCGAGGTGATCAGGGCGACCGACTGCCGCAGGCAGGTCTCCGCCTCGCCGTACCGGCCCTGGTCGAGGAGCACGGCGCCCAGCTGCCGCAGATCGGCCCCCTCGGCGTAGGGCAGATCGTGGCGCCGGCTCAGCGCGAGTGCCTGCCTGCAGTAGTCCTCGGCCAGGTCCAGCCGGCCCAGGTGGTGGTACTGGTAGCCGAGCGCGTGGAGTGCCCGGACGTGGCCGGGCACCGAGCCGAGCTCGCCGAAGAGCTGCGCGGCCCGTACGTTGTCGGCCATCGCCTCGACGAGGTCGCCCGTCCACGCCCGCGCGAAGCTCAACCCCATCCTGGCCGCCGCCTCGCCCTCCCGATCGCCGCTCTCGCGGGAGATCCGGACGGCCTGCTCCAGATGACCGACGGCCTCCTCACGGCGGCCGACGCGGAAGAGGCCGTCGCCCATGCCGGTGTGCAGCATGGCGGTCACGGCCGGGACGTCGTGCGCGGAGGCGGCCTCCAGCAGCGTCGGCGCGATCTCCATCCACTCACCGATACGTCCGGTACGGGCACAGATGGCGCGGACCATGTCGGCCAGGCGCCAGACGGCCGGGCCGGGATCCCGCTCGATCGCGCGCCTCAGCGCGGCCAGCAGATTGATGACGTCGGCCGCCTCGGGGGACGGCAGCTCACGGGCGTCCGGGCCCGGCTGCGGGCCGGAGAGCAGGGACTCGCCGGGCGCGCACCGGGCGGCGATGGCGGCGCCCAGTTCCAGGTAGTGCTCGAACAGGCGCTGCCAGGCCGGCTCGCGCTCGGGGTCGCGCCCGGCTTCCGCCACCGCGTACAGGCGGACCAGGTCGTGGAAACGGTAGCGGTCGGTGATGTGGTGTTCGAGCAGGTGGGCCGCGGCCAGGGCCTTGAGCGAGGCGCGGGCCGCGTCCCGCGGGAGGCCGGTGACCGCCGCCGCGGCCGCCACGGTGACATCGGGGCCGGGCACGAGCCCGAGGAGGCGGAAGACCCGCTGCTCGGCGGGGGCGAGCACGCGGTAGGAGGCGGAGAAGGCGACGGTGACGGCGTTGTCCTTGGCGCCGTCCACGGTGAGCCCCGCCAGCGGGTTGCCGGCGGCCAGCTCCGCCGCGACCGCCGCGGTGCCGTCCTCGGGCCGGGCGGCGGCGTTCGCGGCGGCGATGCGCAGCGCGAGCGGCAGCCCGCCGCACGCGCGTACCAGCTCGCCGCGCGCGTCCGACTCGGCCGGGCCGCCCGCCGGCCCGAGCACGCCGTCCAGCAGCGCCCGGCCGTCCGCCTCGGACAGCGGGCCGAGCGAGTGCTGCCTGGCACCCGCGAACGCCACCAGCTCGCCCAGGCGGTGCCTGCTGGTCACGAGCGCCACGCCGTTCGGGGGCAGGAGCTGCTCGATCTGGGCCGCCGCGCGGGCGTTGTCCAGGAGCAGCAGGAACGAGTGCCCCGACAGCAGCGAGCGGTAGAGGCCGAGCTGGGTCTCGAAGCCGCCCCGCACCCGTTCGGGATCGACGCCGAGCGAGACCAGCAGCCGGGTCAGCGCCGCCGTCGTGGTCAGCGGCTCGTGGTCCGGATCGTAGCCGCGCAGGTCGATGTAGAGCTGCCCGTCGGGGAAGCGGTCCTTGGCCTGGTGCGCCCAGCGCAACGCGAGGGCCGTCTTGCCCATGCCGGCCGTGCCGCTCAGCACGCACACGCCGTCGCCGCCGGCCAGGCACTCGTTCAGCCACGCCAGCTCCGCGTCGCGGGCGGCGAACTCGGGCACGTCCCTGGGCAGCTCGGCCGGCCGCGCGACGAGGGGTTCTCGTCG
Source organism: Nonomuraea sp. NPDC003707 (assembly GCF_053587055.1). NCBI lineage: Bacteria > Bacillati > Actinomycetota > Actinomycetes > Streptosporangiales > Streptosporangiaceae > Nonomuraea > Nonomuraea sp. NPDC003707. The sequence continues at coordinate 59,540 of NZ_JBSFNK010000013.1, read as the reverse complement.
CGGCGGAGGAGGCGCCGGCTGCGTGCCCTCCCCCGGTAAGTCCGGTTCGTCGTCCCGCAGGAGCCGCTGGTGCAGCTCGCGGAGGGGGCGGCCGGGCTCGATGCCCAGTTCGTCGACCAGCCGCCGTCTCGCCTCCCGGTAGACGGCCAGCGCCTCGCCGCGGCGCTCGCACCGGTGCAGGGCCAGCATGAGCTGTCCCAGCAGCCGCTCGCGCAGCGGGTGCTCGGCCACCGTCGTGTGCAGCTCGCCGACGATCTCGGCGTGCCGCCCGGCCGCCAGCTCGGAGTCGTACAGCTCCTCCAGGGCGCAGATCCGCCTGTCCTCAAGACCCGGACGTTCCTGGTGGATCAGCTGGGCGCCGGCTCCTGCCAGCGCGGACCCGCGCCACAGCCCCGCCGCGGCGCGCAACCTGGCCGCGGCGTCGGTATGGCGACCCTCCTCCGCGTCGGCGCGCGCGGCGGCTCTGTACTGCTCGAACAGCTGCAGGTCGAGCTCGTCCGCGCCGGCGTGGATGCGGTAGCCGGCGCCGACGCGGCCGATGCGCTCCTTGCCGACCAGCGCCCGCAGCTCGTGGACGTAGACCTGCAGGCGCGAGACCGCCGTGCGCGGCGACCGCTCGCCCCAGATCAGGTCGACGAGCCGGTCGTCCGACACCGTGCGGTTCGCGTGGAGCAGCAGGGCGGCCAGCACGGTCCGCTGTTTCGGTGAGCCCAGCGCGATCGGCCCGTCAGGCCCGTCGACCGACACCGGCCCGAGCAGCGCGAAGCGCACCTCCGATTCCATGTGCCCCCTTCACGTCCCGATTCCCCCGCTGTGATGCCGGCGAGTGATGATCGTACGACGGGGGGTACGGGAGTGATGGCAAGATCCCGCCCAATCACCAAGATCAGGCGGGATCCCGTCGGCCGGGGGGTTACTTCAGGACCCAGAGTGCCCAGAACGGGCTGTCCCAGTCGCAGTCCCAGTATTCGTGGTCCCCGGAGTACTTCCAGCCCGCCGCCTCACACTTCGCCAAGGTCCGGTGGACGCTCTTGATGTAACCGGCCTGGACCTCCGCGTTCGCGGGCACGCCGGCGCCGGCTGTCGCGGCCATCGCCAGGGCGGCCGCCGGGACCAGCGCTCTCATGATCTTGCTTCGCATGGAGAACCTGCCTTCGCTCGATGACGCGAGGAGCGTCGCAGCCAAGGCTTCCGTAACGCTTCCCTTTCACTCCCGGATCCAGACGGTCATGTCGGAGAGGCCGCGGTTGGCCCAGGAGAAGTACGGCACGGCGGTCAGCGTGACGCCGCGCCGGGCGGGAGGTCGGTCGCCGTACAGCGAGCCGTCGGCCTCGGCGTCCGCGGTGGCGTCGGCGTTCAGGATGACGACGCCGGTCCGCTCGTCCGGCACCGCGTGGACGGGGGTGTCGCGGGCGAGGGTGAGGCTGTGCACGGCGCAGTCGTGGTCGACGCCCTCCAGGCAGAACACGATCGGACCGCGCTCGAGAGCGACCTTGCCGGCGGTGGCGGCGACGGCGGGATCCGCCCAGGTCCGGCGGACCTCCATGCCGAGATCGATCTCGACCACGTCGCCGGCCCGCCAGCGGCGGGAGAGGACGCAGTAGCCGTCGCGGAGGACAGGCTGGTCAACGGGCTCGCCGTTGACGGTGACGACCTGTTGCCGGCTCCAGCCGGGGATGCGGACGGCCAGCGTGAACTCCGCCCCGTCGTCGGCGTGGGTGACGGTGACGGCCAGGCGGCCTTCCCGGGGGTAGGCGGTGTCCTGGCGGAGGGTGACCTCGCCGCCGGCGAAGGTGAAGCGGGCGGTGCCGGCCACGTACAGGTTGACGACGGCCTCGCCGGGTCCCTGGGCGTAGACGTAGCGGCCGAGCTCGCTGAGCAGCCGGGCGAGGTTGGGCGGGCAGCAGGCGCAGTCGAACCATTCCTGCCGGGTGACGGTGCCGTGGCTGGCGAGGGGGTTGCCGTAGAAGTAGCGAGTGCCGTCGGCGGAGGCGCCGCTGAGGACGCCGTTGTACAGGGCGCGTTCGAGGGCGTCGACGTAGTGGCCGTGGCCCGTGAGGTTGCTCATGCGCCGGGCCCACTGGACGAGGCCGATCGCGGCGCAGGTCTCGGCGTAGCCGTGGGCGTCGGGCAGGTCGTACGCGGGCCCGAAGCCTTCGATACTCGGGTCGGAGCCGAGCCCGCCGGTGACGTACAGCTTCTTGTCCGTGACGTTGGCCCACAGCCGGCGCACGGCCTGGAGCAGCCGGTCGTCGTCGTACTCGCCGGCCAGGTCGGTCATCGCGCTGTACATGTACATGGCGCGGACCGAGTGACCGACGGCCTCGGCCTGGTCGGCCGCGGGCAGGTGGCTCTGGTTGTACTCGCGGAAGCGCCGCAGGTCCCTGGGCTTCCGGGGGAGCCTGGTGCCGAAGTAGCCGGGGGTGCCGCGCCGCCGCAGTTCGTCCTCGAAGTAGTAGGGCTGCTCCCCGCGCCAGTCGATGAACCGCCGGCCGAGGTCGAGGTAGCGGCGCTCGCCGGTCGCGCGGTAGAGCTTGACCAGCGCGAGCTCGATCTCCTGGTGCCCGCAGTAGCCGCCGGCGCGGGGGCCTTCGGGGCTGAAGACGGTGTCGATCAGGTCGGCGTAGCGGCGCACGATGTCGAGCAGCCGGGTCTTGCCGGTCGCCTCGAAGTGGGCGACCCCGGCCTCGATGAGGTGACCGGCGCAGTACAGCTCGTGGGCGTCGCGAAGGTCGGTGAACCGCTCCCCCGGCTTGACGACGGTGAAGTACACGTTGAGGTAGCCGTCGTCCTGCTGCGCGCCGGCCAGCAGCTCGATCGCCTCGTCGACGGCCCGGTCGAGCTCGGGGTCGTCGGTGGTGGCCAGGCAGTAGCTGGCGGCCTCGATCCACTTGGCGACGTCGCTCTCCCAGAAGATGTGCGGCTCGTCCGGGTCCCCCGGCCGCCAGGACAGGCTCAGGGCGTCGAACTGCTGTCCGGGCCGGCGCAGCTGGCCCTCCTGGTGCCGCAGCGTACGGGTACGGATCAGCTCGCGGCGCGGCGCCCAGAACTCGTCGTCGATGGTGACCGCGGTCAGCGGCAGCGGCTCGCGACGCAAGGCGGCGGCAGAGGTCATGGTCATGGTGTTCCCAACGAGGTGTCGTGAGATGAGCCCGGGGCCCTGGGAAGGACCGCGGTGCCCCAGACGTAGGCGAAGGAGGCGAAGGCCGGTACGGCGACGCCGAAGACCGGGACCAGCCCCGGGACGACGTAGTACGCGCAGAGGATCACGCCGACGACGAGCAGCGTGACGAGCGCCTGGACCGGGCGGGCGAGGACGAGGATCGCGCTCCGGCGGACGAGCGCGCCCGGCCCCTCGTCGAAGTGGGCGGCGAGGATCCAGATGTTCGCGGTCATGCCCGACACGAACAGCGTGACCAGCCAGAGCAGCGCGCCGAGCAGCGGCTCGACGACGCCGAGGTCGGCGCTCTCCAGCAGCCGCCGGTCCAGCAGGAGCACCGCCCAGGCCGCCCCGAAGACGTAGCCCACCACGTTGGCGGTGCGGAACTCCTGCCGCCAGAGCCGGCGGAACTCGCGAGGGGCCGCTGAATGGAGGAGCTCGCCGCGGATGACGCCGTACACCGCGGCGGTCGCGGGGAAGACGCCGAGCACGACGCCGCCGGCCAGGGTCCACACGATCCACAGCAGGTGCAGCTTGAGCAGCAGCAGGCCCACCTCGCCCGCCCTCGTGTGCCAGGTGAGGACGCGTCTCATCAGCCTTTCACCGACCCGATGAGCACGCCCTTCTCGAAGTAGCGCTGCAGGAACGGGTAGAGCACCAGGACCGGGAGGCTGGAGACGACGATCACGCCGTACTTGATCTGGTCGGCGTACTGCTGGTCGTAGGAGGTGCCGCTGCCGCCGGAGGCTCCGACGCCACCGGCGAACGCCTGGTTGGACAGGAGGATGTCACGCAGCACGATCTGCAGCGGTTGCAGCGCGTTGTCCCGGACGAACACCATGCCGGTGAAGAAGTCGTTCCAGTGCTGAACCAGGTAGTACAGGCCGATGACCGAGACGATCGCCTTGGACAGCGGCAGCGCGACCCTGGCGAAATACTGCAGGTAGGACACGCCGTCGATCATCGCCGCCTCGAACAGCTCCTTCGGCAGCGAGTGCTCGAAGAAGGCGCGGGCGATGATGAGGTTGTAGACGTTCACCGCCGACGGCAGGACGAACACGAGCCAGTTGTCCAGCAGGCCGAGATCGCGATAGAGCAGGTACGTCGGGATCAGCCCGCCGTTGAAGAACATCGTGAACACGAAGAACAGCATGAGGATCCGCCGGGGGCGGAACTCCGGCCGCGACAGCGCGTACGCCGCGGGGATGGTCACGACGAGGTTCAGCGCGGTCCCGACGACGCTGTAGAGCAGCGTGTTGCGGTAGCCCGTCCAGATCCGCTCGTCGTTGAAGATCTCCCGGTACCCGAAGAGGTTCACGCCCTTCGGCCACAGCCACACCTCGCCGGTGGAGATCAGCGACGGGTTGCTCACGGACGCGATCACCACGAAGTAGACCGGATAGACCACCGCGAACAGGACCGCCACGCAGATCGCGCCGAGCGCCAGCGTGAAGACGACGTCGCCCGGTGTCTTCTTGCGGAAGAATGTCACCACAGGCTCCAGTTCGACACGCGGCGGGCGATCGCGTTGGCGGCGATCAGGAACGCGAAGTTGATGACCGTGTTGAACAGGCCGATCGCGGTGGCGTAGCTGAACTGCGTGCTGAAGATGCCGATCTTGTAGACGTACGTCGCGATGACCTCGGACACGGGGAGGTTCAGGTTGTTCTGCATCAACCAGACCTTCTCGAAGCCGGTGTTCAGCACGCCGCCCATGGTGAGGATGAGCAGGATCACCATGGTCGGCACGATGCTCGGGACGTCGACGTGCCGGATGAGCTGCAGCCGGTTCGCGCCGTCCACCTTGGCCGCCTCGTACAGCTGCGGGTCGACCCGCGAGAGCGCGGCGAGGTAGATGATGCTGTTCCACCCGCAGTGCTGCCACACGTCGGAGATCACGTACACCGGTACGAAGGCCGCCGTGTCGCCGAGGAAGTTCACCCCGTCGAGGCCGAACAGGGCGGAGACCCGGGTGAGCAGCCCGGTGGACGGGTTGAGGAACGCCTGCAGCATGCCGACGATGACCACGATCGAGATGAAGTGCGGCAGGTACGTCGCCGTCTGCATGACCCTTTTGCGCCGGCCGCCGGCGATCTGGTTGATCATCAGCGCCAGCAGGATCGGCGCGACGAACCCCACCACGAGGGTGGTGAAGGCGATGACGAACGTGTTCTTCAGCAGCGGCCAGAACAGCGGGCTGTCGAAGAACTGCCGGAAGTACTTCAGGCCGACCCAGTCCCCGCCGGTGAGCCCGGCGGTGAAGTCGAACTCCCGGAAGGCCAGCTGGATCCCGTACATCGGGACGTACATGAACACGGCGACGAACCCGACGGCCGGCAGGACCATGAGCCACAGTTGCCAGTACCGCCTGACGTGCCGGCCGGCGCCCATCCTTCGGGCGCCGGCCGGCTTGCGAGCCGCGACGAGAGACTCCGCCATCAGCGCGTCTTCACGTACTCGTCGTAGTAGCGCTGGTAGATGTCGATGTTCTTCTGCAGGCCGGCGTTCTGGACCTGCTGGACGTACTGTCCCCACTGATCCTCGACGCCGCCCTTGGTGATCCACTCGGCGAACTTCGTCATCGCGGTGTTGAGCATCGTGGTGTTGTTCAGCCCGAGCTGGTTGGTGTCGTCGGGCTTCATCTGGATGAACTGGAACGGGTAGACGTCCTTGTCCACGTCCATGTTCGCCAGCGCCTTCTGCAGCGGCTCGGTCTGCTCGACGGCCTCGTCCAGGTCGGCCGGCAGCTTCACCTCGATGTCGTCCCGGATCCAGACCGGGCCGGCGTCGGCGATGGTGACCGTCCACTTCCAGGTCGACGGGTCGACCTTGGGGTCGGCCGGCGGGAGCACCTCGTACTCCTTGTCGCTGACCTTCTTGACGTACTTGCCGAGGTCGCCCCACAGCACCTGCAGCGACATCTCCTTGTCGTAGAGGGCGTTGACGACCTTGAGCGCCGCCTGCTTGTTGCTCGTCTTGGCGGACATGAGGATCTGGTTCGACGGGAAGTTCTCGCCGTTGGAGTCGTACGTCCAGGTCACCGGGGTGGTCTGGCCGGGTTTGGCCAGCAGCGGCGCCATCGCGACGTACTGATCGGCCAGCTCGGCGCCGAACCGGTCGCTGGCCGTCCAGCCCCAGCTGAAGCCGACCTTGGCCACCTTGCCGGAACCGCGGCCGACCGCCTGGTAGGCCGAGTAGTCCTGCGTCATGACGTTCTTGCTGACCAGGCCGGCGGCGTAGCAGCGATGGAGGAACTCGATCACCTGCTTGTAGCGCTCGTCGACGAGGAAGTTGCCGACCTTGCCGTCCTCCAGGAAGTAGCCCTGGCCGCCGCCGCCCGCGATCGGCAGGCCGACGCTGCCGAGCAGCACGCTGGGCTGGAAGTAGCCGAAGCCGCCCGTGCCGACCGGTGACCAGTCCATCGGGATCTCGTCGTTCTTGTCACCGTTGCCGTTGGCGTCCTCCTCCTTGAACGCGACGAGCACGGTGTAGAGCTCGTCCCAGGTGGTGGGGACCTTCAGGCCGAGCCGGTCGAGCCACTGCTTGTTGATGTACTGGTGGGTCACGGTCGTCGGCCAGAACCGCTTGTAGCCCGGGACCGCGTAGACCTCGCCGCTGGTCAGCGTGGCCATCGACTTCAGCTGCGGCTTCGCCGCGAACAACGCCTTGACGTTCGGGAGCGCGTCCAGGTCGTCGGCCAGGTTCTCGAAGAGCGTCCGGTACGTGCCCAGGTCGGCGTTCGTGATCGCGTTCGTGCCGATGATCAGGTCCGGCACGTCGCCGGCCGCCAGCATGGTGGACTTCTTCTGGTCCCAGTCGGCGGAGATCTCCTGCCACTGGATCTTCACGCCCGCGATCTTCTCCAGCTGTTTGGGCCACTCCATCGTGCTCATCGGCTTGGTCAGCGGATGCTTGTTGACCAAGATCCGCAACGTGTTCGGATCGCCGGAGTTCTTGCCGGAGCAACCCGCGAGTGCGGTGAGGCCGGCCGCTACGACGAAGGCCCGGCGGGACAGAGCCGGTGAGGTGGCCATGCGGTCCTCCTGAGGGGGGACGGAGGGGTGTGACCGAGATCTCGGTGAATGTTTCAGCGATGTTAGGGGCCGTCATTCAGCGTTGTCAATGACAAGACAATCAGGGGAAGAAGTGACCGGCGTCGAGGGGTGCGGAGTGGGTCAGGCCTGCCCGGACGAGTCGCGAATCAGCAGGTGCACACCGGTGTGCACCTGCCGGGCCGCGCCGTCGTACCCGTCGAGGCGCTCGATGAGCAGGTGGACGGCGGCGGCCACCATCTCGCCCTGGTCGGGGCTCACCGACGACAACGACGGGATGGTGAACTCGCCCTCGTCCGTGTCGTCGAAGCCGGTGACCGCGACGTCCTCGGGGATGCGGATGGCGTGCGCGCGCAGGGCTTTCAGCACGCCCACGGCGATCGTGTCGTTGACGCAGACCGCGGCGTCGAACCTGGGGCCGGAGCGCCGCAGCAGCCCCACCATCGCCTCGTAGCCCGAGGCCCTGCGGTCCCAGTCGGAGCTGTAGGCTACTAGCGAAGGATCATGCTCGATGCCGTGCTCCTCCAGAGCGGCCACGAACCCGGAGTAGCGGTCCCCGGTCGGGACTGCGCCCGCCGGACCGTTCCACACGAACGCGAGCCGCCGCCGGCCGGTGGCCAGCAGGTGCCGGGTGATCGCCAGGAAGCCCGCGTGCTCCCCCATCAGCACACCGTCGAGCGTCCTGATCGGCGCGCCGCCGAGGGCCACCGCCGGGCGCCGCGGCGCCGCGCCGGCGAGCAGCTCGTCCGACAGGTGGTGCGGGCAGATGATGACGCCGTCGACGTCGGCGATCGTCACGCCGAGCACCGCGTCGCGCTCGCGCTCCCCGCCGTTGGCGATCCGCAGCGTGCTGGTGAACCCGCACTCGGCCAGGGCGAGGATGAGCCGCTCGGCGTTCTCCGCGAAGTACGGCTGGTAGAGGTTCGGCACGACGACGGCGATCCGGCCGGTCCGGCCGGAGGCGAGCCCGCGCCCGGCCTGGCTCGTGGCGTGTCCCGCCTCGTAGCCGACCTCCTCGACCGCGGCCTGGACCTTGGCCCGCGTGGCGGCCGAGACATGCGGGCGGCCGAGCAGGACGTTGGACACGGTCTTCGCCGAGACCCCGGCCCGCACGGCGACATCCGCCAGCGTCGGGCGCTTCACCGCGGGTCCCGGCCGAGCGTGGACTCACGCCGGATCAGCTCGACCGGGGAGACCACCGCGCGCGGCTGTCGCGGCGCCGTGCCGGCGAGGCGATCGGCGAGCAGCTCCAGCGCGCTGCGCGCCAGCCGGGCCGGTCCCGGGTCGATCGTGGTGAGCGACGGCGTCGAGAACCGCCCGTCCTCCAGGTTGCCGTAGCCGGCGACCGCCACCCGTCCGGGGACGTCCACCCCGTGCTTGACGAGCGCCGCGAGAGCCCCGAGCGCCACCTCGTCGTTGACGCACAGCAGCACGTCGACGTCCGGGTGCCGCTCCAGCACCTGTACGGCGGCCCGCGCTCCCGCGCGCCGGTCGGCCACCTCGCCGAGATCCGCGCACGGCACGGGCACCGGACCGGATCGGTCGAGACAGGCGCGCAGCTCATCCTGATGCGCGCCGAGCAGCGCCGGGCGGGACCGGCCCATGACGGCGAGGTGGCGGACCATCAGGGCCGCCGCCTCCGCGACGTCCTCCTGAACGCGATCCACCTCAACCCGGTCCACCTCGGCCGCGCCGCCCTGCACGACGACCACCGGGCGGTCGTCCAGCCCGTCGCCGACCGGCCCGACCGGCCCGATCAGCACCACGCCGTCGAACGTCTTCCCCCGGGCGGCGAGCACCGCCGCCACCCGGGCCGGATCGCCGTGCGTCGGCTCGACCGCGGCGAGCATCCCCCAGCGATCGGCCTCGGTGACCAGGGCTTCGACGAGTCCCGCGAGATACGGGCGGCGCAGCTCGGTGACGGCGATGCCGACCACCCCGACCTGCCCGGTCCTGAGCGTCCTGGCGGCCCGGTTGGGGACCCAGCCGAGCTCGTCGATCGCCGCATGCACCCGGCTCACCTTCTCCGGACGGATGTGCGGCTCGCCGTTCACCACACGTGACACGGTCTTGATCGAGACGCCCGCCCGATCGGCCACCTCCCGCATCGTCACGCGCATGCGAACAGCGTAGGTCACGGTAGGACTTCTCAGCATTCGGTTTGTGATCAGCAGGCCAGGGGTGCCGAGCCGAGCGCCACGTCGTCGTACCAGAGAGTGTCCTGGTCGCTGCCGTAGCTCTCCCAGCCCAGCCGCAGCGTGGCCGGGCGCGGCGCGGTGGCGCGGCGCAGCCACTGGGAGTCGATGTCCTGCGTCGGGGTGCCGTCCACGCGCAGGCCGGCGACCTCCTGGTTGTCCAGGTACGTGCGCATCGACTGCTTGGTGGTGTCGATCTCGTAGCGCAGGCAGACCCAGCGGTTGACGGGAAGCGCGGTGCTGAGCGCGACGCCCGCCGGGCTCTGCTCGGGCAGGGTGGCGTCGTCGGACTCGCGGTTCCACTGCAGGGCGCCGTTCTGGCCACCGATGCGCAGGTCGCGGTTGCCGTCATTGGCGTCGGCCATGGTGATCATGCTGACGTGCGTCGCGGGCAGGGCGGTCGTGTGCCGGACCCACATCCTGGCGTAGACCACCGGGCCGACGCGGGAGACGTCACGGGTGGTGCCGACGAAGAGGTGGTTGCAGTAGCCGCCGCCCCCGTTGACCCGCAGGGACTTGCCGCCGCTGTGCGTGATCGCGGTGTCGATCACGGCCGTGCCGGTGCCGGCGCAGTTGGGGGTGACGACCTGCCAGTCGCCGGACGGGCTGCCCGCCTGGTCCTCGAACCCGGAGCAGACCGTCGCCCCCGAGCAGCCGGGCGGCACCGTGGGGGTGACCGTCGGGGTGACAGTGGGCGTTACGGTGGGCGTGACGGTGGGGGTCTGGCTCGGGGTGGTGGTGCCGTTGCAGGCCACGTCGTTGAGCGTGAAGTCGGTGGGCGCGGGGTTGGCCGCCGACCAGGTGGCCTGCAGGCCGAACTCGGCGCTGCCGCCCGTGGCCAGCGCGCCGTTCCACGCGACGTTGGCCGCCGTCACGATCCGGCCGCTCTGCTCCACCTGCGCGTTCCACGCGCTCGTCACCCGCTGGTCCCCGGTGTACGTCCACCGCAGCCGCCACCCGCTGAGCGCCGTCCCCAGGTTCGTGACCTTCACCTGCGCGGTGAAGCCGCCCTGCCAGGAGTTCACGGTGTAGTCCACTTTGCACCCGGTGTCCGCGGAAGCGGGGGCGGTCACGGCGGCGATGCCGCCGATCGCCACGGCGACGCAGGCGACGACTGCCCAGAGCCGGGCAGACAGCGTGAGGGGACCGGACATGACATCGCTCGCCTTCGGGTCCGTATGGGAGCGCTCCCAAACCGTCTCTTGAAGACGATGGTTCGCGGGATCACGCCGAAGTGTCAACCCCGCACCTGCTCCCTACGCACCTGACCAGGGAGCTCACCGCTGAACCTTTCATCCCGGCCGCACGGGATCAGCCCGCGGCGAGGGCGGACAGGATGGAGTCGGCGATGACCCGATGTCCGGCGGCGTTGGGGTGGTCGCCGTCGGCGGCCAGCAGCGGGGTGTCGTCCCGGGAGCCGTCCCCCTTGAACGGGCCGTAGACGTCGACGTAACGCGCGCCCTTCGCCGCGGCCGCACCGGCGAGGGTCCGGTTCACGACGCGCGTGAGGGCGTCGCTGTTCGACACGTACGCCGTCCCCTTGGCCCGAGCGTTGTCGCCGTCCAGGAACACGTTCCAGTAGCCGGTCACGACGATCCGGCTGCGCGGGCGGGTCTGCAGCGCGCGAACCTTGCCGAGGATGCCGTCCACGTTGGCGCGCAGCCGCGCGAGATCGTTCTTGTAGCAGGCCAGCCCCGCGCGGGGAGCGCAGTCGTCGTCCTCGAGCGCGTCGCTGTCGAAATCGTTGGCGCCGATGGTGATGATCACCAGGTCGGCCTTGACGATGGCGTCCGTCGCCGACCCGCCGTCCATCTGGTCGAGCAGCCCCTGCGAGGTGAGCCCTCCAGTGGCCAGGTTGTCGACGGCGACGCCGGTGCCTTGCCTGGTCGCCAGGGTCTTCCTGATCAGCGAGACGAAGGTGTCGCAGTCACACGCGGAGCCCGCGGGCACCGAATCGCCCAGCCCCACGATGGAGGTCACCGCCGCCGGTCCGGGGTGCGGGGTGGCGACCGTCTCACCGGCTCGCGCGTCCCTCGCCACCCTCGCGACCGGGACGGTCTCAAGCGCGACGCTCCAGGCCACGGCGAGGACCGCGACCACCGCGACCCCTCTGAACCGCCGGGTCATGCCTGCTCCGTGACGCCCGCGCATGATGCCTGCCCACCGCACGCGATCGCCCCCTGCCTTACCGTCTCAGCCCCGCGTCACCGTACCGGCCGCCTGCGGCAGCGTGAGCGAGATGCATCAGCTTACGCTGGACACTCCACGCAAAACCCCGCAACCACGGCAGAACCCACGACCCACGAGGACCCTTCAACGGCGGTGACGGCCGGCGAGTCCCGTGCCGGATGGGTCTCATCGGCGCGGCCGCCGGCCCCGGTGCCGCCGGATCAGGCGGCCCGGTGGCGCTGACGATGACGGGCTGCTCGCTCATGAGTGGACCTTTCCGGTGTTCGGTACGTCGCGGCTTGTGACAGCCCCCGAGAAGTTCCTGGTCGATGTCCGGATTTTGGTGGGCCTACCAGTCATCGACGACGGTCACGCTAGGGACGTCACGGATGCGAAGGCGGCGCGGACAGGTGGACCCTGTCCCGGCAGGAGAGAAGGGGGCTGACGGGCGATGGCCGATCTGGACTATGGCTGGCGTCTTCGCGAGGTCATGGCGGAGCGCGGCATGTCCTCCACCGTGGAGCTGCGTCCCCTGCTGGCCGCTCGCGGTGTCGATCTGTCGCCGAGCCAGGTGTACCGGCTCGTGGTCGGCAAGCCGGAACGGCTCAGCCTCCGCACGCTGATGGCGCTGCTGGACATCCTCGGCTGCACGATGGACGACCTGATCCGGCCGCTGCCCGCCCGCCGTACCGGGAAGTGACCGCGCCTCCCCGCGATAACGCCTGAAGAAGTCCGCACCCTCCCCGCCGGACACGCCGTTCGCCGCATCCACGCTCGCCACCGCGCGACGCCATCCAGCCGGTTCGTTGATCAGGCCGTCTGGATGAGATATTGCATTAGATGAAAGTCGGTCCCGGTATCACCGGTGAGGCGTGGTGCGGAAGATATGGCGGGGATGTCGGATAAGGCTGATCTTGGGGGTGGGTGGTCCGCGACAGGCGGAACCCCGCGGCCGGGGTGGCTGGTGGGCAGAGAGGCGGAGTGCGCGACGCTCGACCGGCTGCTCGCGGACGTCCGCGGCGGCGAGAGCCGGGTGCTGGTGCTGCGCGGCGAGGCCGGAGTCGGCAAGTCGGCGCTGCTGGACCACCTGATCGCGAAGTCCGCGGGGTGCCGGGTCGTGGCCGTGACAGGGGTCCAGTCGGAGATGGAGCTGCCCTTCGCGGCCGTCCACAAGCTGTGCGTGCCGATGCTGGACCTCCTCGACACCCTGCCCGAACCCCAGCGTGACGCGCTCGGGACCGCCTTCGACCTGTTCACCGGGATCGGCATGAAGGCCTTCGCCGACCGGGCCGCACGCGAGCTCCAGGCCACCGGGGAGACCGCCAGGAAGCGGAACGTCGAGACCACGGAGCAGCTCACCCCGCAGGAGGCGCAGATCGCCAGGCTGGCCCGGGCCGGCCTGACCAACAAGGAGATCGCGGAGCGCCTGTACGTCAGCCCGCGCACCGTCGAATACCACCTGCGCAAGGTCTTCACGAAACTCGGCGTCACCTCCCGCCACCAGCTCGACGACATCCTCTGAGTTCTCCCTCCGATTACGGAGGTTCGTCGCTCGACGGTTGCCCGGTGGCTCCCGAGGCTGACCGGCTCCTCACCGGGGACCCTGGCCAGGCATCTCCCTGATGCGACCGGGGCACCCACCCGGCCACAGTGTGTGGTGTCGGCGACAGGCGCCCGCCGGCCGGCCGAACCGACAGCCCCCGCCTGACCACCCGTTTCCGGGACACCCGCACCACCCACGCCTGCTCAAGCGCGTCGAGATCACCGCCGCCTCGCCGAGGCGTGCCTCCCCATCACCAGCGTCCGCCGCGACTTCATGCTGCTCAACCCCGCCATCGGCACCCGTGCCGCGCGGGCCGCCGTCGTCCAGGCGATCGCGGTTCTTCGGAAAGGACAACTCATGAGCACCACCACGGCGGCTGACGGACCAGCCCACTCGAGCTCCCTCGACCAGGCCGCCGCCACCTTCGTCGAGGTGCGCCCGCGCCTGTTCGGCATCGCCTACCGGATGCTCGCCGGCTCGGCGGAGGCCGAGGACATCGTCCAGGAGACCTGGCTGCGCTGGCAGAACACCGAACGCTCGGCCATCGCCAACCCGGCGGCGTTCCTGACCCTGATCACGACGCGGCTGTCCATCAACGCCGTGCAGTCCGCCCGGGCCCGGCGCGAGACCTACGTCGGCCCCTGGCTGCCCGAGCCCATCGACACCGGCGCCGACCCCGCCGCCGGAGCCGAGCGAGGTGAGGCGCTCGAACTCGCCCTGCTGTTACTGCTGGAGAAGCTCACCTCGGCCCAGCGGGCCGCGTACATCCTCCGTGAGGCCTTCGTCTATCCCTACGAGCAGATCGCCGAGATCATCCAGCTCAGCCCGGCCAACGTCCGCCAGCTGGTGAGCCGCGCCCGCAAGCACCTGAGCACCACCCGGCGCGGGTCGATCGGCGCCGACGAACACCACCGCCTCCTGTCGGCGGCGGAGTCCGCCGTTCACCCCATCGCCCGCAGGACGTCACGCACCCGGCGCAGGTCCCGCATGCGAGCCTCGTACGTCGCCCCGACGACCACGAGCAGCACCCCGCCGACGGCGATCGGCACCCAGCGCGGCACCGCGAGGAACATCTCCGACACGTACGGGGCCAGTTCCCGCACCACGACCCCGGCGAGCACGGCGCCCCCGATCACCGTGGGCGCCTGGAGCCGGAATCGGGCTCCGGCGAACAGCACCGCCAGCGCCAGCACGCCGAGCGCCAGCGACCGCCGCCATTCCGTGTCCGAGTAGACGACCACCAGGCTGAGCAGCATCGTGAAGGAGAGGCCCGGGCCGTAGGCCGCCCAGGACGAGACCGGCGCGCCGCGCCGCCGCAACCAGCCGGATCCCACCAGCACCAGCGAGCACGGCACCGTGTACGCCTCGACGACGGTGACCTCGTCCGCCCCCAGCCGCAGCCACGAGGCCAGCAGCAGCAGGGTGGTGCCTGCGTACCTGAGGCCGTTCGCACCGCCTGCCCACAGCGACATGAGCAGCACCAGCACTCCGGCCACGGCGAATCCCACGCTCGCCGCGACCAGGACGCGCAGGCCCAGCGAGAACCCCACCGCCACCGCCTCCAGCCCGAGGAACAGCGCGGCGAATCCCAGCCCCCAGACCCGCAGCCCCTTCAGCCTGGCCACCAGCGCCATCGCGGCGGCCGCCAGCGCCAGGATCGGCAGCACGATCAGCGTCGCCGGCTGGCTGCCGAACGCGTACGCCGCCGCCCGTACCGCGGCCGGACCGGCGACGAGCGCGCAGGCCACCGCCCACCAGGGCGCCCGGCCGAGTGTGGCGGCCACCGCCGGCGCGACGGCCAGCACCGCCAGCACCGCCACCGCGGCCGGGTAGGGCATCGCGAAGGCTTGGGGTGCGACCGCGACCATGAGCACCCCGGCCACCAGCGCCCCGACCGCCGGCACCCGGAACACCAGCCCCCCGGACACCAGCGCGCGGGACACCGCTGCGTGGGACGTCGCTGCCTCGGACGCCGCTGCCTCGGACGCCGCCCCCTTCATCGGCATCGGCCACCCGTCGATGCCGCGCACGGCCACCGCCAGGAGGCCGGCCGCCAACGTGCCCAGCACCGCCACGTCCGCCGGAGTCGCCATCTCGAACGACGGCCAGTGCCGCGCGTTCCACGTGCCCGTCCAGAGCACGTCCAGCCAGGCCAGCGGCGCCACCAGCGTGGCCACGAGCCGAGGCAGCACCACCAGCGTGGTCAGCAGCGCCACCAGCCCACCGGTGGCCATGCCCGCCAGCCGTACCCGCCGCCAGGGCAGCCAGGCGGCGGCGAGCACCACCACGAGTGCGGGAACGAGGAACGCCAGAGGACGCCAGTTCGTCCCCGGCCCGACCAGCACCGGCTGTGCCAGCGCCGCCGGGACGGCGATCAGCGTGAGCGCGATCCCGACGGTGACCACGGAGGCCCAGGTCTCCCCCAGAGCCTTGCCCGGCCTGGCCAGCAGCCACGTCACGAACCCGCCGAGCAGAGCCAGCGCGACCAGCGGCGCCGACCTGACCAGCGCCTGACCGACGGAAGGGGACCCGAGCGCGTCCACCGCGCCCACCAGCAAGGCGAGGGTCGCGACCCCGCTGCCTGCCACGGCGGCCGTCACCCGCACCGCTCCCCGGCCATAACGGACCAGGGGGACGTCCAAGGCCGCCGTGGCCACCAGCATGGCCACCAGCCAGGTCTCCGGCAGGTCGCCGGTCAGCAGCGGCAGAACCGGCTGCGCCAGCACCACGGCGACCGGAGCGGGCCCGCGCAGCCGGGTGACCCGGGCATAAGCCACCAGAATGAGCGCGATGAGCCCGAACACCCCCGCCGTGTAATGCAGCGCGTCGAGCGCGTCGAGCCCGAGGAACCCCACCCGCCTGGCCGCGTACCCGTCGAGCAGCAGCAACACGACCGCGAGCCCGGCCACGGTCTCAGCCGTCGCGGTGAGCCTGCGCCGGATCAGCACGATCGGCGCCAGCATGACCAGAGCGGTGAACGCGGCCAGCACGGCCGCCCGCCCGGCCATGCTCATCTGCCCCCAGCTCACCACGGTGAACACCACCGCCGCCACCGTCAGCAGCAGCCCACCAAGGATGAGCAGGACATTCTTCGCGGCACCCGGAGAGACCTCCCGCCCCGGACCACCGGGCCCCGCACCTCCAGGCCCGCCCGCCACCCCCGGATGCGGCGGCAACACACCCGCATAGGAAGGCGCCACCCCCGCCGCACCCGCGCCTGCCGCCCCCTGACCCGCGATGCCGGCGCGCAGGATGCCGATCAGTTCCGTATGGCGGGCCTGCAGCCTGGCCTGCTGATCCCTCAGCCCGGTGAGAGCCTGATCCACCTGCCAGAGCTCGTACGCGGCGGGCCCCTCCAGAGGCAGCGCACACCTCGGGCACCTGGACACCGGCCCTTGGGACCCGGTCCCGGACAACACCGCACCGCAGTCCGGACATTTCATACTTCCACGCACCGATACTCCGTTTGAGCCTGTCGAGATGACCCATATTTCACCCCGACGCCCTTGCGAACCACTGTCACTGCAAACCACGAGTGACAGCCAGCCAATGTACGGGGAGCAACGTCGGGGCGAGGCCACCGAACCGGCCGCGTCGGTCAAGCCTCCGGCCAGCAGGGAGACCCCGCATCACAGGCCGACCAGGGTGAAAGGCTGACGGGAAGCCGCGGACCGGCCGAACATCTGCACGCTCTCGGAGCCCTGCGCCCGGACCTCCCTCCGGCCAGGGCCGCCGAGCAGATCTATGTCCTCACCTCGACGGAGAACTTCGAGAAGCTGACCGAGGTGTGCGGGTGGAGTGAGGCCGAGTACGAGGAGTGGCTCGCCTCGATACTCGCGGCTGCCCTCCTCGGGCCCCCTCAGGAGTGAGATCCCCGGCGCCGTGCCGGCACTCGACGACCTGCGCTGGGCGGACGCCCCGTCGCTCGTACTGACCGAGTTCCTGCTTCGCCACCCACCCGCCGCCAGATTCCTGCTGGCCATCGCCTGCCGCTCCACGATGATCCCGCCGGCGGTGGCCGACGCCGTCGCCCGCCAGGACGCGTACATCACCAGGCTGAGCCTGTCCCCGCTGGACGAGGAGATGGCGGCCGCGCTCATGCCGTCCGACGCCGGCCCCCGGCGCCGGCGGTTGATGTATCGGATCAGCGGCGACAACCCGCTGTTCCTGCGGGCCTTGCACGACGCCGACGACAACCCCCTGAGAACCGGCAGCTCGGCGTCGGCACCGGGTGCGGCTCACCACCGAGGAGCGCGCCTTGCCGGCCGGCCCATGGAGAGCGGACCGCCCCGAGAAGCGCGCCCTTCTGGTCGGCGCGCCGAGACCGGGGATCGGGATCGCGCCCTCCACCGTCCGGGAGATCCTCAGGCGGGATTCGCCGCCCGGGCTGACGTCCACCACATGCTCCGGCTCCCTACGGCCGCCGCTCCACGGGCGTCCGCGTCCGGCGGCGCGCCGCTGCCCTCCAGGCGGGTGGTGATCGCGATCCGGTTGTGCGCGTTGATCACTGTCGCGGCCCAGATCAGCGCCGCGAGCTGTGTCTCCTCGAACTGCCTCGCCGCCTCGGCGTACACCTCGTTCGGGACCTGCCCCGCGAAGACGAGGGTGATCGCCTCGGTCAGCGACAGCGCGGCGCGCTCCCTGCCGTTGAAGAGCTTGCTGTTCCGCCAGGCCCGCAACTGGCGGATGCGCTGCTCCGCTTCCCCCATGGCCCGCGCGTCCTGGGTGTGCCGGTCGAGCGAGAGGGAACAGCCGTTGATCTGGGACGCGCGAATCTTGATCAGCTGGAGCAGTCCCGGCGCGATGTCCGCCGCCTGCGCCGCGGCCAGAGCGGCCTCGTGCAGGGCGCTCATCGCGCTGGAGACTTCGGGGGTCACGTTCTTGATCGCAATCCGCGGGGCAATCGTGGCTACAGACATGTCGTGACTCTCATCTCGCTCGTTGAAGCTCTTTCAAGCAAGGACGGGCGCAGCGACGATGTGGCGATATGTCCCCCTCTCCGTCCCGCTCGAGAGCGCGCCCCCGGCACCAGGCCCTGCGCGCGCCCTCCGTACTGCATGGGATACGCGACATCGGCCGCCCCGGTTCGCACCACGGATCTCACCGAGGGCGCGCTCGATCGGGAGCACAGGTCAGAGGTCGGGCCCGGCCGGCCGGGACCGTAAACGATTCCCCGGAGTGCCGCTCAGCCGCACGCCTTCGCGGTGCCGCCGGAGCCGGTCTGGACGCTGCGGCGGCCGGCGTTCCACTCCACCTCGACCCTGCCCCAGGCGCAGGTTCTGGGGGCTCGGAGCATGTTGCCCCAGTGACGGCCGTTGTTGCCCGGCTTGAAGTCGTACGCGTCCCTCCTGTTGTCCACCGTGTGCACGTAGATGGTGCCGCTCACCTTGGAGTCGGTCCTGATCTCGACCCAGTTGGTCTTGCACCGGGGGGACCACCAGAGGTGGATCCGCCCGGCGGCCCCGCGGGGCTGATGTCTGACGAGCGTGCCGGTCCGCACCACCTGGGCGGAGTTCCAGCAGCCCGTATCGGCCGGGTCTTGGTGGTCGTACGCAGTGGCCTGCGCGTACGCGGGAGCCTGCGCCGGCAGGACCGCCGTCACGGCGGCCACGGCGATGGCCGCAACTCGAAGCTGCACGAGGAGTCGACTCCTTACCTCGAACGAAAAATGAAGAATGCCGAGGTTCAGAATAACAGAGCATGTGCTCCAAAATTGCGGACCGTGACTACCGCGGGACGAGGTCGCGGACGCCCGCGCGCATGCCGAGACAGGCGAGCACGCCGAGACCCGCGCACATCACCCAGACCGCGCCACCGACGTACTCGAACAGCGCCGTGCCGACGCTGGGGCCGATGGCCCAGCCCGCCGTCTGGCAGGTGGACAGCGCGCCGATGTAGCGGCTCCGCAAGGCGGGCGTAGGGGCGGCGAGGGCCGGATACGCGCCGATGGACGGGGCGCTGATGATCTCTCCCAGCGTCCAGACGACGGCTCCGAGGATGAAGACCCACGGGCCGAAGGGCAGGCCGAACAGGCCCAGGCCGATGCCGAGGAGGAGGCAGCCGGCGGCGACGGTGGCCCGCATGGAGAAGCGCTGGATGAGGGTGGTCAGCGGCAGTTCGACGAGAATCACGAGCGCGCCGTTGAGCGCGACGACCGCGCCGTAGAGCGCGGTCGGGTAGCCGCGTTGCTGCACCTCGAGCGGCAGCGTCGACTGGTACTGGACCTCGGCGACCGCCGTGATGAACATCCCGGCGAGGAACAGCAGGAACCGCCGGTCCCGCAGCAGGTCACGGTACCGAGCGGTGTCCTCGGGCTCGGCGGTGTCCTCGCTCGCGTGGTGCCCGGCCCCGGCCGGCATGACGAGCAGGACGACGACGGCGAAGAGCAGGTCGACGACGGCGTTGACGACGAAGAGCACCTGGTACGAGAACGCGGCGGCCAACCACACGCCGAGCAGCGGCCCGATGGCGGCGCCGAGGTTGAGCCCGAACCGGCTGGCGGCCGAGGTCATCACGAGCCGCTGCGGCGGCGTCAGCTCGGCGAGCATCGTCGCCGCCGCCGGGCGGTACATCTGCCCGAACGCGCCTGCCGCGAAGCTGACGATCAGCAACGGGACGATCGCCGTCACGGCGGCGAGCCCCGCGGTGGAGAAGCCGCACAGCAGCATCGACCCCACGATCACCGCCCGCGCGCCGAACCTCCCTGTCACGCTGCCGCCGACGAACGTCCCCACGATCGACCCCACCCCGAACCCGGTGAGGACGAAGCCGGCCTGCGCGGGGCTGTAGCCGATGCCGGTCAGGTACAGGACCAGGAAGAGCGCGACGAAGCTCCCCATCCGGTTCAGCGCGATGCCGAACAGCAGCACGATCGCCGGCCGCGGCAGCTCGCGCAGCGTGCGGATCACTCCGGCGGGAGCCCCGTCGGCGGGCGCCTTCGACACGTCGGTCATGCGGGGCTCCACGTGCAGCGCAACGCCGCCAGGGCCCGGTCGAGCGCGGCGGACAGCTCCTCACGGGTGGCCGCGGCGGCGGTGGCGAAGGCGACGCGGCCCTCCATGAGGTCCTTGTGCGGCAGCAGGACGACCTCTCCCGGGCGGACGAGCGGGACGGCCAGGTCCGCCTCCGGCGGCAGGCCGGACTCGTCGAAGGCGATCTCCTCGACGCGGGTCTCGTGCCACGGCGGGTAGGCGAACCTGATCCCCGCGCAGAGCGCGCGCGTCCGGGTGAGGTCGGGGACGTCGCCGCACGAGACCGCCGCCAGAGCCAGGCCCGGGTCCACGCCGGAGGCGCTGTGGCACAGGTACGAGATGAGGTCACCGCCGAGCCGGCCGTTGATCTCGATGAGCTTCGGGCCCTCGTCGGTGAGCTTGAGCTCGGTGTGCGTGGCGCCGGTCGCGTACCCGATGGCCGCGTGGACCTGGGTGAGGAAGCGGGTGATCGCGGGGTCGCCGAGCAGCGGGTCGTCCCCGCGCGTCCAGTGGCCGGTCTCCTCGAAGTACGGCGCGTAGCCCATCTCCTTGTGCGAGACGAAGACCGGCAGGACCCGGCCGTCCCGTACGACGGAGTCGACGCCGATCTCCTCCCCGGTCAGGTACTCCTCGATCATCACGGAGCGGTCCGGGGAGCGCAGATCGGCGGCCGGGAGGCGGCGCGCGGAGGCGAAGTGGTCGGCCAGTTCCTCGCCGTCGCGGACCAGCGCGACGGCCTGGCTCGCGACCCCGGCTCTGGGCTTGATGACGACCGGATAGCCGAACTTCTCCGCCACGGCACGCGCCTCGGCCACGTCGGCGACCAGCACCGACTGGGGCTGCGGCACGCCGCGCGCGGCGAGGGCCGAGCGGGTGACGTGCTTGTCGCGGCAGGCGCGGGCCGCGTCGGGGCCCGGGCCGGGCAGGCCGACGGCCGCGGCGGCGAGCGCGGTGTCGACGACGTGGTCCTCGGCCCACGTCATGACCCCGTTAACGGCGCCGTCGACGGCGCCTTGTGCCACGACCGCCCGGACGGCGGCCACGATGCCGTCCGCCGTCATGCCGGGTACGACGCTGGCCCCGGAGACGTACGGCGCCTCCCACTCGGCCGGCCGGCCGATGACGAGGTGGACGTCGTAGCGCTCGCCGATCCGGCGCAGCATGAACTCCCGGTACAGGCGCGGCCCCGTCCCCACGACGACGAGCCGCTTCATGACGGCCGCTCCGCGCCGATGCCGACGAACGCCATCAGCGCCGGTGTCTCGGCGCGGTTGTGCCAGGCGTGCCTGGTCCCCTGCTGAACGACGCACGCGCCGGGGGTGAGCCGGACCTCGTCGCCGGAGTCGAGTTCGAGCCAGAGCTCGCCTTCGAGGCAGATGCCGTAGTCGAGGGTGTCGGTGGTGTGCATCCCCGACGGGTCGCCGGGTTCGAAGACGTCCATCAGCCCGGGGAGCCGCCCCTCGACCTCGGCGTCGATCTCGGCCTGGTCCTCGGGCGACGACGCGGACGGCAGTCCGACGATCGCGGACGCGGGCGGGAAGCGCACGAGCAGCAGCCGCGTCCCGCCGGCTCCGGCGAAGAACGGCAGCGTGATCGGGTCGGCGGCCTTCGGTCCGACGGTCGCGCCGCCGTCGGGGCTGCCCCACAGCAGGTACATCTCCTGGCCGGGCAGCGCGCGGGCCGTGATCGGCGCGACGGGCGTGTCACGTACGATCACCGCCGCGCCGTCCGGGCCGAAGCCGGTCACGACCAGGCGTGGATCGATCGCCATCAGGCTCCCCCTTGTCCCCGCAGCCGCTTCAGCGTGTCCTCCTCCGCCGCGCGGAGTTCCGCGCACGCGGCGGCCACGCGGAACGCGTCCACCTGGCCGATCGCCTTGCCGATCATCAGCTGGTTCCTGATGTCCTTGCACCGGCCGACGAGGTCCGCGAGCGCCGGCTCGACGTCCGCGTACGCCGGTTGCCGCGTGGCGAACTCCCGCAGGCAGGCCCGCGACCCCTCATACACCGAAAAAGCGTCATAAAGCAGGGCGATCGTCCGCGCGGGCGTGATCCACCGCGTCCCCAGCAGGTCCGCGACCCCCTCCAGCAGCGCGTACGTGTCGTCGTACGTCCGGAGCACCTCGGAGAACGCCGCCGACGCTCCGGTCACCGCCGCCGCCTTGTCGTACGGGCCGGCCGGGAACCAGCTGACGTGCCGCAGCTTCCCGTTGTCGTACGCCGCGGCGATGACGTCCTCGGGGTAGGCGTACCGGCACAGCACGCTCGCCCGGTTGTCGTCGAGGATCGACCAGTGCCCGTCCGCGTACGAGGTGAGCGTGATCGTGTGCACGACGTGGTCGGTCCGGTACTCGGGGGTGTGCGGGAGGTAGTAGACGTCCACGAACAGGATCACGTAACCGGCGCGCCCGGCCGTGTCGATGACGATCTCGCGCGCCTGCGCGTAGGTGTCGAACGGGACGTACTCGCGGGCGATCCCGACGCGGGCGAGAGCCGCGGGGTCGAGGAGCTTGCTCTGGAAGTCGTATTTCGGGCGGCCGAGGCGGATGACCTGGTCGGCGATGTCGTCACCGCCGACCAGGCAGTTGTAGAAGACCAGCGGCAGGTCGGGAACCCGCTCGGCGAGCATGACCATGGCCTGCCGCTGGTAGCAGTTGAGGAACGACCGGTCGTATAACTGCTGGTCGTAGTCGTAGACGTCGTCCTTCATGCCGTCAGAGCGTCCGGGTCATGAAGGCGCTGTGCGGGTCGGGGCCGTAGCCCGCGAACGGACCGCAGGGCTCGAAGCCGAACTTCGCGTACAGCTTCCGCGCCTGCTCGAAGTGCTCGGTCGAGCCGGTCTCCAGGCTGAGCCGCTCGAGGCCCATCGCCTTGGCCTCCTCCAGCATGTGGGCGAGGAGCAGGCTCGCGATGCCGTCGCGCCGCCGCTCGTGGGCGGTGCGCATGGACTTGATCTCGCCGTGCCCGTCGTCGATGCGCTTGATCGCACCGCAGCCGACGAGCTGGTCGCCGTCGTACACCGACCAGAACGTCACCTCGGGGACGCGCAGCCCGTCGAGGTCGAGCGCGTACACGCTCTCGGCGGGGGTGATGGCGTGCATCTCCCGCAGGTGTTCCTCCAGGAACGCGGCGATCTCCGGTCCGCGCAGGTCGTCGACCACGATCTTCATTTACTCTGCCTCCAGTAGTGCGCACGCGAAGAAGCCCGGTGCGGAGGCCTGCGCGAGGTAGAGCGCTTCTCGCTCCGGGCCGGACTTGTCGGTGTGGTCCATCAGGTTGATCAGCCAGTCCGCGTTACCGCAGTGACCGTACCGGGTCATCGGCCCCTGGTAATGCAGGAGCTCGCGGGCCTGGCCGGCGGCCATCGCGTTGAAGCTCACGATGGGAGCGAACAGGCTCGAGGTGAAGATCTTCGTGACGTCCCCCGGCGCGCGGCCCGCCTGGCGGAACGCCTGGTCCAGCGCGGCCCGGGCGACCGCCTGCCGGGACGCGAACGTGTCCTGCCCGACCATGCCGGAGAAGTCCGCGGCCAGCCCGGTCCCGGCGAGCGTGAGGCCGCCGTGGTCACGGCTGATCAGGCAGCCCGCCACGGCGTCCCCGAAGAGCGCGAAGGACTTCACCCGGTCGCGGTCGTCCGGGGTGAAGTCCAGCGCCACCAGCACGACGTTGCGCGCGTCCGCGCCGACCTCCGCGCCGGCCAGGCCCCAGGCGTACCGAAGGGCTTCGAGCGAGCTGCAGCACTGCTGGAGCGACACGATCGCGGGAACGCACGCGGTCAGCCCGGCGGCGCGCATGACCTCGACGGCGACGTCCCTGCCGAGCAGGCCGAGCACGGCGTCGGAGGTCGCGAGCACGAGCCGGTCCACCTCCCCCGCGCGGACGCCGTGCGTGCTCAGCACTTTCGCCACGCAGTCCACGACGTACGGGACGAGCGGCCCGGTCATCTTCCGGTACGTGCCCGTGCCCATCGCGGCGAACGCGGTGTCCGGCGACACCGCGCGCCACAGGTCCTCGAACCCGGGGATGTCCTCAGGACGGCCTTCGGCGTCGCCGACCACGTACGCGAAGGACCCGATGCCGCCCACTCAGACCTCGGCCGGCGCGCTCGCGTCGATTTCCTCGATCACCGACAGGATGCCGTCGATGTCCTCGAGCATCGGCACCCATTCGGGACGCAACGCGATCCGCCCGTTCGCCTTCTCCTCGATGTAGCTGTTGACGAGGATGAGGATGTTGAGCGAGCTGATCCCGAGCTCGGCGCGCGACCTGCTCTGCGCGACCTCGTCGTAGGTGAGGTCCGGCGCCATGGGCTGCGTGCCGAGGAAGTCGACGAAGTTCCGCAGCCGGTCGTCGATGTCAGGCATCGGCGGCCACCCGCTTGAACGCGAAGCCGTTGAGGTTCTCGGTGTAGATGCGGTTGTAGCCGTACCTGTCCTCGCCGGAGACCAGGACGCAGCCGTGGTAGTCGAGGGCGATCTCGTCGCCGAACTCGACCAGCCTGTCCACGTGCTCGTACACCTTGGTCTGCGGGATCACGTACCTGGAGGCGTAGCCGAGGCGGGTCTGGTCGCTGGCGTTGGGCAGGGACCCGTGGACGCACTTCTCGACGAACAGGACGAACTGCCCGGGGCCCATCTCCATCTCGACGACGTCCTCCTTCTCCGGGTCCCAGTCGGGGTCGAGCTGGAGCTCGGAGTAGTCGTAGCCGAAGAAGTCGGTCTTGCGCTGCGGGCCCTTGGTGAGCCGCTTGTTCTCGTCGTAGAACCAGCGCTTCTGGCTGCCGCGGATGAAGCGCAGGCAGCCGTTCTCGCGCTGGGCCGGGGAGAAGGCGGTCCAGACGCTGACGTCCTGGAGGACCGCGTCGTCGTCGCGGTCGTACGCGAAGCTCAGCGACGGCGTGGCGGCGGTCGTGGTCTCGCCGACGATGTACTTCTCGACCTGGTGCCAGCCGGTGCCCGCGTCACCCGGCTGCTTCTGGAAGATGTTGGACTTCCAGCAGATGATGTCCTCACCCAGGAGCGAGCGCAGCTTGTTCACGATCTCCGGCCGCGAGATGTGCTCGGAGAGCGTGTCGCAGTCCAGGTGCCGGTCATAGTTGATGACCGTCGAGTTGTGCGGCTTGTTCTTCGACAGCGCCATCTCGATCATGGCCTTGCCCCAGATCTTCTGAGCCTCGTCGGGCTCGTAGAGATCGAAGGGGCCGACGTAGCCGTTGTCCTTGAAGAACTGGACCTGCTCGGCGGTGAGGCCGTCGGTCAACGTGGTCATCTGCCTGTGCCCTTCTTGTCGAGGAGCCGTTTCGCGTTCTTCCCCATGAACAGGTCGCGATCGGCCTGGGTCATCTCAGCCGGGAAGGCTCCTTCGGCCGTGAGTCGTTCCACGAAGTTCGTCTGCTTGCCCTGCAGCCGGAAGATCGGCCAGTCGGTGCCGAACAGCACCTTGTGGTTGATGTTGCGGCGGAAGAACCGGTTGAGCCCGGCCACGCCGTCGGGGGCCTCGTAACCGCTGGCGTCGATGTAGACGTTCGGCCGGTTGTTGCAGAGCATCGCGCACTCGTCGGGGTAGTGGACGCTGCCGTGCGCGAGCACGAAGTCCACGCCGGGGAAGTCGCGCGCGGGCCGGTCCACGTAGATGGGCAGCGCGATCTCGAAGTCGAGCGCCGGGGAGGTCGCGCCGATGTGCGACAGCACCGGCAGCCGGTGCTGCGCGCAGATCTCGTAGAACGGGTAGAGCGCCTTGTCGTCGAGGCGGTAACCGCACGGCGGGTAGAGCTTCATGCCGTCGAAGCCGTACTCGACGACGGCCCGCTCGAACAGCGCGATCCCGTCGGCCCCCCAGCGCGGGTCGACGCCGGCCAGGACGCGGAAGCGGCCGGGATGCCGATCGACGACCGCCTTGTGGTGATCGATGATCTCCTCGATGGAGTGCGTGCTGTCCTTCAGCGCGTACGTGAAATCCGGCAGCAGCAGGACGGCCTCGTCGATCCCCGCGTCGTCCATCTCCTTCACGAGCTGGTCGCACAGCGGGTCCTGGAGGGTCGCGTCGTGCATGCGGCGCAGCCGTTCCTTCGTCGCGGGCAGGCCGCGCGCCTGCATGGCCGCGGCCATGTTGTCGATGACCCCGTCGCGGAACGACGGCGGGAAGCACATCTCGGCCGCGACGTGGCAGTGGAAGTCGATGATCGTCATGAGTTCGCTCCCAGGCAGATGCCGACGATGTCGTGCACGTACTCGGCCTCGATGAACTCCCCCATGCGGCTCATGGCGTCGATGCCGGTCTGCTCCTCGAGGACGAACACGATGCTCATGAGCCCGATCGAGTCGACGCCGAGGTCGTTCCTGAGGCTCATGGACGGCGCCACGTCCCTGCCGGGCAGAACGCTGGCGATGATCTGGCAGAGCGCGTCCTCGGTCACCTGTCGCCACTCCCCCAGACGGCGCGCGCGACCGCGCCACGGTCGATCTTGAAGTTCCGGGTCAGCAGACCGCTCTCCACGGTGAGCTCCTCCGCCGGGCGGACGAGAGTCGTCGCGATCCGATGCGACGGCTCGCGGCCCGCGTTCCTCCGCTTGATGTACGCCTCGATGTCGGCCGCCCTACCTGTGTCTTCGGCCCAGACGACGCAGGCGAGCAGCGCGGCGCCGTCCGGCAGGGCCACCATGGCGCGGACGCCGGGAAAGGCGCGTTCGACGTCGGCTTCCAGCTCGGCCGGGTTGATCTTCACCCCGCTCCGGGTGATGATCACGTTCTTCTTGCGGCCGGTGAGCCTCAGGAACCCGTCCTCGAGGACCCCGAGGTCGCCGGTGGCGATCCTGCCGTCGGGGAGGAAGACCGTGTCCTGCGTGTCGACGCCTTCGTACACGTAGCCGACGACCTGGGGCCGATCGGCGCGCACGACGACCTCGCCGTCGTCGCCGAGTTCGACGGTGATGCCGTCCACGGGCCGTCCTGCGCTGCCGACCCTGGCCTGGCCCGGCACGTTCATGGCGATCCAGCCGATCTCGGTGCTGCCGTAGAGCTCGTAGAGCGGCGCGCCGAGCTCCTGGAACAGGGTGACCATGGCCGGCGGCACCGGCGCGGACCCGGTGTACATGAGCCGCACCCGCGACCCGTACATCGACAGCCACCCGCGGCCCTTGTCCATGCGCTCGGCCGGGGCGGCGGCCATGACCCGGTTGTGGAGCAGCTCGAAGAAGGACGGCGGGCCGAGGATGATCGTGGGTTCCACGGCCTTGAAGGCCTGGAACATGATCTCCGGCGGGACGAGGGTGGCCGCGCAGCCCGTCCAGATCGCGAGGTAGGTGAGGTAGCGCTGCTGGAAGTTCGAGTACGGCATCACGATCGCGATGTCGTCGTCCGGCGTGACCCGCCACGCGCGGGCCGACAACTCGACGGTGTTGGCGATGCCGTCGTCGGTGAGCAGCAGGCCCTTCTGCGTCCCCGCGGTGCCCGAGGAGAACGCGATCGTGCGCACGCCGGGCGGCAGCGCCGGAGCGTCGGCGTGCCGTACCGGGTCGAGCTTGACCGGCCGGTCGGAGAGGATCGCGGTGGCCGCGGGCAGGCCGGCCTCGCCCGGGAGCGCCCGGGTCACCAGCAGCGCGGCCAGCCGGTACGTGCCGATGAGCGCGCCGATCTCCGCGGGATCGTGACGGTTCTCCGCGGGGATGGCGACGGGGACGCAGCCGAGGGCGAGCAGCGCGAGGTCGGCGAGGATCCACTCGTAGGAGTTGGGGCCGAGCACGCCGACGAGGTCGCCCGCGCCGAGGCCGCTGTCGCGCAACTCGGTCATGAGCCGGCGGGCGTCGTCGTGGATCTCGGCGTACGTCCTGACCAGCGTGCTCCCGTCGCGCGACAGGAACCGCATCCGCTGCCCGGGGTGCTCGGCGAGCCTGTCCACCAAGGAGTCAACGAACATGGAGGTGTTCCTGGACGTACTCGACGGACCGCATGGGCCTGCGGCGTAACTCCTCGACCAGCGGCTCGAGGGGCCCGAGGTCGGCCGGGCCGTACGCGGCGTGGAAGGCGAGCGCGGGTCCGGGGTCCGGCAACAACAGGGTCTCGGCGAGGACGCGGGCCAGCGACCGCAGCCCGGCGAGCACCGCGTCCGGCTCACCGATGAGGGCGGGGCCGTCGAGCGCGAGCGCGCCGAGCTTCGCGAGGTAGGACAGCTGGAGGAACATGCCGTCGCTGTCGGGGAACGTGCCGAGCCCGCGGTCCACGTAGCGCAGGCATTCGGCCAGGTAGTACGCGATGACGTCGGCCTGGTCCAGCCCGAGCGGCCCGGCCCACACCTCGGCGAGGACGAGGATGCCGAACACGTCGGCGGCCGTCTCCTGGAGCACCCCCACGACCCACGGGTCCGCCGTCCACAGCGGGGTGAAGTCCGTGGCGGGCCGGTGCACGAAGTGCCCGAACTCGTGGCTGAGCACCCCGAGCGTCGGAATCCCCGCGAACCGCTCGGCCGCCGGGTCGAACCCGTTCCCCACCCGCGCGTACCGGGCGGAGAGCGGCCCGGACACCGTGTCGAGGACCGCCCGGTGGGTGTTGCGGAAGTAGTAGGTCTTCTTGTACGGCGACTCGTCGACTCCTTCGTCCTCCGGCAGGAAGTACGCGATGTGCTTGGGGTGCAGGTTGCCCTCCCCGGCCATGAAGAACAGCCGGGTCGCGCCGAACGCCGGCAGGTCGCCGAGCCGGAGGTCCGCCATGAGCGTGCGCAGGTACGGCTCGACCTGGTGCCGCTCGGCGAGCGCGGCGGCCACGAACTCCTGCCCCACGTCGTCGCGGCGGCAGGCGAACGCCGTGGGCAGCCCGCCGGGGTCCTTGCCCGACCAGGTGCCGAGATGGCCCGCGACGAGCGTCACGTCCTCCCGCAGCTCCGCCAGCTCGCACAGGGCCTCGGCCGGGTAGCCGTGCTCGACGGCGTCGGCGCGCAGCGCGAGCGCGCGCCGGTCGGCGTCGCCGGGCAGGTGCTTGGCGATGTCACGCATGGCGGAGGCGACCAGCGCCGGGGCGTGGAAGCGCCGTCTTTCCCGCGCGTCCTCGGGCGGCCCCGCCGCCTCCTTGACCCGTTGCCAGTCGGCGTCGACGGCCGCCTTCAGCGCGGCCAGCCCGGCGAGGAAGCCATCACCGAGGTCCGGGGTCTCGGCCGCGAGGTCGAGGCAGGCCAGCTGGTAGCCGTCGGACGGCGGCCAGAAGGCGCTGCGCCAGTCACGGAAGGTCCCGGCGGCGGCCAGATTGCGTGCGTAGTCGAACCTCATGCGTTCTCCAGGAAATCGGCGATGACGAGGGCTGCGCCTTTTTCGCCGATCATCATGCTCGCGGCGTTCGTGTTGCCGGAGACCATGGTCGGCATCACCGAGGCGTCGATCACGCGCAGCCCGGACAGGCCGTGGACGCGCAGCCGGTGGTCGACGACCGACATCGGGTCGGCGCCCATCCGGCACGTCCCCACCGGGTGGTAGGACGTGTCGCCGTTCTCCCGCGCGTAGGCGACCAGCTCGTCGTCGGTCCGGACGTCCTTGCCCGGGATCAGCTCGAACTCGCGGTACGCGTCGAGCGCGGGATCCTCGACGACGCGGCGCGCGATGCGCATCCCGGCGACCAGCCGCGCGCGGTCGGCCTCGGCGGCGAGGAAGCGCGGCCGGATCGCGGGCGGGGCCATCGGGTCGGCGGAGCGGATGTGGATGGACCCGGCCGACTCGGGCCGCAGCGGATAGACGCCGACGGTCATGCCGGGAGCCGTGTCCAGCCGCCGGGTCGCCCCCGCGCCGTAGCTGGCCGGAGCGAAGTGGAACTGGATGTCCGGCCGCTGCTCGGCCTCGGACGAGCGGACGAACCCGTGGCCGAGCGCGATGGGCAGGCTGAGCAGCCCCCGGCGGCGCGTCACGTACGTCGCGACCTCGCGGGCCAGGCGCAGGCCGCGCGAGCGCTCGTTGAACGTGATGGGACGGCGGACCCGCCAGCGCAGCCGGGTCGCGTAGTGATCGCGGAAGTTCTCGCCGACGCCGGGCAGATGGTGCACGACCGGCACCCCGGCCGCGGCGAGCACGTCGGCGGAGCCGATCCCCGACAGCTCGAGAAGCTGCGGCGACTGGACGGCCCCGGCGCTGAGGATCACCTCGCGCCGGCAGCCGGCCTGCCGCGCCCGGCCCTGGTGGCGGAAGCTGACGCCGACGCAGCGCGTTCCCTCGAACCGCAGCCCGGTGACATGCGCTTCGGTGAGCACCATGAGGTTGGGCCGCCGCAGCGCACGGCGGAGATACGTCCCCGCGGCCGACGAGCGGCGGCCGCGGTCGTGGTTAACCTGGTAGTAGCCGAAGCCCTCCTGGTCACCGGAGTTGTAGTCGGGGTTCTCCCGGTATCCGGCTTTCTGCGCGGCCACCAGGAACGCGTCGCACAGCTCGTCACGCTCGCGCGGCAGGCCGACGCTGATCAGCCCGTCGCTCCCCCGGCTCGGCCCGCCGACCCCCGCGCTCTCCAGGCTCCTGAAGTACGGCAGGACACCGGCCCACGACCAGCCGGGGTTGCCGAGCCGCTCCCACTCGTCGTAGTCCTCGCGCTGGCCACGGACGAAGATCATGCCGTTGATCTGGTTGGATCCGCCGAGCAGACGCCCCCGGGGGATGCGCAGGGTCCGGCCGCCGATCGTCGGGTCGGCGTCGGTCTCGAAGCACCAGTCGTACCTGGGGTTGCCCATGAGGATGGTCTCGGCGGCCGGGATCGACAGCAGCGGGCTGCGCCGCCGCGACCCCGACTCCAGCAGGAGCACCCGCGTGCCGGGGTCCTCGGACAACCGCGACGCGAGCACGCACCCCGCCGCGCCCGCCCCCACGATGATGTAGTCCGCCCGCATCTAACCGGCCGCCGCGAGGGTGGTCCGGTGCATCAGGCGCCGGTGCTTGACGTGGTCGTAGGAGGTGGCCCGGTGCATGGCGCTGCGGTTGTCCCACAGGACGATGTCGCCGGCCTGCCACCGGTGGCGGTAGGTGAACCGCGGCATCGTGGCGAACTCCTGCAGGAACGTGATGAGCGGCCGGCTCTCGTCCTCGGACATCCCCTCGATCCGCCACGGCACGTTGCCGCCGACGTACAGGGCCTTGCGTCCGCTCACGTCGTGCACCTTCACGATCGGGTGCGCGACGTCCGCCCACTCCTCGCGTTCCTTCGCGGTGGGCGGCGGCCGGTCCGGGTAGTTGTAGGGCCGTGACCGGACCCGGCTGATGACGACCCTGAGATCGGCGATCCGGTCCTTGACCTGGTCCGGGAGCGCTTCGTAGGCGGCGTACATGTTGCCGTACCAGGTGTCCCCGCCGACGGGCGGGACCTCGCGTGCGTACAGCATCGACCCCGCCGGCGGGGCGGTCAGGTACGCGCCGTCGCTGTGCCACACCCGGCCGCTGTACGCCGAGCCGATCGGCTTGCCGTCGCGGGTCAGATTCGACAGGACGAGGATCTCGGGATGGTCGTCGGCGTTGAACTGGGACCGGGTGTACGTGACCACCTGACCGAACCTGCGGCTGAACTCCACCTGTTCGGCCGGGGTCATTTCCTGACCCCTGATCAGCAAAATGGTGGTGTCGATCCAGGCGCGATAGATGCGCTCGAAATCATGGTCGGAAATATAACCGGTGACATCGATCCCGCGGACTTCGGTGCCAATACCCGCCGTGATGGGAATCAACTCAAGCACGGCGGGAGCATACGACCCGGCCGGCGCGCGGCGCAAGGACGCGGGAAACTTTCATTTTCCATAATCGGCCCGGCGGGCGACCCCGGTAAGTGTCGTGACAAAATCCAGGCACCGGCACCGACCAGCGAGTTTACATGTTACAAACTTCTCACACCCAACGAATGAGCGGGCGCCGGCCTTTGCTCCGGCCGGAATTGGACAGGGGCCTTTGCCCGCCGTCGGCCGCGTGTTACGCTCCTGCCGCTCGTCCGACGACCGGAAACTCAACGGCGAGAAATCCGCCCCGCCGGCACGGCTTCGACACCGTCAACCCAGGGAGGGAAAGGGTGCCGCAATCCAGACCGGAGCTGGCGCGCATTCACGACTATTACTGCCTGCCTCGCTCCGTCGGCTCCGCCGCGCAGAGCATCTATGACATTTGGGAGAGCGGTGGCGCTTTCAACGACTCCATCACCCCGTCGACCTACGTCCCCGAATACCGTGCGCACATCGTCCTCAAGATCCTGATGCTGACCGCGCCCGGGGCGGCGGTGCTGTCGCTCGGCTGCGGCAACGGCTTCGTCGAAGGCGACCTCGTCGCGCACGACCGCGACGTGCGCGCCATCGACTGCAACGCCGAAGCCGTCGAGCTGACCAGGAAGAAGGGGGTCGACGCTCGCACCGTCGACTACTTCGACCTGCGTCCGGCCGACGCCGCCGACGTCTCGGCCGTCTACGCCGACGGCCTGCTCGGCCACCTCTTCGACGCGGCCGGGGAGCTCGCCCCCGCCCTCGGCAAACTGCGCGACCTGGACCTGCGGCCGGGAACGTACCTGGTCCTGTCCAACGACGCGCCCCGCGACGCCAAGGCCGACTTCGCGCCGCACCAGCACGTGGACGGGTTCTGGTTCATCGCGAAGGACTATCTGCACAAGAGCCTGATTTCTTTCGGGTTCGAGCCGGTGGAAAGCTATTATTTCCCGTATTTGCGGCCCGTGAGCGGAATACGCAACCGCACGATCTGCGTCGCGCTCGTACCCTGACGATCGGATCCCGCCTTGCCAATGTCGGCTGAATTCGCCGAGCGACTGCTGCCGCTGCTCCCCGATCTCGTCGCGGATTACGGCACGCCATTCCATCTCTACGACGCGCGCGGCATCGTGGCCACCCACGAGGCGATGACGCGCGCATTCGGCGACACCTCGTACCGGCAGTATTTCGCGGTGAAGGCCTTGCCGAACCCGAATATCCTGGCGTTGCTGCGCGCCGCCGGAAGTGGTTTCGACTGCTCCTCGGCGGTGGAAGTGCGCCTTGCCGGGACGGCCGGCGCGCAGGCCGGCGACATCGTGTTCACCTCCAACAACACCGCGCCGTCCGAATATCGCACGGCCCGCGCCGCGGGAGCTCTGATAACGTTCGACGACAGGTCGTTCGCGGAAAAGGTCGATGAACTTCCCGAGACCGTCGCCTTTCGCATCTCCCCCACCGGTCTGGCCGCCGGTTGCGCGCTCATGGGCAACGCGGCGCACAGCAAGTTCGGCGTGCCCGTGCACGAGCTCGCGGACGCGTACGCGGACGCCGTCGCCCGTGGCGCGCGACGGTTCGGCATCCACGGCATGACCTGCGCCAACGAGCTCGACACCAGCCGCGCCGCGCGGGCGGCCGCCGACGTCATCCGGCACGGCGCGCGGGTCGCCGAGGCCGTCGGGATCGAGCTCGAGTACGTGAACGTCGGCGGCGGGCTCGGCATCCCGTACCACGAGGACGACAAACCCATCGACTTCACCGCGTACGCGGACGAGATCCTCGCCGCCCGGGAGGAGTTCTTCGGCCCCGGCGGGCCGCGTATCCTCACCGAGATCGGCCGGTACGTCACCGGCCCGCACGGCGTCCTCGTCACCCGCGTCATCAACCGCTGCCGCAAGGGCCACGAGCTCGTCGGCCTGGACGCCTCGATGTCGTCACTGATGCGGCCCGCCATGTACGGCGCGTACCACCACATCTCCCTCCCCGACGCCGAGGGCAGGGAGATCGGCAGATTCGACGTCGTCGGCGCGCTCTGCGAGAACCTGGACAAGTTCGCCGTCGACCGCGAGCTGCCTGAGCCACGCGACGGCGACATCGCGCTCATCCACGACACCGGAGCCCACGGCCACGCCATGGGCTTCACCTACAACGGCCGCCTGCGTCCCGCCGAGCTGATGCTCACCGACGGCGGCGACGTGGTGGAGATCCGGCGGGCCGAGACCTATGACGACTACATCGCGACCGTCCGCTGGGGAGCGTGATCGTGAACAGGAGCTTGGTCGAGACCGCCTTCGAGCGGCGGGAGTCGTTGTCCGCGGACGAGCTGGCGGCCCTCGCGCCGCACGTCACCGCCGGGCTCGCGGCCCTCGACCGTGGAGAGCTGCGCGCGGCACGGCCGGAGGGGCCGGAGTGGGTGGTCGACACGTTCGTGAAGAAGCTCATTCTGCTGTCGTTCCTGATCGGCCGGAACGAGGTCGGGTCCGGCGGCCCGCGACAGCCGAAGAGCTTCGACAAGATCGCGCTCAAGTTCGAGACCTGGGACGACGCCGTCTTCCGCGACGCGCGCCTGCGCGTGGTCCCCGGCGGGGTCGTCCGCCACGGCGCGTACGTGGCGCCCGGGGTCGTGCTGATGCCGTGTTTCGTCAACGTGGGCGCCTACATCGGCCCGGGCACGATGATCGACACCTGGGCCACCGTCGGCTCCTGCGCGCAGATCGGTGCACGCTGCCACATCTCCGGCGGAGCCGGCATCGGCGGCGTGCTCGAACCCATCGGTGAGCAGCCCGTCATCGTCGAGGACGACGTCTTCGTCGGCGCGCGCTCGGAAATCGCCGAGGGCGTGGTCGTACGGCGGGGCGCCGTGATCGGCATGGGAGTCTTCCTCGGGCGGTCCACCCCCATCGTCGACCGCGCCACGGGAAAGGTCACGTACGGCGAGGTCCCCGAGAACGCGGTCGTCGTCCCGGGCGCCCGCATCGACGCCAACAATCCCGATATATCGGTGTATGCGGCGATCATCGTCAAGCACGCCGACGACCGCACCCGCGGCAAGACGGCCCTGAACGACCTCGTCCGCGACTGAGCCCCTTCATCGATGCCGTCAACCTCATCGCCGAGCGCCTTCGACCGGCTGCGCGCGCTCCTGGCGGGAATCCCCGCACCCGCCGGCGTCACCCCGATCCCCCTCCATCTCGGGGAGGCTCGCCTCGTCACGCCGCCGGTGGACGGCCGGCTCCTGGCTGACGTGGCCGGCTGGACGCGGTATCCCCCGCTCGGCGGCACCCCCGAGCTCCGCGCCGCCTACACGGGCTGGCTCGAACGCCGCTTCGGCACCCGTGTCGGCGCCGCCGTACGTGAAGGGTCGCTCGCGATCGAGCCGTCCCCCGGCACGAAGCAGGCCGTCGCGGCCGCCATCGCCCTCGCCGTCTCCGGCAGCGTCCGCTCGCCCGCTCCGGCGGTCGTCCTGCCCAATCCGTTCTATCCCACGTACCACGCGGCGGTGTCGGCGGCGGGCGGCCGGGCGATCTTCTACGGCCACGCGTCGGAGGTCGCCGCCGCCGTGGCCGCTCGGCGGGACGTCGCGGCGGTCGTCGTCTGTTCACCGGGCAACCCGCGCGGCGAGACGCACACCCCCGGCACGGTACGCGCGATCAGCGCGGCGACGCGGGCGGCCGGTGCGCTGCTCATCGTCGACGAGTGCTACATCGACCTCGTCCACGGCTCGTCCGCGGGCGGCGGATTCCTGACGTCCGGCACGGCGAGCGAAGCGGGCCGCTTCCTGGTGCTCCACAGCCTGTCCAAGCGGTCCGGGATGCCGGGCCTGCGGTCCGGGTTCGTGATCGGGGATCCGGGGAGCGTGGCGGCGTACGCGAACCACAACCGCACCTGCGGGGTCTCGCTCGCGGAGCCGGTGTGCGTGGTGGCGGCGGGGCTGTGGGCGGATGACGCGCACGTCGCGCGCCTGCGGTCGGCCGTGAGCGCGAACTGGGACATCGCGGACGAACTGTTCGGCG
Source organism: Nonomuraea sp. NPDC003707 (assembly GCF_053587055.1). Taxonomy (NCBI): domain Bacteria; kingdom Bacillati; phylum Actinomycetota; class Actinomycetes; order Streptosporangiales; family Streptosporangiaceae; genus Nonomuraea; species Nonomuraea sp. NPDC003707. The sequence goes on along the minus strand of NZ_JBSFNK010000013.1, from coordinate 23,744 downwards.
ATCTCGCCGGTTATCGGCGGGCCGAGGCGGGATTCTTCCTCTGGTTCCCCGTACCGGACGACGAGGAGGCGGCGCGCCTGCTGTGGCGGGAGGAAGCGGTGACGGCGATGCCGGGCCGCTACCTCGGCGCGGCCACCGACCGCGGGGCCAACCCCGGCGCGGGTCACCTGCGCATCGCGCTCGTCCACGCGCCGGACCGCACCCGCGAGGCGCTGACCCGCGTACGGCGGTCGCTCGCGGAGCTGAGACCCACTACTACTGCAGGGGAGCTGACCAGATGAGCGGCGGCCTCATCGGATGGATCGACCTCGAACGTGACCTCATGGAACGGGCGGACGTCGTGAGCGCCATGACGGACACGATGGGCGATCGCGGGCCTGACGGAGGCGCGGTCCACATCATCAGGCACGCGGCGCTGGGCCATCGCCGCCGCACGACCCCGGGCGCCGGCGAAGGGCGTCAACCGGCGCTGTTCGCCACGCGCGGCGGCCCCTCGCCGGACGACGGGACCGTCGTGCTCGTGTACGACGGCGCGATCTACAACCTGGCCGCGCTCCGCCGGTCCCTCGGCCTGTCCCCCGTGGCCACCGACACCGATGTGCTGCTCCACGCCTACCTGACGCACGGCGCGGACTTCGTCGGCCGTCTCGTCGGCGCGTTCGCGATCGCGATCTGGGACGGGCGGGACCGGCGGTTGCTGCTGGCGCGGGACCACATGGGGCTGAAACCGCTCTACTACCACCCTTATGCGGGCGGGATCCTGTTCGCCTCCCTCCCGAGGGGGATCATGGCGAATCCGCTGTTCACCCCGGTTCTCGACCGGTCGCTGATGACGATCGCGCTGCAGCCGCGCCTCACGCTCGCCGGTGAGACTCCGCTCGTCGGGGTGCACGAGGTCAAACCCGCGCACGTCATCACGTACACGGCCGATCACGGGCCGATTTCGCGCGCGTACTGGCGGCTGACGAGCGAGCCGCACGACCACACGCCCGCCGAGACCGCCGAACGCGTGCGGGAGCTGCTCCATGACGCCGTGGCGGGCCAGTTGCCCGCGTCGGGGCCGTGCGGCGCGATGCTGTCCGGCGGCGTGGACTCGACGTCGGTGGCGGCGCTGGCGGCTCGGCTGCTGCCGCACGCGCTCGATACGTACTGCGTCGAGTTCGACAGCGACAAGGCGCACTTCGCGCCGACTGAGCTGCGCCCGGATGTGGACGCGCCGTACGCCGCGGCGGCGGCCGAGTACATGGGGAGCAGGCACACCACGCTCACGGCGACGATGCCGGACCTGCTCGCCGCGATCCCGGCGACGCGCCGCGCGCGCGACCTGCCCGGGTGGGGGCAGTTCGACGCGTCGATGTATCTGCTGTTCCGGCGGATGCGGCAGGACACGACGGTGGCGCTGTCCGGCGAGGCGGCGGACGAGTTCTTCGGCGGGTATCCGTACCTCTTCAAGACCGAACTGATCCGGCGCGACACCTTCCCGTGGCTCGGGGACGGGCCGAAACTCGCCGACTTCCTCGTGCCGGAGCTCGCGCGGGACGGCGACGAGAAGGCGCGCTACGCGCAACTCCTCGGCGAGGTGCCGCGCCTGCCGGGTGAGGCGGGGCTGGACGCGCGCATGCGGGAGGTGCTGTATCTCGGGATGGCGGGGCCGCTCGCCGTCGTGCTCGACCGCAAGGAGCGGATGAGCGCGGCGCAGGGGCTTCACGTGCGGCTGCCGTTCTGCGACCACCGGCTCGTCCAGTACGTCTGGAACGTCCCCTGGTCGATGAAGTGCGCGGGCGGGTTGAAGAGCCTGCTCAAGGACGCGATGGCCGACATCCTCCCGCCGACGACGCTGACCCGGGAGAAGAGCGCGTACCCGCACGTCCAGAACCCGGCCCACGATCAGGCGCTGGTACGCGAGGCGACGTGGATCGTGAACGCGAGCGAGTCGCCGCTGCGCGCCATGTTCGACGCGCCGCGGCTCAACGACCTGCTGAAACGGATCGGCGCCGACGAGCTGCGCGCGCAACTGCCGGGCGGGGCCAGCGCCGCGCAGCTGCTGGTGCAGCTCGTCGAGCTGAACGCGTGGGTGCGTGAGTATCGGGTGTCCCTGTCCTGAGGGCCCATACGGTCACCCGCCAGAGCGCCTCGAAGAGGACACCGGCGCTCATCTTGCTCGCCCCGCTCGTACGGTCGACGAAGGTGATCGGCACCTCCGCCACCGTGCACCCGTGACGGACGGCTCGCAGCGTGAGATCCACCTGGAAGCAGTACCCCCGCGACTCCACGCTTCCGAGGAGGATCTTCTCCAGTGCGGCGGCCCGGTAGACGCGGAACCCGCCGGTGGCGTCGGCGACCGGAAGCCGGAGCGCCAGCCGTACGTAACGGTTCGCGAGTCGTGAGAGGAGCTCCCGTCTGCGCGGCCAGTTCGCCACGCGGCCGCCGGCCACCCAGCGGGAGCCGATGACGAGGTCGGCCCGCTCGGCCGCGTCCAGCAGGGCGGGCAGCCGCTCGGGAGGATGCGAGCCGTCGGCGTCGATCTCCACCAGCGCGTCGAAGCCCCGGTCGAGTCCCCAGCGGAAGCCCGCCAGGTACGCGGCGCCCAGCCCTTCCTTGCGTTGCCGGTGCAGGACGTGCACGCCGTCGAGCTCGGCCGCGAGCCTGTCCGCGATCAGGCCCGTCCCGTCGGGGCTGTTGTCGTCGACGACGAGAATGCGGGCGGCGGGTACGGCGGCGCGGATCCTGCCGACGATGCCGGGCAGGGTGTCTCGTTCGTTGTAGGTCGGCGTGATGACCAGGACGGTGTTCATGATCGCTCCTCAACTCGCGTGCCGGAAGTCGGGCCAGGCGCTCTTCCACGAGGTCCGCGGTCCTGAGCAGACCGTGACGGGCAGGCCCTGCTCCTCGTTCGCGACGCCGGTGCCGTGGTCGATGGCCCCGGCGGATTCGCAGCGCGTGAAGCGCAGCCGCAACCGCTCCGGCGGCAACCCCACGGCGACCACCGTCCGCGCCGTTTCCGGCGGTGGGCCTTGGAACCACAGCTCGTTGTGGCCGCTGTAGACGGGAATGTCCGGCGCGAACCGGTCCAGCGCGCCGGCTTCGCCGTAGTTCGCGGTGAGCACGACCGTTCCGGACGGCAGCGTTCGGTACACCCCGGCCACCTGGGCGACGAAGCGCGGCCAGCCCACCGACTCCCTGGACACCTCGTTCGGCGAGGAGCCGAGCGCCGACAGCGGGAGCAGCGGCAGCGCCACGGCGATCCCGATGACCGAGGTGCCGAGCAGTCCCCACCACACCAGCCGACGCCGGGCGACCCGGCTCTCCGTCCACGCGGCGGCGGGCACGCAGCCGGCCACGAAGGCGAAGATCAGGCTCCCGGCGACATAGTCCGCCCGTCCTCCCGACGCCCAGCCGAGCAGGATCGTCACCAGGGACGCGATGGCCAGCGGCCGGGTCTCCGGCCGCCCGCGCAGCCAGAGCCACCCGGCGACGGCGATCGCGAAGGCTCCTATGCTGAGCAGCGCCACCAGCATGGGCACGAACATGATCCGGTTCACGGATTCGCTGAGCGTGGCGGCCATGGTGAGCTGGGGCCAGCCGTTGGTGGCCTGGTAGAGCAGGTTCGGAGAGGCGATGAGCGCGGCCAGGAGCGCCCCGGACCAGAACCACCTGTCGCTGAAGACGGCACGCGGCCCCTTCACCGCCACGCCGACCGTGATGAGCAGCCCGGTGGCCAGACCTGTGATCAGCAGGACGATGAGGTGCTTGTTGAACGTGGCGGCTCCCGCGACGGCGCCGGCCGCCAGCCACCATCGCCCGTCGCCGCGCAGCAGGGCACGCAGCACGCACAGGATGCAGGCCGTCCAGAACACGAAGTCGGCCGACTGGGTCAGCAGGGTGTGCCCGGCGAGCAGGGGGAACATCCCGGTGCCGAGGCCGGCGGCGGCGAGCGTCTGCGCGTTCGCGCGGCCGCCGAGCTCCCGCGTGATCGCGGCACCGAGGAGGATCAGCAGGCCCGCGCACAGCGCGGGGACGACCCGCAGGCCGACGATGGTGTCCCCGAACAGTCCCGTGGACAGCCGCGCGAGGAGCGGGGTCAGCGGAGGCTGGTCGAAGTACCCCCAGGCGGGAGTCTGGCCGAGCATGCGGAAGTAGAGCTCGTCGCGGTGGTAGCCGTACCACGGGCTCAGCATCAGCAAGGTGACCACGACGACGCCCGCGATGGGACCGATGGTCCGCCAGGCGATCGCCGGGAGCGAGGGAGCGGTGTTCCGGAGTCGGGGGGCTTGAAGAAGCATGCCTCCACGGTTTCCGATGGCCCGCTGTCTGTCGTCTGGCCGGGAACAGAACCTGGGGTCAGACCCCAGGCATAGGCGGCGACTCCCCGGGGCGGACGACGCCGTGGTCGAACGCGAAGACGACCGCCGCGGCCCGGTCGCGCACCGACAGCTTCGTGAAGATCCGGCCGATGTGGGTCTTGATCGTGCCCTCGCCGATCACGAGCCGGTGGGCGATCTCGGCGTTCGTGAGCCCCCGGCCGATGAGCTTGAGCACGTCGAGCTCGCGGGCGGTGAGGTCGCCGAGCCGCCGGACCGCGTCGGGGTCGGTCACCGGATCCGCGCGGTAACGCCGCAGGACCCGCCCGCAGACGGCGGGGTCCAGCCAGCCGTCGCCCGCCGCCACCGCCCGTACGGCCCGCTGGATGTCCTCGGCCGGAGCGTCCTTGAGGCAGAACCCTGACGCGCCGGCCCGCAGAGCCGCCGCCAGAATGTTGTCCTCGCCGAACGTGGTCAGCACCAGGATGCGGGACGCCGGATCCGCGGCCAGCAGCGCGCGGGTGGCCTCGACCCCGTCCATGCGCGGCATGCGAATGTCCATGACCACGGCGTCGGGCCGGACGCGCGCGACCTCCGCCAGCGCGGCCTGGCCGTCGGCCGCCTCGCCGACCACGTCGAACCCGTACGGCTGGCGCAGGATCGTCCGCAGTCCTGCCCTGGCGAGCTCCTGGTCGTCGACGAGCACCACCGAGATCATGCGGGCAGCTCCGTCCGTACGACCCACCGGTCGTTCTCGACGCCGGCGGTGACGTGGCCGCCGACCATGCGCACCCTGTCGGCCATCGCGCGAAGTCCCATGCCGCCATTGTGCCGAGGTGGGCCGCCGGGCAGGGAATTGGTGATCGTGGCCCGTACGGCGCCTTCCTCCGATATGCGCAGCCGTACCTCGACGGAACTCCGCGGCGCGTGGCGGCTCGCGTTGGCCAGTGCCTCCTGCATCAGCCGGTAGAGCACCATCCCGGTCGTCGGGCTCACCGCCGTCAGCTCACCGTCGACGCTCGACTCGAGTTCCAGGCCCGCCGTCCGGTATTCCTCGAAGAGCTCGGGTAGCCGGGGCGCGGTGGGCTGGGGGGCGACCACGGCCGGGTCGGAGCCTTCTTCGGCGAGAACGCGGACCACCTTTCGCAGCTCCGCCATGCTCTGCCGGGCGAGGCGCTCGGCCTCGGCGATCCCCGCCGCCGCTTCCCCGGGGTCGTGCTCGAGCGCCAGCCGCGCACCCCCCAGATGCAGCACCGTCACGGCGAGCGTGTGCGCGACGATGTCGTGCAGATCGGCCGCGAGCCGCTGCCGTTCGGCCAGGGCGGCGGCAGCGGCGGCGGTGCTCTCCGCGCGGTGCAGCCGCTCGCCCACCTCGATGCGGTAGCGCGCGGCCCAGCCGCTCCAGAAGACGAGCGTCACGGCGGCCAGCCAGTTGGGCCACCCGGGGTCCGGCGTGGTGAACGCCGCCGCGACCACCACGGCAAGCGAGGCGAGCCACATGGCGATGCCCGGCCAGAGCCGCAGGTTCAGCGCGACGAACGCGATGTAGATCACCAGGACGAACCAGCCGATGCTGTTGACCGCGAGCCCCGTGAGCGCCGCTATGGCCGCGGGGGCCAGGAGACCGGCCACCTCGGCGAGCCGGCCCGACGCCGTACGCACGATGACGAGACAGAGAACGATGAAGGCGCCCCCTCCGGCGAACGGCCACCCGCAGCCGCAGCCACGCGTGATCGTCTGCGCCCACGACAGCCCGACCAGCAGCATCAGCAGCCCGAGGCCGGCCGGTAACAGCCAGCGGGGAGTCACCACCACCCGCCCATCGTAGGAACCGCCGGTTCGGCACGCATCCACCTGGAGTGGTACCCGCCATCTGCCCACGGTCAGAGGGCAGAGGCCCCTGACGAGCACGCCCGCGGGCGATCGGCAGCCGAGGCTCAGGAACTCGCAGTCATCGAGTAAGGCCGTAATGCCGTGCGAGCCGTGGAAGGCGACGGACGAACTCTGCCTCGTCGCCGAAATCCCATTCCTCGCCGGCCCGCTTGAGGAGCCGGCGGGCCATGACGCGGCGCTGGATCCGGTGGGTGCCCTCGTGGCCAGCGAGCCGGTCGTGGCGGGGGGCTCACCGTCGCGAGCCGGGTGTCCAGGCCGCCGGGGCGTGCGCGCCTGGCCGACTGGCGTCCCACACGCCTGCGGTCACCGTCGGCGTTCTTGTCAAAGGCGTTCGAGTTCTTCGGCGCGGCGCAGGTCCTTGGGGCGTCCCAGGGCTCGGCGCATCAGGATGAGGTCGTCCCGGCGCAGGTAGCGCACCCGCAGACCGTCCGTGTCGACGGCGGTCAGTGCCCGGTCGAGCAAGGGGCGTACCGGCAGTGTTCCCCACGGCAGGGCGGGCGTGCAGCAGTCGCCGCTCACCTGCGGGGAGTCGAACTGCACCTTGGGACGCAGGAACGCCTGCGGCCTGGGCGGGATGGGGGGATGTCCGTCGTCCAGCAACGTGCAGCCGGCGGCGGCGAAGGCGTGTGCCAGGGCGTCGGCCTGCTCCGGTGCTCCGTCCCACAGCAGGTCGAGGTCCCCGGTCAGCTCCGTTGAGCCGTGCAGGATCCCGGCGACCTGGCCGATCACCACGGCCCGTGCTCCGGCCGCGTCCAGAGCCCGCAGCAGCGGGAAGGGGTCGAAGCGCTGGGCGCTGTCGGTCGCGAGGCTGCCGGCGACGGGATCGGCGTCATCGTGGGTGCGACCGGTGGCGGGGCGGCTGCGGGTCAGGGCCCTGGTGCGGTCGACGGCCCTGTGCAGCAGCTCCAGTGGTCCACGGTTCACCGCTTCATCCAACACCACGCGTACGACCGTGATCAATCTCGGCGCCGACGGCCGTGAGGTACGGACTCCCCGCCCAACCGCGATTGACCCCACGCGACCGCGCACGCCACGACCGGTCACCGTCAGGCAACGCGGCTCGGGCGCCCACCGGGACCGCCTCCTGCCCGCCGCAGAAGCCCATGGGACCGGCGATGTGCCGCCTCGAGCACTGCGCCGGGCGCGCCGAACGGCTCTACGGCCATGCCGCCTTCCGGGAGATCGACGGGGTCGCGTTCGCGCTGCCGTTCACCTTCGATCATGAGGACTACGCGCAGATCCTCACCGACATCGGCACCGAGCTCGGCCGGCGGTCCCGGCGTTAGAGGGCCGGCACGCCGGCCCGGGTCCGGATCACCGTTCCGCTGACCGGCTGTGGGTTGCGGATCAGGTTGAGGATGGGGCACACCCGCTCGACCTCGGCGTGCAGGTTCGCCAGCTCCTCGTCCGAGGCGGGCGAGTCGATCAGCACCTCATAAGTGAAGTTGTGCGGGTACACGGGAATGTCGCCGTCGCCCGGCTGCTGGGCCCTGGGGTCGTATTCGGCCTGTACGTCCACTTCCAGCGCATCGATCGGCACCGCCAGCTCGGCCGCCTTGATCAGGAAGATGTGCGTGACGCAGCTGCCCAGAACGCCGGCCTGCAGCTCGGGCGAGGTAGGGCCGAGGTCGTAGCCGGCGAAGTCGGACCCGCTGTCGCTGATGATCTGGAAGTCCCTGATCCTGATGCGCCGGATCCCGCTGCGGCCTTCGGCGGTGACGTGGGCATGCAGCGGGACCGGCCCGGCGGCGGGTGCCTGCCGGCGGGCCAGCAGGGCGGTGCGTTTGTGTGACAGGTACTCGCGTAGGGTGCTCATGGTCTTTCTCGTCTGATCAGCGCTGGTCACGGGGCCGAGCGGGGTCGAGCGGGGTGTCGAGCGGGGTGTCGATGACGGCGCGCGGCGCCGGTTCGGTCCTGGTGGGATGTCGAGCCGGATACCGCCGGATGGACCTGCTCGCGCGTCATCGGCCCCGCCCGTGCGGGGAGTCCCAGGCGGCGGGCAGCCCCTCGATCGTCTCCCTGAACGCCGGCCGCTGGTACAGGTCGCGCGCGTACGGCCACAGGTGCTCGAAGTCGGTCAGCGTCCGCTCGCTGATGAGGTCGCCGCGGTTGTACTCGGAGTCGAGCCTGGCCAGCGTCACCCACAGCCGCACGTCCGCCTCGGTGATCGTGTCGCCGGCCAGGAACCGCTGCCCGGACAGGCGCTCGTCCAGTCGTTCCAGAGCCGCGACGACGCGGTGGCGCTCGCTTTCGCGGTCTTCCTCGGTGGCGGCGCGGGCCACCCGGGAGACGCCGGCGTTGATGTCGTAGTAGATCCAGCCGTTGAGTTTGTTGATCTCCGGGCGGAGCGAGTCCGGGTAGAGGTCGACGGAGGTGTCGGCCCACTGCTCGAACTGGGTGGCCAGGTCGATGGTGATGTCGGGGAAGTTGTTGCTGACGATCCGGCCCGTCCGCCGGTCCCAGAGCACGGGGACCGAGATGTGGCCGCCGTACGCGTGCTCGGTGGCCTCGTAGGCCTGCTCCAGCAGGGTGAAGCCGTTGACCGGGTCGGGGCCGCGGCGCTCCCTGAACGCCCAGCCGCGGCCGTCGCGCTCGTCGTCGACGTACGACAGCGAGACCACGTCCTCCAGGCCCTTGAGCTTGCGGACGATGGCGGCGCGCTGGGCGTACGGGCAGACCCAGGCGGCGTAGAGGTGGTAGCGGCCGGGCTCGGCGCGGAATCCGCTGGAGCCGTCGGCGGTGACGCGGCCCTGGAAGGGATAGATCGGGCGGTTCCAGTCCGGCGAGAGGTGCAGACGGCCGGGGCCGTAATGACCGTACGCGGCGTGGTCGACGGGACTTGCGTAGACCGGCGTCTGGGTGATGGACACGGGCTCTCCGGGTTTCAAGAGTTATTTCCTACTCGACTTATAGGGTACTTGATATCCCATACTTCTGGTAGGAAAATGGGTCTACTTTGACGAGCGCCAGGAGGAACCCGGTGTCCCTGCCTGATTTCCTGATCGCCGGTGTGCCCAAAGCAGGGACGACGGCCTTGCACAGCGCGCTGCAGCAGCACCCGGAGCTCTATCTGTCCACCGTCAAGGAGCCGAAGTTCTTCCTGACCGACGGCCCGCCGCCCGGCGGCCCCTGTCCTGGGAGCAGCGGCCCGCGGCTCATCCCCTACTTCGCCGACGACATCCGGCTGCTCCAGCGCGTCACCGGCGAGGACTTCAGCGACTGGCTCCGCCCCCGCGAGCGCTCCGGCGGGCTGGTCGGCGCCCGGCCACCGGGCCGGCGGCAGTCACGTAACGGCCGCCGGTCCTGATCACCGCAGCTCGGTACGCAACTCGTGGGCGCCGTCCGGGCGGGTGAACTCGTAGTACAGCCGGACCCCGCCACCCGGCAGGTCCACGAGCTCCAGGTAACGCAGGCCCCGGCCGCGATACGGCGACTCGGCCGCAGGGGCCTCGCCCACGGCGGTCAGCACGGCCGGGTCCGTGCCGGCGGCGATGCCGGTGCGCTCCTCGTAGTTCTCCGCCGCACTCGCCCGCCCGTCGTAGAACGCCACCACGCGGTCGCCGTCGAAGCGCACCGCGCTGATCCGGACGCCGCGCGCGTCCCACAGCCCGGGCCGGCCGCTCAGCGCCGTGCCGTGCCAGGTCCACTCCAGGCCGTCGGCGCTGGTGGCGTAGTCCGTGACCATCTGGTCGGCCTCATCCGGGTCGGCGAGCGGGTGGCAGGAGGCCCACAGGTGCCAGACGCCGTCGCGCCGTACGATCACCGTGTCCTTCACTCCGGTCTTCGGGTCGCCCGGCAGAACGGTGACCCGCGAGCGCGCGTCGAACGCCGCCGGGTCGGCCGCCTCGAGCACCTCCACCCGCCAGTGCTTGGTGCCGGTGGTGGCGCAGCTCAGGTACAGCCGCCAGCGCCCGTCCGGCAGGCGTACCAGCGCGGGCCGCTCCAGGGACTCGGCGTCCATCTGCTCACGGGTGACGGTGGTCAGCGTCTCGAAGCGCTCGCCGTCCGCCGAGCGGCGACCACGACGGCGTACCCGCGTCCCTGCCCGACCGGGCGGCGCAGCCGGTAGGCGAGGTAGATCAGCCCGTCCGCGGCCACCGCGCTGGGCGCGCCCGCCCAGTGCCCCTCCCCCGCGACCGGCGGCTCGACCGCGACCACGGCGCGATCGGGGTCGGGGAGCAGGGTGGCGTTCTCGTCGATCGACATGTCCGCGACACTAGGCGACGGCTCGGGGCTGGGCACGGACGATGACCTTCCTTTGAACGTTTCCTCTGTGGCCGCCGTCACGCCTCGGCGGCATCGGTGAACGCCGACCGGCGCCACCAGGGCCGCCGCGGCGCGGAGGGCTGCTCCTCCTGCTCGAGCTCGGCCTCGTCGTCCGGGAGGTCGTACCAGTGCATATCCCCCGGGAGGTCCGTGCGGACGGCCACGTCGCGGTCCTCGTTCATGCCGGTAATGTACGATCACACGTCGCGGATAGTCAACTTTCCCTACTCGCTTTACAGGAATCCATGCAGATCCTTGACGAAGGCGAGCGGGCCCTGCGCGGGGCGGTCGGCGACGTCGAACTGCGGGTCGTAGCCACTGGCCAGATAGAGGCGCACGGCCTCGGGCTGGCGCGGCCCGGTGGTCAGGTAGATCCGGCCGTACCCGCGGCGCAGCGCTTCCCGCTCCAGCTCGCGTACGACGAGGCGGCCGAGCCCTTCGCGGCGGTGGCGCGGGTGCGTCCACACGCGCTTGACCTCGGCGGTCGCCGCGTCGTAGCGGCGGAACGCGCCGCCGGCCACGGTCTCGCCGCCGGACACCACGATCAGGAACGCCCCGTACGGCGGCGCGAACTCGGACTCCGGATACCTCGCCAGCTCGTCGTTGGGCCCGTACCGGGAGGTGTACTCCAGTTGCAGCCCGGCCAGCAGCGGCGCGGCAGCCGGGTCCGACATGGGGACGAGCCGCACCTCCGCGGTGAGCTCGCTCATGACTCCTGCCGCGGCAGGCCGGGCGGGTTGATCTGCGACTCGGGGATCGCCTCGTTGCCCAGGCCCCACCGGTCGAGCACCTCCTTGTACTTACCGTTCTCGATCACGGTGTTGAGCGCCTCGTTGAGCGGCTTGACCAGGCCGTTGTCCTTCTTGGTCATGGCCGCGATGAGTCCTTGCAGGTCCGGGCCCGCGCCGGAGAAGGTGCCGACGATCCTGGAGCCGCCGCTGACGGCGATGTTGTAGGCGATGGTGGGGTTCGGGCCGAAGTACGCCTGGACGCGGCCGGACTTGAGCCCCAGCAGCACGTCGCTGTACTTCTCGTAGTAGAGGATCTCGACCGGTTTCAGCCCGGCGGCCCTGTTCTGCTTGTCCCAGTCGAGCAGGATCTTCTCCTGGTTCGTGCCCGACCCGACCGAGACGCGCAGCCCGGCGATGTCGGCCGGCTTGGCGATCTGCTTGATCGGGCTGTTGCCGGGGACCTGCCAGCCGAGCTGGTCGACCCGGTACGTCGCGAAGTCGTAGGTGTCCTTGCGCTCCTCGGTGACCGTGACGTTGTTGAAGACCACCTCGTCCTTGCCGGACTTGGCGGCGAGGAAGAGGTTCTCCCACGAGCTGATCCGCGGGGAGATGTCCAGGCCCAGCACGTCGGCCACGAGCTGGGCGAGGTCGGTCTCCACGCCGATCAGGGTGGTGTCGTCGTCGGCGCGGAACACCAGAGGCGCCGCGCCCTGGCCGCTGAAGCCCACCGCGAGCTTGCCGTCGGCGGCGACGTCCTTGGGCACCTGGGCCGCGATCGCGTTCACCTTGTCGGCCCGTACCCGGTTCTGGTCAGGGCTGAGGTTGATCTTCTTGCCCGCCACCACGGGGGCGGCGGTGGCCGACGGGGCGGTGACGGCGGGCTCGGCGCCGCAGGCGGCGGTCAGGAGGAGGAGCGCGGGCACGGCGAGGGCCCGCGCGAGCGAAGCGCGCATGTCATGGTGTCCTTCGGGATCAGAGAACCTTGCTGAGGAAGGTGCGGGTACGTTCGTGGGCGGGGGCGTCCAGGAGCTGTGCGGGCGGTCCGAGCTCGACGATGCGGCCGGCGTCCATGAAGGCCACGATGTCGGCCACCTCCCGGGCGAACCCGATCTCGTGGGTGACCACGATCATCGTGGTGCCGCCGCGGGCGAGGTCCTTGATGACGTCCAGCACCTCGCCCACCAGTTCGGGGTCCAGCGCCGAGGTCGGCTCGTCGAACAGCAGCAGCTTGGGCTCCAGCGCGAGCGCCCTGGCGATGGCGACCCGCTGCTGCTGCCCGCCCGACAGCGTGCGCGGGTAGGCGTCGGCCTTGTCCGCCAACCCCACCCGGGCCAGCAGCCGCTCGGCCAGCGGCGCCACCTCGGCCCGCGGCCGGCCCTGGGCCGACAGCGGCGCCTCCATGAGGTTCTGCCTGACGGTGAGGTGCGGGAACAGGTTGAACGACTGGAAGACGAACCCGATCTGGGTGCGCTGGCGCAGCACCTCGCGTTCCGGCAGCTCGTACAGGCGGTCGCCGGCCTGCCGGTAGCCGAGCAACTGGCCATCGACGCGGACCGAGCCGCGGTCCACCTTCTCCAGGTGGTTGATCGTCCGCAGGAGCGTGGACTTCCCCGACCCCGAGGGGCCCAGGATCACCAGCACCTGCCCCTGGCGGACGTCCAGGTCCACTCCGCGCAGCACGTGCAGGGCGCCGAAGCTCTTGTGCACGCCGCGCAACCTCACCATGGCGCTCATCCGCGCCCCCTGCCGTAGTGCCGCTCCACGTAGTACTGCACGATCGACAGGGCGGTGGTCAGGATGAGGTACCAGATGGCCGCCACCAGCAGCAGCGCCATGACCCTGCCGTTGCGGTTGTAGATCACCTGCACCTGGTAGAACAGCTCCGGCAGCGCCATGATGTAGACGACCGAGGTGCCCTTGACCAGGCCGATGATCTCGTTGCCCGCGGTGGGCACGATGGTCCGCATGGCCTGCGGCAGGATGATCCTGAAGAGCCGCCGCGCCGGCGGCAACCCCAGGGCGGCCGCCGCCTCCCGCTGCCCGTGGTCCACCGACAGCAGGCCGCCGCGGACGATCTCGGCGGCGTACGCGGCCTGGTGCAGCGCCAGCCCGAGCGCCGCCGCGGTCAGCGGCCCGATCAGGTCCATCGTGCCGAAGTCGAAGAACGCCGGCCCGAACGGCACGCCCACCGACAGCCTGGGGTAGAGCAGCGCGAGGTTGTACCAGAACAGCAGTTGCAGGATGAGTGGCACCGACCGGAACAGCCACACGTATGCCCAGGCCACCGACGACAGCAGCCGGTTGGGCGAGAGCCGCATGAGCGCCAGCAGCGTGCCCAGCACGAACCCGAGCACGATGCCCAGCGCGGTCAGCTCCAGCGTGAGCAGCACCGAGCGCACCACCGACGGGGCGAACAGGTACTGCCCGACGATGGGCCACTCCCACGCGGGGTTGGTGATCAGGGCGCTGGCGACCATGGCGAGTACGACGAGCACGCCTGCCGCGGCCAGCCACCGCAGCGGGTGCCGGGCCGTGACCACCTCCAGGGGCCGCTCCGCGTCCTGGCGCGAGACCTCCTGCACCTCCGGCAGCGTCACGAGCCGCCTCCACTTTCGATCACGAAATCACTCCTCTGGAGAGGGGGGTCGATGGATGAGATCTCGTGATCAGCGACACTGCGCGCTGGCGACGTGGCCGTGGTCCACGTGCGGGCGCCGGGTCAGGTTCGCGGCCTGGCTCATGCCCACGAAGCTACGAGCCGGATCACCTAAAGTCAACATTTCCTACTGGATATACATAGTTATCCGCCGCCCCACACTGCGGGCGAGGCCGTGCCGGAAGCCCCCATCGGCGCGTCCACCCATCCCCCACCGGCGCACTGAGGTCGGCGAGCCGCAACGCCACCCACGGATACGGTCGTGACAGCCAACCGGCTCGTCGAGATGCCCTGCAGCGTTGGCCGTTCGGACATCTTGACATTTCAGCCGTAGGGTGTTTCTGCATAATACAAATGGACGTAAGTTACGCGCTTCGGACTCAAGTTATTTGATCTTATGATTTCCGTGTACTTTCGCTCTATCTTAGGTACGCGAACGTGGCCCACCAGGAGGGACGTCATGGACGTACGCGTATCGATCGAAGATGAAGAAGATTCACGCCACCTGGAGTCGTTGCGCCACTGGATCGGAGGCACGGCCGAGCTGAAAGGCCGTGTCAATGACGTGACGGCCCCGCCACCTCCCGGCACTTTGGGGCCGTTTCTGGAAAGCATTGTCGTTGCTCTCAGTTCTGGTGCGGCGGGCACCGCATTCGCTTCTGCTCTGCTGTCCTGGGTACGGCAACAAAGCGGCGCGGTCAAGGTTCGAGTAGACCTGCCCGACGGGCATCAAATCCATATCGATGCGACTCAGGTCAAAGCACTTTCGCCCGCGGAATTGCGGGAGCAAGTGGGGTCGGTCCTCCGTGAACTCCGCCAAGCGGAGGAGAAACACGATCAGGGGCGGACGACGGATGAGTGACCTGTCGGGTGAGGGTGTGCGTGTCCTGCTGATCGGCACCGCCGACCACGGTGACTCTCAACTGCCGGCGGTGCCCGCCGTCGAACGGACCATCACCGCACTACGGGACCGCCTGGTGAACAGGTGTGGCGTGCCGGACGAGCATATTCGCCTGCTGCTGAATCCGCCCAATGCCTTGGCCATCGGATCCGCAGTGACCGAAGAGGCAAAAAAGGCCAAGACCATACTGCTGGTCTACTACATCGGCCACGGGCTCTGGAGTTCGGAAGGACAGCTCTACCTGGCAGCGTCTTCCACCGGCACGCTCACACCTGGCCTCGCGGAACTCCAGGCCTACTCGACATCGATGTTGCGGCAGGCCATCGCCGGCTCGCCGACCGCCTCGACCGTGGTCGTCCTGGACTGCTGCTTCTCCGGACGCACGGACCTGGGGTCCTGGGCACCGGAATCAGTCTTTCAGCCGTCCCCGACCCATGGGTTGTACCTCCTCGGTTCCGCCGAACAACTCGCGCTGGCACCCGAAGACCAGGAATACACCACATTCACCGGTGACCTGATCTCGCTGCTGGACAACGGCGATCCCCTCGCCGGTAATTTCCTGACCCTTGACGACGCCTACCATTTCATCCTCCGCAGAATGTGGGAGAGAAGCGGCCCACTGCCTCACCGGCAGGAAGGAGGACGAAGCGGCCATATCATCCTGTCGTCAAATCGATCTGCTTCACAAGAGCTCTCTCCCATGCAGAAGGAGGCCCAGTTACCGGGGCGCAGCCCTTATCTGAGCCTCCAACCGTTCGGCGAGGAGGACTCGAAGATCTTCCACGGACGCGACGAGCTGACTTCCGCGATTCTCAAGAAGATCGCCGATCGGCTGAGCACTGCCGGGGTCATGCTGTTGGTCGGCGCGTCAGGCAGTGGAAAGAGTTCGCTGCTGCAGGCCGGCCTGCTCGCGAGAATGCGTCGTGGAGATCTCAACATATCCGGCACCAGCGGCTGGCCCTGCATCAGCATGACCCCGGGATCGTCTCCCGTTCAAGCACTGGCCGCGCGACTGGCCCCTGATGACCCGGCAGCCTTCAATCGGGTGTTCTCCGACCCCGACCACTCCTGCCGCCTGGCCACAGATCTGCTCGCCGACCGCCCGGGCGTGCGCCTGATCCTCCTGGTCGACCAACTGGAAGAGATATTCACTCTGTGCGAGGACGAAGGACTGCGTAGCAGGTTCATTCGCTGCCTGCACGCCATGACCCTTCCTGATCCCCGGACCGGCCGGCCTCCGGCAGTCGTCATCGGCGCACTCCGCGCGGATTTCTACAGCCAGGCGACCCGGCATCCGGAACTGTCCGCTGCCCTTCAGGACAGGCAATTCGTGATCGAGCCGATGAAGCCGCCAGAGCTACGTGCGGCCATCGAGCGACCTGCGACGATGCTGGGCCTGGAACTGGATGAAGGGCTGGCGGATCTGGTCCTGCACGAACTAGGCGCCTTTCGCCCACAAGGTCCTGAACCCGGATCTCTGCCGCTGCTCTCACACTCGCTCTGGGAGACGTGGAAACGTCGGGAGGGCAGACGGCTGACAGTGCGAGGCTACCGGGAGAGCGGAGGCATAGAGCGGGCGATCGAGCGATCAGCTGATGACACCTACCAGGCGCTCACCCCTTCGGCGCAGCTGGCCACGCAGAGCATCATGCTCAGGCTCATCAAAATCAGTGGCGATGTCTCGAACATCGACACCGAGCCGATCGTCACAGCGCGACCCGTGAACCAGGGCGACCTCCTACGAGGCCTGGATCCCGAGGCGGCGTTGCAGTCCGTGAAGGCGCTGGACGCGGCCCGATTGATCACTACCGATCGAGAGATCGTCCGTATCAGTCACGAGAGGCTGCTGCAGGCCTGGCCACTCCTTCAGGACCTGGTGAAGGAGAATCGAGAATGGCTGATCCTGCGCGACGAGCTCGCCGCGGACGCGAAAGCGTGGATGGTCGACCGTGATCCCTCTCTGCTCTACCGGGGCGGGCGGCTCGACGCGGTCAGGGAACGGGTGGCCAAGGCGATCGACCACCACCAGCTCGAATCGAACTCGGAGCAGTTCTTCGAGGCGTCCGTCGCCCACGAACGGCAACGCGGCAGAATCAGGCGCGGTGCGATAGCGGCGCTGGTCGTACTCACTCTCATCGCTTCGACGGGCGCGTTCGTGGCATGGTCACAGAGCAGGGCGGCACAGCGCCAGGCACAGGTGGCGACCGCCCGAAGCATGGTCGCCGGCGCGGAGGCGGTCCGGGAGTCCGACCCGCGCCTGGCGCTGCAACTGGGGGTCGCCGCGTACCGGCTGGACCCCAATCGAGCCACGCACGCAAGCCTGTTGCAGACTTTGACGACCTCGCGCTACGAAGGCACCATTCTCGACTTCAAGGGTCGTGTGGAGTCTGTGGCGATGTCACCCAAGGACGCCGTCATGGCCAGCGGTGACGACAATGCCACGCTCAAACTCTGGGATGTTTCCGATCCACACCGTCCGCAATCGATCGGCTCGCCTCTCACCACGTTCAAGGACGTGGTGTCCGCACTGGCCTGGCGGCCCGATGGCAAGATGCTGGTCGTCGGAGACCGGGATTCCGTGTCGTTCTGGGACATGTCGACCCGGGACAAGCCAAGGAAGCTGGGGCAGATCCCTGGGCTCGGCAGCAATGTGACCGACATCGTCTGGGCCGCCGACGGGCAGAAACTCGTGGTCGGCAATCCTGCCAATGCCGCACTCCTGCAGGTTCGGCCCGACGGGGATCTGAAGGTCGCCGCCAACTTCAGATCTCGAGCGGGGAGTCATGACAACCCGCCTCTGGCAATGTCGGCGGACGGCCGCCTGCTGGCGGTCGCGGACGGCAGCTCACAGAAAATGCAATTGTGGGATGTGGCCGACCCGCAAGCCGCACATCGACTCGGGAAACCCATTCCGGCCCCGTCCTCACTTATCAGCGATCTGGCCTTCTCTCCCGATGGCGACCTCTTGGTGATGGCGACCGAGGACGTCGGCCTGACCATCTGGAATCTGACGGATCCAGCGTCACCGCGAAAGGTCAGCGACACGACGTCGGCCACCAACCAGACCGACAAGATCACATCCATGACCTTCACGCCGGACGGCACGCGCCTGATTTGCAGCAGCCAGGACGGCACGGTTCAAATATTGAAGTTTCCGGTCGGCGTCAAGCTTTCCGAGCAAGGATTCCTGGCCCCCGATCGAACCGACATTCCACTTACCGGCCACCGTGGGCCGGTTCTCGGAATATCGCTGTCCAAGGACGGATCGCTGCTGGCCACCGCCGGACAGGACGGTTCGGTGATGCTGTGGGACATGTCGGACGCCAGGACTCGCCCTCACCTTCTGGGTGTTCCCTTGCCCGGGCAGCAGAAATTGCCGGGAAGCGCTCTGGGACCGACCTCGGCGACGCTGTCCGCTGGAGGCGACATCCTGGCCGACGGCGCGGAGAACGGTCAGGCCATGCTGTGGGATGTCGGCGACCCAGGCAAGCCGGTGGCTCTGCCGACGATCAGGTTCTGGGCGCCACCGGACAAGAACTCCGAAGGCGGTCCGTACGCTTCGGCCCTCTCGGCGGACGGACGCTTCCTTGCCACGCCGAGCGGCCCAGGCGACTTCGGTGTCAAGATTTGGAAAGCCTCCGGGCGGAGCGGCTTCGTACCACTCCCCACCGCGGTTTCCGGGCACACGGGCACTGTCGTGTCCCTCGCCTGGAGCGCTGACGGGGCCATGCTTGCCAGCGCGGACGTGCGTGGCGCGGTGCGTCTCACCGACATGCGGAGGGTGGAGACTCCTGCCGAGTTGGTGACGATCCACCATGGAGGCGAACTCAGGGATGTCCTGCTGGCTTCGAGCAAGCGGATTCTGGTCAGTGTGGGCGTGGATGACAGTGCCAAGATCTGGGATATCTCCAATCCTCGTTCGCCGCGGCAGGTCGGGACCGTTCCCACCGGCCTCATCGGTTCCTTCCGTTCATCGGTCGGCCTCTCGGCTGATGGGCGATTCTTCGTCGTCGGACACACCACCGCTTCGTTCAGTCTGTGGGATATCAGCACGCCGGAAGCGCCAAGGAAGATCGTCACCGGCCTGACCGGGAAGGTCGGACCCGTCTCCGCGGTGGCCTTTTCGAAGAACGCCGACCTGTTGGCCACGGGAAGTGTGGACGGCAGCATCATCCTGTGGGACATCTCCGATATCGGGCGTGTTCATCGGATAGGGCCGGCCATGGACACCAACGAACTGCTGGTTGTTTCCCTGGTCTTCCTGCCCGGAGACGGGACTCTTGTCGCGCACACGAACTCCTCGTTCTCGTTGTGGGACGTCTCCATGGTCGGACGGGTGCGCGACAACGTTGCGCAGTTGGCGTGCGAGAGATTGAACGGCGAAGGAATGACGCGCGCGCTGTGGTCTTCCTACGCTCCGGAACTGCCATATCCCAGCAGATGCTGAAGAGCGCGCTGTCACCTCGGGGACGGGGCAGCGCCAACAGGGCCATGTTCCTCGACCTTGCCCCCGAGTTTCCTGCTCAATTCCTGCATGAAGGACTTGGACTTGGCCGACAGCGCCCATCGATCGCCGACGAGGTAGAGGCCGCCGTACATCTCGGCGTAGTCAAGCCACTCACGCTGGCCTTCAACCGTGACGAAGTCGAGGAACACGTACGGAATCCCGTCGCTGGTGCATTCCCCTTGTCGGTAGTCCAGTGCCTTGAGGGTGATCTCGGCGGTGCAGCCGATGGCGGCCGCCAGTTGCTCCACGGTGTACGTGCGGGGTGCGTTCCCGCCGGAGGCGGCAGTGCTCCTGGCCGACTTCGGCCCATCGGCCGCCTCGGCCTGCACACCGCATCCGGTGAGCGTGAGCGCCGAGGCGATGGCCAGCGACAGGACGATGCCGCCGTGATCTCGCCTCCTGATGGCGCCGGTCAGACGCGCCACAGCCGCTGGCGCGGCGCCTTGAGCGCGCCGCGGGCGGGAGAAGCCAGCCATGATGTTGCCCTTTCTCGCACCTGATGTGGTCTTGCTCCTGGCGATGAGGACGGCGTGGCCAGTCGCCCGGCCACGCCTTGCTCAATTCAGGGTCAGCGGCAGCGTCTGCCACTGTTGATGCAGTCGACGACCCGCCCCATCTGCTGCTCGTTCATCAGGTTGATGAAGTCGCTGTGGTCGGTGACCGGCTTGTGCAGTTCCTCGGGAAAGGTGTCGACGGCGAAATTGGGGCCCTGCGGCACGTTGTAGACGAGCCGGTGTTCCAGCGCGGGAATGGGCTGGAAGCCCTGCGGGCAACTGCCGTCGGCCTGCGGGAAGGTGACATGGGTGCGGTGGTTGGCACTGTCGACGTTCTGGCCGTCCCAGCAGCTCTGGAAATCGAAGACCCGCACCAGCCTGCTACCTCGCGGGCAGAGCGGGTACTTGTCCGTCAATTGGCGGTTCTCGAAGCCGGTGCAGGTCCACCCGGCGTTGGCTTCGGCTCCCCCGACCCGGGCGTTGCCGGTGATGATGCGCAGGAACTGCGGAGCCGCCACCACCTTGCCGGTCGGGTTGCCCTTGAAGGTGATCTGCACCGAGACCGGAGTGAGGATTTTGCCGACGTTCAGGTCAAGCCCGCCGCCTCGCCGGTTGGCGTCGAATTCCTCCTGCCCCAGAGCTCTCAGCACGGGCCAGTAGTGCGTGGACTTGTCGCCGTTGCGGCAGGTGGTACTGGCCGCCAGCAGGCTCTCATTGGTGGACTGGTTGTTGGTGGACTCGTTCCCCACGTAGTCGTGCGTATGCTGCGCACCGTTGGACACGCCGGGCGCCACGATGACGTTGTCAGAGTTGAAGATGCGCTTCTCGTTGCGTCCGCAGTCCACGCTGAAGGTCCCATTGGAGCCGTCCTGCTGCGTGCGGGGCGTTCTCACATTCGGTTGTACAGAACGGATGTCAACGAAGTCCTCCGGAACGGGTCCCCTGGCCTGGCCTCCGCCGTTCCCATTGTTCCCGTTGTTTCCGTTGTTCTCGCCGTCTCCGCCATCTCCGTTGTTTTCGCCGCCTCCGTTGTTCCCGTTGTTCCCGCCGTTCCCGTTGCCCGGATTGCCGTTCCGAAGCTCACATGTCGCCAGGGTTCGGAGGCTGGCCGGCGCTTGGGCGCCGGCGCGCTGGAAGGCGATCTGGATCCGTTGAAGGGTCGCCGTCCGCTTGTCCCGCAGCGGCCCGATGATCGCATTCTGCACGAAGTTCGGGCCGCCCTGCCCCGCCGAGCCTGCCAGCCGCCGATTCGCCTCAGCGATCTGGGTCTCCAACTGCTGCAGGTTCCGTTCCACTTCCGCCTGAGCGCGAGCGGGGACTTGGCCTAGCCTGTCCGCCACATCAGGACAGGAGATTTGACCAGCGGCACCACCATTGTCCTGGCCACCGTTGCCCTGGCCATCGTTGTTCTGCTCGCCGTTGTCCTGGCCACCATTGTCCTGGCCACCGTCGCCCTGGTTACCGTTGTCCTGGCCACCATCGCTCTGATCGCCATTGCCCTGATCGCCGTTGCCCTGATCGCCGTTGTTGTTCCCAGCCTCATCGTCCTGCACAGTGCAGCCGGCCAAGCCCTGGAGGCCGGTCGGTGCTTGGGCGCCGGCGCGCTGGAAGGCGATCTGGATCCGTTGAAGGGCCGCCGTCCGCTTGTCACGCAACGGTCCGATGATCGCATTCTGCACGAAGTTCGGGCCGCCCTGCCCCGCCGAGCCTGCCAGCCGCCGATTCGCCTCAGCGATCTGGGTCTCCAACTGCTGCAGGTTCCGCTCCACTTCCGCCTGAGCGCGAGCGGGGACTTGGCCCAGCCTGTCCGCAACAGAAGGGCAGGAGATGGCCGGCGCGAAAGCCGTTCCGGATGCCCCGCCTGCCGCCGCATGTGCAGCGCCGGCCGTGAGACCGCTGCTCATGACAGCCAGGGCCGTGAGCATACCCGCCGTCCTTCGGCGGACGCGGGAACCATGTCGATGTCTCATAAATCCCTCTCTCCGTCTGTGGATGCGGCCCGGCCTTGAGAGTCATCAGGCGGCATCCACAGAGGGGGTCGCGGCCGTCGTCAGAACGAGATACGCGCGCCCGACGCTTCAAGTTCGACATCGCGTAGAAGTTGGTCAGACGTGTATGGCCGCGCTTGCGGCCAGCCCGCATTGGGTGGCAGGGCGATCGGCTCGTGATCACGCCGCTGTCCGGGGCCGCCTGCGAAGTCGTTCGGACGCACTGATGATCGACGTCGAGGTGGGAACCGTTCGTGATCGCCGACCAAGCGGCGGGCGGTCACCCCCAGCACGCGCATGCACTCCCCTCCGGAGCGGGTTATGCGGAGGGTTCCAGATGTTCGCCGAGGAACTGCAGCGTCGACTCGTGCAGCCGGGTGCGGTGGGGAACGGTGCTCCATCCGTGGTCGGCTCCGGGGACGACTTCCAGTTCGGCGTTGCCGCCGTAGTGGTCGAGATAGCGGCGAGCGTAGGCGACAGGGGCGATGTCGTCCTTGTCACCATGGATGATGCGCACCGGCCCGGCATAACCGCAGGACCGGCCATAGACGTCGAGTCCGGCGATGTCCTCGACGAGGGCGGGGCTCATGCGGTGGCTGTCGGCGTCGAAATAGCCCTTCTCCCTGATCTCGGCGGCGATGTCGCGGCCCTTGAGGTAGCCCGAGCCCACTTCGAAGGGGGCGACCGCGGCCGGCGACCACAGGCACGCGGCCCGGATTCCGGGTTCCTCGGCGGCGACGATGCCCGCGACGACGCCGCCCATGCTCATCCCGACCAGGGCCACACGCTCGGGGTCGGCGAAGCCGAAGGTACGGACGGCCCGCACAACCGACGTGGTTTCGGCTATTTCGTTGGTGATGGTGACGTCGAAGAAATCTCCGTCGCTTTCCCCGTGCCCGGACAGGTCGAACCGGACCGACGCGATACCGACGCTCTCCAGCAGCCGCGCCATGAGGACGAAGGAACGATTCTCCATACGGTTGTTGGAGAACCCGTGGACGAACACCACCGTGGGCCTGCGGGCGGTGGCTTGGTCCTCAGGAATGTGCACGCTGGAGCGCAGGGTCAGCCCTCGGTGCTGGAACTCGTGGTGGTGAATCATCAGGCAGCCTTTCCGGATACGCACCGCCCCCAGGTCATGTCATCCCTTGATGGCGCCGGCGGTCATGCCGGCGACGATCTTGCGGTTGAAGAAGATGAAGAGCAGCAGCGGTGGGATCGTGATGAGCACGATGTCCATGAAGAGCAGGTTCCACTGGGTGTTGTACTGGCTCTGGAAGTTGTAGAGGGTCACCTGCACGGTGGCGTTGTCGTCGCCGGGGGTGAAGTAGAGCGGGTTGACGAAGTCGTTGAAGATGGCCACCGAGGTGGTCAGGATCACGGTGATGGTGACCGGCTTGAGCAGGGGGAAGATCACCCGGAAGAAGAGCGCGAGCCCGGTGCAGCCGTCGATCTGGGCGGCCTCGTCCAGTTCGCGCGGGATGGCCGCGATGAATGCCCGGAAGAGCAGCACCGCGTACGACAGCCCGAAGGCCACCTCCACCAGGATCAGCCCGGGCAGGGTCTTGAACAGTCCCAATCCCTGCAACAGCCAGATCGTGGGCACGATCGCCGGTGGGATGATCAGGCCGGACAGCACCAGGAAGTCGGCCACCCTGCCGACCTTCCCCACCCTGCGTTGCAACACGAACGCGGCCATGGAGGCGAACACCACGATCAGCGCGACGGAGGCGACGGTCAGGACGGTGCTGTTGACGTACGCGCGCAGCAGCACGTAGTCGCGGGCCTCGATCACGTCCACGAAGTTCTGCACGATCGGCCAGTTGGCCGGCCAGGCGAAGTCCAGGTCGGTGGCCTGCGTCTGGTCCTTGACCGCGGTCAGCAGCATGAGCGCGAACGGGATCAGGAAGATCACCCCGGCCAGCACCAGCGCGATCGCCTCGGCACCGAGCCTTCTCAGCGCGGTCATGCGGGCACCTGCCTTTTGCCGAGGAAGTAGTTGAGCGG